>DASTOH010000235.1:0-11745 GCA_035720235.1 Anaerolineales bacterium | reverse complement strand
GCTCCGTCTGGCCAAAGGGCACCTGGAAGTCGATGCGGTTGTGGTCATACTCCTTGCCGTTGATGCGGGTCATCCCGTCGAAGCTGAAGGTCCGCGTGGTCACCGGGTTGGAGAGTGGGGTAATCGTAGATAGCGCTGTTGGGATCGTGTGACTGTCAGTAACGGCTCTCGTCACGTTGAACTCAAGCAGGATCCAGCCCGTGTTGACATCTTGCAGATTCACCTTTGTACCAACCGCCAACCCACGGAAATCTACCAGAACATCCAACCGTTCGCCCGGGCTGAACTCGATCTGGTTGACCTGGACCGCTGTTGCAAGCAGGCCACCATCATTGCCAATGAGGTGAAATGGCGCTCCGTTACTCAGAGCCAGCTTGAAGAGTCGGGCGCTTGCGCCGTTGAGCACGCGGAAGCGGTACAGGGCAGTATCCACATCCAGCTTCGGATTGCGGGTGCCGTTGACCATGGGATTCTTGGCGAGAAAGCCGGATGAGGTTGGGTTGTAGATCAGATTTCCAGCGCTGTTAAAGTTTGCGTCGCGCACGATGAGTGGCACCTCATACGCACCAGACGGAAGACCAAGCGCAGCTTCTTCCGCGTCATTGATAATGAAAGCCCCTGCCAAACCCAGAACGACTTGCTTGCCCGTTTCCATATGCGGGTGTGGATGATACCAATTCAAGCAGGCGCGCTGCACGATGGGAAATTGGTATGCGTAGCTCGCCCCAGGAGCGACCAGGTCCTGTGGCTGACCATCGGCGGCCGTGGGAACGATCATACCGTGCCAGTGAACCGTTGTCCCTTCTGACAGCCCGTTCGTGAACTGGATGTTTGCACTGTCGCCTTTATTCGCTATAAATGTTGGCCCCGGAAAGGAACCATTGTAAGCCAGCACGGATGAGGACTGACCACCGACATCAACCGTAGCTGACGCAGCCGTAAGGTTGAAATTGCCGGGAGCAGCTAAAGGGGGAATTCGCAGTGGATAACGGGTGGTTGTTCCCCTTTCCCCGCCTCGCGCGAAGCCTAAGCCTGGTACACGGCTCGCCGCCACCGCCGCGGCTGAAACAGCTGCCAAGCCCAGAAAATCGCGGCGAGATAGTTTGGCGCGCGCTGACGGGGCATTCGCGTGTTCCGTTCGTTGAACTTCATCTTTCTCGGGCGCGGCTTGATCGAGACCTGATTTAATATCCATTCTGACCTCCTTGTGAAGAAGATTGACCGGTTGGCAATCTATATTGTCCGAAACCTGCTTGAATGAAAACATGGAATCGGCTAAATTAGGTATTTTTGACTACTTTCATTCTAAAGAATCGGGGGAGCCCAGATAGTACTAATTGTCACGAATGCCAGATTATCTTCTTCACAGATTTGCAAAAGTCGGAAGATGCCTCCACTCTGACCAACGCGCTCTTGATAATCCGGCCATTGTGCATTGATCCGCCCTACAGCTCAGTATTCTCACCGCCCTGCATTCATGAGATGACAAATTCTCCCAACATGCAGAAACGGATGAAATCAAGGAGGTTTTGTTTTCCATCACCCGCGAAATATTCAAAGGGCAGAATTCCCAGGGGTGTTTCCTTGTGCTCTTCGAGCCCATCACGAATGATGGCTTTTTCTGCCGGGGAAAACCATTCGGGAAGGTCGTCTTCCATGGTTAACTCTCTATCAGGGTTTACATCGGGGATATCGTCCAGCGATGCTTGAAGAGCACCTGCCAGCGCCAGGGCATCCTCCGTCCGCACAACCTGACCTTCGTTGCGCAAGTACGTGCCATCCCAGACGCCATTCGCCCCATCTGTGTAGCTTGGCTTTCGCAAGTTATGGATGAATGGAGGCAGTGTTCCCATGGGCTGCCAGCCATAAAACCGGGCGAGACTCAAGATCCTGGACCAGGTTTCTTTGCTCAGCGTCTGCAGCGAGCTGGTGGATCGGTTGGATAACAGGTAGTTCATGGTCAGGCGTGAATCTCACAAGCGATTTTCATCGCAGTCGACATGACCAGAATCATACTGAATATATGTGGCTTCAGAAGATTAAATTCATTGCAAGACCTCCTACGCTTCCGCGAAATATCCCCAATGGATTGGGTTGTCTGTTTTGCCCAGGCAGGATTAAATAGACCTGGGCGGGGTATGTACCCCGCCCAGGTCTATTTTGCTATAACAAGGATGTGTCGTTATTGTTGGATGGCTTCTCCCGCAGGTGAAACCAGGAACCAAAGACCACCAAATTCATCCAGGCCCTGACCGTTCGTATCGCCGGCTGCGGTGTCTCCCGCGAAAAGGTAGAGCGGCCAGCCATTGTAGGTGACCTGGAGCGTACCATCGTCACGTGTGATCGTGCCCAGCAGGGTTGCGTCCACACCTTCACCCGCGACGGCATCGGCAGCAGTGACGAGTGGCGGCCATTCGGCAGTACAACCGTCCGCATCCGTGCAGGTGCTCGTACCACTGTTCTGTGTATCCTTCATAAACAGGTACAGCGAAAATCCTTCACTATTCACCAGGATCGGGCCAAAGTCCGCCGACTCACTGACGCTCACGGTTCCTGTACCCGTGACAGGTACGGCTTCTGTAGGCGTTTCACCGGCCGCCACAGTTGCCGGTTGCGTTTCACCAGCTGCGTCGGTTGCCATAGCTTCCGCTTCAGTTGCCGCGCCCGTTGCCGGTTCCGTTTCAACTGGCAAAGTGGCTGTGGGTTGGGCCGCGGACGGCGCGCAGGCCGTCAGGGTCAGGACTACTACTGAGAGAAGCCCCAGTAACTTTTTGTATGTCATTTTTCTCTTGCTCCTTTCAAGCGACTCTGACTATAAAGGAAGGCCATCGGCGCTTCAATAGGGCTTCTGCCTATTCTGATTCAGGAGACTCCCGTATACAGGCTGAGAAAGACATAAAGTATGCGTAACCAAAGTGTAGATTCTCTCTCTATCATCCACGCTTGGGAATCAGGACTTGCATTGCAGCTGGGATTTTTATACAATCAGCATAAGGGTCTGAAATGACGATGCGCGATCCATGAAAGGAGGTGCCTGCCAAATCTAACAATTGTCTATGCAGTCTGCACAGATGAGAAGTACAAAACCAGTTTTAAGAATTTCTTGAGGAGCAAACAGTGAAAACCAAGAATGTCCTTTCAATCTCTGCAACTCTCATCATGATCTTCAGTCTCCTGGGCATGTTCCCAGCCGCCGCTGCACCACATGAGGTCGTTTCGGCCAGCCCGGCCTTCCAGTCCCCGACCCCGAAATTCTCAACACCCGCCGCCTTCGATCGATCGCCCGCCTTGCGCGACCTGAAACCCAAACCGGCCAAGGCTCCCCAGTCTCAGGAAGAAAAAGAAATACGACCTGACCGCGGAGCGGATGGCCTCGACAGTGGTTTCTCAGGTGATGGAGCCATTCAATCAAGCCTGCCCTCGAAGTCAACCTCCCTGGCCATCTCAGCTCCACTGGCAAATTTTGAAGGTCTGAGCAACCAGGATAACTTCGACGTATTCGGGTTCCGCGTGAACCCGCCGGATCCGAATGGCGAGGTGGGTCCCAATCACTACGTCGAAATGGTAAACCTCGTGTTCGCGGTATACGATAAGCAGGGCAATCTGTTATTGGGTCCTGTGGATACCGGCACACTCTGGGCCGGTTTTGCCATCCCAGATTGCACCGATCCCTCCGGCGACCCGATCGTGGTGTACGATCAATTCGCGGATCGCTGGATCCTCTCCCAGTTCACGACGCGCGGTCTCGACGATCCCTCTTTACCCTTCTACAACTGTGTGGCGATCTCACAGACGGGCGACCCGACCGGTGCTTATTTCCGCTATGCCTTCACGACCGGATTCAACTTCCCGGATTATCCGAAGTACGGGGTCTGGAGCCACTCGTATGTGATTACGACGCGCGAGTTCGGGCCGACCGTTGAATATGGCATCGGCGTGTACGGGCTCGAGCGTAACAAGATGATTCATGGTGATCCGAATGCTCGGGTTGTCAGCTTCTTCCTGGATGGAAATGACCCCGCCATCCTGCCTCTGGTCGGTGACGGCCTGCTGCCAGCCGATATCGATGGCAAGCAAAAGCCGGGCGGCGATGCGCCCGCGCCGATCGTAGGAACACAGGATAATGGTGCTTTCTACGGGGCATCCTTCGATGCCCTCAACATCTGGGAACTCAATGTGAGATGGCGTTCGACGCCCACCGCTTCGATCACTCTCAAGGCTCAACTACCGGTGGCCGAGTTTGACTCGATCTTCCCGTGCGCGCCGACCTCGCGCGATTGCCTGCCACAACCGGGGCTCTCGAATCCCAATTGGAAGCTGGATATCCTGTCCTATCGGCAGCGGCCCACCTGGCGGCTGGCATACCGCAACTTTGGAACATACGAGACACTGGTGGCCAACCAGTCTGTGGAGGCGTTACCGGGCATAGCCGGCGTACGCTGGTACGAGATCCGGCGGACCGCTGGCGCCTATTCGCTCTACCAGCAGGGAACCTTTGCACCGAACGATGGCGTGCACCGCTGGATGGGCAGTATCGCGCAGGATAAGAATGGCAACCTGGCGGTCGGCTACAGTGTTGTCAATGGCACAGACGTATTTCCGGGCATCCGTTACACCGGCCGGCTGGCCGGAGATCCATTGGGACAGATGACTCTCGGGGAAGGCATCATCATGAATGGTTCAGGTGTTCAGACGGCCTTCAACTCACGCTGGGGTGACTATACCGCCATGACCATCGACCCGGTCGACGACTGTACGTTCTGGTACGTCAACGAATACTATACCGCCGCGGGCCAGGCTACCAGTGCCTCTGGCTGGCAGACGCGCATTGCCAGTTTCAAATTGCCGGGCTGCAACTAGGTCCTGAGCGTTCGTGCTCTGTAATACGCATCCCTCATCCGTAACATCCTGGATGAGGGATGTGCTTCTACGGAGCCGTAAAAACTGTTTGAAGTCGAGGCGAGGGTTTGGACAATGGGGTTGTTAGCCATGGATACTTCTGGAACTTCGGCAAGTTTCACGAATTCTCCTGGAAAACAAATGGAAAAAGATCAGTGCCAATCTGTGCTAATCCGTGGCAAAATGAAAATGTCCAAATTCCTGTCCGAAAGTCAGAACCTCTTGGTTGATTTTTCGTTCCTAAATCTGTACAATACAAGCATTGATCTACAGGAGAGGAGGAAGCAGCATGACCATCCAGCCGGAAAAAGAAGTCCGTTTTGCAGTGGTGATGTATGGGGGTGTATCGCTGGCGATCTATATCAATGGTGTCACCCAGGAGCTGATGAGTATGGTCCGTGCCACGGCCCGGGCGCGCGGTAGTGCCGCAGGCGATTATCACCTGCCGAATGTGAAGGGGGTGGAGGAGGTCTATCGCAGACTGGGCGAACACCTTCAAGCCCGGTTTGTGGTTGATATCCTTTCGGGGACGTCTGCTGGTGGGATCAATGCCGTCTATCTGGCAAAAGCCCTCGCCAACGACCAGCAGATCGACCAGCTTAAGGAGCTGTGGATCAAGGAAGGCGATATTGGGCTGCTCATCAACGATAAGGAATCCCTAAAGAACCTGGACGGTTTGGTCGTGCCGGACAAGCCCGCTTCGCTGCTGAACAGCCAGCGGATGTATTGCCAGTTGTTGATCGCGCTGCAGGGGATGCAGAAGGGCAGCACGTCCGAAGCCGATTTCTCTCCGTACGCGGACGAGCTTGACCTGTTTATCACTGCCACCGATCTGCAAGGGCTGGATCTGCCCGTGCGGGCCTCAGGCGGAGCATCGCCTCGGGAACGCCGGTTCCGCAATGTGTTCCACTTTCAATATGCCACTTCAGAAGCGATCGGAATAGACGACCTCACCCGAAAAGAGGAACCGCTCAACGACTTCCGGAAGGTGAATGACCCGTTCCTGGCGTTCGCTGCCCGCAGCACCTCCTCGTTCCCATTCGCGTTTGAACCTATACGGCTGCAGGACCTCAAAAGCCTGCTGCAGAGCGGGCTCTTCAACGATTATTCATACCAGCCCCAGGCCTGGTCCCGCTTTTACAGCGATTACGAGGCCGAGCACTTCCCGGATCTGGCCTTCGGAGATGGCGGCTACCTGGATAACAAACCGTTCAGTTATGCGACAGCCGCGCTGAACCGCCGCCGTGCCGACCTGCCCGTGGATCGCAAGCTGGTCTACATCGAGCCGGCGCCTGAGCGCATCAAGGAAAAGCAGGGCAAACCCGAGCCGCCGGATGCCATTGCCAATGTGCTGATGGCGCTGCTCACGCTGCCGCGCTATGAAACCATTCGTGAGGACCTGCAGTTGGTCAGTGAGCGGAACGGACTCATACAAAATGTCCGTTCCGTCATCCAGAATATCGAGACGGTTTCCCAGCAGGTCTCCCTCAAACCCTGGGAACCCTCGCGCAACTGGCGGGAGGAGTACCTGGATGAGCAGGTCAAGTCCTATGGTCCAGGCTATCTGATCTATCACCAGCTGCGCGTGAATGAAGTACTTCAAAATCTTTCAGAGATGATCGTGCGGGGCATGGGTTGGAAAGAGGACAGCCCGCAGGCCAAAGACCTGTATACCTTGCTGCAGGCCTGGCGGCGCAGCTATTACAAGGTGAGTTCCAAGGAGCCGGATTCGAACCGGACCAAACGGAAATCAGAAAACGAGCTCCTGTTCCGGCTGGATACGACCTGGCGGCTACGGCGGCTGCATTATCTGCGCGCGTTGATCGATGCGCTGCTCAAGGACCTGGGCAGTAACAACTTTGCTGCGCCGGGTTCCAGATCGAAAAGCATTCTGGATCATAGCGACGGCAACTGGGCAGTGGATGAAGGCAACCGCGAGCATTATCGGTCCGCGTTGATGTGGGTCAAGAAAAAGCTCAATGAGGCCTACGTCGAGTTTCGGGGCCGGAATCGCGCCATGCGGAGCCGAAACCTGGTGGCAAAAGACAGCAGCCCGGATCCAAACCGGGAGGCCTATAAATCGGCCCTCAACGGCTTGAAGAACTTGCTGGAAACCAGAAGCCAGGATGGAACGGAGCGACTGGAGGAGCTCTGCAGGCTATCCGCTGCGCAGGCTGGGAATAGCGCAATGAAGCCTGAACAGGAGAAATCTTTCCACGAGGCTCTCAACCGCCTGGAGGAGTTGAGCCTGGTCCTTTCCCACCAGGAGGCAAAACCCAAACAGAAAGGGCTGGTTCGCGCTGCGCTCAGCCAACTCTCAGACGGGGTGGAGGCGGCTTTGAATCCGCCAACCAAACCCGGCGAGGAAAACGATCTGCTCAAGGAAGTGCAGTCGGCTCTCGAATCCGTTCGGAAATGCCTGATGTATTATCATGAACATTTCGAGTACTTCGATATGCTCACGTATCCCGTGACCTACGGGACCAGCGTTGGAGAGTCGGATGAGGTGGAGATCATCCGCATCAGCCCCGAAGACGCAGACAGCCTGAGGCCCAGGAGCCTGAGCCATACAAAACTTCTGGGGACAAAGCTGGGGAACTTTGGCGCCTTCTTCAACGCCAAATGGCGTGAGAACGACATGCTATGGGGACGCCTGGACGGGGCCGAGTGCCTGATCAACGCGGTATGGCCCAAGGGCGAGGATGATGAGATGCGCAAGCAGTTTATTCGGGAAGCGCATAACGCCATTTTGGACGATTTCTGGCTGGGCAGCGACAAGAAGGTTGTGCATGAGGCGCTTTTTGGCACCAGCACTCTTACACCGCAGCAACTCCAGGAGGCAACCCAACGCCTGACGCGCGATACCACCCATCTCACCGATACGTTCGCCAGCGATTACCTGGTCGATCCGAATTTCCCAGCCGAGCCGACCTTGAAAGTGATCGCCCGCTCCACGAGGGTGTTGGGCAAACTAATGGGAGGCTTGAGTACAAGATATCCACTCCTTTCCGAACCCGCCGGCATCTCCACCCGTGTGGGAAGCCTCTTCTTTACGTTTATTTCCTTCGCCATTTCCCAGAGCGTGCCCGGATTGCTCTTTGGAAGGTTCATCAGCTGGATCTATCTATTGGAGTTGATCCTGGTGACCCTGGGAATCGTGTTCATCGAGTTGGATACTCCAAATGTGGGGATCGATTTCACCACGCTGGGCACGCAAATGAGCAGGTCGGGCGCGATGGCCATCCTGCTTACCCTCCTGGCTCATCTTTCGATCATCACTCTGGGTAACGTGATCACCAGAAAATGGACTTGGACAAAGATCGGGCGGGCGGTTCTCGGCGTCATCATCGTTGTCCTTGTGGTGGCTCTGTCTGTTTTGATCTATTTCGGGTTTCTCTATCTCGGAAGTCTGCTTTCGCCAGAGTGATGGACTGGGAAGTATCAAGAATATTTGGTACCAAACCGCCCGATGAACAAAGAAGTTCATCGGGCGGTATTGTAATTTGTCGTAGGTCCCGCTTGCCCCGTGACAGATTCAGATTTGGAAATCGTGGCGGGTTGCCCACTCCGCGACAAACCCGCCCTACGAGCTATGTTAGTGACATTCGCCAGAAATAAGTGTGCCGGCACAGGTTGTCAGCGTGGCGGGAGCGGATTGGTTACCGGCCGAATCCACGGCGATGACCTGGTAGGTGTTGAACACACCGGCGTTGCCATAGACGACGGTGCTCCCATAACCCATCAGGCTGTGATCGAGCACGCCATTTACATAGACATCATAGCGGATGATAGGCTGTGGGTCGACGTTGTCGGTGGATTGCTGCCAGAATAACCACGTTTCACCATCTGCAAAGGACATGCCATTATCAGTGAAGTTGGCTGGCGTGGTGGGAGGCGTGGTGTCGGTGGTGTCGCGGGCCTCCGTCGTCACGGTCACGGGATCGCTCAGCGGCGAACTGTTCCCGCCAAAGTCAAAAGCGCGGACCGTGAAGGTATAGGAGGTCTCGGGCTGGAGCGGTCCAAACGTGCCGGAAGTATCCCTCACTCCCGACCGCACTACGCTGCCATTCATATAAACATTGAACCAGACGTTCGGACCATCCTCCACAGAAGACCACGCCAGCGAGACGTGCGTGGGGCCCACGTCTGTCACCGAGACGGTTGGCTGGGTTGGTGGAGTGCTATCACGGGGCAGTGTAAAGGTCACTGAATTGCTATAGCCTGAATAGTTGCCCGCGGCATCCTTTGCAATGATTCGTAAGGTAAAGGTGCGACCTGCCTCCAGCCCGGCCCGGTACACCCGGCTGGAAGCCGGGCCGGGGAACGTTTCACTGCTCACGTTGGCGCAACAGATGATATAGGTGACGCTACCGGAATTATCGGTGGAGGGGTTCCATGACAGCGACACTGTGTACGCGGTCATGCCTGTCACCGCCAGGTTGGTGGGCGTGGTGGGAGGCTTTCGATCTCGCGCCGCCGAAACGGGTGAGGCCGCCAGGGCGAGTACAAGCACCAACGACGCGAAGACCATCAGATTGCTCAGCTTCCTTCGATACATGCTGTTTACTCCTTTCACTGGGAAAGCAAATCCATCTGAGAGACTTCTCCTCAGAGGGCAGATGGAATCCAGGTTGCCACTTACCTCCAGCAATGTTCTGGGCGGAGCAAGGCGATCTATCTGTTGTTTTACTTCAAGTGACAACCTGGTGATGCATATGCAAGGGCATATACATCTAGAGAAAGATACGAAGCAGAGGCATGATCGGATTTCATTTGTAGTTGGTCTTGTAGACAATACCCCGGCACGAAAATTCATGTCTGTACGTCTATATTGTAGGGCAGGTTTGCCGCGAAGCGCCCCCGAAGTGAAACGGAGGTGGGTAACCTGCCAACATCTATTCGTTTCAAGCCACGCCGCGCCCCAAACCGGCGCAGCGATTTTGTCACGTGGATTGCCAGTGCTTCATACGAGCAGTGCATACCGGAGTAGATCATGAAAATACGAACCATCCTTATCATGCAAACCCTTGCCATCATGGCCTGTGTCGCCCAACTGCAGACGATAGAGCCGACTCCAACCACGAGTTTTCCGCCAACGGACATCCCAACTCTCATCCCACCTTCGGCTACCATCCCAGTACATACCGCGACCTCGGTGGTTGGACAGCCCACCATCACAGCTACTCTGGCGATTGCTCCCACGGCAGTCAAGGCCACAGCCACCTCCCAGCCGCCGGTTACGAGCCTGAACAATCCCTATGCCGTTATCCTCGTCAGTCCCGGGGACGTGCTCAACATCCGCACCGGTCCCGGTGTGGCGAATGACATCGCGGGCACACTCCCGCCCACAGTGAAGGATGTGAGGCGCACCGGGCCAGCCTCCAGGTCGGATGGCGATGATTCCTGGGTGGAGATCCAGAGCCCGCGCGGAAACGGCTGGGTCAATTCCAGGTTTCTCACCGAGCAGGTCGCTTCATCCAGCTTCTGTTTAGACGCAAACGTGAACACCTTGTTGGGCGAGTTTAAAACCGCCATGCTTAACTCGAACGGTGAACTACTCGGTTTGCTGGTCAGCCCGGCTCACGGTTTAGATGTGCGTCTCTGGCGCTATGGCAACGTGGCAAACTACACGCCAGAGGAGGCAGCCTGGGTCTTTCAATCGGACTATATAGCGAATTGGGGGCCCGCTCCTGGGAGCGGCGAGGAAACCTCAGGGACCTTCAAAGCGCAGCTCTTACCGAAATTGCAGGAAGTATTGAGAGCCAACTATACCCTGCACTGCAACGATACGCTCGACCTGGCCACTTTCTCGCTGGAGCCCTGGCCGCCCGAATATTCCAACATCAATTACTACACGTTCTATAAGAAGGGTTCAGAACAATATGGTGGGCTGGATTGGCGAGCCTGGACGGTCGGCGTTGAATACATGCAGGGCGTACCAACGCTCTTTTCACTGATCCATTACCAGTGGGAGCCGTAAGATCTCTCGATGTCATTGCGAGCGCAAGCTGCGAAGCAATCTCCTGGTAAAGAAGTGAGATTCCTTGATCCTCCTTAGACTACGCCAGCAACAAACGGCGGTCGCACATGGTACCTTCAGGGTAGACCGCCTGCGAGCGTGGGTGCGTAAGGTGAAAGAGTCAGTCATTCCCTCGCAGCTCTCTAAACTTCCGCCTCACCGTTTCGGGCGGATATTCGATCTTTTCCGCGATCTCCTCAATGCTGAACAACGGATAACGCTGGTGCCACTCATACAGCGGACGCCAGTCCAATTTGCGCGAGCCAGCTTGTGTACTGGCTGGTCTGGGCGGTGGGTCTGAGAATTCCTTCTGCTGGCCCTGAATGAACTTCAGTACCGCAGGGTTTGTCAGGTCTGTTTCCGGCGTGATGATGCATTCCCATTTCAGGTCCCCGTTCTCAGCCTGGTAATAATTGATTCTCAGGTTCCCAGCCTCGCTGAAGGCATCAGAGGGAGTGCCAGCAATCTCAGCAAGGAAATCGATATGCCAGGCTTCAGGCACTTCGAACTTCTTGAACAGCTCATGGATATCCTTTGCGAAGGCTCTTCGCCGATTCGCTTTCCGCGCGCTGGGCCTCCCTGCTCTCCCCTGCCACTCCAGCCAGCGCTGGTAATCGAGACGAATATCATAAGGCAGGGGCAGGCCAAATCTCGCCTGTATGGGGCGTTTTGCCGACAGGAAGCGTGGGTCCTGATTCACCCTGTCCCAAAGTGATAACCTTGCTCTGTCGCCTGGAGGGTCGCTTGCATTTGGTTTCATGGAGGTTCCTCTGCGAATCAGTATACAGGAAAAACTCCGGCAGGCAATATGTCTTTCATCGCCGCTG
>DASTOH010000234.1:0-29148 GCA_035720235.1 Anaerolineales bacterium | reverse complement strand
CCCGCACGAACGGTGTAACAACTAGAGCACTGTCTCAACGAAGGACCCGGTGAAATTGAAATAGGCGTGAAGATGCGTCTTTCCCGCAGCAGGACAAAAAGACCCCGTGGAGCTTTACTGCAACTTGGCATTGTGTTTGGGTATGATTTGTGTAGAATAGGTGGGAGGCTTTGAAGCTGGGGCGCTAGCCTCGGTGGAGCCGCCAGTGAAATACCACCCTGATCATGCTTAGACCCTAACCCCCAACCCGCATCGGGTGGGGGGACCGTGCCAGGTGGGCAGTTTGACTGGGGCGGTCGCCTCCTAAAAGGTAGCGGAGGCGCCCAAAGGTTCCCTCAGGCTGAATGGAAACCAGCCGCAGAGTGTAAAGGCACAAGGGAGCTTGACTGCAAGACCCACGCGTCGAGCAGAGACGAAAGTCGGGCTTAGTGATCCCACGGTACCGAGTGGAAGGGCCGTGGCTTACCGGATAAAAGCTACCCCGGGGATAACAGGCTGGTGAGGTCCAAGAGTTCACATCGACGACCTCGCTCGGCACCTCGATGTCGGCTCATCGCATCCTGGGGCTGGACAAGGTCCCAAGGGTCGGGCTGTTCGCCCGTTAAAGCGGTACGCGAGCTGGGTTCAGACCGTCGTGAGACAGGTCGGTCTCTATCCGCTGTGGGCGTAAGGGATTTGAGAGGAGCTGCTCCTAGTACGAGAGGACCGGAGTGGACTGACCTCTGGTGTGCCAGTTGTCGTGCCAACGGCATTGCTGGGTAGCTACGTCGGGCAGAGATAACCGCTGAAAGCATCTAAGTGGGAAACTCGCCTCAAGATTAGATCCCTGTAATCCAGTTAATGGAGTAAGACCGCAGGTAGACCACCTGCTATATAGGCAACAAGTGTAAGCGCAGTAATGTGTTGAGCTAAGTTGTACTAATGGTCGAGGGCTGAATCCCGTGATGTGGAGAACTTATTACTCTTCGCACAAGAAATCTTATCAGTTACTGTTCAGGACCAATTCGTGAATTAGTCCCTTGGTGATTGGAGCGACGGGGGTACACCCGGTAACATCCCGAACCCGGCAGTTAAGTCCGTCAGCGCCGATGGTACTTGGAGGGCGACCTCCTGGGAGAGTAGGTCATTGCCAAGGGGCTTTTCTTTTTAACAGCGCGTGTGCTCTGTTCAGCCACGCATGAATCATGTATAATCCTGATTGCAGGTTCGATCAGCGGACTCACAACAGCCCGATTTACAAAAGAGGAGTTTGAAGCGTTCTTTTTGATCATGTGATCATTTGTCGTTTCTGATTGCTTGAAGAAGTCCTCGGTCCGAGCCTGCGCATCGACCGAGGTTTTTTGTTGTTTATTTCCATGCGGAAAGGAGGTGACTTGTTTTGGCATCTGTAAATTTGCGCAACGGCGAATCTCAAGACTCTCTGCTCAAACGCTTTCGCAAGAAGGTCGTAAAGAGTGGCGTGTTGAGCACGGTTCGCCGCAAACGCTGGTTCGTCTCCAAGAGCGAACAGCGCCGCATGGAAAAGAAGAAGGCTATTCGTCGCGGCAAACGCCGTACGCCGACCCGCGAAGCTGAATAGCAGGAAGAGGACTTATGGCAAAAGAAGAAGATAAGATTCGCGCAGAAGGTGTAGTCGTTGAAGCGCTGCCTGGCACGCAGTTCCGCGTTCGTCTGGATAATGGGCATGAAGTGCTGGCCTATCTTTCCGGCAAAATGCGAAAGCATTATATTCGCATCCTGCTGGGCGATCGGGTGGCCATGGAAATGTCTCCCTATGATCTGACGCGCGCCCGTATCACTTTTCGGCAGCGCAAGACCAGCGCTCCCGCTCCTGTAGAAGAGTAATTGCCATAGTTCTGTGTTTGAATTAAAAAGGCCCTCACGCATTGGAGGGCCTTTTTGGTTTTCACTACAGAATCTCTCAGGGCAGTGTCCTGAATGAATTCAGCACCTTCATGTAATTTGCCCTTTCAAAGGCTGCCGGTTCCTTAACAGACTTCTGGCTCATGCTGCCCTGCATTTGCTGGATCGAATGGTATTCGTGTTCATCCATCCATGTTTGGGTATGATTCAGGATTTCGTTGACACGTTGTATGGAACCATCCCAGAGCAACTCGGATGCCATCATTGCAACCCGGGCGCCCGCCATCATTGCTTTTAGAACATCACGAGAGGTATGAACACCACTTGTCAGGGCCAAGTCCGCCTTGACCTTTCCATGGAGGATGGAAATCCATCGCAGAGGTAAACGCAGATCCGCCGACGTACTCAGCTCCAGGCTATGAACGACTTCTAATTCATCAAGGTCAAAGTCGGGTTGGTAGAAGCGGTTGAACAGCACCAGACCATCTGCACCTGCCTCCACCAGTCGCTTCGCGAAATTGGGGATTGATGTTATGAATGGACTGATCTTCACCGCCAGTGGAATCCGGATGGCAGATTTCACCTCCGCCACGAGTTCAACCTGGGTCTCTTCAATATCGCTGGAAGTCAGCTCCGGATCCGCGGCGACGTAATACATGTTGAGTTCCAGGGCATCCGCGCCTGCCTCTTCGATCTTGCGGGCGTATCTTGTCCAGCCGCCTTTCGAGACGCCGTTCAAACTTCCGATGATGGGTATGCTCAGGGTCTTCTTGAGTGCTGTGACCTGGTCCAGATATTTTTCTGGCCGAATCGCATACAAGCCGCCATCTGGCAAATATGTCAGCGCCTCAGGAAAGGACTCGCTGCCGCGATTCAAATAATGATCAAGCTCAAGGCTTTCGTGAATGATCTGCTCCTCGAAGAGTGAATACATTACGATAGCCGCGATGCCTGACTCTTCCAGTTTTTTCGCGCGGTCGATCTTCTGGGAAAGGGGAGAGGCCGAGGCCACGAGTGGGTTCTTTAGGCGCAGACCAAGATAAGTTGTGGAAAGATCGGTCATGTCTTACTCCTTATGTCCGTTGCCATTTCCATAATGCATGGCAGCCATCTGTTGATAAAGTGTCCAGCGACTCTTTGCATCGCGTTGGGCTTCCTGCATCAATTGCTCGGCACGGGCTTCATCCAGTTGTGTGAGCATCTTGTAGCGCGTCTCGTTATAGGCATACTGCGAGATCGGGATGCTGGGTTCCTTGGATTCAATGATGAGAGGATTTTTTCCCTGTTCGGCCAGGCGCGGGTCGTAGCGATACATGGGCCAGTGCCCGGACTGCACTGCCAATTTTGCCTGCTCAAGACTTTTCGCCATATCGTAGCCGTGCGCAATGCAGGGGCTGTATGCGATGACGAGCGAGGGTCCATCGTAAGATTCGGCCTCAAGCAAGGCGCGCAGGGTTTGCTGGTCGTTGGCGCCCATGGCGACACGAGCTACATAGACATATCCGTAGGACATCGCGATCAGACCGAGATCCTTCTTCGGCAATCCCTTGCCGCCCATGGCGAATTTCGCAACTGCGGCGCGCGGCGTGGCCTTGCTCGCCTGGCCACCGGTGTTGGAATACACTTCGGTATCAAGCACAAGGATGTTGACGTTGCGTCCGCTGGCCATCACGTGATCAAGGCCGCCGTAGCCGATGTCGTAGGCCCAGCCGTCGCCGCCGATGATCCATACGGATTTCCTGACAAGGCTATCCGCCAGGCTGGCCAGATCCTTCGCACGCGAGTCACCGGATTTGCCAAGCTTGTTTTTGAGTTCTGCAACACGTTCACGCTGCGCATCGATTCCCGCTTCGTCAGCCTGGTCGGCATGGAGGATAGAGTCGATAAATTCCTGGCCGAGTTCCTTTTCGAACGAAGCTAGTAATTCGCGGGCATACTCGCCCTGCTTGTCGATCGTCAGTCTCATCCCAAGACCGAACTCAGCGTTATCTTCGAACAGTGAGTTCGACCAGGCAGGACCGCGTCCTTTGGAGTCCACCGCCCAGGGCGTCGTGGGAAGATTGCCGCCATAGATGGAGGAACAACCGGTTGCATTGGCGATCACAGCGCGGTCGCCAAACAGCTGCGAGACCAGTTTCACATAGGGTGTTTCACCGCATCCTGCGCACGCACCGCTAAACTCAAACAACGGGCGTAGCAATTGCGAATTCTTGATAGTGGATGGGTTGATCAGCTTGCGATCCAGGTCCGGGATTTCCATGAAGAAGTTCCAGTTCTTGGCTTCCTGTTCGCGCAGAGCCGGTTGCGGAGCCATGTTGATGGCCTTGCGCCCGACCTGCGTCTTATCTTTCACCGGGCAGACTTCCACACATAAGGTACAGCCCGTGCAATCTTCGGGTGCAACCTGTACGGTATACGCATAGCCCTGAGAAAACTCCTTGAACTTCGAAGGCATGTGCTTGAACGTTTCAGGAGCACTCGCTAGCAGCTTCTCATCGTACACTTTGTGGCGGATGACCGCGTGCGGGCATACCATCACGCACTTGCCGCACTGGATGCAGATGTTTTCATCCCAGACGGGGATTTCCAGAGCGATGTTGCGCTTCTCCCATTGTGTGGTGCCGGTGGGGAAGGTGCCATCAACCGGGAATGCAGAGACAGGGATGTTATCGCCGTTGGCGCCAATGATCTCTCCGAGCACATTGCGGACGAAATCGGGCGCCTCACTCGGGACGGATAGCCGGCGCGTCGTTTTTGACGTGATCTTAGCTGGGACTTTTACCTCATGAAGATTTGCGATAGTTGCGTCTACCGCCTCGAAGTTTTTCTTCACGACGGCCTCGCCGCGCTTGCCGTAGGTCTTCTCGATGGAATGCTTGATCTCGGCGATGGCGGCTTCGCGCGGCAGGATCCCGCTGATAGCAAAGAAGGCTGTCTGCATGATGGTGTTCATGCGCCCGCCCATGCCGGTCTTTTCAGCGACTTCGTAACCGTTGATGACGTAGAATTTGAGTTTCTTTTCGATGATGTCCTTCTGAACTTCAACGGGGAGCTGGTCCCAGACTTCATCGGGACCGTAAAGGCTGTTGAGCAGGAAGGTGGCGCCTGTCTTGGCGTACTTGAGCATGTCCACGCGTTCAAGGAACGAGAACTGGTGACAGGCCACAAAGTTCGCCTGGTTCAATTCGATGAGATAGGGTGCCCGGATGGGTTGCGGACCAAAGCGCAGGTGAGACATCGTCACCGTGCCTGATTTCTTCGAATCATAGTAGAAATAGCCCTGCGCAAAGTTATCTGTTTCTTCACCGATAATCTTGATCGAGTTTTTGTTCGCGCCCACAGTTCCATCAGCTCCGAGACCGAAGAACACACAACTGACAGTATCTTCTGGTTCGATCATGAAGGTTGGATCAAAATCGAGGCTGGTGTGAGCAACATCATCGTTAATCCCCACGGTGAAGTGATTCTTGGGCTGAGGCTTGTGCAGTTCATCAAGCGTGGCTTTGACCATCGCAGGCGTGAACTCCTTGGAGGAAAGTCCATAGCGTCCGCCGATCGCCTTGACATTTGATCTTCCAGCTTCTACCAGCGCAGTGACCACATCCAAATAGAGGGGCTCACCGGAGGCCCCGGGTTCCTTGGTACGGTCGAGTACGGCGATGGACTTCACGCTTTTTGGTAATGCCTTGATAAAATGCTCCACCGAGAATGGCCGGTACAGTCTCACTAAGAGTGCGCCTACTTTTTCACCTTTTGCTGCGAGATATTTGACAGTCTCCACTACTGTCTCGCCACCAGAGCCCATGATCACAACCACACGTTCAGCATCAGGGTCACCATAATAATCAAACAGATTGTAGTGACGTCCGGTGATTTGGGCGAACTTATCCATAGCCTCCTGGGTGATGCCTGGGACTGCGGCGTAGTAGGGGTTCACCGCTTCACGCATCTGGAAGTAGACATCGGGGTTTTGTGCGGAGCCGCGTAGGACCGGGTGCTCCGGGGAGAGGGCACGCGCCCGGTGAGCGCGGATCAGCTCATCGTCCAGCAGGGAGCGGAGTTCTTCATCCGTCAACTGGAGAATCTTGTTAACTTCATGCGAGGTGCGGAACCCGTCAAAGAAGTGCAGGAACGGGACGCGCGCCTTGAGGGTGGCTGCCTGCGCGATGGCGGCGAAGTCATGAGCCTCCTGCACGGAACCGGAGGAAAGCAAAGCCCAACCGGTCTGGCGGACAGCCATGACATCCTGATGATCTCCATAGATCGAAAGGGCATGCGCAGCGATGGCGCGCGCCGCCACATGAAAGACGGTGCTGGTGAGTTCGCCAGCGATCTTGTACATGTTGGGGATCATCAAAAGTAGACCCTGTGACGCTGTAAAGGTCGTGGTGAGTGCACCCGTTTGAAGCGCGCCGTGGACTGCACCAGCCGCGCCGCCTTCGGATTGCATCTCAATGACGAAGGGCACCGTGCCCCAAAGATTCTTCTTACCTTTGGCTGACCATTCATCCGCAAATTCACCCATGCCGGAGGAGGGCGTGATCGGGTAGATCGCGATCACTTCACTCAGACGGTGTGAAACGGATGCTGTGGCTTCATTGCCATCTATCATGATGACTGGTTTTTTCATTTCTGGCTCCTATGAAAACAGGCGTAAAACCTACGAAATTCTCTATCCTTACAAGTTTATCCCCGTCGACTGGATGCGGTTAGTTATGAATGACTTAAATACTCATGCCTGTTGTCATATTTTGGACAGAAATGGTGGGAAATAAAAAGATATTTAGAGGAGCATTCGGATGTGTGTACTTTCTCTTCGAGTAACTCCCACTTTTCGCTTGATTTGTCTCTTTTAGGTATTAGTTAATGGTGAATTTGGGTGTTAAGCGGCGAGCCAGTTCCGCAAGAGACTCGACATCAGCGGTGGACTTGAATGCATGGATAGGAATCCACAGTCCTGCTTGAGGAGATTGCAGAAAACAGAAACCTTTGGATGTGCGTCGTACTTCAATGAATCTTATCCACTTAAGTTTGGTTTCAGATGCCTCGCTTGCAATCACAACTTCATCAGGCCCAAAAGTTACATAAATACGTTTGTTGTAATCTGGACTTTGGAAAAAAGCTTGTTTGAGATTGTGCTTTTGAGCGTAAGAAAAAACGGTCCACAGCACTAAGACCAATAGTACAGACATACCAATCACTGGAAGGTTGTCTTTTATAGTAGCAATAGAAGGAAGCTTGTATTTTGTTGAATTGTCCATAATCATTATGACTATTGCTATAGGCAAAAGAACATAGGTTATCCACGAAAAGCCTGAGCGACTAGCTTTAGGTGTAACAGCCATTACAGCCAAAGCTTCTTGCATTGCTTGCATTTCGTCAAAGGTCCAGATAAATTCAGCAGTAATATTTGTTGTTTGTGTCATGACTACCTACTTAGTCATTTTTTAAGTACTTCTCCAAAGGCAGACGCGTCAGCCCGAATGCAGTGGATTGAGCCGATCGAAATCGCTTCCATGCGCTGAACAGGCGGCGTTTGCCCTACGAAAAAATGCTAATGTTCCATCCCTGGAACTTCCTCCAGCGCATAATACACTTTCAAATTATGCTCTTGAGCCACTGCTACCATGAGATCGGCGCCTTTGGAGTCTCCGCCCACCCTCAAGACCGCGTCACATTTTTTCAGCAGGCGTTCTGCAATGGGATGGAAGATTTCATT
Source organism: Anaerolineales bacterium (assembly GCA_035720235.1). GTDB lineage: Bacteria > Chloroflexota > Anaerolineae > Anaerolineales > Villigracilaceae > Defluviilinea. The sequence goes on along the minus strand of DASTOH010000234.1, from coordinate 21,566 downwards.
GAAGGCTTCATCGCCAATCTGCTTGGATCCCGCCAGATGAACCAGGGGAAGAGCAAGCCATTCGCCCAGAACCGGAATATGTCCCAGACGAAAAATTGGTAAGGCGAACGATTCCATAAAATGGACATTTGCCGCCATTTTTTCAGGGTCATCGCCTGTCCCTGAGCGATAAGGCCCTGCAATCAGGACCATCAATGGCTCAGCCAAGGTATTTCTCCAGGTGTGGTTTTGCCAGGAACAGGGCCGCCAGCGATTTGGCATCTGGCACTTCGCCGCGTTCAGCCATTTCAAGGGCTTTCCTCACAGGGATTTTTTCAACCGACAGGAATTCGTCTGCATCGGGATCGAGGGGGTTGTCCTTGATATCTGTCGCCAGGAATACTGCCATGAATTCGGTTGAATAGCCGGGCGCCAGATAGAACTCACCCACCTTGGTGAGGGTGCCTGCTTCCATGCCTGTCTCTTCACGGGTTTCACGTGCTGCACAGTTCTCAAAAGGCTCATCGCCGTCGCGGGTGCCTGCCGGCAGTTCGAGCAGGTCCTTGCCCGTGGCGTGACGGTATTGGCGGACAAACCACAGATTCCCCTCATTATCAATGGGAATCAATACCACTGAGCCACCATGCTCAACAATTTCAAGCTTTGTTTCGGCACCCTCAGGTGTTTTGAGATAATCGCGCCGGACCTTGAAGGTACGCCCTTGCAGGAGCGTCTCTGATCTGATGAGTTCAAATGGCATGGTGTTTTCCTTTGACCAATCGCATTACCTCATGATAGTCAAAAGCCTGAGCATACAGCCCAGGCTTTTGGAATCTTCATTGCGATATTCTACGGAATGGTCAGCTTTTGCCCGGCGGTCAGCGCTGCATTCGCTGAAAGGCCGTTGGCTTGCGCGATCACTTCAGGAGCGATGTCCCCGTAGTAGCAGGCCACACCATAAATCGTTTCAGACGAGAAATCGACAGTGTAGGTATCAGGATGGTTATGCAACATGCGATTTCCCGGAAATGGGTTGCCCGTTTGTGGTATCGTCAGAACTTCTCCCGCAGAGAGATTATTTGCTTGGGCGCTGGTCAAGCCACTGGCGGCAAGCAACTCCTCCGGGTCTACATTGAAACGGCGAGCAATGCAATATGGAAATTCACCACTTTGCAGCGTATATGTAGAAGGCCTCGAGCCGGGCGGAATGTTGGTCGCTGTCGGACCAGTCTGTGGTGTTTGTGCTACGGCCAGAGTTGCGGTGGAAGTTGCGTTCGCAATGACAACTGGAGTAGCGGTCGCAGTAGCGGCTTGCGGCGTAACGCCTGGCGGAGAGATTGGCGCAGACCCTCCGGGCGTGGTGGTGAGTTGTGCGAGCGCGGTCCCGGTCGCAAAGGCCTCAACAGGATCCATAGCATCCGTGGGTCCTGGGGAAGCAAATAAGCTTTGTGAAGGAGGGGTAGATGTCACAGCGGGTGGCGTTGAATAGCGTAGATCACATGCTGAAATCAACATTGTGAACAGCAACAATATGGATGCGGTTAACGTGCCTCGTTTCATTCTGGCCATAAATGTCTTCTCCTCAGTCTCGCACGAAAGTTTGAATGATGGTAGCACATCCCCTTTAATGCGTCAAGTTTTGAGATGGGATATTAGAGGGATACTACGGTGCGCATTGAAGCTCTGTCAAAACCTGGTATGCACTTTCTTCCAGCTCGCTGCGCGCGGCGCCTTCGGCCTGCACGCGCTTCCAGACCTGACACAACCCTTTGCGAACGCTTGGCTCCTCTCTCATAACTGTGCTTGATATTTCCTGCGCAATTTGTAGGTCGCCTAGCAGCGCCCGCGCCTCGATATAAGACAACCATTCGAATGGATCTTCAGGACGATAGCCCAGTGAGGTTGCTTCATCGATCAGTTCAATCACTTGCTTCCAATCCTGCTGTTGATAAGCCAACTCTGCGCGTGCGTAATAATAGCACCATGAATGTTCTGGTTCTGCTAAAAATGGAAGCTTTGCCGTTGAACCATTATTTACTATAATATTCGAGAGATCTGAAAGCGGAATCGCCTCCGCCAAGACGCGCGATCGTTGGGCGTAGGTGACCTGATCTCCTCGCAGCGGGTCAAGTACGCGCAGACAGCCGTTCGCCGGCATATAGATCACGACCACTTGCGACGTCGAACCGTGGAAATATATCGTTCTCATGCCTACATCGATCTCATGACCCTTCTCGAGCGTGGGTAACATCCCGCCGCCGAGGCGTATCTCGGTATAGACGATGGAATAGGGCAGATCTGAATCGGTGTACTCCGGCGCGTACATCCAATTGAGGGGCGCGGTGAAAGACAGGTCAGTTTCGTAATCGACCGGCAGCACATCGGTGACAAGGGTAGTATTGGGCTTCATGGCTGGGATGCGCCATGCCAGTTGCTGGAAGAATTCCTGTTGTATCGCCCAATCTCTACGGAAAATGTTGGCATTGAAAAACTGCTGCCCGACACTCGACGCTATCAACAGGGCGAACACGCCGGTCTTTAGGCGCGGATTCTTGATCAATAATTCTATAAGCCCCACGATGAACAAACTTCCTCCGAGCATCATCGAAATCATGAAACGATCATTGCTCGATTGAAGCGTGAGAGGCAGACCAGCTGCAAAAGATGGCAGACGTCCCAGCAATAATCCCACGATGCCGGTCAGGATGGCAGGAACCGCAAAGGATGTGGTCTCATCTGCTGCTCTTGTATATCTCGCCAGATAAAACAGAAAACACATGAAAGTGATGGCGATCAACGCCAAAGTCAGCAGAGTCATGGGGGCAGTAAGTGATTCTGAAACAAGTACCAGAATCTGTGCCCAGGCATAGAGTCCACCCTTCCATATTGCCTCTCCAATGGTTGAAAGGATTTGCAGGACCGTGACAGGGTTTTTTACCACCTCCACACCGTACGAACCATAACCTCCAATCGTATAGAAATAAGCCAGCCAGGCAATACATCCAAGCCATATCAAAAAATATGGTGCCCAATATCTCAACGTCTGTATGAAGCGCTGCCTGATGTCGTGCAATTTGTCAGAGAGAATTGCCCAGATGAAAAAGAAGCGCAGCGGTTCCAGAGTGATGAAGTATTCTGTGGGAAAGACCCCAACCAGCAGAGATAGGAGCGCCCATATAGTATAAAGCCGGAATTTGCCTGGATTGCGCAGAGCCCGTGCAGTAAGACCAAAGGACAGCAGGTAAAAGAGAAAAGGAATCCACTCCTGGTTGATGTGTGTCAGAGCCACCCAGTGTTGACTGTACCCTGGGAAGAGCAGGAATAACAAGGAGGCCACCAGAGCCTGCCGCCTGTGGCGAGGCCAAATCTCACGCAACGCGAACCAAGCCAAAAGTCCAGAGAAGAAGCGAATGAGGAGGGCGAAGATCTGCCAGTAGAGTGGCACCGGCGGTATCAGGCTGGTCGTCACGAAGAAAATGGGTCCCAAAAATGGTCGCACTCCTGTAAAGGCCTGGAAGAATGCCTTTGGCCCCTGGAAACTCGCGATCCATGCGAAGGGCCAATCGTCCCAATAGAAACCCGTGAATGGCAAAAGCAAACCATATGCAACGATGGTCAGGATGGCCAACAGGAAGGGAATCCATTTTTCTTCAGGATTTGGAAATTTCATCATCAAGCTGTATGCTCGACACAGCCGGCTTGTGATCGAGTGTTTTCAAGACTTATTTTCACATGGACAAAGCTTATGTGCTCACGGCAAAAACATAGACGGGCTGCTGCTTACCCTTGAACATTACAGGACCGAGCCCTTCAATTTTAATATCGTTGGATAAGCCTTCGCTGGTATATTGGTCGATCAGAATGGGCCTGCCGGCCAGCTTTGTGTGATCCTCGATGCGGGCTGCGAGATTCACTGCGTCACCCACACAGGTATATGTGGCGCGGTGTTGTGTTCCGGTGTACCCGGCAATTACGCTGCCTGAGGCAATGCCAATGCCAATCCGGATTGCACCTTTCTTTTGTAGGGCGCGTTTCTCGTTAAATACTCTAAGATGTTGGATCATTTTCAGGGCGGCGTTGACAGCCTCCACGCGATGGTTTGCCTGCTGAACTGGCGCACCGAAGATTGCCATCAACCCATCGCCTTCCATTTGATTCACTGTTCCATGGTGGGCCGTAATGGCATCGAACATCAATGCAAAATAATCATTGAGCATTTCGATGGTGTCAGCAGGGTCCTGGTTTTCGCTAATCGTAGTGAATGAGCGGATATCCGCAAACATTACAGAGGCAGTGACATATTTTCCGCCCAGTGAAAAACCCTCACGCAAGAGTTGCTCGGCCACCTCCGGAGTGGCAAAAGTTCGAAAAAGTTTGCGTTGCTCATCGCGCAGGCGTTTCTTTTCGAGGCTGGCATTCACGCGGGCCTGCAACAAAACAGGGTTTAATGGCTTGACGAGATAATCCTCCGCGCCCATCTCAATGCACTTTACCACGCGGTCGAGTTCATCGGAAGCCGAAGTCATGATGACCGGGATTTCGCGCAAATTGTTATCTATCAACAAGGCTTCGAGCACTTCGAAACCGTTCATCTCTGGCATATCAATATCAAGCAGCAGCACATCGAATGGCTGGGAACGTAACATCTGCATGGCAATACGGCCATTCTCGGCACTCGAGACGTGATGCCCCTGTTGTTCCAGTGCACGCGTGAGCAACAGCCGGTTGAGGCGGTTATCGTCCACGACGAGCATCTTACCTGGCTCGTGTGAAGACTTCATGATTTCAAATCCCTGAGTTCATCCCGAACGGACTCAAACGCCTCCTCCAACGCCTTCAGCTTGTCACCTGTTTCATCGAGTCTATTCTCTTTCCCAAGCCGCTCCAATTCCTTCGCCAGTGCCGCGAGCTGACCTGCTCCAAACGTGGCGGCGTTGGATTTTAAGGAGTGTGCCGCACGGCGAAATGCATCAGCGTTGTTAAAAGCCAGTGACGTTCTTATTTCTTCAATAAGTTTCGGCGCGTCCTCCAGAAAGGTATCAATCAATTCGTTGATAAAATCTGCACCAGACATTTCCTTGAGTTCTTCAAAGGTGTCTTTATCAATCACAGGCATAATCATCTCCTCAGTTATGTTACTCTCTCGAAGGACACATCGTATGATTTGTTATGAATTGCCATGAAATGCGTTCGCATTTCAAAATTCATAAATCACGGGTGGTACTATTTGCCATGAATTGCCAAGCAATTCAAACAGCGGGAATATCGGCATGATGTGAGCCAGAGGCGAAAAGTCTCCGTCGCTGTAATGGAGAGGCTTCGTCACTTCATTTCTCTGCACGACATATTACTTTCTTTCCACTTTCAATAATGCCTCTTGCAACTCATTGACCCGAATGGGCTTGGAGATGTAATCTTCCATGCCAGCAGTGAGGCACATCTCACGGTCACCCTGCATGGCATTGGCGGTCATCGCAATAATGCGTGGCTGTTTCAGGCTGGTCAATTTGCGGATGCTACGAGCGGCATCCAATCCATCCATTTCAGGCATTTGTATATCCATCAGAATCACATCATAAATTTGGCGCTGAATGGATTCGACGGCTTCCAATCCATTTGAAGCCACATCGGCGCGGTAACCCATTTGTTCCAACAACCTCAAGGCGAGTTTTTGGTTTACCGCATTATCCTCAGCCAGGAGGATTCTCAACGGATGCCGCACGCCAAAATCCGGGTCCAGTTTGAGGCGCTCTGCGATCGCGGGAATGGGTTTGTTCTCGCGTGTCCAGGTCTCCATAAAGATGCCCACCAGAGTATCGAATAACTGGGACTGTTTAATGGGCTTGGTGAGGTACGCCGTGAAGAGGCCCGCGTCTGCGTCCACGCCCGCCTCCCGCCGACCGAGAGAACTGAACAGCACCAACGGCATTTTCGCGTCGCCTAGGCGGATCTGCTTGGCCAGTTCCACGCCATCCATTTCGGGCATGTGCATATCGAGAATGGCAACATCGAAGGTCTCACCACTTCGAAGCCATTCGAGCGCAACCTTGGGCGAGTCAGTATCTCGGGGGGTCATGCCCCATTTGGAGGTTTGTGCGCTGAGGATATGGCGATTGGTGTCATTATCGTCCACCACCAGCACGCGTTTATCCTGGAGTTGTGATTGCATTCCAATGTACTCACGTCGTTTGGCCTCCAGGAGTTCGACAATAGGCGCTTGGATGGTAAAACTGAAAGTTGAACCTTTACCCACGCCCCTGCTTTCCGCCCACATAAGGCCGCCCATCATCTCAGCCAGACGTCGGCTGATGGCAAGTCCCAGCCCGGTGCCACCGTATTTACGGGTAGTAGAAGAATCAGCCTGAGAAAAGGATTGGAAGAGGCGACTCATCCCTTCTTCCGAAAGCCCGATGCCTGTATCTCGCACCGCGAAGGTTAGCTCCACGGTTTCTGATGTGATTGGCTTTGAGGTAACAGAGATCACTACCTCACCGCTCTCAGTAAACTTAACTGCATTGCTCAACAAGTTGAGCAGAATCTGTCTCAGGCGAGTGACATCACCGGAGATAGCAGGTGGCACGTTGTCTTCAAATAAGTAGGCAGTGTCGAGTCCTTTTTCGATGGCGCGACCAGTCACGAGGTCCAGCGCCGATTCAACACATTCGCGTAAATCGAAAGACCGCGATTCGATTTCCATGCGTCCCGCTTCGATTTTGCTGAAGTCGAGGATGTCATTGATGATGGTAAGAAGTGCATCACCTGAGCTGCGGATGGTTTCAACGTAATCTGTTTGCTCGGAGTTCAGTTGGGTATCCATGAGCAGGCCGCTCATGCCGATCACCGCATTCATCGGAGTACGAATTTCGTGACTCATGGTAGCCAGGAAGGAACTCTTGGCTTCGTTGGCTTGTTCAGCGGCAGCCCGGGCCTCCTGTGCTTCGCGGACAAGCCGCTGAGTTTCATTGAAGAGGCGTGTGTTTTGAATAGCAGTTCCCATATTGGCTGCAATAGTTTCGAGCAACCGCACCGAAACATCAGAAAATGCGTTTTCATTTTCAAAATCCTGCAAACTGATCCCTCCGACCAACTCCTTACCGGCCATCAACGGTACCATCACAAAGGATTTAGGGCTCTCGCCGCCTGCTGTGATCGCTCCTAATTTCATCCAGTACTTGTGTGCGTTGGTATTCACAACTAGCGTTTTGCCCGCTTTTGAGACCCGAATATTGAATTCGTTCAGCGGGAATGGCTCGATGACAAGCCGCTGACCTGCGCGATAAATATAAGTTGCGCGCATGAGATTTTCTTTTTCGTTATAGATACCAATTCCGATGTTTTTCACCTTCAGTGATTCACGTAATTTATCTCCCACGCGTTCGATCATCGTGTTCAGGTCCAGCTCTTTGGTCAATATCTGCCCAATGTTGTTGATGAATTGCAGCTCGGCAGCACGCTCCTTGGTCTCGTTGAGCAGGCGCTGGGTCTCGGTGAAGAGTCTCACGTTCTCAATTGCAATGGCGGCCTGATCTGCGAAGGTTCCCAACAATGCAATTTGCTTCTGGGAAAATGGACGCACGTCATTTCGGCGGATCACGATTGCGCCAATCGCATTGCCCTCGCGTAACAAGGGGGCGGCCAGCGCCGTCCGATGCCCCAGGCGCTTTTGGAGGGCAATGCTATCCGGATATTCTGCTTCACTCACGTTCTGTATATCTTCGATATGAATCGTTCTATGTTCAAGAATGGCGCGACCGGTGATTAGCCCGCGCGTCAACGGCAGTGCTTCTCCATCTCGCAGGGCAGGGATCGGTCCATGGTGCGTAACCTGGTGAAGCAACTCGCCATCCACCTTGTAGATTTGAACATCGTTTGCTTCACATAAGCGTGCGGCATTCTGTGCGACAGCTTCGAGCACTGGTTGGATATCGGCTGGCGATTCGGCAATCACCCGCAGGATTCCGCTCGTGGCAGTCTGCTGTTCGAGTGTTTCATTCACTTCCGCAAAGAGTTGGGCGTTCTGCACTGCAATGACCGCTTGCCGTGCCAGGCTGTTGAGGAATTCCAGCTCGGCGTCAATGAATTCCTTGCCTTTGCCTGTGCGCCATAAGGCCATAAGGCCCTTTAATTCGTCGTTGGCCAGCAGCGGCACAGCCAGCAGATGTTCATCTGGCGTTGCCTGTGTGCCGGTGATCAGAACCGTGCGCGGGTCCGAATTTGTATCATTTACGATCTCGCCCACCTTCGTGCGAGCGATATAACCCAACAAACCTTCGCCCAGTCTGACGGTATCATTGCGAAGTTCCTCGGCTTCTTCGCCCACCGCGGCAATCGCACGGAAGATTTGACCATCCTGTTCAGGGAGAAAGAGCGCGCTCAAATTTCCATTGAGCAAGTCTTTTGCATGGGTGGCGATGCTTTCCAAGACAGTTTCTGCCTGGAGGCTGGATGAAATATCGCGACCCACTTCCACCAGCGCGGACATTTCCCGAGCGCGACGCTGGGTTTCGAGATACAACCTGGCACTCTCAATGGCGATAGCGGTCTGACGCGCCACGCTGATGAGGAAGTCGAGGTCTGATTGATTGAAAAGACCTTCAGACCAGGGACGCCATACATTGATCATCCCAATCGTTTGTCCGCGCGAAATCAAGGGCGCAGACATCAAACCCTCCTCTTCTTCCTCGTCCTCCGGGGTGCCTGGAATATGGATGCGACGCGGGTCGCGTAAAGGATGGTTGATAAATTCAGCCACGCCCGTTTGGGCGATGTTTCCAGTAATGCCTGTCCCAAGAATGACTGGCGTGGACTTTATCTCTTCGGTGTAGGTACCCAATGCCACTGGCGCCACGAATAAATCACCTTCGCGCAAATAGATGGCGATATCGCGCACGCGCAAAATATCCTTGGCGTGTGAGGCAATTCGTTCAAGGACGGGCTCAAGTTCGCGGGAGGCTGCGATATCGTTACCGATCTCTGCCAGGGTCGCCATCTCAAGCGCGCGGCGTTGTGTCTCGGCATGCAGTTGCGCCGTGTGGATCGCTGAGCCCGCGTTCGCCGCGATGGTAGTGAGCAAGCGTAAATCATTATCGTCGAACATGCCCTCCTGTGTTGTACTTTGCACGCTCAATACGCCGATCGTGCCCTTGCCTGATTTGATCGGCACGCCCAAGTACGAAAGTGATTCTTTTCCCACAAGTTTTGTGCCCAGTTGTTTGCGACGTTCCTTGATATCCTTATTAATCAGCAACGGTTCATTGGTTTGGATGATTTTGCTCGTCAGCCCTTCGCCCAGCTTGCGCGGGATCATCTCCTCACCAAATTGATATGAAAAGTTGATGACATTCGTCTGCGTATCAAGCAACGCTACGTAGGCAATATCTGCGTTGAACGTATCCCGCATCTGACTTCCGATGAGCTGGATCATTGAATCCAGTTCCGGTTCCGCCACCAAAGCCTGGCTGACTGTGCTGATGGCTGAGAGTTCCGTGGCGCGTTGTTGGGTCTCTTTAAGCAGACGTTGGGTCTCGTTGAATAGACGAGCATTCTCAATGGCAACACCCATATTGGCCGAGAGTGTCTGCAAAAGGCGCAGGTTGTTTTGGTCGAAGGCGTTTGGCTTGAAACTCTGCACATCCACCACACCTAATACTTTATCGCCTACCATCATTGGCACGCCGAGGTAGGATTCGACATCCTCACCGTCTATCGGCGCGGTAACGTAAGCCTGGGCGCCGTTGTCGTTGATCTGCTGAGCGTTGTTCAACAAAAGTGGATGTCGCGTAAGGATGATCTTTGAAGTGAGACCTCCAGCCTTCAAGTCCCAAGGCGGTTCTTCTTCAAAGTATCCATCACTGTAACTATAGGCCAAATGGACGATTCCAGTTTGTGAGTCATATAACAGGATATCTGCGATCTCAGCGCTGAAGATTTCGCGCACCCGGTCGCCTACACTACGCGTTACGGTCTTAACATCCAGCGTCTTCGCCATGGCTTCGCCCACGCTATTCAGAATGGCAAGTTCGGCATTGCGCTGTTCAGTCTCTTTAAGCAGGCGCTGGGTCTCATCGAAGAGACGCGCATTCTCAAGCGCCACACCGGTGGCGTTGGCGATTGTTTCCAGCAGGCGCAGGGCGGAGTCAGTGAAGAAGTTCTCAACCTCAAGGTTTTGAAGGGAAATACCTGTAACCGAATTCGTACGGATGAGAATTGGCGCCGCGCCGAGCGATTTGGGTAAATTCGTGCGCGCGGTTTGAAAGTCTGGAAATTTCGCGGCATAGTCTGCAAAGTTATTGTTGATCACAAAGCTCTTTTTTGTGTTCAACACGTGTTCTGTTACATGGCGGTGTAGGCTACTCGCCGGTTTGGGCTGAATCTCCCACTCCTGTCCCTGTTCGAAAACATATTCGTAAATCACCATATTCGTCTCGAGGTCAACGGTATAAATCGCCGCCGATTGGACGTTGAACACTTCGGCTAATTTCCTGCCAACCGACCGATAAATAGATTGGACGTCGATGTTGGAGACCAGTGCCTGCTGTACGGCATTGATCATTCCCAGTTCAGCGTTGCGTTGTTTGGTCTCGCTCAGCAAACGTTGGGTCTCGTCGAAAAGACGCGCGTTTTCGAGGGCGACTCCCATATTTGAGGCCAGGGTCGAAAGCAGGCGCACATCGTTATCATTAAACGCATGTCGTTGGTAACTTTGCACACTTAACACGCCCAAAACCTTGTCACCCGATATGATTGGCACCCCGATATATGATTCGGTTTTATCCTCCTCATTGAGGAATAGCGCGCCTATCGCAACGGCCTCGTCCAGCGTGTGGTGGATGATGGGGATGCGTGTTCGGATGATGCGTGACGTCATGCCTTCGCCAAAGGCAGATGGCTCGAATTTCTGGTAGCCGCGGTAGTAGGAATATTGGGCGTGAATCATATTCGTTGATTCATCCAGCATCAAAATTTCGGTAACCTCGGCGTTGAAAATATCGCGTACCTTGTCGCCTACGATGCGGATGATGCCGTGCATATCCAGCCGCTTGGCCATGGCCAGACTGATCCCGTTGACGATGGCAAGCTCTGCATTACGTTGTTCGGTCTCTTTGAGCAGTCGCTGGGTCTCATCGAAGAGACGCGCGTTTTCGAGAGCGGTGCCCAATGACGCGGCGATCACGGTCAAAAGGCGGACTTCAGATTCGCCAAAGGCATTCTCACGTTCATGGTTTTCGATACCAATCATCCCATTTACGTAGTCGCTACTGATGATAGGTACATAGACAGCTGATTTACCTTGATCCGTGTCTTCAATCTGATACGGTTGTAGTTTTGCCGTCTCTACTACAGTGTTGAAAATATAAGGTTGGCGCGTTTTTTGCAAGGTGTCAAATATGCCCCCTGATGGTGGTACTATCGGTGAGATAGTAATTCGTTTTCCATGCTCATATTCATACAGGAAATGGAGCAGGTCAGTTTTTTCGTCATACCATCTAATATCAAAATCCTGAGTGTTAAATACCTGGCGTAATTTGTCGCCGACCAAATCCACAATGGCCTGGAAGTCCAACTTGGCAGCGAGTCCCTGCTGGATGAAGTTAATGATTTGCAACTCTGCGACGCGTTCCTGCTCGGCCTTGAACAGGCGCTGGGTCTCGTCGAACAGCCGCGCATTTTCGAGCGCAACGCTCATCGAGTTGGCGATCGTGCTGAGAAGGCGTACATCGTTTTCTGTATAGGCATTTTTCATGTAACTTTGTACGCTGACTACACCACTGATGTTCTCGCTAAGCAATATCGGAACGCCCAGAAACGATTGATTGAGATCCTGATCACTATCAGGGGAAGGAATACTGACTGCCCCCAATTGCAATTGTTCCTCCGTTGTACCAAACAGGAGAGGTTTTCGCGACTGTATAACCTGGGTATAGAGCCCCCTTCCAAAAAGCAACGGCTCATTCAGAGTATGGAACTTTCCTTTTTCTACATAGTATTGTGGGTCTACATATTGGTTGCCATGTTCATAGGTGGCAATAAAGGTCGTATCTGCCGTGAAAATCTCACCAATTTTCTCGCCAACCAGTTGATAAATTGCCTTCATCTCCAATTTGGACGCCAGACCCTCCTGTACACTGTTGATGATCTGCAATTCAACGGTACGTTGCTGCTGAACTTTGAAGAGACGCTGAGTTTCAGCGAATAACCGGGCATTTTCGAGCGCAGTGCTCATGGCATTGGCAAGCGTTTCCAGCAAACGTTCATCTGCTGCTGTAAAGGCATGTTCATGATCAATATCATGGATGCTGACCACGCCGAGCATGGCATTGCCTACTGTAAATGGGATACCTAGAAAGGATTTGCCAACCGTGAATCCTTCCTGCGATATTGCGCCGTATGCAAGAATTTCCTGTTCGGTACCAAGATTGAGTGGTTTGGCTGCATAAAACAGACTGCGGGTGATGTTCTTGCTTAATGGCGCTGATGGAGATTCTATTCGCTCATTATTATTGACGCAGTAGGGCCATGAAATGATTTTGCTCGTTGTATCGCTGAGCGCGACAAAGAGGCTAGACGCTTTCGTAATCGCGCGCATCTGATCGCCAACCAGATCGATAATGGTTTGAAAATCCAATCTGGACGCCAATTTCTCCTGGATGGAGTTGACGATCTGCAGTTCGGCTTCACGCCGGGCCAGTTGTTTTTCAAGGCGATTCAGTTTCGACTTTATTTTCTGTGAAGAATCCGTTGCCTTAGTCTCTTGGGATTTCTTCAACTTTACCCCAACCCTACTTTTCGGCTTAATGACCTTTTTTACAGACGATGACTTTCTTACCATACCTGATACTCCTCCAGTCGCTGGCTTGGCACTAGTGGAAGTTTACAAGTATGAAATAACAAAGTCAATAGTAGATTTCGTGTCAAAACTCCTGTCTCTGGGCAACAGATCAGGTTTTGAGCATTCTCTTCATATTTTGGATTGGCGTTTGGACAACCAGATCACACCCCGGCCAGACCGCGTCGACGCCTGCCTCCTTCGCCCTTTGAGCTGCCACCACAACTTGAGCCTCGTCTCCCTGCCAAAGGGTTTGTACGGGATCAATATTTCCGAAAAGCAACGTATCCTTCAGGGCCTCACGCGCTTTTGCGAGATCGGTCGTTTGATCGATGGAGATGGCATCAACACCAGTTTGATTCAGCAAGCCCAGGGAACCGGTCGCGTTCCCACATACGGACAGCACGCGCGGCCTGGGCAATTTCTCGATCAGAGACATTTCAGCTGGCAAAACGAACTGTTCATATTTGGCAGGCCCAATAAAACCCGGCGACCCGCCCATATCGTGAATAGTTATGAAGTCGGCCCCGGCATCGCGATACGCTTGCGCGACCTGACCAAGGAAAGAAGAAAGATGAAAGAGCGCATCGAGGACTGCATTGGGCTCGCGTTTCATTTCAGCGAACAGTCCGCCCGGCTCAACGAGATATAACAGGAGCGTATACGGACCCGGAATAATTCCGCTGATCACGACCTCCTGACCAATATCCGACTTCAAACCCCGAAGCGCATCGCAAATGAGGGGAAGCCTGCCCATGTTTAAGAAATCCGCGCTTCCCATGTAGCCTTTGTTCAAATACTTTGTCGAGGCGAAAAACGGCCTGGAAGGTTGCGGAAACTGAAAGACATCATTGCCATAGAATTTCAGCTCCTGCCCCAGTGCTTCTGCCGGGGCGCATAAATCCAGAGGTAGGGCCGCGGAGGACATACCTGTCAAATGAAATGTGCTCGCCGCGGCTCTCGCCATCTTCCCCGCGTCGTGATGAACCTCCCGAAAGAGTAATCCCTCGCGTTCCAATCCTTCGGCCGTGAGGTGAATCAACCCGCTGAACGCAGGAACCTTCTCAGTTTTCTGCCCTGACAACAACGAGAGAATCTCTTCACGCATAAACACGCCTGTCACGAAGTACGGGTTACGAGTTGCACATCTTGTAACTCGTAACCCGTAACTGTTTCATTGATTACCGCTCGCTAGCTCTTCACTGCTCGCACGATCGCCGCCACATGCTCAGGCGTATTCCCACAACACCCTCCCACGACTCTGGCGCCCAATTCCACATAACATTTTGAGAACCTGGCCATATCCTCGGGACCCATATCATACACTCCTAATTCCGTCTCGATATCCATATGTGGGACGCCTGCATTCGGCTTCGCCCACAATGGGAAGTTTGGCAACGTCTCGGCATATTCCTTGATGACCAGTTCCATGTTTTCCAGCGTGGTGCCGCAATTGGCTCCCACCATCGCCGCGCCCAATGCTGAATACTTCTTGATCACATCCTTTGGTTTCACGCCCATCATGGAGCGTACGCCGCGGTCATAACTGAACGAAACCACGATTGGCAGATCAGTTGCAGACTTAGCCCCTTCGAAGGCGGGAGTGGTCTCTTCGAAGGCGAACATCGTCTCTATCAACAGCAAGTCCGCGCCGCCCTCGGTCAGGGCTTTGGCTTGTTCGGCGAAGGTCGCGCGGACATCGTCCTCCTCGAGGGGACCGTAGGGTTTGACCAGGGCACCGACCGGGCCCATCGAACCGGCCACCAGGACCCCGTCACGGGCGGAGGCGGCCTTGCGTGCAATTTCCACGGCGCGCATGTTCACTTCCGGGGCGCGGTCCTGATATTTCGAGTCCTTCATCCGTAGGCGCGTCCCGCCGAAAGTGCAGGTGAGGATAATATCCGACCCGGCCTCGACGAACGAGCCTGCAAGTTTGAGCAGAATATCTGGATCGTCAATCACCAGATCCTCAGGTGGCTTGCCAGGCTTGAGCCCCATCCTCTGCAAGTTCGACCCCGTCGCCCCATCGGCAACCAGGATCTCACTACTATTCAATCGTTCAAGAAATTTGTTCATCATGCTCCTTACTTATCCCCTGCGCCCCTTCCCTCCCAGGGAAGGGGATGGGGGTTGGGTCATTTCATAAAATTCTTTGCCATCGGGTCCGCTTTGCGATGCGGGATGAGATGGGCAATGTGTTCAAATGGCTCGCTCATGTGCGGGAAACTTGTGGCCAGCATGAACTGGTTCTGGAATTCCGGATCGGTGGGCAACTCGAAGCGCTCCACCTTGCGCGTCACACTGTCAATCTCGTTGCGTTTCTCCAGGTTCAACAACGCGATGCGTGCGCCGTCGCCTGCGGCATTCCCAACGGCGTACACGTTCTTCAGCTCGCAATCGGGAATCAGGCCGATCAGCATGGCCTTCTCTTTATCGATGAAACTTCCAAAGCCGCCAGCCAGGATTATTTTATCAGGGCTTTGCAGATTGCTGCGCTTTAACAAGGTGCGCGCCGCCACGAATAACGCGGCTTTTGCCAGTTGGATCTGTCTCACATCCTGTTGGGTGACAGGGATATCCCGCCCGATGGACGTTTCCTCCGCCCAGGCGATCACGTATTCCCAACCGGACTCGCCCTCCCGAACACGGTTCGAACGCAGGTCCTTTCTGAACTTGCCCCGAGAATCCACGATCTCCGCCCGGAACAATTCCGCCACTGCATCGATGATGGCCGAGCCGCAAATCCCTTTGACCTGGCCCTTGAATTCAACGTGGTCCGTGTTCCAGCCTTCCACACCGATAACCTTGTATTTCGGTTCAAGTGTAGTTTCATCGATGTGGACGCGTTCCATGGCGCCGGGCGCGGCGCGCATTCCGTATTCCACGTGCGCGCCTTCGAGCGCGGGGCCGGTCGGTGTGGATGTGCATACCAGGCGTTTGCGATTGCCAAGTACCAACTCGGCATTCGTGCCAACATCGATCAATAACCAGTTTTCGTCCTGTTTGTGCGGCTCCTCCGCCAGAATGACTCCACTCGTATCCGCACCGACAAATGATGCGATGGTGGGGAGGATGTGAATATTTCCTGCTGGATTGATCTGCAATCCAAGTTCGCGGGCTTTGATGTCCAGGGACCTATGAACGGCGGGCACAAAAGGCGCTAATCCCAAATCCTTCGGAGGTAAATTCAATACGAGATGGTGCATGGTGGAATTACCGACCAGCACCATTTCCAAAATATCCTCAGCCTGGATGTCATTGCGATCTTCAAGAGCAGATTGCTTCTTGCTTATTTGCTCATTTGCCTCTTTCACCGCTTGCTTCAATAACTTGTTGAGCGTTGCTATGATCGCTTTGTGCAGTTTCTGTAACCCCTCTGGATGTTCAATCGTATACTGAATGCGGGACATCACATCCTCGCCGTAGACGATCTGTGGATTCATCTCAGATTCAGCCGCCAGTAATTCCCCCGTCCTCAGATTGCACAGGTACAACGCCACGGTCGTCGAACCAATATCCACCGCCGCGCCGTAGCTATCCTCCACATACCCGGCCTGGACGTCGATCACTTCCTTATCCTGCCACACCGACACGGTCACGTTCCATTTTGCTTCGCGCAGCGTTTTCGACAACGTGCGCAGACATTGATAATCAATGGTCAGGTCATGCCAGCGCGGGAGGTTGGCATCTGTGCCGCGCACCAGCGCCATCGAAGTCTCCAGTCCTTTGGCAAGCCGCTCCCAATCTGCGATCGGACGCTCCAGGTTCGGCGGTGTCAGGGAGACGAGATATTTGCGGACCGCAGGTTTGACCTCGATTGCGCGTTCCCTGGCGCTCTTGCGGACGATCTGTTTGTTGCCGCGGCTCTCCTCCGGGACGTTGATCAACACATCCCCACGTATCTTGCACTGGCAGGAGAGGCGCACCTGTCCCACCTCCCAGCCTTTGTCTTTGAGCAATTTAGGGCGGCGTGAAAAGTACGCGGCCTCATCAGTGGTGACAGGGGAAAGGTGGTCGCGTCTCGAATCGATGTTGTATTTCTCGAAGCGGCCTTCCTCGATCAAGACCATGCATTTTCCGCAGGTGGCATTCTCTGCGCAAATGGACTCGATCTCCACGCCCAGTTCGCGCGCGGCAGAACGCACGGATAGGCCCTCGTCTGCCTGTCCGCGCCGCCCGGAGGGTTGCAGGATGATGGTGTGTTTTTGAGTCATATAATCAATGGCTCGTGCAGGGTCGCAGACCCTGCGCGGAACGTTTATGCGCCATTCCCATTTTTCCTGGGAACCTCTATTTTGGCAAACTCAGCTTCCAGCTCCGCGAGAAGTGCTTCTGCGACCTCCTCGGGCGAGCCGTCGCGTTCGATCCAGTCACCTCGTTTGTATTGAGCGCTGTATTCGTCCGCATCGGTTAATCCAATTGCCATGGCGTAGGTGTCAATTGCATTTTGAATCCTTTGGGAGAGTTGTTTTTTAATCGTGCGCCCATCACCTTCCACCATAAATGAGGAGGGGATGTGCTTCCAGTAGAAGATTCGATAGCGTGCCATTGGTCACCTTTCATGTCACTGCGAGCGATTTTTGCGAAGCAGTCTCCATGTTTGAGGAGATTGCTTCGTCGCCGCTTCGCGGCTTCTCGCAATGACATCGCAAAATTATATATAATTTTTCAAGGATTTTACGTGATGTTTTTGATGCGGTCAATGCAAAAAGAAGCCCCGCTTTGCCGCGGGGCGCTGAAAATGATTTGCTACAGCGGCAATATATTTCGCTCCCACAGGATCAGGCTGGCGCCCAACAGAATGAAAAGACCAACCATGACCAGACCGCCAACCGTCCAATGAAAGTCCTTTACATAACTGCGAGTTGGGAACGCGCCAAACCCGCGCGATTCGATTGCCAGCGCGGTGTTCTCTGCCTTACGCAGTCCGTTCACAATGACAGTAAACATGTATCGCTGCCAGAGACGGAAACGATGCCGAATGGGAGAATGAAAGGCCCGCCCGCGGATGGCATGCGCGGCTCTGACTGCATCCACTTCCTGTTGCACAATAGGGAGGAAGCGCAGGGCTAGAAATATGGTGAATGCGTATCGGTATGGCATTCCCATACGGACAAGACCGGTCATCAGGTCGCGTATATCTGTGGTCCAGATAAAAATGAAGGAAGCCAACACTATAACGGTGATGCGCAGGAAAAATTCCAAACCTCTATCAAAGCCTTGCTGGCCCATGGTAATTCCTGCGATGGTGATGAAACTGGTGGATTTTGTAGTAAAGACATTGACTACGAACAGGAGAGTTCCCAAGATGAGGATAACAGGCATGGCCTGCCAGATGGATTTGAAAGGGACTCTTGCGAGAAGGACCGTTATGATGATCAACAAGGCAAGCATAATGCCGCGTCCCAGGTTGCTTTGCAGCTGAAAGGTGGTCACGATCACGAGTACCACCCACATCAATTTGCTTATGGCATCCATGCGGGTGAAGAATGAGCCATTGTCTATGTAGCGCAGAGCATGCTCGCTCATTGTATGGCTCCGATGAATTCATCTACGGTGTTCAGCCCATCGGGCACCGTGACTCCGCAGGCCCGCAGCCCATCCACCAGCCGGCGCAGTGTAGTTGCTCGCAGAGATGCACGCTCCAACACATCCGGGGCTTGAAACAAATCATCTGGACTGCCGTCAAAAATCTTCTGTCCGTTTGCCATGACGATGGCGCGCTCCACAAATGCATCCACCAGCCTCATATCATGTGTGATCATGAGGACTGTAATGCCTCCCTGACGCAGATTGTTGATTTGCTTCATGAGGCTTTCAGTGAGGCGCCGGTCCTGACCGTAGGTTGGCTCATCCACAATGAGCAGCCTGGCACTGCCTGCGATCAGCATAGTTGCCACCCCTAGCCTTCTCTTTGCGCCCGCACTCAGTGAAAAGGGATGGCTGTCTGATGTCTCGGTGATCTCGAGTCTTTTCAACATTTCTTGCACGCGAGTGGCGACGATCGTTTTATCATCAATGCCCTGTGCCAGCAGGCTGTATTCCAATTCCTGGCGGACAGTATCACACAAGAATTGGTGTTCCGGGTTCTGGAAGACGAGGGCAATTTGTGTAGCCAGATCCTGCACTGTCCATTGTTTGGACTTGCGCCCAAACATGGTGATCTCACCGTTGGTAGGTCTTAACAAACCAACGAGTAGCTTAGCGAGTGTGCTCTTCCCAGCTCCATTTTGTCCGACGATGGCGGCAATCTCACCCTGCCGGATCTCAAATGAAACGCCGCGCAAGGCCTTGAATTTGTTGCTGTAAGCAAACTCGGCATTCTGCGCGTGGATGAGCACATTATCTTTTCTTTCCATTCGGGCTGTGATCTGGGGCCGACTGAATCGGGCATTTGCAAACACCTCAACAGCTTCCTTCACCGTAATCGGAATCTGTTGTATTGTTTTGCCCAGGACCTTCAACCGCAACCCTATTTCAGTCGTTTCAGGCAGCCAGACGCCAAGTTCGAGTATCTTTTTGCCATGTTCGGCTACCACATCGTGTGGTGCACCTCGTGCGATAACACGTCCATTGGCAAGCAAAATCATGTCATCTGCTTCCGCCATAAACTCATCCAAATCTTTTGTGACCAGGATAACGGCCCTACCTTCCTCTCGCAGGCGTAAGATAAGTTCGTGAACGGCATGAGTCGTGGCCGGATCCAAATTGGCAGTGGGCTCATCCAAAACGATCAGAGGGGTTTGCATTGCAATGACTGAAGCCAGTCCCAGTTTTTGAGTCTGACCGCCCGATAGTGCCCAGACCGGATTCTTACGCAGCTGCTGCATCCCCACATAATTGAGAGACTGTTCGACGCTCTTCAGAATTTCATCCGGTTCACGGCGGAGGTTTTCGGGCCCAAAGGCGATCTCATCCTCCACTTTGAGTGTGGCAAACATCCACTCGGGATCCTGGAATAACATCCCGGTTGATTTGGCTAACTCTTGCACCGGCGTATTGGAAACATCGTGTCCGTCAACGGTAACCGTGCCAATTAATTTACCACCTAAAATCTGGGGGATGATGCCGTTGAGCAACATGCAGAGCGTTGACTTGCCCGAACCTGAAGGGCCAACCAGAAGCGTGAAAGACCCGCGCCGCACTGTCAGATTTATATCCACCAGTGCAGGCGTGGGCTTTCCATAATGTTGATACGTAACCTGATCAAACTTTACGAGCGGTTTGTCAGTGGCGGGTTGGTTGCTCGTCACAGCGGAATGAAATTACTCCTGTCGATGGTCGCTATGCCTGCCGCGTGGCTCTTACCAGGCCGGTGTTTTCGATAAGCTTACCGATCCAAAAGCCAAGCAGACCGGAGAGGACGAAACCAGATACAAGGTCAACCAGCGTGGCAAGCCAGTAGGTCGTTTGATCTGCCTGCCAGCCATACAGATAATACGTCCAGACTGTGCCAAATTGTGATGCGGCAGCCCCAGCCAGACCAAACACCCACCAGCCAATGACGCCGTAATTGACGGCGGCCATTATGGCTTCAGCGGCTAGCCCCTGGGTAATTCCCCAGCCGAAAGAACTGAACCCAGCAATATTCCCCAGAAGTGATTCCATGCCAAGTTCCAGCAATGCCACGATCAACATGGCTCCAGGTTTGCGAACCAGGAAGAATATCAGAAGATAATTCCACATGAACGCACCTTGGAGCAACGCTCCTTGAACGGGGCCAAGCGCATTAAGGGTGGCCCACACCTGGCTGATTAGGGTGTTTACTACCCCAGAAATAGCCGCGACTACTGCTATGAATACCAAATCCCTGGTTGTGTAATTGAAATTCCAGCCTCCTTGAATAGACTCAGCCTTGCCAATCTTGACGAACCTGGCTATGGCCGCAAGCGCGAGGACGATCAAGACGTTTACGACGATTACATATGTGAGAGTCATGGGTGCATCTCCTTTTGAATTTGGATCTATTAATCAGAGCCTTTGCTCGATTTCATTAAAGTGTTAAACCCATTTCCTTCAGTTCAGTTCTGACCTCTTCGTACATCTTTTGCCAGAAATCCAGGGGCTGAATCTTTACAGTATCGTAAACCTGGTCGAATGGCAGACCGGGGTTGCCATCTGCTGTGAAGACATGCTCGTATTTCGGAAGCAATTGCAGGACAAAGTCATTGGCCTGCTGTAATGACAGTTTCATACGGTGCGTTGCCAGCGCGACCTCGGCCATCAGGCGCGCTTCCAGGCCTGAACAATTGGGCAGGTTGCCATCGGCTGAACCGCAGCCTTCGAGATGCCCTCCGCTCACCGCGTTGACGATGGCATTGGCTGCGGTTTCGTATAGCAGTTCCTTCGTCCCCGCGCCGGATTTGGGATAGATATCCGAAACGATGATGGTCGGCGCGTGGCGCGCAAAAGCCTGGGCTGTGGCATTGATCACCCAGAGCACTTCGCGCGTGGACGTGGCAATATGCCGAACGTGGATGGGGTGCAGGATGTGATAATCTGCCAGGCAGGTGAGATTGGCAATCAGATACGAAGCCACATTCACCACTGCTGAACCCGCGGGTCCGCCGCCAAGGCCGCCAACGATCACGCAGGGCAGGGATGCGTTGACCATGCCATATTCCAGTGAATTGACCGCGCGCGCAATGTTGCGGTGATCCATCTTCAGTTCATTCAGCACCGGCACCAGATGTGAATCGCAGGGGCGCAGATAATCAGGATGTGCTACTGACAGATCGCCAAGCTCCGATACGCTCGATTG
>DASTOH010000233.1:0-8049 GCA_035720235.1 Anaerolineales bacterium | reverse complement strand
CCTGGAGCTGGTCTTGGAACACAGCAGATGTTCCGTTGCCAAGCAGCAAGACTCAAGTTATCCAGATCCGCAGAGTTGGCAAAGGATGTTTGTCGTATCTCATTGGCTCTGAGAAAGAGGCGGTTGTAATTGATGCCTCCTTGGAATCAGAAGTGTATCTGAATCTAGCCCGCAGCCATGGTTGGTCCATCACTGCTGTCCTGGATACCCATATTCATGCAGACCATTTGTCGCGTTCGCGTCTTCTCGCTGAACAAAGTGGCGCAACAGTGTATCTGCCCAATCAAGAACGTGTGAGGTACGCCTTCACACCCCTCCGTCATGGTTCAATCATCAAGGTCGGCGAAGCTTCGCTGATGGTCATACAGACTCCGGGTCATACGCTGGAAAGCATGTGCTATCTTCTGGATCGGGAGGCTTTATTCACCGGTGACACTCTTTTCTTGCAGGGAGTTGGACGCCCGGATCTACATGCTACTACGGAGGAAACGCGCTCACATGCTCATGTGCTTTACCACTCGCTACATCATCACTTGTTGTTGTTTCCAGCACATACACTTGTCCTGCCAGGCCACACCAATACTCCTACACCGTTCGACAAAATTCCATTGACAGCTTCACTTGGTGACCTGCGTAATCAGGTAGCGCTGCTTCGGCTTTCCGAGTCAGAATTCGTGGAGACATTGTTAGCTCGAATCCCGCCAACACCGCCCAATCATGATCGCATCATTGGACTCAATGCAGCGGGGGAGCTGATCGAGAATCCCATCGAATTGGAAGCTGGAGCCAATAACTGTGCAATCTCATAAAGCTGACGCTCAGATATCCTCAACTTCAATTTCAGTAACCGAACCACCCAGACTTGGTTTGCTAGCGAACTGGCAACAGTTCACCTTACTGGTTATTGTCAACGCGTTTGTAGGCGCGATGGTGGGCTTGGAGCGCACTGTTGTCCCTCTCATCGCAGAGGCCGATTTTGGTCTCACATCCAAATCGCTTACGCTCTCCTTTATCGTCAGCTTTGGAATTGTCAAAGCGCTCGCCAACTTATTCGCCGGGCGCTTTTCTGATCGTCTGGGGCGCAAACAAATCTTGGTCGCGGGCTGGTTGTTCGCACTACCTGTTCCCTTCCTGATCATATTTGCGCAAAGTTGGGGGTGGATCGTCCTTGCCAATTTGCTATTGGGTGTCAACCAGGGCCTGTGCTGGTCGACAACCGTAATTATGAAAATCGACCTCGTTGGACCAAAACAACGAGGGCTTGCCATGGGGTTGAATGAGTTCGCTGGTTATTTGGCCCTGTCACTTTCCGCCTTAGCCACAGGTTATTTGGCCGCAACCTATGGGCTGCGTCCTGCGCCATTCCTACCGGGCATTGCTTTTGCGTTGGCCGGTCTTATCTTGTCAGTCTTCTTTGTTCAGGAGACACACGCGCATGCCAAGCAAGAAGCTAAAGCCTCAGCACTTCCTTTAGCATCCTCAATGTCTGCCCAGACACCGTCATTTAGAGAGATATTTTTATTAACAAGTTGGAAGGACCGCGCATTATTTGCAGTCAGCCAGGCTGGGATGGTCAACAACATGAATGATGGAGTGGTGTGGGGGTTGATGCCCCTTTTGCTGATCCGCGCGGGCGTCTCTATAGAGCGGATCGCCTTGATTGCGGCGGTCTATCCAGGTGTGTGGAGCTTGAGCCAACTCATCACTGGCCCATTGAGTGACCGCTGGGGTCGCAAATGGATGATTGCTACGGGGATGTGGGTACAGTCCATCGGGATTGCAATTTTCGTAATTGGCAGTGGGTTTTGGGTATGGCTCGCAGGTGCAGTCTTGCTCGGCATCGGCACGGCAATGGTGTATCCAGCTTTGTTAGCCGCGGTCTCCGATGTTGCCCATCCCAGTTGGCGCGCATCAGCAGTTGGTGTCTACAGGCTATGGCGCGATGCCGGATATGCGGTGGGAGCACTCCTTGCAGGGGTGCTAGCAGATGCCTTGGGCATCCCATTTGCAGTGTCAGCCATCGCTGCTTTGACTTTACTCTCGGGAATGATCGTGGCAGTTGTCATGTATGAGACCCTGTCTGAGCGGAAAAGCTAGATGATTATTGCCAGGAATCAGCTACACATTCCATAGGTCGTGGCGAAAATTGGATCCCTGCTTCAACGGAAATCTAAATCCTGCAATAGAATGAAAGGAGAAGGCATGGCAACCAGCTTAGATGACTTGGTCAATATGACGGGTGTAATCCTTCACCCACAGGGGTCCGTCGATAAAGATCCGGTCACGCCCCGAGCAGTGCCAGCAATGAATTAAGACAGCCGGCTTCGAACTGGTCAAACCACTCATTGATTTTCTGCCTTATCATTACGGTATTCTGGGCCAGAAAGCATGACCCGGTTCCAATTCACAACGCTGTAGGAGAACTAAGTTATTCATGTCAGACCCAAGCAGCTTACCCATCCTTGCCAATAAGGATTATCAGTCGATTTCTGTATTTACACCTGAAAATTTATTGCGCGAGGCCAGAAGGCAAAAATCTATCCATGAAGGCAGCGTGCCAAAGGTTTGCATTCTGGATCCGGATGGTGATATTGTTCAAAATCTTTTTGAAGCTGGTCTGGCGCAACTCAATCCTTCTTGGGCTTGTTATCATACCCGCATGTATAACTTCACTTATGAAGAGATTGAATTTGGAATTGTCGGAAATGCTGTTGGTGCATCCTTCGCTGTGCTCGTAGCAGAAGAAATGTTTGCATGTGGATGTGAATTGCTGATCAGCATGACCTCCGCGGGCCAGATCATAACCAAAGGTCGTCTTCCCTATTTTGTGTTAATCGAGAAAGCATTACGCGATGAAGGAACCAGTTACCATTATTTGCCACCTTCCGCCTTCAGCACGATCAACGCAAAGTTGATGAAGTGTTTGACGAGTGCTTTTGAGAAATCACAATATCCTGTCTTCCCAGGTGCAACCTGGACAACAGATGCTCCATTTCGAGAAACCGAAATGGCCATCGCCTACGGCCGTTCGAAAGGCATTCTAGGTGTCGAGATGGAGGCATCTGCCCTCTATGCCTTTGCTGAGGCAAACGGGCATCCGGTGATTTGCTTTGCTCACATCACCAACCAGATGGGAAATGTGGAGAATGACTTTGAGAAAGGTGAGGCGCAAGGTAGCTTGGATGCAATCGAAGTGATTTCGCAGGCAGCAGAAGCCTGGTTATTTTGCGTCCCCTAAAACAGGAAATGGCAATCTGATCGATTGTGAGACCAGTTATGGAGCGTTAGAAACCTTACTGGAACCAGCCGCCCGAAGCCTTCGGTCAGTATTTTGAGCGCGCTCTCCACTGCCAAAAGAGCCGTATCAAGCGCGGCCGAGGGCGCAGGTTCCCGGATCGCCAGTATGAACCCTAACGTCTGTAAAGCCAGCGTCATTCAAGTAGCTTTTCCATTTGTCAGAAGATGCGTAAGAAAAACGAGTGATCGCAACGGCGATGCGTCCGCCCGTTCGCAGTGTGCGCCTGACCTCCTTGAGGCCAGCTACAGGATCTGACCAGAGGTGGAGAGAGTTCATTGTCATCGCCTTGTCAAAGGTGGCATCATCAAAGGGAAGCTTTTCAGCGGTGCCGGGGCGAAGCTCAACACACCCAGCTTGGATTAGAGTTCGGTTCCGGCGAGCCGCCATCTCGAGCATTGTTTCAGATGGATCGACCCCCACGACTCGTCCCTCATGGGCCCGCGCGGCGGCCAACTCCAGGCCCACCCCAGGACCTGAGCCCACTTCCAAGACTGAATCGGAAGGCTTAATCTCGAGCAGATCTAGCACCCAGACAGGCAGCCAGTGGTCCTGAGACATCAACTGGCCACCGAGTCGACCGAGTGCACCCTTCGGCGCACAAAACATGTTTTCCATAATGTAGTCGTTGACACCGATCTTATGGATAATTTGTTTAACTTGTTTATCTATCATTTTCAAACTCCTTATGTTTAACTTATGCTTGAAGCGCGCCTGCCCCACTTGCCAAGCTTTCTTCCCCGCGTAGGGCCCGTCGCCCTGGCTCGTAAATGAATCTGTTTCGCGATGTATTTCGCGTCGACATCAGCTCCTGCCACAAGACCTGAAAGCACTGAGGACTGAAAGGGTAAGCCGGTGAAATACAGACCTGGCTCGGTCTGAACCACGCCGCGGTGATGGATAGGATCACCTTTGGCATCAAAAATCGGCAACTTGATCCAGTCATAGTCGCGCCTGAAACCAGTAGCCCAAATGACATTGTCAACGTCCAAGGCACGCCCATCTTCGAGAACGGGCCGTCCACGGCTAATACCGGTCACGCGTGACACGCGCTGAATTCCTGCTCTAAGAAGATCCTCTGGCGTCACACCAACTACAGGGTGACCTCCCGTGAAATTCCTGGCTCTTTGCACGATCCAATGACCGGGTGGTGTGTCTACGGTGAGGCGCCGCATCAGCGTTTTAAAGAGGATCACCCCGAGTTCATAGCTGAATTTTCCGTAGCTAGCAGGGATAAAACCTGTGTCGCTGCCCGCCAACCAAACGGAATGTCGTGACGCCAGTTCTAGCGCGATCTCCACGCCGGAGTTGCCGGCACCCACCACAAGCACAGCACCATCCCGTAATTGGCTTGGATTACGATAGGCAACCGAGTGAAAGTGGTTGATCGTAGGATCAAGTTGGCTCGCAAATACCGGCACTCGTGGAGTGGGATGGGCCCCAGTCGCCAAGATCACGTGTTTAGCCTTCAGGCGCAACGTTCCAGCCGCGATCAGATAGGAGTCACCCTCGCGTGCCAATTCATCTGCCTTGGTATTGAACAACATGGGGATCTGAAAGTGGGCCACATAGCTCTCCAGGTAGTCAGCCATCTCATCCTTGGGAGGGAAGCGATTGGTGGATTTTGGAAATGGCATCCCTGGCAAGTTGTTGAAGCCTGTCGGCGTGAACAGTCGCAGAGAGTCCCAGCGCTTGCGCCAGCTATCGCCGGCACGTTCGTGAGTATCCAGGATCACGAAATCGCGTTTTTGCTGAGATAGGTAATATCCCGCCGCCAAGCCTGCCTGCCCGCCACCAATCACGACAATGTCAATTCGCTCAGTCATCATTATTGTCTTTCTCCTGAATTCATATTAGAATAAGCTACACAATGTTGCATATCTTCCTAAGTGTTGCGCAACATGCTATCGCGACTTGAATCAGCCGTCAATCAGCAAACCACGATGTTGTGTTGTTTAGGCGACAGAAAGCGAGAAATTGATGCAAAATCTAGAAGATTTACGGGTACGGCGGACCCGCAAGCTACTTCAGCAGGCCCTACTCGAGGCTGCCAGTGAGAAAGGATTTGCTCATATCACCGTGCGCGACATCGCTGAGCGGGCCATGGTCAATCGGGCTACGTTCTACAGACATTACGAAGATAAGTACGATCTATTAGCCCACTATATTGAAGAGCTTTCGGAGTTGATTGATTCAAATGAAGAGGAGACTTCGCCTGGGGACCAGCCATTACCATCTTTGGAAACGCCGCCTTCTGGGCTGGCGAAGTTACTACGGCACATGCAGACGAACGCCAACTTTTACCGGGTGATGCTTGGCAAGCAGGGCGATCCGACCTTCTGCGCGCAGAGTTTCCGCAACTATATCGAACAGGGATACCGCCGGATCCTCTCCAGCCAGCCCTCCAAATCTGATCCTAGTCGCCCGCCTATTGACTTGACCGTGAACTATCTCATACACGCCGGGATCGGCGCGATTGTGTGGTGGCTGGAAAACGACCAGCCATGCTCGCCCGAACAGATGGCAGTTTGGCTCTACCAGCTTAGCAGGGCAAGCATTAGCGTGTCGTTGGTGTCAGGTACAGAGTAGAAACGCAAGGCTGGTGCATTCTGGTCATTGTATTTTGGACAAGGATCGAAGTTCCGATCTGTAGACCAGTGATCTCAACGCAGCATACGACGGCCTGCGCGATCTGCACCTGACCGCCTATGGTGTGGGCACCGCGACACATTAACCACAGCCATCCCTTCTCCTGTGCAAGATGCGCTGCTTCTATTCGGTTGTGTACATTAAGCTTCTGAATGGCTGAGGAAATGTGATTCCGGACCGTCCCCTCTGAAAGGTATAGCCGTGCCGCGATCTCTGCGATACTAGCACCATCCAACGAAGCCTTCAGCGCGTCACGCTCGCGCCCTGTGAGCGGATTATCCCCATCACTCAAGGCAGAAAGGGCAAGGGGGCGGTGCTGCAGCAAAAAATCCTTCATCACCAGCCATTGAACTATCAACCGGGTCATTTACCCCAATCCCAAACCATTTATTTTCGTACGCAAAAGATTTCATAAGCAAAGGGATCATGGGGGCTCTTGCAGGTTGACACCCAGTTATCATCGCTGTTATGATATATGAGAAATCAGGAAATCAGATTTCCAGAAAGCGAGAGGATTATGTCTGAATATTTACAAATCCGCAGCAATGGACAAATCACCCTCCCTGCTCCTACCCGTCGGAAGGCAAAACTGAAAGAGGGAGATTTGCTGGAGGTACTAGTGGAAGAGGATGGTTCCATTCGTCTGGTTCCGAAGTTGCCGGTTGATCGTGCGCTGGCAGAAAAATATCAACTGGCCGACATTGATTGGGCGGTCAAACAAAAAGGCAAAAAGAAATGACCCGAATCATCGTGTGCGACACAGGTCCGCTCCTGCACTTGAGTGAAGCAGGAGCGATTCATCTGTTGTCGTCGGCAGGCGAAATTTTGATGCCTCCCTTGGTAGCTATCGAGTTTGAAGTGAATGCGCAAGGTTGGCAACCGCCGCAGTGGGTGAGACAAGTCTCTCTAAGAAGAGCCACCCGACAGAAAGCCGAAAAATGGGTAAGAGCGAAAAAAATTGACGCTGGTGAAGCCGAGGCAATCGGGCTAGCTCTTCAAGAACAAGCTGAATGGTTTCTAACAGATGACGCCAAGGCACGTGAGTTTGCCGAATCTTTGGGGTTGGAAGTGCATGGATCAATCGCAATCCTTTTGTGGAGTGTTGCCACTGGGCTAATTCAGGAGAAAGCGGTTGCGATTCGATTGCTGGAAAATCTTGCCAATTCATCTCTATGGATCTCAGACCGAGTCATACATGAAGCACAAGCAGCTATTGACGGTCTATTCGAGTGAGGCAAATTGACCTGTTTGTCCTTTTCAAGATCTATTCACTTTGCAGGTTCTCTGTTGGCTTTGAAAGGTTATTCATTAGATGAATGATTTTCAAAACCGGGTTTTCATTGAGATTGTCAGGTCACTCTTGTAGAGTGCAATCAGCGATACTGCCAGAGCCGTAGTGGTATATCGAAAATGTCAGAAAAATTCTGAGCGTACCGCACTAGAAGTCAATCGAACCCACAAGTTCAGCGCGCCGTCGCAGTAGGCAAGGTTTGAACTTAAAGTTAAAGGACAAAAAGTCCCCCTGTCATAGATGGGGAGAAAATATACTGTAAAAAGCATGCTTTTCTCCAAAAATAACATAAAAACCCGCAGATTTGCGGGTTTTTTCTTAGTGCCGAGGGCGAGATTTGAACTCGCGACCAAGGGCTTATGAGTTAGATGCTCTATGCGCTCTTAAAAATGCCAGCACATATGGGATAAATAACTCAATTATGGGACAATTCGCTATATGTGGCGGTGTTTTGAAATGATTATCACTTTGATAATCCCCTGCACATCAAAATGCAGGTGTATGGATAGTATAACAAAGTATGGTTTCCGTCAAGTTTTTGGACGAATGATTGAACACTAAGGATTAATATAAGATGTAACAGAAGTCCCAATCTCTTACAAGTTTCAATCGGTCCAAATGGCAAGATCCTCATCCACTTGATTGAGTTCTAACAGCCACAGACCCGTTGATACCCAATTTGGGCCGGCTACCGGCTGCTGATTTATCTGAGTTTGATACGCCTGTGCGCCTGAGGTCCATCCGCTGCGAGAGAAGCCCAAGAAAATGACCTTCCATTTTCCGCGCGCTGGGATAATTTTTGCCGCCTTTTGTT
>DASTOH010000232.1:0-12819 GCA_035720235.1 Anaerolineales bacterium | reverse complement strand
ATTACCATACGCTGAGCTGTGCAACAAGGCAAGGCATGGACCGTTATCCTGTGCACCATGCTTGCGGAGGTAGTCATAGGTTTCAGTGAAAGCCGGCCCCAGATACTTTGGATAGTGGCCATTCGTCGGGATGGTCACACGCCGCGCGGCTACGAGCATGGCCGGGACAGTTTTTATTACGAAATCAGGACCAGACATTCTATCCTCCATTTCGATTTGCCTCAGCCGAATCAAATCCATTTCATCGCAGCATCAACCTGAGGTCGCCACACACTTGCCCGGGCGCGATTTTTGAATTTTGAATTGCGCTAGCATTTCATGGCAATTCATAGCAAATCATGCCGGGGGAGAGCTGACTGAGGCGACAAAATCGCCAATCAATTTTGATGCAATGTTTTCTTGGGACGCAGAATGTTGACAATATACACCAAGGTACAGGCCAGTCAATGGGGGGGTTCCCTTCCACAATATCGCTCTCCTCAGTTCTGGCTGGGACTGGAAACTCAATAGGATCTTGAGGTTGCGGCGATGAATTCAGCTTCATACGATAATTATTCATCAACATATTCGTTTGACGCAACTCTCGTTACGCTTCAACACCCCTCTTTCGAACCGTCTTTCCCAATTGAGTACTACGGTTCGTGGTTGCTGCAGGCCGGTCATGGCATAATCGGTTTTGACACAAAAGGATTGGACCATGCCGAAAATGGAACTCCCCTTCGAAACATTGATCGCCGACCTGCATGGCTCGGACTGGATCAAACGCTGTGACGCGGCCCGGATGCTCGGTCAGAGTGGTGATCCGCGCGCCGTGGACGCGCTCCTGCCCGATCTGCATGACTCCGACTGGCGGGTGAGGCGGAACGCGGCCCAGGCGTTGGGTGCGCTCAAATCAACGAGGGCAATTCCCGGGTTGTTAGAGGCGTTGAAGGATCGCATCGCCACCGTCCGCGAACGGGCGGCGGTCGCGCTGGGGCGCATCAAGGATCCGCAGACCATCCCGAGGTTGGTCGAGGCAGTGATCGAAGAAAAAGACTCCGTTCATTTCCACGTGAATCAGGCAGCGTATCAGGCTGTCCGTAAATTTGGAAAAAAGGCGGGTCCTGCCATCGTCGAGGCATTGAAGGTCAAACAGAACATTTATCTGGTGGAGCTGCTGGCCGATTCCAAATACGAAGCGAAGGCGGATCTCTTCATCGAGTTGGCAGGCAGCAGTGACCCTGCCATGCGACGCACCGCGTTGAACGCGCTCGGCAAGTCGAAAGACCCGCGTGCGGTGGAATTTCTGATGGGGGTGCTGGCTGGTCCCGACCTTGAGTTGCAAGTCCTTGGGGTGCAGGCTCTAACACAACTTCATGCTATTGAAGCTGCACCGAAATTGCTGGACTTGCTGCTCGACGATCAGTTATTCGGTCTGCGCGGGGGATTGTATCGGGCGGTCAGCGATGCCTTCCAGGAGTTCAGCGGGATCAAAAAGGATATTGCGAACGCCTTCCCGATCAATTCCAAGCTCTCGTTCGGCGTGGGCGGCGCGGGCATGGGACTGGCCGGGATGATGGGTTTGCTGGGAAATGAAGGGTTTCAACGGCTCAACCAAGTTCTGGGGGACGCCGAAGACCGGCTGCGCAAATCGAGCGGGATGTTCGACCTGCCACCTGAGCTCTCTCAAATCTTTGCCGACCAGACCTGGAAGCTTGGCGCGATGCTGGCCGATGGACGGGATGCGAGGGTCGAGCAGGTGAAGCTGCTTCTCGGTCTGTTGAAATCCGAATCGCCCCTGACGCGCACTGCTGCCGCATTGAGCCTGCCCTGGTATGTGGATGCCGGGACGCTCGAACCTCTCGAAAACGCCATACAGGATGCAGATGAAATGGTGCGCCGCGCCTCCACCTGGGCGCATGCGTCGTTGAAGAACATGCTGCCTGAGGGAGATTGAGAAACACACCCGCCCCGACATCCCCATCCGGGGATGATATAAACGTCTGGGCTGAAAGCGGAAGCTTGCTTCCCTTACAGGGTACTCACCT
This sequence comes from Anaerolineales bacterium, assembly GCA_035720235.1. Taxonomy (GTDB): domain Bacteria; phylum Chloroflexota; class Anaerolineae; order Anaerolineales; family Villigracilaceae; genus Defluviilinea. Next base: position 10,792 of record DASTOH010000232.1, on the reverse strand, counting down.
GCACTCCCCGGCATGATTTGCTAAGCAAATCACGCCCGGGGCACACCTGCCCTGGCGGGCGGTGCCAGGGAGTGTGCGCCACACCTGTCCCTGACGGTTCCGGCTTAAGCCGGATGTCAGGGAGGTGCAAGTGTCGCGAAAGCGGGCTTGAGCGCTGAGCATGGGGATTTTTCCCTCATTAAAAAAGGCTCATAAAAAACGTCCTGCAATCGTTTGGGTAACGCAGGGTAGACGTCCAGCAGGTTTTGCAGGCACATGATACAGTTGCCTGCGTAAGGTGATTTCTCTTCTCCTCCCTAATTGAAAGAGTCGGGGTTGATCCCTCGGCTCTTTCAATTTAATGCGACGATGATACAGGCTTGCGCGTGAATGGGTTCAATTTCAGCTCGACAAATTTTTGATACAACAGCCCAATGTAAATCACATCGTACAAAAAACACCCGATCCCCAAGATCAGGATCAATCGGCTGCCTGTCTGAAAATACATTTGAATTGTGGGGGCAAGTGTGCCAAGCCATTTGAAGATGGCAACATACATGGACTGTCCATCCACATTGTTACGGCGAACCAACATGCCAATGAATAGAACGGACATCATCAAGTTTTGGGCGAACGCCGAATAACGCGCGCCCCAGAAATCCTCAAATTCGAAATGTGTAAAATAAATTGTGAGGAAGGCAATCGCAAATGCCGCCAGGCTCCAGGGGACGAAAAACCTTTCCACGGCTTTGGGAAATTCCTTGCGCCCATATTGGAAGTAGGTGTACAGGATGACCGAGTCCAGGAGGAACCATATGGAATTGACGACCTTTTGCAGGCTAAACCCCGCTCCGACCAAAAATCCAAACATGAATTCCCAGGCAATGTTGAATGCCAGTGCGAAGAGCGGCATTCCGTAGGTCTTGTCTTTGAACCCCCGGTTAATGATGGCAATGTAAACAATAGACCAGCTGATACCGCTGATCAAGGTCAAAACAGTCACAAGTGTAGGGGACATTCAAAACTCTCCTGGTGAAGGAGAGAATTATAGCGGAAGGCTCTTGAAGGGTCACGCCAACGCCTCGCCCATCACCGCCCCGACGCCCCCATTCGGGGATGATATGAACGTCAGGGCTAAAAAGCGAAAACCCGGTCAAGTGGACTCGGGGTCTGCTCACCCGGTTGGATCGACATGGCACAAAAACAGAACTCCGGGGTTTCCCGGAGTCGGTTTCATTCCATCCAGCGATACGCGGCAAGGCTTGCGACTGATGTTTTATTTTTTCATCGTCCTATCCATCAGCTCAATAGCCCAATCCAAAAAAGTTTGCTTGAGTTTGCGCGGCTCAAAAGGCTGCAACATCTTTACAGGCCAGCGATCCAGTTCATCAGGGAATTTTTCACAGCGATTCAGAGCCTGGGCAAAAAAGTAATGATCGAATCCCGGATCTTTTTGCGCGGCTTGCTCAAGAAGATCTTCGGTGACTCTTTTTGCAAAATGAAATAAAGATCAACCGCGTCACGGGGTTCAGCGCGACCAAAATAAGCCAGCACCTTATCGGAACGCAAATCTGAATAATCGTTGACGTAGATCCCGTCGCTGGATAGCACAGGTGATTCGAAACGATAAGGCGAGTCGAGAGCCAAATCCACTTTCAAACTCTCACCTGCTTTTCAACCAAAAGTTCAACGAATGTGCCGAAGCGGCGGACCACTTTGAGCGATAATCCTTTTTTATTGCAGGCGGCCTCTATTTGATACCAGAGTGGCAGGACAAGATTTTCCGTACCTGTAAAGTAGTCAAGATCAAATGAAAGGCGATGACCCAGATAATATTCCGACAGCGCCGTTCCAACGGCCAGATAAAATTGTTCCTTGTCAGGCAAACTGGCAAGGATTTCCATAAACTCTTTTTGAAGCGGAGTCAGCGTGCCAAATCCCTTAATTGCTTCGGGCATTCAGATACTCCAAATATCGCCGCCACAAGCTTTCGATCTCTTCCGGCAAGTCCAATTGATCGAGTTCCTGCCTGATCTCCTCCAGTTCCAGAGCGCGGATATCCTCCGCCCTGCCGTGCAGCAACGTTTGACGCAGCAACCAGCGCTCCTGAAACGGATCACTCAAGTCGATTGTGTCCGTGCTCCATACGATGTGACGGGGTGGATGTACGATCATGCTGGTGGGATGTTACCACGATTTTTCCTGCCAAAAGAACCAGCCCATCGTCACCACGCCAACGCCCTTGCTGGGATAGTGACTCCTCGAGCTCGGCAAAATTAGCATGGAATTGCCGAAGCATTGCTGAAGCAACGCCTTCAACCCATGCGGCAAAACGGGATTGTCTTCCAAAACATCACCCGCCCCGACGCCCCATTCGGAGATGATATGAACGTCAGGGCTAAAAAGCGGAAGTCCGCTTCCCTTACAGGGTGCTTCGCGAAAGCGGGCTTGAGCATTGAGTATGGGGACGCTTCGCAGTCCCCATGCTCATAAAAAAACGGCCTGCAACCGTTTGGGCGCCGCAGGGTAAACGCCCAGCAGGTTTTGCGCGCACGCGCACATGATACAGTTGCCTGCGTAAGGTGATTTCTCTTCTCCTCCCTAATTGAAAGAGTCGGGGTTGATCCCTCGGCTCTTTCAATTTAACCGTTCCGTCCAAATAGGCACCATGGATTGTGAGTGGCGAATTGTTGGCGGGTAGATGATAACGCGACCTGGCATTTCAGGCGAACAGGCGACCTGAATATTTTAGTATATTTGAATAGTTTTTTATGCTCATAGCCTTAAGACATTAAAGGATTCCTTAGGCTACAGTGTTCATTTTTTAAGGTGGGAACGCTATGCTAAAAAAGCAAAATCGAATGAATTACGAAGAACTCCTGCAAGCATTTTAGACAGCCACCAACGATAAGTTCTTCGTTATTTTGTCTAAATATAGATTTACCTGCTGTCAGCGCATGATGAACGGCAGGGTATTTCAATCCATTTCGGGGAACATAATTCGAGGTATCCCAGCTATTTCATGTCGTTGCGGCACACGGTTTTACCGGAGATTTACCATGAATAAAAAATCGATCGCTTTTAATCTCGTAGTGATCGTGGGATTAATTGTCGTGCTCGTCGCAAGCCTGGGAGGTTGCGGAGGCCAGGCACTGGACCCATCCAGCGGATATGGTCCTGACCCGATGCTTCCAACTCCTGAGCAATGCATCATTCCCGTGCTGAATCCGCCGAATGCGGTAGGCTGGGCAGAGGGCGAGAAGCCGGTGGCAGCTGAAGGCCTGGAAGTGACCGCGTTTGCCAGCGGATTGGATCACCCGCGCTGGGTGTATGTGCTTCCGAACGGAGATGTGCTCGTCGCAGAAACCAATGCCCCGGAGCGGCCTGGTGATGCCCAGGGAATTAAGGGATGGTTCTTCAAGCTCTTTCAAAAGCAGGCTGGAGCAGCCGTACCCAGCGCCAATCGCATTACACTCCTGCGAGATGCCGATGGAGATGGGGTCGCAGAGATCCGCACGGTATTCCTGGATGGTTTGAATTCACCTTTCGGCATGGCGTTAGTCGGAAACACATTCTATGTGGCCAATACGGACGCGGTGGTCTCTTTTCCCTATGAAGAAGGCCAGACCGAGATCACGGCTACACCGACCAAGATCACAGACCTGCCCGCAGGCACGATCAACCACCATTGGACCAAAGGACTGGTCGCCACGGATGACGGATCCAAGTTGTATGTTTCGGTGGGCTCGAACAGCAATGTCGCGGAGAACGGTATCGAGCAGGAAAAGGATCGTGCAGCCATCCTGGAGGTGGATACACAGTCAGGTCTTTATCGCGTCTTTGCTTCGGGCCTGCGCAACCCGGTGGGCATGGCCTGGGAACCGGAGATGGACAGGTTATGGGTCGTCGTGAATGAGCGCGATGAGATGGGCGATGACCTGGTGCCCGATTACATGACCGCCGTGAAGGATGGCGGTTTCTATGGCTGGCCATTCAGCTATTATGGAAATCACCTGGACCCGCGGGTGGAACCGCAGAATCCCGAGCTGGTGGCAACCGCCATTGTGCCTGATTATGCACTGGGGTCACATACGGCTCCCCTGGGACTTGCCTCTTCCGTTGGAACAACCTTGCCCGCTCAATTTGAGAACGGAATGTTTATTGGGCAGCACGGTTCGTGGAATCGCGAAGTGCCGAATGGCTATCGAGTGATATTCGTGCCATTTTCGGATGGCATGCCATTTGGCGACCCCGTGGAAGTGCTGACAGGCTTCCTCGTTGAAAACGGTGATGCGAAGGGACGACCCGTAGGTGTTGCCCTGGATGGAACCGGTGCACTGCTGGTGGCAGATGATGTCGGCAATGTCATCTGGAGAGTGACAGCCGCGCCGGTGACAGCAAGGCCGTAAAAATAAAAGCCTGGGAATCAGCTTCGTTATCTGGCAAAGGGAGAACGAAGCTGATCCCCTGATGAAACGGATACACATCTATGAAAAGTATGGTTGAAGTAGAAATCAATAAGTCTCAAGGAGAGTCTGCCGAGCTGTACGCGGATCCTCGCAACAACTTGAAGTGGATGCACGACATTGCCCGTTACGAGCCATTGAGCGGCAAGGAGGGCATGCCTGGCTCCACCTATCGCCTCGTGCCAAAGGAAGGGGACATGATTTTCCTTGCAACGGTGGTGGAAAGAAACCTGCCCGATGAGCTCAAATTGCATCTCGAGGGGTCCGATGCTGATGTAGACGTAAAGGGAACCTTTCGCAGTCTCTCTCCCACCCGGACGAAATTGATCTCCGAAGAAGTGTTTACCTTCAAAGGCGGAGGGGATGAAACACTCAGTCCATCCGTGAAAGAGGACATCCAGGCTGCCCATCGCCGCCACATCGAAGACTTCAAGAGCTTTGCAGAAAATCAGTAGGTAAAAGTCCCCTGTCACGAGGTCATGACCCAGGAAAGGTAGTTAATTTGCTGGGCCCATATTTGTTGTACGGGTATACTCATCAAACAAAAACTCCGAGATGCTTTGCACGAAGCGCTCGGAGCTTTGTTAGCTATAAATTTCCCTTCACCCAATCAACAAAATCTTGAAAGGACATTTCTTCTGTCAAATACAATCGAGATTTATCTTCCCGATGCAAATGAGGGAGATTTTCCCCTGCATGTTCTTAACCGATTTTGCCATATTTGAGCCGAATGGCGCGTGGATCAGGAGCGTTATCAAACCCGGCCTCCACCCAATCGCCGCGCATGACATAGTAACGATATTTCCGAAGCCCATCGCTGAATAGTTCAGTGACGAGAATCTGATATTTGCCGTGCTCCGCATTGATCCGCAAAATAGACCGATCGGGTGTCGCGTCGATTTCGTAGGTGACGTTCTCAAAAACGGACTGGGCAAGTTCGATTATTTCAGCAAAATGTCTTGAAGTTTTTTCGTCCAATCTTCAATCCCCTTATGGCAGAATTCCCAGTCAGCCAGGTCTGCTTCCCACGTCTTGCTGGTATTGGCTTCCACGGTTTTGACGAACTCCTCGTCTTCGCTTGTGCGCTTTACAAAGGCAGAAAACTCCAGTCCGTATTTCTTTTCAAATTCTTCTTCCTTGCGGTGCAGTTCCGTGATCTTGTTGGTGATCTGTTCAATGGTGTACCGTTGTACAGCTGTGTTGACAGATTCCTGCACATCTCCAAATGATGCCAGGATTTCAACAAATTTGCTTTGAACGGTTATGGTTGTCATCTCTGTTCCTTTTGAAAATTATATCACCACAAAACCCCACCCCCGCCTCCCCCAAGGGGGAGGAGCTAGAACGTTCTTGAAATGAAGCATTGACCTAGTACGGAAAGTCACCACAACCATCACGCAATCAGCCCCCTTCCCACTGCGAAGCGCCCCGCAGGGGATTGGGAAGGTCGCGAAGCACGCCGACACTTGCCCCGGACGCAAGTGCCGGGGAGGCGACGGGGGGATAGGTCCCTCCCACCACCCAGGCCGCTTCTCGCTCACTTAGTTTTTCTTTAGCCCAAATATCTATCGACAAACTCGCGCGGCTTCAAGACCTTAATTCCTTCATATCCTGAAATCTTCAACAAATGCTTATCCCCGCTGATAATGACTCGACTTCCGCTTGCCAGAGCGCAGGCTAGGAACTTGTCATCATCCGGGTCTTCACAACAGGCTCTTTTAGCCTGGCAGGTTTGTATACTTTTGCATGCGCGATGACAAAGCTCAGGATAGGATTCAGATCAATATGCGAGCGTTCCTCCGCCAAAATTTCTCCAACCCGCCGATACTCATCCAGAATTTCCGGTGAAACTACAAGTTCAAACTCACCTGACTGCCATGCTTGAAGGATTTGATAGGGAGGTCCGCTAAAGAATACGCCAGAGACGAACACATTCGTGTCCATCACAACCTTCAAGTCCAAAACGACTTTCATTTCTTGCCGCGCGACTTGGCAATCGCGGACTTAATGTCCGCTTGCTTCAACCCGGCCTCTTTTGCCTGCTGGCGCGCTTGTTTGATCAGTACATCAAATTGATTCATATCGGGTGGCTCAACTACCTTCAAAATGACAACATCTGCATCACCAACCACAAGGAATTGTGCCCCTTCCTTGAGGTTCAATTGCTTGCGGATGGACTCGGGAATCACAACCTGCCCCTTAGACGACATACGGGTGGTGGCTAACGTTTCCATAACTTTCTCCTTTCTTACTAGTAAGATTATAGCATGAAAAAGGAGCATCACTGTCCAATGGTATACATTCAAGCTAAAAGCGGGAATCAGAAAACGGCCCCAGGCTGAGAAATTCGAACCCTCAAGCCGTGACGTTCAACTGCCCCACCTGCACATAGGGGAACAACCCGGAGAACCATACCCAGCGACCACTCACCCATTCGCGTTCCTTGCTCATGGAGGTGATGTCTTTCAGGGCGGCGTAGGCATTGCCGGCCAGCATCACATCCTTGACGCGGCCCGTCACTTTGCCATTCTGAATCTTGTACCCCAGGGACAGGTTCACCGAGAACTCGCCGTTGATCGGGTTGCCCTGTCCCAGGCCGAGATAGTCATGTACCAGCAGGCCTTCCGAAATGCCCGCCAGCATCTCCTCGAAGGATGTGTCGCCCGGGCTCACCACCAGGTTCGTCAGGCTGCGGTTCGAGCCATGGCCGGTGGGATGCCCCCCGGCGCGCGCCGCCGTATCGAGATCGTACAGGAAGTTGCGCAGGATGCCGTTCTCGACCAGCGGCATCCGCTTGCGGGCAACGCCCTCGTTGTCGAAGGCGCTGGTGTTGGGTGCATAGTCCAGGGTCGGGTCATCGATCAGGGTAAAGCTGGGATGCGCGATCGGCTGGCCGATCTTATCCCTTAATGGAGAGGAACCCAGGAAGACATTCTTGCCATCCAGGGCCAGGGCCAGCGAGAGCAGCACGGCCACGAAGCCGTACGGTGTGAAGATGACCGGCATGGGCTTCGATTGGACCGGCACGATGTTCTCCGCCATACGGAAGTATTCGATGGCGCGCGCCGCCACCTCCTCGGTATCCAGCTCGCGTTTGCGCTGCGCGACGCTGTAACCGGCAAACAGGATGTCGGTGCCGCGCGTCCACTGGCCGCCGGCGCCCACGTCGATGTCCGTCAGCTCTTCGCTGTAGACCGCGCCCTTCGAGTTGGTAAATTCGATCCGGGTGATGACCCGGTTGACGCCTCCCCCGGCCAGGATCTCCGGGTTATAGGCCTTGATCATGTCCATCATCTGTTGGCCCATGCCGATCATCTCCGGCTTTTGCAGGGGGATCAATTCCGGGTCGAAGGTCTTGACCGGCGTCAGCTCCTCCGGTCCCGGCAGCTCGAACTGGGCCGGGCGTCCGAACTCGGCGGCTTCCAGGGCGCGGCCTACCACGCCGTCGACGTCCGCCGGGTCGGTCGTGCTCGAGACCCCGACCTTGCCATCCCTGATGACCTTCACGTGGATACTGGTCCGCTGGGAGGAGACCGCCGATTTCAACTTATCATTCTCGAAATCCACGCCGCTGGTTTCCTGCGTCACCATGAACGCCTGGGCGCCATCGGCCTTTTCCATCGCCTTTTGGATGATCTGTTCGACGATCATTTAGGCACCTCCCACGATACAGTTTTGGATGCGGATGTGTGGTCCGCCGAGGCCCACCCGCAGCGGCTGCTGGGCGCCTTTGCCACAGCCGCCCGGCCCGTTGGTGATCCAATCCAGGTCATCCCCGATCCGATCGATATTCATCAGCGTTTCGAAGACGTTGCCGGTCAGGGTCAAATCCCGCACCAGCTCCGCCACCTGTCCGTTGCGGATCATATAGCCATAGGCGGCGCTGAAGGTGAACATTTCCATGGCAGTCTGCCCGCCGACCGCATCGATGGCATACACACCCAGGTCCACATCCCTGATCATGTCCTCGAATTTGGCCTGGCCGACATCGAGATACGTGTTGGTCATCCGCACGATGGGCGGGTGCTGGAAGTGCACCGAACGGGCGTTGCCGGTGGGCGTCTCGCCCATTTTGGCGGCCGTCTCCCGGGAATGTAATCGCCCCACCAGGATGCCATCCTGGATGAGGTAATTCTTGCGCGTCGGTGTGCCCTCGTAATCGTATTTGTGTGTGCCCAGCCCACCGGGGTAGGTACCGTCATCCAGGATGTTGAGATCGTCCACGCCGAAGCGTTTGCCCAGCACCATCAGCTCCTTCATCTGGGGATTCTCGTAGACGAAATCCGCCTCGCTCAGGTGACCAAAGGCCTCATGGGTGAAGACGCCGGTCATCAGGGGGTTGGCCACCACGGTATATTTTCCGCCTTTGACGGGGCGCGCGGCCAGCAATTCGACGGCTCTGGTCGCGGCTTCCGTAGCCTTCTCGTGGAAGCCTTCGACCGTCTGGAACCCTTCGGCACCCCCGGTGCTTTTGGAACGGCTCTGGATGACATCCCCATCCCGCGCGGTCGCCTGAAGGAAAAGGAACAGGTTGGGCTTTTCCTCCATCAGGTAGCTGCCTTCACTGCTCGCGAACCAGACGGTCTTGAACGAGTCCGCGTACCAGGCCAGGGAGGTCTGGATCTTCTCATGATAGCCGAGCAGGATTCTGTTGTATTCTTCGACGAGCTTCTTTTTCTCAGAGAGGGGAATATCGCGGAAATCCTTTTCCATCGCAGCGGGGATCTCATCCACCACCGGTTCGGTCGGAGCGAGCTGGCTGGTCTCTACGCCGACCAGTCGCGCCGTTCCGCAAGCCTCTTTCACGCGGGCTTCGAGATCGTTCAAGTCGTTGAACGTGGCATAGCCCCAGCCGCCCTTATACAAAGCCCGCACGATTCCCCCAATGACCCGGGACGAACCGATCTGATCCAGCTCGGGCCCGCGGAACATGACCTGCGATTCGGTCTTGTCCTCGATGCGGATATCCGCGTAATCCACATCATGCACTTTCAACGCTTCGGTCAGGCGATCTCTCATGCTGCTCTCCTTTTACTCAAAAATCAGACAAAGAAAGCCGAGTTGACGAAAACACACCAACCCCCAAAAAGCTCACGAGCGAAATTGTAGCACTATTGCTGCATGATGTCAGGCGTGGATAGAAGAAAGTGCCTACCAAGACACAACATGTCGTTGCGAGCCCCGAGCCTGAAACGGTGAGTGGGCGAAGCAATCTCCTCGAGAAATGGGACGCTTTGCGGCTTCGTCGGGATTTCGGTGCTATCGCACCTCAACCCTCCTCGCAACGACATGTTTCTTGGTTACCCGTTTTTGAATGAGCTGAAGTCTTTGCTCGAAAAGGCGCTTTCCTTTTACCCCGCCGCAGAGCAGGAGCAACTGGTCATGAACCGCCGCCGGCCGCGGTCCATGGGCAAGGTGTTATGAAACGCAGCTTTCGAGAAGAGCATCGAGGAAACAGAATTACTGCACTTTATTACAAGTGTGGTAATTTTGTCGTATAATCCCTTCATGGCGAATAAAAACATCACAGATTATGAAAAAGTCTTTGAAGAAAATAATGGCATCCTGCGCGCCGCTACTGCCATTGAATTGGGTGTGCCTAAGCATGTCCTCTACGAGATGGTGAAAACGGGTGAACTGGTCCGTGAAGCACAGGGGATTTACCGCCTGCGTGACACCGATGCGTTGGGCAACCCTGACCTGGTGTCCATCAGCCTGCGCGTGCCGAAAGCCGTAATCTGCCTGATTTCTGCACTGTATTTCCACCAACTGACTACGCAGATTCCACATTATGTATACTTGGCCCTGCCACGCGACGTCAAAACGCCAAGGATTCAATATCCGCCCCTCCGCGTTTTCCACCTTTCGGAGAAACCCTATCAGGTGGGCATCGTGGAACACGAGCTGGACGGCGTCAAGGTCAAGATTTACGATCGGGAAAAAACCATCGCCGATTGCTTCAAATTCCGAGAGAAGATCGGCATGGATGTCGCGCTCGAAGCAGTCAGGGATTATCTCCGACAGCCGAAGGTGAACGTGTCCCTGCTGATGAAGTACGCCAGAATCAACCGCGTGGAGAAGGTCATGCGTCCCTATGTGGAGGCGCTGCTGTGACGCAAGCTGTCAGGAATATTCCCGCCTCCATTTTGGCCCGCCTGAAAAACCGGGCTGAAGTTCTGGGCCGACCATATGCAGAAATCCTGCAATACTATGGCATGGAACAGATTTGGGAATTCCTTGACCCTCCTCTGCAAGCCTTCCTGAATCAAACAAAATCAACTCACAAATGGATTCCACAAAAGGGCTGGAGGTAATCTATCCACGCGCGAGCTAACCGACTGGGATAA
>DASTOH010000231.1:0-45067 GCA_035720235.1 Anaerolineales bacterium | reverse complement strand
CACTGAGCAGGCGGCTTCAGCCCCGCTCAGTAATTACCATTCGCCCTCAATGAGTTTCCGAAATGATTTCCGGTGCGCTTTAAGTAGTTTCTTTTCCTCGGGGCGATCATCATTTTCGTAGACTCGGTTGATCCGTGCCAGCAGTCTGCGATTCTGCCACTGGACAAAGACTTTCAATATCTTGTTGATTATCTTCGTGATGATATTTTTCATTTGGCCATGAATGTCGCTATCACTAACACATCCGCTGCGAGAACTGCCAGAATTCCAAATAGGCTGAAGAGCTTTTGCCAGAGAATCCAGCGCCCTTTATTTTCCATCCGCTTGAGGAAGAAATCCCTGAACGGATAGAGCGATGGCTGGCGCGTAAGGCTATTATAAAGGGACTGGTAATATTCGTCCGTTTTGAACCACAACTTGTAGGTGTTGGAAAGGAATAGCAGGCTGAACAGCAGGAAGAGAATGACAAATCCGAAGGAGGGTTGGGTGATCATTTATTCGGGCAAAAATTCCTTTGAGCCATGGAGTACAACCCACTGCGCCGCTGTCAGAATCATGCTCATGCCGCGGGCGACCTGTTTCGAGGCATCGGCGCGTGACCCGGCTGTACTCCCCAGCGCTACATTGGCCCTGTTGCATACGGCGATGACCCGATCGATCATCTCTTGCACCTCAGGGTGGTTCGGCCCATCGGGAAATCCCATATTGAGAGAAAGGTCGCGCGGCCCGATCACCACTGCATCTACACCGGGCTGCGAGATCATGTCTTCGAAGCAGTCGATCAAAGCTGCGTCCTCAAACTGGGGAATCACCATCGTCTGTGCGTTGGTGAAGTTGATATAGTCGACCGCTTCCTGCCCCACTGCCACGTAACCAGAAGAGCGTGTAAGGCCCAGGCCGCGTTTCCCAACGGGCGCATACTTTACAGCATCAATCAGCATCTTCACTTCGGCCGCAGACTCAAGTCCAGGCATCATCACACCCATCATGCCGGCATCCATATATTGCAGGACGAGTTTCGGATCCTTGGAGCCAACCCGTACCATTGGGGTCATATTCACAAGCTCACAGGCGCGGACGACATTCACCACCTGGGCAGCATCCAGCAATCCGTGTTCGGCATCCAGCATGTAATAATCAAAGCCAGCCAGGCCGAACAATTCCGCAAGTTGTGGATCATCTGAGGTGGAGAGGACACCATAAGCAGGCTGGCCTGATTTGAGCTTGTGTTTGGTATGATTTTCCCGAATAAACATGTTTTACCTCACCACTCTTTACACGCCTGGTACGGGGCATTGACCTGAAACCAACGATCCTATCCAGCAGCCACCTCTGAATCGCGGCACCGCTCGTAATAGGGGACGCGGAGGAAGCCTCTGACCATGAGTTTGAAGGTTGCAAGGCGGCAGGTTTGAACCTTCAAACCTGCTCACCAGACAGCGCATCTATTTGATGACCGTATGACTGATCAATTTTCCCGTTCGAAATTCCAGATCACACGCGTGACCGCCAGTCGTATAGGCAGAGATTGTCAGACCGTCTTCGTTCAGTCTCACGCGTGAGAACAGGGTGTGCGGCTCGGGTTTCTCTGCCTTCCAAACGACCTTTCCAGTGGAAGAAGAAATACAATACAGATTCGTCTCGCCGCTCGGGAAACCGGTGGGATGCTCCAGCACGATTTCCCCAATGGTGCTTTGAATGGATTTTTCGACTTTCGTGTGCAAAGGTTGGATGTCCATTGTATATTATTCGACTCCCAATACGCTGCCTACCGCATTTAACTTCAACGTCCAGCTGCTGCCAATATCGAACTGCTGGAACTCGGAAATGGAATCGGGCGAATAGGTCCTGGTTCCATCCTCGGTGGAGAATGTGACGGTCAATTGCTCAGACGTATCACCGACGCGCTGGTCACTGGCAATGTTGGGACTATCGTAGACAGGGCGCAGGTCATTGCCTTCGAGCGAGTAGGTCTGGATGGTCTGCCATTCATCCACGGTGTAAGAGCAGTATTGCACATCATTGCATTCCTCCACTACTTCAGAATATCCATTCCCCTTGTCAACGGTCTTTTGCGTGCATGATTCCTCCGTGTGACAAGAAACATCGTAGGCGCTGGATGGTGGGCTGCCCTGCTCGTCATTGTGACGTACGGGCTGTATTTCCTGCACGGGTACATTCGTCTGCCAGTGAATATCTGTGACGGTTCCCTGTACAGATGCAGTTGGTACAAAAAACAACCCGATGACGGCCACGCAAACCACCGCCAGACATGCCAGAATCGCGCCTGCGATCACAAAATTTCTTGTGTTGGGCTTTTTGCCGCTCAACGGCGCGGCAGGCGTCAGCCCGGTTTTGGGCAGCGGTGGCACGGCTGCTACCTGTGCTAGGCGGGGCAGCGGTGATCCACACTTCGAACAGACGGCGTTACCAGCTGGGTTTTCCGTGCCGCAGTTATCGCACTTGATGGTCTTGGGCTGGGCTGGTGGCTCCTGCATGATTCGTCCGGCTTCGCGGGCCTTGCCCTCTTTCAAATCCGCGCCGCATTGAATGCAGACCTCGGCAGTGGCGGAATTGCGTGTGCCGCAATACGCGCAATGCACGTCCGCGCCTGCTTGCGCCACTTTCACCTTCTCTGCCTCTGTCACAAGTTTTCGGTCAGCCCCCAATTCAAACTGCACGTTCTCCGGCTGCGGCGCGCCACAGTTTTCACAGGTTTTGGAACTGCCTTTGTTGCGTGTATTGCAGCTTGGGCAGGTCCATTCATTTTCAACGTACCCAACAGTTCGTCTGCGAGCCATACCATCTCCTTCGGATGAATGCCCTAATTATAAAAGATAACGCAGCCATGCCCATGTTACTTTCGTTTTAGTATGGTCTCCTTACTGTCAAAGATGAAAGTACGGTGCCCCCTCAGGGACTGCCGCCCGTAGGGACGGCGTTTTGAACAGGAGCTAAAATCCTTGCAGCTTTCGTATCTCTTCGATACGGGATTGGCAATCCGGTTCTGGATATGGATTGGGATCTGCTGCTTCATGACTCAGCCCGCGCCTGTTCAATGCATCGAAGATTCCGCCCGCCCCATTCGCCACGTTGACCGGGTCGTAGCCGCCTTCCAGCACGAAGACGATCCTCCCGTCACAATGTTCATCGGCAAGCGCCGCCACCTTTTGCGCCAGCGTGAAATACCCAGCTGAGGAGAGCCCAAGCATAGTGATGGGATCGTTCCAATGGGCATCGAAGCCAACCGAAATGAGGAGCATCTGTGGCCTGAACGATTCCACAAATGGCCCAAAGATCCGATCTGCCACCTGTTCATAAACTTTGTCTCCGGCGCGCGCGGGTAAAGGTACGTTCACGATTCGTTTCCTAGCGTGTGGTGCATCTTCGAGCCAGCCAGTGCCGGGATAGATGCCCCATTGATGTGTAGATAGAAACGCAACGCGCCTTTCATCCAAAAAGGCGGCTTGAGTCCCATTGCCGTGATGCGCGTCATAATCCAGCACCATCACGCGTTCCATGCCACCTTCAAGTGCAACCCGCGCCGCGATCGCCACATTATTGAAAATGCAAAATCCCATGGCGCGCTCCGGCTCGGCGTGATGCCCCGGCGGACGCACAATGGCGAACGCGTTTTTGGCATCACCGTTTATCACGGCGCGCGTACAGGTTATAACTCCGCCGGCTGCGAGCAGGGCATCGTCGAAGGAAGATTGAGTCACATAGGTGGGAGCGTAGTCGATGATTCCCGGAGCCTCTTCACGACAGATTCGCTCCAGCGTGGAAACAAGCTTGGGATGATGGACCAGGCTAATCTCGTCGCGCGAAGCGGGCTTTGTTTCCAATAATTCGGCGCTGTAATTCTCGAGCCTTGGCTGCAGAATATCGAATCGCCCCGGTCGTTCAGGATGATCAGGATATACGTGATTCGGGGATGAAACCAGAGTGTAGATGGTGCTCATATACAGATTATATCCCTCAATAAAAATCCTCCGCTGGCGCCATTTTTGGAATTTGAGCAAGGTAGGGTAGGGTACAGGCCTAAAATACACCGCCGCCTTGTCAGCATGGGGGGGACATGTTGATCAAGGCGACGGTATGACACCTTATACCAATAAAGGGGAGGGCAGGTGCCGTGACATCAATATACCTCCAATATGGTTTTTGAACATTAAACGATGATTAGAAATTTGATAGTATTTATCGTGTTTGACTCACCACAATGTCTTACGACTTTTTTCGCCCCCGCTTTTCAAAAATTTGCATCCATTCATCCACCTCCTCATCTGACAGCTTTCGATCACTTGAAATTCGAGACGCAGGGTGAGGTGTTTGCCGCAACTGCTTTGCAAATGCATCCGACGATATGATTTCCGCACGCACCGCACGTGCTTCAGCCTGTACCTGCCTGTCTGAGGTCACTACGGTCAAGTTCTTTGAGTTCTTTCCCAATCGTTTTAGGTGCTTGCGAATGGCATCATCGGCAGTCCTTCCCACTGTGACAAAATGCGCAGTTACAGTTCCCAGTTTCCGGGTCCCAGCATGGGGCGCTGGCGCTCCATCAAAATAGATCTCAGCCTGTTTACGTTGCAGCCTGCAAAACTCTTGAAGGATGGAAATCAATTCTGCTTCATCATCGATGGAGTCAAGGCGTAGTCCCAGTTTGGGAATCAGGTTGTGTCCATCGATCAGATAGGGCATCTAACAATTTTACCCCTTGCCCGAATCAAGTGCGCGCTCGATTTGCCCTTCCAGAGTGCTCGCGAGGGCAAAGCCCGGCGAGATCAAGTGGTTTCCACTTCCCTCGTGACGATCTCGAACTGCGGCGGATGCTCCAAAGTCTTTTTGACTTTGCATAACTCCGCGGAGCGGATCAACGCAGCGCGATATTGCTTTGGAAACGAAGGTGGCACCTGTATCTCCAGCTCGATTTTGTCCATCATGCCGGTCGTACGATCGGGGAGATTGTGCTGGATGATGCGAATCCCGTCGGTTGATAGACCGCGCTGGTGACAAAAGCCTGAAACGTAAATTCCGGCACAGGTGCCGATGGAGGCTAAAAATAATTCAAAGGGCATGGGAGCTGAATCCTCACCGCCTCCGCCCGCGGGCTGGTCGGTGAACAGAGTATGCCCCCGAAAATGCGCGTCCACCCGCGCACCACCCGGAAAATCAATCATTATGTCCATTTTGCAACTCCAATATAAGTGTTTCGTAAGTATTGATACAACACGGAGCATCATCCGTACATGTGTTTTATAATGTGTTGCGTAGGATGTATGTAACATCCTTCATAAGGAGTTCAAAATGGCTGATAAAAAGTCTGGCAACCTAATGGTTCCTCCCAAGGGAGGGATGTTAAAAGATTTTGTCAAGCGCCTCAAACTCATCACGCGGCTGATGGGTGATCGCCGTGTGAGTATGTTTGTGAAATTGCTGCCACTGGCCTCACTTGCCTATCTTTTCTGGCCGGCCGATGCAATTCCCGTCATTCCCGTGATCGGTGCGCTGGATGATGCCGCCATCCTTTGGATCGGCTCGACACTCTTTGTGGAACTCTGCCCGCCCAACGTTGTGAAGGAACATCAGGCAGAGTTGGATAGTAATCTCGAAGACGAGGGTGCTGGCGATATTGTGGATGCTGAAGCGACCGACGTAAACGATAAATGATAAGGAGGCTTTTCCTCGTATTACTGGTATTGCCAATACTCGGCTGTAGCGGATCAAGCACCCCACTTCCCGCTACGCAGACGCCGACAGCTGTTCCTGCCTCTGAAACCAGCGCGCCGCCGACACCGATTGCCGACACTCCTACAGCCACGCAGGTTCCTTCCACTTCTACGCCCTCGAACGTCTCTGCGTTTCCGGATCCGAACGCCTATATGTGGCAACAAATTGTATCTGGTTTGACACGCCCGGTTGACCTGCAGGATGATGGCTCCGGACGCTTCTTCATTCTCGAAAAACCTGGCCGTATTCGCATTTTCGAGAACGGCCAGTTATTACCCACTCCCTTTCTCGACATTGACGATCGTGTCAATGATAGCGGCAATGAGATGGGTTTGCTGGGAATGGCATTTCATCCCAATCATTCCCAGAATGGCTATTTCTTTGTGAATTATAACGGAACAGGTCGTGCCACATTCATCTCGCGTTTCCAGGGCAGTGGGAATACTGCTGACCCAAATAGTGAAACCAATTTATTACAAATAGAACAGCCCTTCTCGAATCACAAAGGTGGCACATTGCACTTTGGTCCTGATGGTTATCTCTACGCGGGTCTCGGCGATGGTGGGTCGGCCGGTGATCCGTTTGGCAATGCCCAGAATTTGGATGTGCTACTTGGGAAAATCCTGCGTATCGACGTGGACTCGGGCGAGCCTTATGCTGTTCCGCCTGAGAACCCATTCGGGAACGAAATCCTGCACTATGGTCTTCGCAATCCCTGGCGCATTTCCTTCGATAAACTGACCGGCGACCTCTACATTGGCGATGTAGGTCAGGGTCAATGGGAGGAGATCGACGTTGTCCCGGCGGGCTCACCAGGCGGCTTGAATTTTGGCTGGGATCTCTATGAAGGTAATCATGAGTACGAGCCACAGGGCACTGCAGGTGAATATGTGTTCCCCGTGGCCGAGTACAGCCATGCCGAAGGCGGATGCTCCGTCACAGGCGGATATGTCTACCGCGGCTCCATGACGGAGTGGAACGGTATTTATCTGTATGGCGATTACTGCACGGGCTTTGTCTGGGGGTTGATCAATGTCGATGGTGGGTGGCAGAGCAAATTGTTATTCGAAACGAACGCGCGTATCACATCCTTTGGGCAGGATAAAGCCGGTGAGATCTATCTTTTGAGTGATGGAGGAGAGATCTATAAATTGGCGCGCAAATAGATAAAAGTAGTCCAGAATATGTGATTTGTCACATCAACACATGACGCGTGTCACTGGCACGCGTTTTTGATTTCCTCTACAATGACAGCATATCCCGGAGGTGGCAGATGGCTCAGAAACAGTGGCAAGTCGAAAAGGTCCACTACTGTGAGCATGTGGAGCAAGAGGTTGAACTGGAAGTTGAGGTGGTTTATCCCGCTGATCATTTACCAGACCAACCCCCGCACGTAATAGCCCACCGCTGTTCGAAGGCTTTGGAGTGCAATGAGCTTGACAAGATGGTCTGCTCCTACTGCTTTACGAACCCGGACATAAAACCTGGTTGACAAGCGCGCGTTTTTATAACGCCTGCTTTAAAAACTCTCTCCTCCCTCTGAGTTGGTCTTTGGCTGCACCGCGAGCGATCGCGGTGTATGCCGTTAAAAGGACATGCTGCAATTGCTGGGGAATTTGCTTACAATAGCAGGATGAACGTTCCTCGCCTGATCCGCTTTACTCAGGGTTTGAGGCTGTCTCATGAGACGATCCTGCTCACTTCTCTGCTTGTGGTAGCGAGCTGCACTACTCATCCGGCCTCTGAGGCAACAATGATTCCAGAGGCGACTCCCACACCAACGACTACAGCACCTTACGTACCTGTTTCTCCAACATTGACTCCAGAGTCGGCGTCCCCAACACCATTCATTTGTGATGAGAACTGGCAATTGCTGCCCGTTATTCCTGATGTACCAGAGGCAGCACGTATTCTGTATCAACAGGGCCTGGCGCAAGGGAACAACGCTCGTGCGTTCTCTAAAATCGGCGATGGTGAAGTCTCCACAGACTGGTTCCTTACAGCCTTCGACCTGGGTGAAGAGCAATATGACGTTGGGAGTTATCAAAATCTCAAAACCATCATTGAAACTTTTCGTGGTTCGTATGGCCGTAGCAGTGTTGCCGCGCGACGCGGCTTCAATACCCATCTGATTCTGGACTCCGCCGCCAGTGATCCGAAATTGTGCCAAACAGACGAATCACCCCTGGATTGTGAATTGCGGATACACAACCCATCCGTCGCCATCCTTTCGCTGGGCACGAATCAGGTCCACCGGCCAGAAGAGTTTGAGGCGGGGATGCATCACATCCTCGATGCGCTCGTTTCGAAAAAAGTCCTCCCGATCCTCTCTACCAAAGGGGATAATCTGGAAGGCGATCATCGCATCAATCGCGCCATTGCCTGCCTGGCTCAGGAATACCAAATCCCATTGTGGAATTTTTGGGCGGCGATTCAGCCCCTTCCAGACCACGGACTCCAACCGGATCTGGAGCATTTAACATATTCTGGCATCAATGATTTCGATGATCCCACAGCGATGCAATCTGCCTGGACCGTCCGTAACCTCACAGCACTTCAGGTATTGGATGCAGTTTGGCGGGCAGTTGCAGAGTAAAGCGGTATATCATGCTATCTGTGTGGCCCGATGTTCTCTAACGGGAATTCGCGGGCGCGAAATGGGCTTGACACGAGCATTGTTTTGGAGATAATTACACTAACAAAGGCATTGACAGAGGAAAGTACGCTGGTAGAAGTCGCCAGAGAGATGCAACGCAACCGCTGAAAGTTGTATTCGTCCGAACCCAGCCGAAGTTCCCTCTTGAGCCGTTCGTGTGAACGTAAGGCGAGATACGCCCTTTAGGGTAGTTTCGCTCCTTGTAGTACGAACCGCAATCCCAGCGTTATGAGGGAAGCTGATGTTAGTCGGCATAAAGTGCATCATTCTACATAGAGTGATGAATTTGGGTGGTACCACGGGAACTTCCCTCCCGTCCCATTGTGGACGGGAGGTTTTTTGTTTGTAACCATCTGTCATTGCGAGTCTTCGAGAAGCAATCCCCACTTAATTTGGAGATTGCTTCGGGCAGAAATCCATTATCCTCGCAATGACAGGAAAGAATATTATGGAGGCACGAATGTTAGATAGATTAAGCGAGATTGAAGAGGCTGCCCTGGATTTCCTGCAATCTATCAGGGATCAAGGCGCGCTGGAAGCCTGGCGCGTGGCAAACCTGGGACGCAGTTCTCCGCTGATGGCGATCTTTTCGGAGCTGGGGAAACTCTCAAAGGAGGAGCGGCCAGTTGTCGGGGCAGCGGCGAACCGTGTAAAGGTAGCTTTGGAGTCTGGGTTTGAGAGTCAGGCTCAGGCGGTGAAAAATGCCGCGCTGGCGAAATCCCTTGAAGAGGAAAAATTGGATGTGACCCTGCCCGGGCGCACGAAGCACATCGGGCGCCTGCATCCATCCACACAGCAGTTGCGGCGCGTGCTGGATATTCTGGCCGAGATGGGTTTTCAGGTATACACGTCGCGCGAAGTGGAAACAGATGAGATGAACTTCCAATTGCTCAACTTCCCTCCGCATCATCCGGCGCGCGAGATGCAGGATACGATATATATCGAGGCTGGTGAGCGTGGCGACAATCCGATATTGCTGCGTACTCAGACCTCACCCGGCCAGATCCGCGCCATGCGCGAATTTGCGGCGATGAACCCTGACAATCCTCCGCCGATCCGAATTGCCTCACCCGGTATGTGCTTCCGCCATGAACAGATCACCGCCCGATCAGAGGTCCAGTTTAACCAGGTGGAAGGACTGGTGGTTGGAAAGAGCATCACCTTCGCAGATTTGAAGGGCACCATTGCGGATTTCGTTCGCCGAATGTTTGGCGAAGGAGCGCGTCTGCGTTTCCGCGCCTCATACTTCCCATTCACGGAACCCTCCGCCGAAGTGGACGTGGAATGCTTTGTCTGCGGCGGCAAGGGTTGTCAGGTCTGCAAGAATTCGGGCTGGCTAGAGATTGCGGGTTGCGGCATGGTTCATCCCGTTGTTTTAGAAAATGGCGGCTATGACCCCAAGATCTACTCCGGTTTTGCCTGGGGTATGGGCCCCGAGCGTCAGTTGATGCTGAGAAACAAGATCAACGACATCCGTTACTTCTGGGGTAACGATGTGCGGTTTTTGGAGCAATTCTAGTTGAATAGAGAGCAGAGAAAAGAGAATAGTAGGCACCAAGTAATAAAGGAGATAAGAATGAGTATTCAAAGTTTGAAAAAGTTGCTGGTCTGGGTGAGAGCGAAGGATTTTGGTCTCAAGATTCACAAACAGGTCTTGCCTCTCTTGCCTCCTGAGGAAAAGTGGAACCTGAATCAGCAGCTCCGTCGGTCGTCATTGAGTATCTCGGCCAATATTGCTGAAGGGCATGGACGTTTCTCCTATCAGGATAACATAAGATTTTGTTACAACGCGCGCGGTTCCTTGGAAGAAACTCTCAGTCATTTGATTTTCTCCTTTGAAATGGAGTTTATACCCGCGGTTCTCTACAACGAATTGGAAACTGAAGGCGAAGAAATCGAAAAAATGCTGAATGGTTATATTAGTTTCCTCAAGAAGAGTAAACAGGGAGCCAATGAGCCTGGAGCCGATCACGTGATCCGAGAAGAAACGGAAACATATGAAGCTGACCCAATAATGGACGAGTCCGATGACAACACTCCTCACTAATTATCTATTCTCTGATCTTCTCCTCTCTCAGGAGTAAATTATGAAAGTACCTCTCTCATGGTTGAAAGATTTCATTGATTTGGATGGTTTATCTGTTGAAGATATAGCCCGTAAATTAACGTTGGCCGGCCTGGAAGTGGACGAGATCCTCTACGTCGGCCTGCCGATGCCAGTATACAAGGAAGGCGAGAAGCACGAGTTCAAAACCAGTGGCATCGCGTGGGATCGCGACAAGATTGTGGTGGGTGAAATCCGTGAGGTGAAGCCGCACCCCAACGCCGACCGTTTGACGCTGCTCGACCTCTACGATGGCGAGAAGGACCAGGTGGTGCTGACCGGCGCGCCGAATATCTTTCACCTCAAAGGCACGGGCAAACTGGCCAAACCGATCAAAGTGGCCTATGCCAAGGAAGGCGCGACGCTTTACGATGGTCACGCGGAAGGTTTGCAGTTGATGACGCTTAAACGCGCCAAGATCCGAGGCGTGGAGTCCTACTCGATGGCCTGCTCGGAAAAGGAACTGGGGATCACTGACGAGCACGAGGGAATCATCATCCTGGATGATGACGCGTCCGTAGGAATGCCACTCGTGGATAACATGGGCGATGCGGTATTGAGCGTCGATATTCTGCCGAACATGGCCCGCAACGCGAATATCATTGGTGTTGCGCGCGAACTCGCCGCTTCACTCGGACGCGAACTCAAGAAACCGATGATTCAATACAGCACCTCAGGCGAGTCGGTGACAAAACTTGTTGAAATTGAGATCAATGATCCCGAGCTGAATCCACGTTTCGTGATTGGATTGATTCGTGATATTGAGATCAAGCCCAGTCCCTATCAAATTCAGCGCAGACTCAAATTGGCAGGTATCCGGCCGATCAATAATGTGGTGGACGCGACAAATTACGCCATGCTCGAACTTGGTGAACCGCTCCATGCATTCGACTATGACGTGCTCGTAAGGCGGATTGGCAATCTGCCCCACGGAAACAGGAAGATCAAGATCATTACCCGCACTGCCCAAGAGGGTGAGAAGCTCACCACGCTCGATGGCAACGTGCGAACTCTCACATCCATGAATGTGCTCGTGTGTGACGAAAAAGGCTCGCTCTCGCTTGCGGGGGTGATGGGCGGTGTAGAATCAGAAGTCACCGACCAGACCAAAAACATTCTGCTCGAAGGCGCGGCGTGGAACTTCATCAACATTCGCCGCACGGCGAAGCAACATAACCTGCCCTCTGAAGCCTCCTTCCGTTTCTCGCGCGGTGTGCACCCTGCATTGGCGGAACAAGGTGTGCGGCGCGGGCTTCAGTATATGGCAGAGTGGTCGGGTGGCAGAGTCGCGCCTGATCTCGTGGATAACTATCCGCTCCCGCCGAAAGACTCGGTAGTAGACGTCACCACACAGGATGTCAAGCGATTGCTGGGCATCGAGCTTACAGTTCAACAAATTTCCGATTTGCTATCACGGCTTGAGTTTAGCTGTGAAGTTACGAGTTACGGGTTACGGGTTACCGCGCCGCCTCATCGCATGGATATTTCAGAAGGTGTCGTTGGTTTGGCGGATGTGCTCGAAGAAGTCGCGCGCAGTTACGGCTACGATAACATTCCGACCACTACCATGGCGGATGCGCTCCCGCCGCAGGTTGGCAATCCTGTTCACGAATGGGAGGAGCACCTGCGTGACTTTCTCATTGCGCTTGGTTTTCAGGAGATCGTTTCGTATCGCATGACTTCCGTTGAAAAAGAGGCACGCCTCGTTCCTGATGGAGCTGAGCCACTTCAAAAGCAGGATTATGTCCGGATTGCGAATCCGACCACACCGGATAAGGATGTGTTGCGGCGCAGCGTGGTTGCGTCCGTGCTGGAATCGCTCGAAAAGAACGTCCGTCTAAACGAGTCGTTATCATTCTTCGAAATTGGATCCATCTTCGAGCCAGTCAAGAACGATTTACCCAACGAACCACGCAGACTTGCCATTGCGATGACCGGACTCCGCGAAGCGACAGCGTGGGATGTAAAGGATTCCACACAAGTAGATTTCTATGATCTGAAAGGACGCCTCGAACTCCTCCTGAGTGGGTTGCGTCTCACAAACATATCCTTCGCTGAGACCGAATCTGTCCAATACTTACACCCGGGCAAAGCCGCCGAGGTCAAAGTCAGTGGACGGGTGGTGGGGGTCTTTGGCGAATTACACCCGTTAGTTAAAGAAAAATACGAATTGGGTGATGCGCCTGTGCTGGTAGCAGATTTTGATTTGGATTCTCTGCGTGGTATAGATCCCACCTATGGCATTACCCCCGTCCCTGAATTCCCGCCAGTATATGAGGACATTGCCGTGATCGTGGATGAATCAGTGTTGGCGGAGCGCATCGAAAGCCTCATCAGGCAAACGGGAGGACGAACCGTGACGAACGTCAAGTTGTTCGACGTATATCGCGGGGACCAGATCGGACCGGGGAAAAAGTCGCTGGCTTACAGTCTTACGTATCAGGCTGATAAAACCCTCACCGATGCGGAAGCCGCGGCGATCAGGACCAAAATCGTCAAGCGGTTGGAGTACGAACTCGGCGCGAAGCTGAGGAGTTAAATAACAATGACGGCGAGTCCACCGCCGTCATTGTTACAATCGAATCCGTGTTCTGCAACCTCCTGAAAGGAGTTCCAGATGGACTCATTCCATTTCGATGATGCCATCCGTTTCAAACTTGCCACACAACGAGAGGATACTGGCGCGCAAATCCAGGTGTTCTTCGGGGTGTTGCTGGGCGTCCTGCTGCGCTGGATTCTGGTGGATGTGTTGAAGAACCAGACCTCCTGGAGTCTGGCCGTGATCATCGCCCGCCTGGTAGTTGCCCTGGTTGTGACCATCTTTGTCTTTTCGGGTTACTGGCAAAAAGTGAAGGATCAACCGGCCGGCATGCGTTTCCTGAACGCACTGGCATACGGAGTTTCCATCGATGCGCTCGTGGGACCGTGGACGTATTAAGAGGAGGATCCTATGAACTCATTCAGCTTCACGGATGCGGTACGTTTCAGGCTTGCAACACAGCAGGAAGACACCAACGCCAAAATACAGGTCTTCATCGGCGTTTTTTTGGGTGTCCTGCTACGCTGGATTTATAGCATTGCTGTGGAGGTGATCAAGAATCAAGCCCCCTGGTGCTTTGGGTCGTTGACGGTGATCCTGATTCGCCTGGGGGTGGCTCTGGTTGTCACCTTCTTCGTGTTCTCGGGCTACTGGCAGAAAGTAAAGGACCAGCCCGCCAGTATGAGGTTTTGGAATGCAATGGCCTATGGGATAACGATGGATGTCATCACCAGTTCCTGGTGGCCGTCAACCTGTTAAGCAAATCGTCCCCAGGTTTCTTGGATGTGGGCTTTCCGACAACTCAAACCTGCGGGACGGTGTTCATAAAGTAAAAGAGAGAAGGCGCCAACCTTCTCTCTTTTTGTTATTCGCTTTTTTCGCTCTTACTGGCTTTTTCAGCTGGTTTGCTTTCTTCGCTATGGCTGTGCTCGTGGCTGTGTTCCTTATTGCTTTTGGTCGATCCGCTCCCGGAGGAGGATTTATGGTCCCCTGACGGAGACTTATGATCGGTGGCATAAAAGCCTGAACCCTTAAAGATCACCCTGCTGGGGGTGATGACTCGTTTCACAGATTTCTTTCTGCACTCAGGGCAGATCGTCAGGGGGGCGTCCTGAAAGGATTGATGGCGTTCAAATTGAATGCCGCACGAATCACAGCGATAGGTATAAACAGGCATGAGGTCCTTCTCCTTACTAATGCGTTGCGCATTATAGCGCGCCAGCATAGATGTGACAAGAGAAGGAAGTAAGAATTCTGTTAACGGACGCCGCTATCGTAATTAACCGTGAGTTGAGTGAACCGGTCTGCTTCAACCCTAAATACCTGTTGGCCTGCAAATGGCATCACGTTAGCAGATTCAGGATGCAGGATATAGTCCCCGGGCTTGAGAGCGATCCTGAAGTGACCTTGCTGGTCTGTCTGCACCTGTGTGATCTTCTGGCCGTTGGAGAGGTTCACTGTTAGCGTGGCCTGGTAGGGCTGGTCAGGGCAGGATTGTCCTTCTTGTACCACCGGGCACATCGGCCCGATAAAGACCTGTCCTTCCACGCCGCTGTCGGCGGGAGCGGCTTCCTGGATGGAGCAGGTGGCGAGTAAAATTATCAATAAACCAGTGGCGAATTGGATTTTCATCGTGCTCTCCTTTCATATATGGTATGAACTTTGGAGGAGATGAATTTGTTCCCCAGAACTATCAAAATGCCTGTTACTGTTTTGTAACACCCCAGAGGAACAGTGACTGTTGTTCAAAAAACTTATCGGTGACAGTCACTTCCTTCCCTGAAATCGTCCTCAGAGTCTTTGGCGAAAGTGATGGTCACCTGTCCTTATGGTGTAACCGTCATACTTGGTAAGTTCTCAAGGTCTCCCTGCCAGGGCAGGTATTGCGCAAATGTTTTCAGATCGTACGTCCCTTTGATAGCGCGGCGGTATAAGTAGTTGAGATTTCCTGGGCCCTGGTGCATATCTGGGCCAAGCCCGACGGCGGCAATGTATCCGGCAAAGTCCAGGTAGTGGAGTGAGGGTGAATCGTAGGCGCCGAAAGGATAGGAGAAGGTGTCGATGGGAATACCGTCGAGCAGTTTTTGAAGTTTTAGTTTGGATTCAACAATCTCAGCTTCCTGCCGGTCGGTGCGCTTCGTCAGGTCCACGTGGCTGAGGCCGTGACTCCCGATCTCCCAGCCGGCTTCATACAGCGCTCGGATTTGCTGCTTGTCCATGTAATGGGTCACGCCCACATAGTAGTAGACAATGTAAGCTGTGCCGGTGAAGCCATATTTTTGCAGGATGGGAAAGGCTGTGGTGTAGGTGTTCTCATTGCCATCGTCGAAGGTCAGGACAATGGGTTTGACGGGCAATTCTGCACCATTCGAGATGGCGAAGCCAAGTTGTCGCACGGTGATGGTCTGATAGCCCCAGGCATGGAGCAGAAACATCTGCTTTTCGAACTCCTCCGGTGAAACGTAGTATAGGTTGTCCTTGATTTTAGAATAACCAATTTGATGATAGAGCAATATGGGAACGAGGACCTTGCCAGGTCCTTGAAAGCTGAATTTCGGCTCAGGAGTGAGCGTGAGTGTTTCAGTTGGCGTCTGCGTGGGAACGGGCGAAGCGGTGAAAGTTTCAGTGGGGGGAAAGGTTGGGGCAGGAGTAACAGTATTGGTCGGCGAAGGCAGCGGGCGAAACGTCCAGCTGGGCAGGGGCGTGGGAGTAGGGGCAGCTTGAAACGCGGGCGCGAGTCCAATACATCCCATCAAAAAGAGGAGGAGGATGGACAGGATGGCAATTGATTTGTTCAAAGAATTAAAGCGGGTGGTTTAGATCCCACAACAGGCGCAAACCGTCCAGCGTGAGCCAGGGCGCGATGATCTGGATGACATCGGTCTCCTGCGCGACGATCTCCGCCAGCCCGCCGGTGGCAATCACTTTCATGCTGGGTCCCAGTTCCTTGCGAAAGCGATCGACCATGCCCTCGACCATGCTGACATAGCCAAAAAGCAAACCCGCCTGCATGGCATGAACCGTATTGCGACCGATGATGGACGGGGGTCTTTGCAGATCGATGCGCGGCAGCTTGGCGGCATGTGTGAACAGCGCTTCGGTGGCCAGGCTGATACCGGCGGTAATTGCGCCGCCCAGGTATTCCCCATCTTTGGTGATAGCGTTGAAGGTGGTGGCGGTGCCAAAGTCAATCACACAGGCAGGGCCGCCATACAGATACATGACTGCCACCGCGTCGGCGATGCGGTCAGCGCCGACCGCTTTGGGATCCTCATACCGGACTTTTATTCCAGTTTTGATGCCAACATCCACCACAAAGGGTTCCTGGTCAAGATATTCGCGACAGGCCTGAATCACGCGCCCGGTGAGTTGTGGCACCACGGACGCGAGACAAATCCCCTGAACATCCTTTACAGTATGTTTTGCATTTTGCAGCAGGCCCTGAAATTGCAGGCCATACTCGTCGGGCATGCGGGCATGATCGGTGGCAAGCCGCCAGTGCGCGACCAGATTGTTGCTGTCATACAATCCCAGCGTCAGGTTGGTGTTGCCGATGTCGATGGTGAGAAGCATAGGTCAAAATCCATGTTGAGTTATAGGGCTATTGCTTTTCCGCCCTGCGAATATACTTTCTGGTGTGTCAGTTACCAGGAAAAGGAGAAACAGGGCGGTTGGAAAAATATGATAAATGATCCGAGTCAGCGAAAAAGCGAGATGCCATTCCAAATCGTGGGGTGTCACAACGTACGTGGCGAAATATCCCAGCAGTTGGATCAGCAGGATTATCCCAATAGCAAATATTCCTCTCGATGGGGATGTGGTATCCCCTCCCTTTTTTTTCATGATGACGTAATAAGCCAGGAAGGCCGGGACACTGAATCCCCACCCGCCAAATGTAAGTAATGCTGCTCCAAATTCCTTGCCAATGTCGGCATACCGGGAAAAATCGAACACATTGGCCATGGTCTCCGCGTAACTCTGATTATAGATATCGCTGGTGGGCGCCAGCGCAAGCTTGTGGAACAAAACAATGGTAAGGGGAAGAACAATGCCGGTAAAATACCAACCTGCCAATCGCCAGGTGGGCCCGTTTTTGTAGCCGATTATAAATAAACCTGCCAGGCTTCCAGCCAGGAAAATAAATCCCTCGTTTTTTGTCCAGGCCGCCAATGCAGTGGTTATGCCAGCCAGAACCAGTATGTGCGGCTGTCTGTATTTCTCATACAACACGTAAATAATGGCTGTGGCGGCAATAAATATAGCAAGAGGTGTGTCTGCAATTTGAATCGAACTGATTGCGGTATATTCAGGGTTTGCCAGCAATACTGTGGTGGCTATACAGGCTGTTCCGAAGGACCGGGTTACATATAATGCGCTGAACAATAAGAGACCGCATACAAACAAATAGATCCCCGCCTGGATCATTGGCACCCGTTGAGTTTCCACATTGAGCACATCCCAGACCCACGCAGTTGTCAGAGGAACCAACAGGGGATAATCTGCGTGGAAAAGCCAATTGAATTCGCTCGAAAAGATTCTTTGCCAGTCTTGCCCTGAGCGAAAAATAAAACGGGCGACACGATTCCAGATAGCCCAGCTATCCCAGGATCCATGCGGTATTCTCATTGATATACTAATAAAGGTCGCGAGATTAATAATGATAATAATGACCAAAATAAAAAATAAGGCTTTTTGCACGGCGGTTAATGGCTGGTTGTGGGTCAGATCGAAAGGTTGCCAATTGCGAATTGATATGAATATGAGGAGGAGTGCAATGCTGAATAGGAATAACAGGAACCCAGATTGTCGGGTGAAAAGGAATATAAAATAAAGCAGGGATGTGATCCCGATCCCGATGCCAATCCCCAGGGCAATCTTTACCGGAATTATGTTTGTGTTGTTTCCGTCCCAGATAAGATGGACAATCAGCACTCCGATCAGCGCGGGAATGGAATAAAGTGCAATGGACGGCAGGGTCATGGCTTGACCTTGTGAATCAGATAAAGGTTATTCTTAAGGAAAGTTACCTCAAATTTTCCGTGCGAAGAACTCTGCCATTTCTCATATGCATTGGACGTCAAATTGCCTACGATCCACTCATGGTCAGTGCCTCTCGCAACAATGACAGGTGAAAGCGTGTATTGGATGAGGACATATTCGCCATGCTGGTCTCCATCATTATATGGTATGCCAGGCACGTCCCAATCAGCCAGATATCCGACCGCATCCGCCTCCGACGGCAGGGCTTTTTTCAACCGGACGAATTTAGTTTCCCATTGAGTCACAGGATCCTGCCCCAGAGACCCTCGTTCCATTGTCGATATCAAATGACTTACCGACTGGGTGAAACAAGAATATATCACCCATCCAAGAAGACCCACTTGCAATATGTGCCGGATTGTCATTGGTGCCTATTTTACCATTTCGATGATTTCCGCGACCATGTCATATTTGTGGAATTGCGGCATGATGTACACGCCTCCAGCCCAAGCCTTGAGCTGTTTCACCAATTCGACCGCGATCTCGACCCCGGCTTTGACTCCATCGTCACCTGCATCTTCGATACACTTCCGTGTTTCCTCGGGGATCGAGATGCCGGGTACTTCGTTGTGCAGGAAGTTGGCGTGCCTGATACTGACCAACGGCAGGACACCCACAAGAATGGGTCTATCAAAATTTCCGTATTTGGCTTCATAGGCTTCGATGAGCTTTGGACCATCAGCAGAACGATACACGGGTTGGGTGATGAAGAAATCAGCTCCGGCTTTGATCTTGCGGTGCAGGTTCCTGATCTCATTCTCTGCATCGGGTGGGCACAGGTTGAGGGCCGCGCCTACGAAGAAATTGGTGGGTTGCCCAATGCTGGTTCCGGCATGATCCACGCCTTCGTTGAAACCCTGTTTGATGAGCTTGATCAGACCGGATGGAACGAGATCGTAGTTGTCCATCGCTTCGGGATAATCACCGATGGCAGTTGGGTCGCCCATCACCACAAAGATGTTGCGAATACCCAGCGCATGCGCCGCCAGCAAATCTCCCTGCACGCGTAGCAGGTTGCGCCCACGGGTGGGGAAGTGGAGCGTGGTCTCAACTCCAACCCGACGTTGCACCACATCGCACACGGCCCAGGCGGACATTCTCATGCGCGCCATCGGGGAGTCGGCCACGTTGATCACGTCCGCGCCGGCGTCGGCCAGGAGCGAAGCGCCTGCCAGCAGCTTGTGAGTCGAGAGGCCGCGTGGTGGGTCCATTTCCACACAAATGGCAAAATCCTTGCGCCCCAACTTTTGCGCGAATTGTGTGGGTGGTTCAATATCTGATGTTTCTGAGGTCTCCAGGATATCTGGAGTCTGGATCAATACAGATGCATACGTTGAAGATGCCAGAGCCTTTTTCATCACAGCGATATGCTGCGGCGTGGTCCCACAACACCCGCCGACCACGCCCGCGCCTGCCTCGCGGAACGAAAGCGCGTAATCGCCAAAATAGTCTGCGTCCGCGGGATACATGATGCGGCCGCCCACCTGTTCGGGCCAGCCGGCGTTTGGCTTCACCCAGAACTTCGCGGAGCGGTCGGGCACAGCTTGCTTCATCTGTTTCAAAATCCGTAGTAGTTGCGCGGGGCCGCCGGAACAGTTGACACCGATCACATCCACGCCCGCATCCCTCAGCGTGCGAGCCACTTTCATCGGTTCATCGCCGAGCAGGGTGCGGTCATCGCGGGTGAACGTAACAGACGCGACCACGGGCAAATCACAGGTTTCTCTTGCGGCTTTGATGGCTTCGCGGATTTCGTACAGATCGCTAAACGTTTCGATGACGATCAGATCGACTCCCGCTTCCGCCAGCGCCTGGATCTGCTCAGCAAATGCCTTCCGCGCCTCTTCAGGCTGCACTCGTCCGAATGGCGCGATCCTCACCCCAAGCGGGCCGACATCCCCGGCAATGAGCACCTCCCTGAACGACGCCGCTACGACGCGCTTCGCCAGGTCCACTCCGGCTTGGTTAATCTCAATGACATCGTCCTGCAAGCCATGTTTGGTGAGCTTGAAGCGATTGGCACCGAACGTATTGGTAATGATCAACTGCGCTCCGGCTTCGATATACGCCCTGTGAATATCCGCTACTGCAGAGGGATTGGTGAGATTGAGTTCATCGAAGCATTTGTCGAATCCCACACCGCGCGCGTGGAGCATGGTGCCCATGGCACCGTCGGCGAGAAGGGTTTGGGAGGAAAGCAGGTCTAAGAACTTGTTTGTCATTTTGTTTTATGTCCTACTGATTCGTTTACATACTGTTATTTTCTATGCCAAAGCATTTGGGGATGAAGAGTGTTGTAAGTTGGGGTATAAACCGGAATAAACCCGACAGCTCGAAGTGCATTTTCGGTTCCCTCTGCGGGAGGATAATTTATCACAAACCAGGCTGGGCTTGGGGAGTGCCATCCATCGGTTGAGTTATAGTCCAGGGGTGTCAGGGCAGTTACTAAAGATTGATTGCCCGGATCCTGGCTCCAGTAATAAGTAAAGACTTCCAGAACCCCGGCCTCGACATGAATCGGTTCGGGTACCTGCCATTGTTCTGTCAGAATGGCGAGAATATCTTGATGTGATCCTTTTTTGCTTTGGTAGTACTGATGGAGTGCGGGAAGCGCAGCCAGAACAAATAGCGCAAAAAACGCGCCTGTTGTCCATGCAGTCCGGCTGGCTGATTGTGAATGGGCCAGGATTTGCTCGATGCTCCAATCCACGCCCTGGGCGGCAAAGTAAGTCGTCACTGGCACGAGCATGACAATCTGGCGGGCAAAGAGCGGATAGTTTCTGAAAATGTCAAATAAGACGACCATCATGATCTGCAATACAGCGCCATAGAACAGAATCGCGGATGGATCAAGAGGATTCTTGCGAATACTTGTAATTACTCCCAGCCATCCAAAGCTCATCATTAGTAAGCCAAACAACCAGCCGGCCGCAGAAGCAGGAAAGGCGGGACTCCAACCTAGTCCGCTGAACAGGAATGACGAAAACGACTCATACATGAACAGCGAAAGCTTGCGCTCAGCATATACGCCGCCAAAAGTAAACATTCCGACCAGGAATGCAATTGACAAAACGAGCGCGCTGACTGCAAAGGCGTCTCGCCGCTGTTCCCAATCTGGTCGGCCGAAGTAAACGGCCAGCCACATCAGCACAGTTCCCACGGCCAGGATCGCATAAAGGTGGAAGTATATGCCCAGCAAAGTTACCAGCGTGAAGGTAAGCCAATCCTTTGGGCGAGACCGTTGAACCGCTTCCAGCCCGAAATAGAGCGAAAGCGTGAAGAAAAAGATCAGCGGTGCATAGAAGCGCAATTCCTGCGAATAGGCAATAAGGATAGGGGAGAGTGCCAGCATCAGCAGAGAGAAAAGCGCGACCCTTTTGTTCGCCGAGAGTTTCAAGCTTAGCTTATAGCCTGCCAACAATGTAAGGAATCCCCATATTGCCTCCGGCAGGCGTAGCCAGCTTTCCGCATGAGACCAGCGCGCCGCGATCCAGGCAATGATGTAATCTAACGGCATTGCCATGATATGCTCATTTGCGGCTTTCAAGGCCTGCGATAGAGTGGGCTGAAATGCTGCATTCGCTACTCCCAGTTCATCGAGCCAGAAGTTTTCATGGCCCAGTTGCCAGAGGCGCAGAAGTAAGCCCAGTGCGGCAATCAGAAGCACCGGGCTGTTGTCCAGGACAAAATGGATTCCTTTTGCACGGCTGGTCACGTCAGTTGTCCTCACGAGCCTAGCTTCTCATTAACTGTTCAACCCGTGACTCCCCAACACTGTAATACTTCGCCTGCGGGTGATGGACGATGATCGCGGCAGTAGATTGTTCGGGAATCAACTGGTATGCCGTGCTCAGGGTCATGCCCAGCTCGGTTTCAACAGCAGGCAATAACTCAAACACCTTCTTGTGATCCTCCAGTTCCGGGATGGCTGGATAGCCCCACGAGTAGCGTTTGCCCTGATTTTCTGGGATGCCCATTTCGCGACGGATGTGTTCATGTAGATAATCTGCTGTCGCTTCGGCGGCCTGGACGGCGAGTCCGTGCGCGAAGTAGGCTTCGGTGTAATCATGCGCGGACTGCAGCCTGTCGAAACGTTCAGTGGCTGCCTTTCCAACGGTGACAACCTGGAACGCGACCACATCCATTTGACCTGACTCGACGGAGGCGTAGTAGTCTGCCAGGCAGAGATGCTCATCATACGACTGGCGCGGGAATGAGAAACGCGTCAGTACTTCGTCGAGATTCTCAGGGTTGTAGATGATAAGGTTATCACCCTCGGACTGACATGGGAACAGTCCGTACACGCCTTGGGGGTTGAGCCATTTTTCACGGAGAGCTTCACGTTTCATTTTGTCCAGGCGTGCGTCGAAATCTGCTTTTAGCTGGTCCCATGCTTCGCCGTGAGTGTTTTTCGCTCCCCATGAGAGGCGATAGAGCTCGTTGATGTTGAGATGCGTGAGGACGATTTCGAGCGGCATGTTCCTGACGACGCGCATTCCGAATTTGGAGGGCGGCAGGGTGAGAGGCGCGGGAGTGATGTTGGAGCGGGTTCCGAGTTGCGAGGTACGAGTTACATGCGCTCGACCGAGTTCCATTTCCGATTCTTGAACTGTCTTTGCGAGCAAGGCCGGGCGTTTTTCATCATCGATGAGCGCGTCCATGGTTTCGAGCCCCTCGAAGGCATCCTTGCAGTAGAAGACGCCTGGCTGGTAGAAGTCTCCAGTTTCAGTCTGGAGGATGCGGCGCCCAAAGCGGCGGTTGATGGCCGCGCCGCCAATGAGCACAGGGAATTCGAGTCCGCGGCGATGGAGTTCATTCACGATCAGTGGCATCTGCTTGGATGTGGATACCAGCAGCGCGGATAAACCAATCGCCGTTGCGTTTACTTCAACAGCTTTGGAAATGATCTTTTCAGCAGGGACTTGCTTGCCAAGGTCGATCACCTCATAGCCGTTGTTAGCAAGGATCGTTTTGACCAGATTCTTGCCAATGTCGTGCACGTCGCCGTAGACGGTTGCGATGACGACTGTTCCCTTGCTGACACCTTCCTTCTTCTCGAGATAGTTTTCGAGATGCGCGACGGTCTTCTTCATCGCTTCAGCGGATTGCAGCACGAAGGGCAGAATCAATTCGCCCGCGCCGAATTTGTCGCCGACTTCTTTCATGGCGGGGAGTAAAACATTGTTTAATGTGTGAACAGCGATCTCGTGTTGCGTGGAGCGTGGGGCGTTTGGTTGACGATTGATAATCTCATCAATATCCGCTTCCACGCCATCTTTCTTACGGTGGACGATTTTCCAGTGCAGGCGCTGTTCGGGAGTCATGCCTTCGGTAGGATCGGCGAGAGTCGACTCGGTAGTCGGTGTGACCTTCTCATAGTATTCGATATAGCGCTGTAAGGCATCCGCGCGGCGGTTGAAGATGAGGTCTTCGGCGAGGTCCTTTTCTTCCTGCGGAATGTCTGGATAAGCAGTGACATGGGCAGGATTCACAATCGCCATATCCAGGCCAGCCTGCATGCAGTGGTACAACATGACCGAGTTCAGCACGGGCCGGGCGTGTGGTGCGAAACCAAACGACAGGTTACTCACACCCAGCGAGGCCATCACGCCAGGCAGGTTTTGTTTGATAAGTCGAATGCCTTCGATGGTTTCAATGGCGGAGCTGATGAATTCCTCATCGCCTGTGGCGAGGGTGAAGGTCAGCGCGTCATAGACCAAATCTTCGGGCTTAAGTCCGTGGTCGTTGACGGCGATGTCGTAGATGCGCCTGGCAACTTCCAGTTTTTTCTCGCGGGTCTTTGCCATACCGTTTTCATCAATGGTCAACACAATCACTGCGGCGTTGTGCTCTTTCGCAAGTGTAAAAACTTTATCAGCTCTGGTGCGACCAGCTTCGAGATGAGTCGAGTTGATGAGACAGCGGCCCGGTGCGGTCTTGAGGGCGATCTCGAGAACATCGAGCTCGGTAGTGTCGATGACGAGCGGAACATCGACGCCCATCTCGAGCTTCTTAACGACTTTGCGCATGAGCTCGGCTTCGTCGGGGCGTTCGGTGACCGCGCAGGAAATGTCGAGGGCGTGCGCGCCGTAGTCGACCTGTTTACGCGCGATCTCGAGAATCGAGTCGTAATCTTCCTCGAGCAGGAGGCGCTTGAACTTGCGCGAGCCCTGGGCGTTGAGGCGCTCGCCAAGCAGGGTGGGAGGCGGATCTTGTCGCATGTCCAAGGCTGACATGGCGGAAGCAAGCTGAGGCGTAGAATGTAGCGGTCGGCCGGGATGTGGATGCTGATTCAGCTTGTCAACCAGCAACTTGAGATGTTGAGGCGTCGTGCCGCAGCATCCCCCAACAACTGAAATGTTGTGCTTGGTCACGAATTCATACAGGTCGTTCGCGAACGGTTCGGGCTCGAGCGGATACACGGCTTGACCGTCCACGTTGAGCGGAAGTCCCGCGTTGGGGATGCACGAGACGGGCAGCGTGGAAGTTTCACCGAGGATGCGGATGGGCTCGCGCATGTGCTCGGGTCCCGTGGAGCAGTTGAGGCCGATAACGTCAATGCCCATGCCTTCCAGAATGGCGAGCGCGGCGTTGACGTCTGTGCCAAGCAGCATACGACCGGTCGTATCGAGCGTGACCTGGGCCTGGATCGGCAAATAGATTTGAGTCTCGTCGAAGGCTTTGTGACAGCCGACGATGGCGGCTTTGACTTCGAGGATATCCTGCGAGGTTTCGATGAGCAGCACATCCACACCGCCGCGGATCAGACCGACAGCCTGCTCACGGAAAACATCCACAAGTTCATCGAAGCTGACGTTGGAGAGTTCGGGGTCGTTGGCGGAGGGGAGCTTGCCGGAGGGACCGATAGAGCCAGCGACGAATCTCTGTTGCGTAGTGCGTACTGCGTATTCATCTGCTAGTCGTCTTGCCAAACGTGCAGCGGTCTCATTTATTTCGATGACGCGATCTTGCAGACCGTATTCCTTCATCGTGATGCGGTTCGAGCGGAAGGTGTCCGTTTCGAGCACGTCCACGCCGACTTCGAGGAACGAGCGATGGACTTTTTCCACGGCTTCGGGATACGAGATGACGAGGTAATCGTTGCATCCGTTGTATTGCTCGCCGCCGAAATGTTCGGCAGTGAGGTTTTGTGTTTGCAGGCTTGTGCCCATGGCGCCGTCGAAGACAAGGACTTTCTTTTCAAGGGCGTCGAGGTAACGGCGGTTGGTGTATTTTCGATTCATAATGCTCCTAAATTATTCTTGTACTCTTCAATAAACTTACTTACGACTGACATCATTACTTGATAATCATCTTTTGAATTAACAAACCCTGACCATATTTCATCAAATTGAATGTCTTTTCCATGAAGTATGATGGTTTTATTGGAATTCTTGTCATCTCTGAGCATGACGAGATATTCTACTAACTTTCCTGATTCGACTCTGTCAAACCGTTCCAACATATAAGCGGAAAAGAGTTCTCCTTCATAACTCCATCCATTGTCGTAAATCCATTTATCTTCTTCTCGTACATATTTGTCGAACTCGTTATGGTCTGAGAATTTGTTTTCCATATTTAAACTTCTAATCCTTGCACATCTTCCAGCGTGGGTCGTAGTATTACTCCTGTTTGCGTTCGGCCAAATAGATAATCATGTCTTGCTCAACTGTCTTTACATGAAAATGATGGTGCAGAATTGCCAGGATCTGGGCGCGGTGGTCAGTTGCGTGGTTCGCAACATGGAGAAGGATTTCCCAACGCAGGTTGCTTAATTTCAATCCGCGGGCAGGAAGTTCCCAATTCACGGTTTCATCAAGTTGTTCTTCGGTAAGACAATCAAGATAATCGCGAAGTTCTTTCCGCAGTTCATCCCATTTCGCTTTGGTTTTGGAAAGCGAGTCAAAATCTTCAAAAACCAGACGTGGCGGAATTTCTATCCCTTGCAGTCGACTGGCCCAATTCCGATTAGCGCTCATGATATGAACGGCAAGATTGCGAATCGAACCTGTGGAGTAATCGATTTCTTCGACAAATTGTTGATCTGAGATTTGGGAAATACATTCCCAGACGCGTTCAAATGCCCAGAAGTTGTAATCAAAGAGAGTAAGAATTTCATTTGATTTCATGTTTGTTTTCTTTCATATCTTCCAGCGCGGGGTTTGGCGCGGGTGGAATATCGGTATAGTGAATTCGGAGATTGCTTCGCTCCGCTCGCAATGACACTATTGCAACAAAATCGCCTCTCGAATATGAGAGGCGACAAGCAAACACGAGCCATCTCTCATCTCCCGGATGTACGGGCGACATACATCGCCCTACAATCCGCCGAAATTGGCACCGTAATTAGTCGTTTTGTCTTTTGGTCTCGTAGTCTGCTGGCCGTTTGACCACCAAACTACTAGACTATCTGACTGCCAGACTAGCACCGGTTGCCGAAGCGTCACAGGGTCGGTCCCTCAGCTTCTCTGGATGAGTACAGAATTCTTAATTGTCCCGAGAGTTTATCACAGGCAAGTTAACATGTCAATTTTCTGCGTCACGTCATTGCGAGACTGCTAAGGCGAAGCAATCCCCTCCACACCGGAGATTGCTTCGTCGGGTCATGACCCTCCTCGCAATGACGGAAGATTTTCAAATAGATGCGGCGCATACTGTTGGATTTGTTTTTCCAATTCAGAGGCGCGCCAGTTGTCAACGAAACAGGATAGTGGTATGAACGGCCTGACAGGAGGACTTTGCCAGGCGGTTGGCAAATAGCCCACTCCTGTTTCATTGATCCGAACCTTTAGTTTCGTGACCGCAAGACCTTCTTGAATCGAAAACCCATAGACGCGATGTGAAATCTTTTCTATATCTTTCCAGCTTGTCGAGAGCGTAAAGCCAAGGCCGTGCCACACGACGCCTGCTTTTGAAACGATGATATGCGAAGTGGGAGCATTGTAAAATGTCCGGGCTGCATCTGCCAAGCCAAGGATTGCCGCCAGAAATACAAAATCAAAATACTCACCTTGATAAGCTAAAGCTCCTATGACGAACCAAAAGAGGACTGAGCTTGACAATAAAGAATAATACTTCCAAAATGAAGTTAAATAATAAGTTTTCATTATTTGATTCTCTGCAAATGGAGTCCAGCGGCGACAGCTCGCACGGGGATTAATCCCCGTGCGGGCTGAGAAAGAAGAGTTAATTGTTAATCCCGTATACTATCAAACAGGTGTGGTGCGTGTTTTTTGATTTCGAGTCCGAGTTCGCTTTCGCGCCAATTCTCTGCAAATAACGATAAAGGAATAAATAGCTTTGAGAGAAGCAATGGCAAATCCCCGGTTTTGGGAACGATCAGGCCTTCTGTTTGGGGAAATAGATCCCAGCGGGAGACGATCTTTTCAATGTCCTTCCAACTTGCCTTGATCCGCGACAGGCCCACATGATATTCAATTCCACTTCGGGCGACCACAAGTTTTTGGTTGAGGACCATGCCGATCATGCCTGTCGCCAGGCAAAAGCTCCCGCCAAATAACCCGGCGACGAAAGGTGTTGGGTTCAATTGATTCGTCAATCCAGCGTAGATCAGAACAGCCGCAGGCACCATGGCAGCAAGCTCCAAAAGGCTGTAAAGGAAATTGTGTTTGCGGGTTCGATAGAATTCTTTTCGAGTAGGGTCAAACAGTTTCATGGTCATTTTCTCCAGATCCACATGATGAAATCCTGGTCAAAGGTGGGCGCGCCGAATTCGTGAAGCCTTTGCAACACAGTCGAACGATGATCCGTGCCGTGGTTGATGATGTGTAAAAGCACCTGCCAGCGCGGGTTGGAAATATCCATCGGGTTTTCACTCAAGTCAGTTTCAGTCAACGTCTCTGCATACGCGCCGACCTCTTGTGCGGTTGCATCCCAAAATGCGCGGACGCTGACGCGGTCGGGATAATCCTCGTATTTTCGCTTGGGGGCATCCTGGTCTTCAGGAATGTTCTTCAAGCCTGCCAGCCAATTCGAATCTGTGTTGGCGAGATGCACCATCAAGTTGCGAATGGAGCCACGCGAATAGGCGTCGGTTGCCACAAATTGTTCGTCGGTGATTTGGTCAATTGAGTCCCAGACGCGGCGAGTCATAACCAGGTGATATTCGATGAAAGTTTTGAGGACGTCCAGGGATAGCATCGTTAAGCCCAGCTTTCTGTTTCGACACTGAAGGCAATCTGATTTTCTTCAAGCCAGCGTTTGATACCAAAATAACTTTTGAAGCTCATTGCCAACCAATCGATCAGTGAGCTTTCGTCATGTTTTGTAAGCGAGAATAACTTTGGCATCTCACGTACAGTCAATGTGTACGCAATGTCATTGCCGAACATCCTTTGTGCAAGCTCGCTGAAGTCATAGAACTCAACTTTGAGACAACCACCCGCAGGGTCCACCCAAACCCAGGATGTGGTTTTCTCAAGTTCGCCAGCGAGCTTTGTTCTTTTGCCCATTAATTACCTGTTGGTCCTTTATGGAGAGAGGCCATCCCTTCATTCCATAAAACTTTTTGCGTGATGCCGTTGATCTTCCAACCTCCGTTCTGTTTCACGAGTTGAAACATATACATACAATGTGACGTAAATTCTTCTTCCGCCGTTGTTCGCCAGACCACCATGGAGGCCCGGCAGGTGGCATGATCTGAATCGGTAAAGTCAATTTCATAATTACTCACTAAATGATGTAATTTCATATGATCCAAGGACTCGCGGCGCAATCGCACATACTCGCTGGCTGGGAGAGTCGCAGGCGGTGTCCCCCGCAAATCCGAATAATCTGTGTAAAGCGACTCGGCAAAACAGGTCTGCATTCCATCCCAATCTTTTACATCAAAGGAATTGGCAAAGCGAGCAATCACTTCCTGAATTTCTTGTCTTTCTTCTACATTCATGATAATTCCTTTTTGAGATCAGGCGGCGGAGTTAGGTGTCCGGCCTCCGTTTCCAGAACATTCATGCCTCGGTGGTTGAGCGTCCCAAAGGGATAGTCAAAACCACCGTCTCATCATAGTTGCTTTGGTTAATTGTTGGTCTCAGTATGGGCGAGATGCTTCGACTTCGCCGCCAACCAACGGACTGCACACAAAACAAATCGCCTCTCCTGGGAGAGGCGACGCTGATCTAATCCTCTCTCATCTCTCGGATGTACGGGCGACATACATCGCCCTACAATCCGCCGAAGTTGGCACCTTTCTCTGTAGAGAGTCGATACTGATATGAGTAGAGACCAGGTTCTATATTCTGCTTACGGACTCTACCGAGCGGTTGCCGCGCGTCACGGGGACGGCCTCTCAGCCTCTCTGGATGAGTCGATCGATGGATTTGGCGTGTTATATCACGATGGGGGATGAGATGTCAAACTGAGAAACTCACTTGACATACATTTTATTTAGCTGTAGACTAACAGTTAAGCAAAAACTTAATCGAAATGAAAAAATTCGAATCCATAGATTCCTTTGACAAAATCAAGCTTTTGGCCGATCCACGCCGTATGGATATTCTGCGACTTCTTATGGCATCGCCTGCCACGCTCACACACCTGGCGCGGATCCTGAAACAGTCCCCGGCCTGGATTCGTCACCACATCCTCAGCCTTGAGTCTGCAAACCTCATTGAAGTGAGCGAGATCCGCAAGACCGGCAAAGTGACAGAAAAATATTACCGTGCCAGAGCCGACGCACTGCTTTTGCAGCAGGTGATCCTTCCAAAAACGAAAAAGCCCACCCTGATATTCTCAGGCAGCCATGATATCGCCCTCGAAGGGATCGCAGAACTTCTTGATAAGCATGTAACTCTCCTAAACTTGTCAGTTGGCTCTCTGGATGGACTCGTAAATCTCCGTCAGGGATTGTGCCAGATCTCAGGCTCACATCTTCTCGATGAAAGTGGGGAATACAATACGCCGTACATCCGGCATTTATTCCCGGATCGTGTCGTGGAAATTGTCACACTGGCCCATCGCACCCAGGGCTTGATGCTTGCAAACGGGAATCCCAAAGGCATCCAGAAGATTTCTGATTTTCCAAAGCCAACCATCCGCTTTGTGAATCGCAATGCGGGTTCAGGGACCCGACTTTGGTTCGATGCTGAATTACGCAAACTCCAGATTCCCAGCGAAAAGGTCAATGGCTATGACAGGATCGTGAAGACGCATACTGAAGCCGCGGCTCTGATTGAAACTGGCCAGGCAGATGTATCGCTCGGCCTGCAAGCCGCAGCCCAACAACATGGACTCGATTTCATCGCGTTGTTTGAGGAACGTTATGATCTTGTCTTGCCACATGAAAATGAAAAGATGCTCATGCCACTGCTTGATTACTTGCAAACGGCAGCTTTCCGCACCGGACTTAACGCGCTGGCGGGTTACAACACAACCCACAGTGGCGAGAAAATTTCACTATAGGACAAATTGTCCCAAGGGCTGCTTGCGATCAATTGGTTCCGCCTGGAGACCCTATGAAACGAATTCCCTCGATTCTCATCCTGCTCGTCTTTGTTCTGAGCGCCTGTGCGCCAGCCACGCCAGCACCAGCCGCTGTGCCCTCCAACCCGAATCTGATTTTGGCCACCACCACCTCGACGCAGGACTCGGGATTGCTCGATGTGTTGGTTCCGCTTTTCGAAGCCGAATCAGGCTACACGGTGCAGACGGTGGCGGTGGGTTCCGGTCAGGCGATGGAGATGGGGCAGCAGGGTAATGCCGATGTTCTTTTGGTCCATTCGCCGTCTGCGGAAAAGACGTTCATGACGGAGGGTTGGGGCAAGGACCGCGCGCTCGTCATGCACAATGATTTCATCATTGTCGGCCCTGCCGAAGATCCTGCCAGGATCACTGGGCTTTCTGCAACGGACGCCTTCAAAGCAATCGCCGCGTCTGAAGTCACGTTCATCGCCCGCGCCGATAAATCAGGGACCAGCACAAAAGAGCTGGTCATTTGGAAAAAAGCAGAAATCGATCCCGCGAACACGAAACCTGCCTGGTATATTGAAACCGGCCAGGGCATGGGACCGAGCCTGACGATTGCCTCCGAAATAGCGGGATACACATTGACGGACCGCGCAACTTTCCTTGCAAATAAGACTAATCTGCAATTGGAGATTCTGGTGGAGGGCGACAACTCCCTGCTGAACGTCTATCATGTCATTACGATCAACCCCGATAAGTGGTCC
This sequence comes from Anaerolineales bacterium, assembly GCA_035720235.1. Lineage (GTDB taxonomy): Bacteria > Chloroflexota > Anaerolineae > Anaerolineales > Villigracilaceae > Defluviilinea. The sequence goes on along the minus strand of DASTOH010000231.1, from coordinate 13,811 downwards.
AAGGTCAATTACGAGGGCGCAATGGCGTTCCTCGAATTTATGACACAGGCCTCCACGCAGGAGATGATCGGTAAATTCGGCGTTGAGGAATACGGGCAGCAATTGTTCATTCCCGATGCCAACAAGACCGACGCAGACTTGGGCTTATAATTCAACCCGATCAAAAGGGGCGGCCCGCAAACGAAGACGCCCCTTCCTCTTCGGAGTTGAATGAAAAAAAATTCCCTTGTTTTACTGATTGCTTGGTTTTTTCTGATTTCATGCAGTTCAGAGACAGCCCAAAAGCCTGACCTCCTGCTTGTTTCCACAACATCCACACAAGACTCCGGTCTGCTGGATGTACTGCTTCCTGCGTTCACCGCGAAGACAGGCTATGATGTTCAACTGGTGGCCGTCGGCTCGGGCCAGGCATTGAAACTTGGCGAACAGGGCAATGCTGACGTGATCCTGCTTCACTCCCCGGCTGCAGAAGAGGAGTTTGTTGCCAAAGGATTCGGCAGCGACCGCCGCCTCGTGATGCATAACGACTTTGTGATCGTTGGCCCTCCCTCCGACCCGGCTTCGCTTCGCACCCGGCCGGGGCTTGATTCCGTTTTCAAGGCGATCTTTTCCTCCGCCTCAACCTTTGTCTCACGCGGCGATGAATCAGGGACGCACGTCAAGGAACTGGCGCTATGGAAGAATGCCGGGCTCGATCCTCACGGTCAGGATTGGTATCTCGAAACCGGTCAGGGACAGGGCGCCACGCTTTCGATCTCTTCCGAAAAAGGTGCCTATGCTGTCACGGACCGCGGCACGTTCCTTGCGTACCAACCCAATCTGGATCTGGAAATTGTCTTTGAAGGCGATCCCTCTCTGTTGAACGTGTACCATGTCATTACGGTCAACCCCGAGAAATGGCCCAATATCAACCTTGCGGGCGCCCGGGCATTTGCAGATTTCATCACTTCGTCTGAAGGTCAAAAAATCATCGCTGAATTTGGAGTGGAGGAATATGGCCAGCCATTGTTCTTTCCGGATGCAGGCAAATCAGAGGGCGAGCTGGGGCTGCCGTGAGGCGGTAAGACCGTACGCAAGAACACACGTAGACACGTACACACGGGCAACTTGTTTCCGTGTCTACGTGCGTCGCCGTGGTCCCGCGACGCGCGGGATGGCGACATTTACCTGTATACTTCACACACCATGCCTTTCGATTCCGAAATCCTCCAGGTCACATTCCTCTCCCTTCAAGTCTCTACGGTTGCGACGGGCATCAGCCTTTTGATCGGTTTACCATTCGGAACCTGGCTGGCACTGGGGAATTTTCGCGGACGTTCTGTCATTCTGAGCATCATCAACACCGGGATGGCGCTGCCGCCGGTGGTGGTGGGCCTTGTCGTGGCGATGATGCTCTGGCGCAGCGGTCCTCTTGGTGATCTGAGACTGATTTATACTCCGGTTGCCATCATCATCGCGCAAACGATCATCGCCGCGCCGGTTGTGACAGGACTCACGGCCGCGGCGCTCGAAGCTTTAGACCCGCGCCTGCAGCAGCAGCTCTTGGGTCTCGGCGCCTCACGTGCCCAGATGGTCTGGTACCTGTGGCGGGAGGCTCGCCTGCCGCTCCTGGCGGCGCTGATGGCCGGGTTCGGATCCGTGATCTCCGAAGTGGGAGCGTCGATGATGGTGGGTGGGAATATCCGCGGTCAGACCCGTGTGCTGACCACTGCGATTGTGTTGGAAACCAGCAAAGGTGAATTCAGGACAGCCCTGGCGTTGAGTACGCTCCTGCTAGTACTTACCTACCTTATCAACCTTGCGTTGACGTGGATACAACAAAAGGGGCGTAAGGCGGATTGGTCGCGCACGCCGCCAGGCAGCAGTCCCCGAAGGGGACAATCTGCCCAACGAAAATCACCATGATCGAAATTCGAAACCTTCTCATTCAACGCAATGGGCGCGACGTGCTCAAGATCGATGCTCTGGATATTTCTCGCGGTGAAACGTTGACAGTCGTTGGTCCCAATGGTGCAGGGAAGAGCACCCTGTTACTGGCCCTGGCGCACCTGCTCACGCCCGCGCGCGGCGAGATCCGTTTTGATGGAAGGTCGCTCAGTGTCTGGAACGACCTTGAGTACCGCCGACGGATATCGTTCGTGTTTCAGGCTCCGCTGCTCATGGACATGACGGTAGAACAGAATGTAGCGCTGGGGCTGAAGTTTCGCGGCGTCTCCAGGGAAGAGACGCGGCAACGCGCGGGTAGGTGGATCAAAGCTCTGGGCGTGGAGTCGCTTGCGGAGCGCCGAGCCAGCCAGTTATCGGGGGGAGAGGCGCAGAGAGTTAGTCTGGCGCGGGCATTCGTGCTGGAACCGGAACTGTTATTACTCGATGAACCGTTCGCGGCGCTCGATCCCCCGACCCATGCGAAACTCCTGGAGGATCTATCCAATATTTTGAAAGAGGACCACAAAACGGCGGTCTTCGTCACGCATAATCTGAAGGAAGCAGCAAAGCTGAGTCACCGGATCGCGGTCATCGTGGACGGGATGCTGCGCCAGGTGGGGACGGCCAAGCAGATCAAATCGCGGCCCGCTGATGAGACGGTGAAGGCGTTTTTATACGAATTGCCTCAATGATATAATCGGCCAAAGTTTGCGGAGGGCATATGTTGAACATCGAGATCGTTTACTGCGCGGTCTGACACTACACCAATCGGGCCGTGAGCCTGGCAGAGGAACTGCTCAAGCATTATGAGCACATGATCGAATCGTTGGTGCTGGTGCCATCAGATGGTGGCAAGTTTGAAGTGACTGTCAATGGACAGTTGACCTATTCGAAGTTGCAGAACCATCGTCACGCCGAGCCCGGGGAAGTTTTGGGGTTCGTGAGGAAGATGGTTGGAGAGTGATTCTGTCATTGCGAGGGCGGCGGTTTTCCTCCCGAAGCAATCTCCAGTTTGAGAGGAGATTGCTTCGTCGGACTGAAGTCCTCCTCGCAATGACATTAAATGCTATGAGGATATTGAATGGCTAAAAAGGGACGCGTGTTTTCGGGGGCCCGGCCGACGGGCCGGCAACATTTGGGGAACTATCTGGGCGCCATCCAGAATTATGTCGCGCTGCAGGATGACTATGATTGCGTGTACTGCATCGTGGACGTCCACGCGCTGACGACGGTGGAAACGACCCAGGAACTCAAGCAGAATACCACGGAAATGGTGCTCGATTGGCTGGCCGCCGGCATACGACCGGACGAATCAATTGTGTTTGTTCAGTCACATGTTCCGGAAGTGATGGAACTGCATACCTATCTTTCGATGGTCACGCAGTTCGGCAAGTTGACAGACCTGCCGACTTTCAAGGAGAAGGTCGCGCAACAGCCGGAGAACGTCAACTATGGTTTGCTTGGGTATCCGGTGTTAATGACGGCGGATATTGTTCTCTACAAAACGGACATTGTCCCCGTAGGCGTTGACCAGGCGCCGCATTTGGAGTTTGCCCGTGAGATCGTCCGTTCCTTCAACTACCGTTACAACACCAAGGTGTTGATCGAGCCCGAGGCGAAACACACGGAGGTTCTGAAAGTCCTGGGCATTGATGGCAAGCTCAAGATGAGCAAGAGTCTGAACAATCACATCGAACTTGCCTCCACCCCGGCAGAGACCACTGCCCGCGTCATGGAAATGGTCACTGACCCGGCGCGTATGAGACGTACCGATCCTGGCAATCCCGATATCTGCAACGTCTTTTCGATGCACAAGATCTTCTCCCCACAAGAAGAAGTGGAGATGGTCAATATCGAGTGCCGCCGCGCGGGCATTGGTTGCGTGGATTGCAAGAAACGCTTCGCCGCCAACTTGAACAAACATCTCGAACCCTTCCGCGCCAGACGCGCCGAACTCGCCTCTAAACCTGATTATGTGTCTGAAGTGCTGGACGATGGGGCCAAGCGCGCCCGCATCATTGCCCAGCAGACGATGGAGGAAGTGCGTGCGGCGATGCAGTTACCTTAAAAACCCTTAACCACAAAGGACACGAGGGACACAAAGGTTTTGAAACCCTCAGGAAGATTCCTTCGTGACCTTTGTGCCCTTCGTGGTAAAAATGCGTGCGTTAGTACAACGGGTTTCCCAGGCCAGCGTTACCGTCGAAAAGCAGACCATTTCCAGCATCGGAAAAGGTCTGTTGATCTTATTGGGGGTTGGTCATGGCGATGGGGAGCAGCAGGTGAAGTTTCTCGCAGAGAAGGTCGCCAACCTGCGCATATTTGAAGATGAGCAAGGCAAGACGAACCTCTCCGTGCTGGATGTGAAAGGCGAAGCGATCGTCGTTTCGCAGTTCACGTTATATGCCGACACGCGCAAAGGCCGCCGTCCCTCCTTCATTGATGCTGCGCTGCCAGATGTCGCGGAGCCGCTGGTAGAGCGATTTGCGGAGTTGTTACGCGGGCATGGAGTTCCAACACAGACTGGAAAGTTCGGCGCGCACATGGAGGTTGAAATCCATAACGATGGACCGGTCACGATCTGGCTCGAAAAATAAAAAGCCAAATGCGGTTCAACGTCTGTTGCATCGTTTCTTCATGCTGCGACCGGTCACTGCGTTCTTTGCTCCACGGGTCCATCATTTTGATAAGGCAGTCTCCAGATTGACAGGCGGGAAGTATGCAATTTCCGGGATACTGGGTTGGGATATTATTCAAATCACAACGATCGGCGCAAAGACAAAACGACGACGTACCATGCCGCTGGTTGGATTGTTTGATGGCGGAAAGATCGCCGTGATTGCCTCCAATTTTGGACGGGAGCATAACCCTGGCTGGTATTACAACCTGAAGAACCATCCCGAATGTGAAGTGCTGTTTAACGGCAGATCCGGGAAATATATCGCCCGCGAGTTGGAAGGGCATGAGTACGATCATTACTGGCAAGTGGGACTCTCCTATTATGAGGGGTATGAGAAGTATAAGGAACGAGCAGTAGTCCGCCATATCCCCGTGATGTTGTTGGAGCCGAAGAAGTAATTCTGGTTGCTCAAGCCGCCGTCCCCGGCGGCGTTTCACCAGTGAATCCTGAGCCGTGCGCAAGCGCGGCGCAGGGAGCAGTATATTTATGGTGTTGGAGCCGAAAAAGCCGAAGCAGGATTCCACAGCGCAGCGTCCACCTGCACCGCCAGTGCTCCGACCGAGAGCATTGCGTCCGCGTTTCCTTTTGACCAGACGCCGCCCGCGCCGATGATGGGGAGTCCAAGTTTGGCGGCACTGCTCACAGTTTCCAGTGTTTGAGGGAAGAGAGATGGACCGTATAGTCTTCCAGTGATCAGTGAGGAGTGATCAGTCATCATGGCGCCGCGCGGAGCGGCGATGCTGATCGCCTGTGCGCCATCCTGTATCAAACGCGGACCCAAGGACAGCACCTGTTCAACCGGCAGCGAAAAGATCAACGGGATTTCCCCCAGGCACATTCCAAGAGTCAAGATGATAATGTCGTCCGCGAGCAGGGGCGCGAAGCCGAGCTCGACGGCCATCACATTTTCCTGTGATTCCAGCATATGCACCATGTTTTGCGTCTCTTCAGGGCGGTCCGCCATAAGGTGGACGATGATAGGCGGATCGGAACGCGTCCATTTGGCGGAGTATTTTTTCAGTGCGCCGTGGATGCCGGGATTCGGCAAACCGGTGTGGAGCAGGAATCCGCCCGGATATTCCAGTACGGTCGGTTCGGCAGTGGGGCGGCGCGGCCGAAGTGAGATGGGGTTCGTCACGAACGCGCCGAATGAATCCAGTGAAATCCCATTGCGGGAATCAGGGGCGAATCCCAGCGATCCCGCCGCATTCATGAGAGGTTTGCTGAAATACAGGTCGCGTTTCATGGGTACTAAAATTTTACTCCTCTCTATCCACAGCGATAGAGAGGAGTACTTGTTGTTCGTAAGGTTTGAGATTGCTTCGCTTTCGCTCACAAGGACGGCTATGTCAGCCCCATCACCTGTAGCATTTCGTCATTACTGCCGAACTTGAAAGCTTCGAGACCTTGTTGTTTGGCTTGCGCCAGTTCGGTTTCCTCCAGCTTTTTGACGTGTTCCTTTAACACCAGAGGCTTTCCCAAACTCTTTAGTTTTACAAAAAGCGCCTCTGTATTTGGTTGTAAAGGTTGTTTGGTCTGCTGAAGGTATTGCCAGACGGCCTTCGCGGCGTTCGTTCCGTCCTTGCGGGCGAGACCCACTAAACCAGAGCTTGCCTTGCGAGACCAGCCGCCGACGAACACGTCTTCCATCGGTGACTCGTAGGAATTTCCATCGATGGGAAATCTCGGGTTCTGACTCTTCACGAACTCACTCCACTCGGTGGGCAGACCAAAGGACTCATCCACTTTATCGCCGATGGCGAAGATGACCGTTTCAACGTCCAGGCAGCGCTTGTTGCCGGTGCCTTTGGCTTTTGTATCGCCGTTGGTTGTGACGAGGATATTGTCCTCGATTTCAACCTGGGTGAGGTTGCCATCGGCATCTCCCAGCATTTGCACAGGAGAAGCCAGGAACTCGAAGCGGAACTTGGTATCGGAGATCTTAGGTAAGGCTTTCGGGAGAGCCTCCAGGATCGCGGCTCTGGCAGCTTCCGGGTCCTGATGAACCGCCTGCATGATGGGCGCGACGCGCTTGATCTCCTCATCCAAATCCGCCAGGTCGAGATTGTCGATCACGTATTCCATTTCCTTCTTATCGAACTTGATCTCAGCCGGACCGCGCCGCACCACCGCGGTGACCTCCTCCACTTTTTCTTCTCGGCTGAGGAAATGGACGATATCGAGCATCACGTTGCCGGCGCCAATCACGGCACAGCGTTTGCCAAAGCGGAACGATTGCTCGCTGAAAGGCGGAAGTTTGTTGTAGAAGTACACCACATCCTTGGCGTGATACACGCCGCGCAGGTCTTCTCCCGCCAGGCCCAGCCACTTGGTTCCCTGCGCACCGGCTGTGACCAGAATGGCCTGAAAGCCCAGCGCCCGCAAGTCCTCCAGCTTCAGGTCGCCCTGTTGGCCGATGGAGACGTTTCCATAATACGTGAGATTGGGCACCTCCAGCACCTGCCTGAATTGTTTGCGCAAACCATTCTTCATAGTATGTTTATTGGGATAAATACCGTATTCTGCAAGACCACCCGGTTTGAGATCGCGATTGAATAAAACCACCCGTGCGCCAAGATTGGCCAGCTCGCGTGCTCCAAACAAGCCCGCGGGTCCCGCGCCGACCACGGCCACGTAATATTGATTTGTCACAGGGCCTCCTGATATTTCCTCGATGTTTGAAAATAGCGGGGTGATTATAGTCAAAAAGAATCTCATGGACAAGACGTGATTCACCAGCCCCTGGAAATACGAGCACATCTTCACTGGTTCATCAAGCGATTTTGCCGCGAGAGGTACCTAAGTTTAAAGACACAAGCCTTATGTCACCCTGAGCCCTTCGGCTTCGCTCAGGATAAACTGCGCGAAGGGTCTCCGCCGCACAGCGGCGGGATTCTCCCCGGCACTTGCGCCCGGGGCAAGTGTCACTCCCGGAGTTTACCCTGAGCCTGTCGAAGGGGTCGTTCACACCGTCCCGGCGTCCCTCCGGGAGAACGACATAGTGTTTCCGACATTAGGTATATCCTGGCCGCGTGAGAGTTCATCAAAATCTGATAACTATGTTAAGATTGACCCTCTAGCATGAGGAGGTCCCATGTCCGAACCTGTTTCAAAAAACAATGAACCCAGCAAGATGAACAAGCTGCTGAACGGCAGAGTGGATCAATCTATTCAGGCGCGGCTGCCGCGTGCCACTGGTGCAAAACCCGCGGCGCAAACACCGCCGCCGCCACCTCCCCCTGCACCTGCTTATTCGACCTCCGAATCACGGCCCACGCGACCTTATTCCAGAATTGGTCCCATCTTCTGGACCATCGCAAGCGTAATATCGTTGCTTGTCAATTTCGGATTGGTGATCGCGTTATTGCTCGTCGTGCGGTTGTTGGGCGGTACCCAGGCTGCTATCTCGTTGGTTCAGAATCAGGCTACGGGTCTACTGGGTGGGCTGTATAACAATTTTGTCAAAATGGACGCGGCCAGTATCAAAACGACTATCCATGTGGAGAAGGAGATTCCCGTTCAATTTACTCTGAGCGTCAGCGGTCCCACCAGAGTGACCCTGACTGAGGACGTTTTGATCGAGGGCGCGCTGGTCACGGTGCAGACCGGTGGTTTGAACATTGTCAATGCGCGCGCCCGGATCGTGCTCCCGGCAGGGCAGCCGCTGCCCATTTACATCGAGAACCTGGCAGTGCCGGTGGATCAAAAAGTGATGGCAGTTCTGGATGTACCTGTCAATATTCCGCTCAACCAGACTGAGTTACATGATCCATTTGTTGGTCTGCAAAAAGTAGTCGAACCCTACTATTGTTTGCTGCAACCGGATACCGTTGTCAATGGCGTCGATGTGTGTGCGACGGCTGCGCCCATCTTTCCTATCCCAACTCCTACAGGAACCGTTAATCCATGACAAATTCCCTCACGCAGACGTCATTACCCAATGGTCTCAAAATCCTACTGAAGGAAATTCACACCGCGCCGATCATTTCGTCGTGGCTTTGGTATCGGGTCGGCTCGCGCGATGAGGTACCCGGTCGCACTGGTATTTCTCACTGGGTCGAGCATATGCAGTTCAAAGGTACTCCACAATTTCCAGCCAGCATCCTGGATAAGGCCATCTCACGCGAAGGCGGTTCGTGGAATGCCTTCACATATATGGATTGGACCGCCTACTTTGAGACCATGCCGGCGGATAAGATCGACCTGGCTTTGCGCCTTGAATCGGATCGCATGGTGAATAGCCAGTTCGATGCCAGTGAAGTTGCATCCGAACGCACAGTGATCATGTCAGAACGCCAGGGACATGAGAATGAGCCGCTGTTCCAGCTTGGCGAAGCTGTTCAGCACGCGGCGTTTCGCGTCCATTCCTATCACCACGAGGTGATCGGTGACATGGCCGACCTCCGCACGATCACGCGTGACGATCTGTACAATCATTACCGCACCCATTACGTTCCTAATAATGCCGTGATGGCGGTGGCCGGAGATTTTGAGACGGATACGATGCTGGCGCGCATCAGGGAATTATTCGAACCGATTCCTTCTGGAAATGAACCGGCGCGGCTTTCGCGCGAAGAATTGCCGCAGCATGGGGAAGTGCGCCTGTCGGTGGAGGGACCCGGCGCAACCACCTACGCCCAGGTCTGCTACCGCTTCCCAGCTGCCTCTCACCCCGATTTTTTCCCCCTGACGGTGCTCGACAGCCTGCTCTCGGGCCCCAGCAACTTGAACATGTTCAGCGGCGGCATCTCCAATAAGACTTCGCGACTCTATCGTGCATTGGTAGACAAACAACTGGCGGTCAGCGTACACGGTGGCGCGCCAGCCACGATCGATCCCTTCCTGTACACAATTACGATGACAATCCATCCCAAACGAAAAGCGGAGGAAGCCTTAGCCGCCCTGGATAAGGAAATCACGCGTGTGCGCGAAGAAAAGGTTTCAAAAGAGGAAATTGCGCGCGCCATCAAGCAGGCGAGGGCGATCTTTGCGTATGGTAGCGAGAACATTTCCAATCAGGGATTCTGGCTCGGCTATACCGAGATGTTTGCCACGTATGAGTGGTTTCAGACGTACCTTGAAAAACTCGCAAAAGTCACAGTGAAAGATGTGCAACGTGTGGCGAATGAATATTTCCAAAATAAGAGCCGACTGGTCGGCATCTATGTGCCCACAGATGGGAAGGCATAAGTATGGACACTTCAAAAAAGAATTCCCTTCCGGGCCCCGATGATATTTATCGTGAGATCTTGTCGAACGGTATCACGGTGCTTACACGTTCAAACTTCAACAGCCCTTCCGTGGTGATGACCGGTTTTTTCAATGCGGGGGCCATATTTGATTCTGACGAAAAACTAGGTCTGGCAGACTTTGTCACTTCAGCGTTGATGCGCGGGACGAAGAAGCGTAGTTTCGACGAGATCTATCAAGCGCTTGAATCGGTGGGCGCCAGTCTTGGTTTCAATACCGGTGTGCACAAATCCGGTTTTCATGGGCGTTCGCTGGCTGAGGATTTGCCTCTGCTTCTCAATCTTTTATCTGAGTCGCTGACACAGCCAACTTTCCCAAAAGCGGAAATCGAAAAATTGCGGTCCCAACTGCTCACGGGGCTTGCCATCCGGGCACAGGATACCGGGGATATGGCTTCGATGCTGTTCGATCAGATCCTGTTCAAGGATCATCCGTACAGCCGCCCTGAAGATGGCTTCCCTGAATCGGTTCAGCGCATCACGCGGAATGATCTGGTGAAGTTCCAGCGTGAGACATATGGTCCACGCGGGATGGTGATCGTCATCGTTGGCGCGGTGAAGGCAGAAGAAGCTGTCAGGCAGGTCAAACGCGCGTTGGGCGGCTGGCAGGTCAAGGGTCAGAAAGAGGCGCCGGAGCTTCCCTCCTTGAAAATGCTGAAGAAAACCATCGGCAAGAGTCATAAGATCGCGGGCAAGTCGCAATCTGATCTGGTAGTTGGCACAAATGGACCGAAGCGCAAAGACCCCCAGTTCATGTCTGCGCTGGTGGGTAATAACATTTTGGGACAATTCGGCATGATGGGGCGGATCGGCGATGTGGTGCGTGAGAAATCGGGGTTGGCGTATTATGCAGGCTCGAGCCTGAACGCGGGTCTGGGACCGGGTTCGTGGGAAGTCAGCGCGGGCGTAAGCCCTCAAAATGTGAAAAAGGCGACGGATCTGATCATCAGTGAAATCAAGCGTTTTGTGGACGATGGTGTAACTGCGGGTGAACTGGCTGATACGCAGGCAAACTTCATCGGGCGTCTGCCATTATCCCTTGAATCAAATGGCGGCGTCGCGAACGCGCTGTTGAATATCGAGCGCTATGATCTGGGGTTGGATTATTACCGCCGCTACGAAGGTTTGGTCCGTGAAGTGACTGGCGAAAGTATTTTGGCTGCTGCGCGCCAGTTCATTGATCCGGATAGACTGGCCATTGCAGTGGCGGGACCGTAGGAAGTATTGGTACTTGGTTGATCGGAGATTTGAGAATTAGAGGATTAGAGATTGAAGCTTGCGACTGGCGTTGATTTGATTGAGATTGCCCGCATTGAGGAAGTGGTTGCACGGCATGGCAAGCATTATCTCGAAAGGATTTATACACCCGCGGAGTTGGAGCAATGCGGCAGGCGCGCTGAGTCGCTGGCTGGGCGGTTTGCCGCGAAGGAAGCCGTTGCCAAGGCGTTGGGTTGTGGCATCGGCGCCGTCGCGTGGCAGGAGATCGAAATATTGGGTGATGAACAGAATGCGCCGCAATTGACTTTGCACGGTGAAGCCTTGAAGAAGGCGAATGAACAAGGGTTTTCCACGTGGTCGGTGAGTATTAGTCATAGTCAGAGTCATTCGGTGGCGCTCGTGGTTGCGGTTGGAAGCTAGAAACGTCCCGTCGATCGCGAAGAACTTGTAAGGGCAGGTCTCTTCACAATGCACATACGATCAGCATCAACCTGCGGGACGGTATGTACCATTAAGAAATCATCCCGCAGCTGATGGCGAAGCCGCGGGATGATCTGCAAAAGGACAGGACTCGATTCTTGTCCGTGTTGCCAATTCGTTCATCCAGCACCATTTGCTTAGCAAACCGAACTGCTGGATGAACACGTATCATTAGTTCTTATCTTCCACACCGATCCAAATGTGACCAGGGAGGACGGGACGATAGGGTCGAATGGTGATCCCTTCGGCTCCGCTCAGGGCAGGCTTTCCAGCATCCACTTTTCCGTCTTTCAACATGTTCGGATGGACCAGACACAGGTCGGGCAAGCGGCCATATTTCTTACGATAATAATCCGCTGCCTTCTGTATCTTTGAGTTCAGGGTTGCCGATGAGTCATCAAACCAAAGCATTCCAGTGTGCATGTTCAACTCCTTTTCTACCGCTTGTCTTATGATCTACTAGACTTTTTGGAATCCATTGCAGATTAAAGTTTTCATTTCGAGTCTAGCTATTTATGCGGCACTTAGTAATCTATGCTTGGTATCCAAAAATGAAGCCAGTGGTCTCCTTCACGCAAGGCGAATTGCGTGCCAATGTTCAGTGATTCAAGATCGGCATTCTCCGCGTCCAGTTGACGCATGAGCTGCGCGTTTTGAATGGGCCCGAAAACGCGGGTGTGAAAGGCATCCAGCCAGACCTGGGCATTCTCCATCCGATTGGGGTTTAGTGAGATGATCGGCCAGACGCGGCGGGCAGGTCCACGCAGGAGCAGCCAGCGCAGGTTTTGGCGGGCATCAAAGTCGAGTTTTGCAACCGCTTCCAGATCATCGAGCAGCATCAGTACCGACTGCCTGCTGGATTTGTTTCCATGAGCCCAGGACGCTAGCGACAAAATGAAATCTTCGGATGACCGATGCTGGAGGGGGAAGACGCCAACGTTATTTGGCAACTGCTCCATTCCGCTCCATTCGTCAGGATGGCTGGTCAATACGCCGAATTGCAGCTGCTCGGGCTGATGCATCATCACCGCTGCCAGGGCCATTGTTTGCAGGAGGGCTGTCTTGCCGGTCCCGGCATCGCTAGCAATAAGGATCGGTCCTGGCACGGGGTCATGCAAATTAAGCAGCACGGGTAACCCGTCCGATGCCACGCCGAGGAACATGGCTTCGATAGGCATCGGTCCGAATTCAGCCAGGACTTCGCCCAGGGATGGTAGTGCAGGTGTCGGCTGAGTCCCTTTCGGGAGCCGCGCGGAATCGATCTCTGGCTTCAGTTCTGCCATGGCCTCCAGCATAAGTTCGTAGCGATTGGGCTCATCCATAGGTCACCTTTTATTATTTGCAACATGTTTTCGAATTGGTTGATCTACCTCCAGCCTGTAATTTGCTTTTTAGGTTCAGTGAATTATGGGATAGACAGGCAACAGAACATTTGTTCTAAATATACGTCTTAATGTCCATTAAGTCAAGAGTCTGAGGCCAGTTCTGCAATTCGTTTATCACGTTTGACTCTCATGCTGATTCCTGGTAAACTTTCGCCCCGTTGCTCCCGCGCGAGGGAGCACTTTAATTGCCAGTATCACTTCCCCATTAAGTACTGGTTTGGTATAATCGGCGTGCTTAATTCTATGCCGACGTAGCTCAATCGGCAGAGCACCCGCCTTGTAAGCGGGCGGTTATCGGTTCGATTCCGATCGTCGGCTCTGTGATTGCCGAGTGAGTAATAAAGTTCGGTAATCGATCACATTCCATCATGGGCAGTTACCCAAGTGGCCAAAGGGGACTGACTGTAAATCAGTTGTCAGCAGACTTCGGAGGTTCGAATCCTTCACTGCCCACTTGTACCGGCCGCAGGTTCGGTACCGCCAGTGTGTCGCTGGCAAGCACGTTAAGCCCTCATAGCTCAGTCGGCAGAGCACACCCTTGGTAAGGGTGAGGTCATGGGTTCGAATCTCATTGAGGGCTCAATGGTTGCTGTGAATTTCTTTTCTATGATTAGATAAGGAGTACGGAAAATGGCGAAAGCGAAATATGACAGGAGCAAGCCACATCTGAACGTGGGGACGATGGGGCATATCGACCACGGGAAGACGACCCTGACGGCGGCGATCACGAAGGTGGCGGCCATGCAGGGTCAGGGCGAATTCCGGGCCTACGACAGCATCGACAATGCCCCGGAAGAGAAAGCCCGCGGCATCACGATCAACATTGCGCATGTGGAATACCAGACTGCCAAGCGGCACTATGCCCATGTGGAC
>DASTOH010000230.1:0-5610 GCA_035720235.1 Anaerolineales bacterium | reverse complement strand
TGGTGGCTCGCTGGGAGAAGCCAGACTTTGTACAAACAAAGTTGGTGTCGCAGGAGTGGTACTGGGTATTTTGGAAGTTCCACAACCTGCCAAAATACAAACCAAAAAGATAACCCATACAACAAACCATCCTGTAAGCCGATTCATAATCCCTCGCAAAAACTTCTGAATCAAGACCTCGGAGCTATTGCCCCTGCTGGATGCTTCACGAGAACTCCGAGGTTTCATCATTGCTTATACCATCAGTCCCGCGTCAATTACGTCCCGTGATGTCTCACTCTCGAACTTTTTAAAATTCTCCACAAAACGTTGCGCCAGTTGTTTGAATTTCTGATCATATTCGCCCTTATTCGACCACGAGGAAGAAGGATCAAGGGCTCCATCTGGCAAATTGCGTAGTTTCTAGGCACGTTGAAGCCACGGTGTAAGCTGTACAAAAACCATTCAGGCGCTGCTGCGAAACGCGCTACTCAAGTTTCAACTCCTCGCCCAGCAGATAGTGACTGAACCAGTTCAGGTTCTGATGCATCACGGCATGGTTCTCGCGCGGCTTGGTGATGGGATGGGCCATGCCCGGATAGATGAAAAGCTCCACGGGCACACCCATCTCCTTGAGGCCGCGGTACAGCTCGGTCGCATTCGAAAGCGGCACGCGACGATCTTCCGAGCCATGCTGAATGAGCATGGGCGTCTTGGCCCTGGAGATATTGCTGATCGGCGCAGTCTTTTCATACAGCGCACGGTCGCGGAACGGCGAACCGGAAAGATAGTCCCGTGTGAAATCGGGGATGTCATTGCTGATGTGATAGGTGTACCAATCTGAAATCCCCGCGCCGACCGAGACCGCTTTGAACTTCTCAGAATGCAGACCTATAAAAGCAGAGATGTATCCGCCCTGCGACCAGCCCATGCAGCCTACCTTTTCCGGGTCAACCCATCCGAGTTTGACCAGGTGATCGACCGCACTTTCTACATCCCAAAGATCGCCCACGCCCAGGTTATTGACGTTGAGCTCCTGGAAGGCCTGCCCGCGTCCCACCGAGCCGCGGTAGTTGGGTTTGAGCACCAACACATCTTTGAGATTGAATTGGAGTGCCGGGTAATACCGTAGATCTTCACCGGTCAGCACATAATCGGCTGAGAACCAGGTCGGTCCGCCATGCACCACAAATACCAGTGGATACTTTTTGCGCCGGTCAAAATTGGATGGCTTACGCAACACACCTTCGATCTCTGTACCGTCCCTGCTTCGCCACTTGATCGTTTCAACCGTGCCGAGATCCCAGCCTTTGATCTGCCTGCCAAAATCGGTCAGTTTCTTGGCCGTCAACTTCCTGTTCTTTTTAGCGGAACCAACCAGATAAACTTCAACAAAACTCTTTGCATTGGCGCCGGATAACGCCAGCTCACCAGACTTCGAAACATGGAAAGCCCCAAACTCAAACACATCCAGATCCAGCGGCGTAGTTTTGCCGCGCCGGTCAAAACGGGCAACGCGGATGCGCGTTCCGTCCACGTAGTCGCCGAAGATTCCAGCTTCCGTCCAGTACGCGGTCATGATCTCCCGGTCCAACCTGGCGGTGATATTGGTCATGGCACTTAGGCACGCTGCTGCATCCTTCGCCCGCTCGACCGCCTTTACTTTGGTTACCCACAAATCCTCCTGCGTGTAAAACATCTGGTCGCGGGCTTTGTGGCTGATGAGCAATTCTTTACCATCGGGAGATACTGCCAGAACACGCGAGCCTTTGGGCAACTTCAACTCGGACAATTTCCCAAAATAGGAAACATCTTCCTTCTTGTCCTTGTCCTTCTCTTCGGTCTCCCGGGTCGAATCTTTCTTCTCAGCCTTTTTGGCTTTTTCCACTTCGAGATATTTTGCAAGGGCCGATTTAGCATCCAGGCTGATCTGGAAGACGCGTGTCTCGCGCAGGTACACGATGTCGTCGCGCGGCCAGCAATTCAGATACAAGGCATCGCCGGCTGGCGAAACGATGATCTCCTTGATCGCGATCGGTTCGGTGAGCAGCTTGCTCACTTCAATGACGGGCGCTACCAGTTTCTTTCCTTCGTCTTCCGTTGCCGCGCGCGACTGCTTCAGATAATCCAGCCGCTCCGGGATACCAAGGTAATACGCCGCCGAAGCGCTTGCTTCCTGTTCAAAGTGTGTATATTTGCCATATTGATCGGTGCGCGTCTTTTTCTCGTCCTTATCAGGCTGTCGCGCCATAAAGACGATTCCACCGGCAAAGGGATGGAACCAGTCAACGCCGGTTTTGTGCTCGGTAACCTGCCAACCTTCGCCGACTCCACCTTCAAAAAACCAGACCTGTGACTTATCGCCCTCTGTCTTGCGCAACGCCAGGGTATCGTCATCCACCCACTCCACCTGGTCCACGCTGCCATGCCGAGTTAATTGATACGCCCTGCCGGTTGCATCCTCATAGATATAGCAATCGTTTTCATAACGGTCGTCTTTCCAGTTGGTCCTCCGCACCGTATACGCGACTCTGTTTCCATTCGGTGAAACGCGGACATGCATCGGGCCTTCCAATGCCAGCATATCCCTCAATGTGGCTTGATATCGATCAGTTTTTTTCGCCATAGCATCTCCTTATTACTGATGTCTGAAAAAATCAATTTTCGTATTCTATGTCTTTGCGAGTCTTCGAGAAGCAATCTCGAGGCTCCATTTAGCCGTCAATTGGATTAAGAATTAGGAGATTGCTTCGCACACTTGCCCCGGGCGCAAGTGCCGGGGAAGTGCGCTCGCAACGACATTCATTAAACGGAAGTTATTAATTCAAAAATCAGTTGCTAAGCCAGCGTAGGTGCAGCGGGAAAGCAAAATCATCTCTGCGGCTGGTACTTTGGCAGAGAGTCTATTTCTTCTGGCGAGGCCGGGTAGTAGCGGATGGCCTGCCCTCCACCCGGAGCCAGGTCCAAGGTCAGCCGCGTCGTGGAATCGACAAGGTATTGATTGATGTCCAGCGGATATGGATTCGTTTTCCAGTCCGCGCCCGCGCCGTCTGAATAGATTTGGGCCACGTAGGTGACACCGGGAGTCAGGAATTCGAGCGTGGTTTGCAGCGTGCGAGGGTTTTCGTCTGTGATAGAACCCAGGAACCATTCATCCGCATCGCGCTCGCGGCGCACCGTGGTGATGAAGTCACCGATCTGGGCGTGTACGACGCGGGTCTCTTCCCAATCACAGGGTACATCCAGGATGAATTGGAAGGCGGAGATCCCTTCGTAGTTTTCGATCAGGTCGGCAGCCATTTGCAGGGGGCTATAGATCACCACATACAGCGCCAACTCCTTCGCGAGCGTGTGATTCACCTGGTTGTTCTGACGGTATTCAGGAAAGGTCAGCTTCAGGATGCCGGGGGTGTAATCCATTGGCCCAGAGAGCAGGCGGGTGAACGGAAGAATCGTCACATGATCGGGCGGATTGCCTCCTGCCCCATCCCAGGCGTTGTATTCCTGGCCGCGAGCGCCCTCGCGCGTCAAAAAGTTGGGATACGTTCGGCGCAAACCTGTATCCTTGATAGGTTCGTGCGCGTTGATCATGATGTGGTAGCGCGCAGCAGTCTCGATGACGCGCTGGTAGTGTTCCACCATGTACTGACCATGATGCCATTCCATACCGACTAAGTTGCCCTGCTCATCGAAGCGTTTGACACCCTGTCCCCAGCCCACGTAACCGGTTTTAATCGTGTCAATGCCCAGGTTTTGATAGAGGGCAAATGCCTCTTCCATTTGCGATTCATAATTGGCAATCGCTGCGGCCGTTTCATTGTGACCGATCAGCTTGGTGCCAAGCGATTTAGCGTAGGCGGCCAACTCTTCGAGATCGTAATCGGGATAAGGCGTGGTGAAATCAAACTTATCCCCGTTCGCGGTCCAATCGCCGTCCCAGCCGAGGTTCCAGCCCTCGACCAGCACACCCGAAAAGCTGTATTTCGCTGCGAAGTCCAGATAGGCTTTGGTGTTTTCGGTGGTTGCGCCGTGTTTGGGTCCGCTGCCCCAGGTCCACTTGCCGATGTGCATCCCCCACCAGATGCCGATATATTTTCCCGGTTTGACCCACGATACATCGCCAAGCGCGTTCGGTTCATTCAGGTTCAGGATCAGGTAGGAAGTGACGAGGTCGCCTGCGTTCTCGGCGATCTGGATGGTGCGCCAGGGCGTCCTGAGTGGGCTCTGCCCTTTGACCAACACTTCATCCGACCACGGGACGAGGGATGCTTTCAAGACCAGGTTGCCTTCCGGTTTCAGCGTCATGGCTGAATAATGGATCAAGGCAGCCTCGTGAATGCTCAGGTACAGACCGTCCGCGGTCTGCATGGTAAAGGGCGTGTGGACGTAGTCGCCCCTCCCCAGTGTGCTCAACAGCTTATTGCGATACAGATATTCATACCGGTTTTCCTGAAAAGCGGGAATTGACCAGGACTGGTGATCGCCGCTCATGGCGAACTCGGTCTGCTCATCCATGATCTGAAATTCACCCAGACGAGGCTGCTCGGGAAGCTCATAGCGGAAACCAACGCCATCGTCGAATACGCGGAAAACGATGACCATCTCGCGCGGTTCCGAGCCTGTTTCTGCAAGCTGCACGCGCAGCTCGTTGTGATGATCACGGACCTCTCTGACTTCGCCCCAGGGCTGGGTCCAGGTCTCATCGAAGGTGGACTCTTCAGAAGAGACGATTTGCAGACCAGCATTGAGCGGCGCGTCATTCTTGAAGGTGAATCCCAGTTTCGAAGGGAGAATTACACTCACAGCATTCCGAGTGATCTCATAGTAGGGCACTCTCTCCACCAGCCCAAAGCGGACTTCGATCTTGCCGTTTGGAGAGGTGAGGCGCAGGCTGTCATCTGGCAGGGCAATCGTCGTCCGTGGCGAGTTAGGACCTTGCCCGCTTTGCTGCGCGGCCTGCCGCGTCGCCAGCAACTGATCAAAAGCGTTCAGGGTAGGAGAGGTTTCTATGGGAGGAAGCGGCGAGGGTGTGTAGGCCTGACTGGGTTGGGCCGTGGGAGTGGATCCGTTGGACTGGCCGCACGCCACAAGGAGCAACAGGAAGAAAACCAGGCCGCGAAAAATGTCTTTCTTCATCATCCATCTCAACTTTCTCGGTGTCTGAACCTCTGAATTTCTAAATTTTTCGCTGAAGCATTGTGCCGGTTCAGGGTAAAACTTGTCACACTCCTCCCGCCTCGACTGACTGCCTTAATTTCAATAAACCACAGGCTTTATCCGTATTTACTGAATTTCGCTACGCAAAAATATCACTTTTCATCAAAGGGAGGAGTTCCCTCTACAAAAGCCTGATAATCACTTACGAGCAAATATTTGGGCGCTTCATCTTCCGTAATCGGCGGGAACCTTGCATACTCTATGAGAAAAACGTTGTCGGCATAATCATCATTGGAGGTGGAGACCTCTCCAATCAGCACATCCTCCTCATCCGCCCAAAACCGGTGGAAACATTTCTGGGGAATCGTAATGCTCTCCCCCGGCTCGAGATCGATGATGCCCCCGGACGGGATCTCCATCCAGAGGCCATCCATCAAGACCGTTTGCATACCTTCGGCAAGCTGGCCGTCGCCA
>DASTOH010000229.1:0-7134 GCA_035720235.1 Anaerolineales bacterium | reverse complement strand
CCCATCCATTCCTGGAACAAAAGAGATCATTCGGTCATGGACGATGACGGAAGCAGAAAAAATCGCGGCAAAGGTATTGCAGGCCGATTCTGCGGAAAGTGTAAGAAAGCTGGTCAGGCGTACTACCTTGCATACATAAAGTTGATGAAGATACATGGAGGTTGCAGAAATATTTGTCGCTAAATCTGACTTAATATTTCAATGCTAAAGAACCGCACCGAATGGAAGTCCAGGCAACCACCCTTAATACCGAGTCTATGTGGATTCTATGGCGATACCCAGGAAGCATGTACCTGTGCGGCTGCTGCCGTGACCAAATATCAAAGGCGGATTTCTGGGCCTTTGTTGAACTGCATCGACATAGTGGAACCGCATCGAAGTTCTCACGGTGAATTTCTCTAAAAGTGATAGTGAATTTCAATTTCGTCGAGTAATTGAGCGAGCCCCTTTTCACTGAAGCGCTTATAGATATAAATCAAGGCGAGTATCCACTATTATCACGTAAAGACTTTGGCAGTTCTGTCTTTTACTTTGTAAAGCCCACCTTGGCGTGTATACGTGTTGTCAGGGGATACTCGCCAAAAATAATATGAGATCCAAGAGGGTTTGAAGGTTATCACTTTCCGCAGGGGTGTGGACATTAGGTATGTGTTTTATAATGGCTCCGTGTCCTCACCAATTCTCGTAACCAAACTCTATATCCCCCCACATCACCCCAAAGTAGTAGCCCGTCCTCGGCTGATTGAGCGACTTAATGAAGGTCTTCACCGCAAACTAACACTAATCTCTGCTCCTGCAGGCTTCGGCAAAACCACGCTGGTCAGCGAATGGATCGCCCGTTATGGTGGGCAAGTGGCATGGCTGTCGCTGGATGAAGGGGATAGCGATCCCACTCGCTTTCTGACCTACTTCATCGCTGCTTTGCGGACTGTTGCGCCGAATATTGGAGAAGGGGTGTTGGATTCCCTTCAATCCTCGCAACCTCCACTGACCGAAACCATCCTGACAGCCTTGCTTAACGAGATCAGCGCGGTCCCGACTGATTTCGTTCTTGTGCTTGACGATTATCACATAGTCGATGCGAGGGCGGTTGATCATGCTCTCACCTTGTTGGTCGAACACCTGCCTACCCAGATGCACCTGGTGATCACCACGCGTGAGGATCCAGCTTTACCGATCTCCCGACTGCGGGCCCGAGCTCAATTGACCGAGCTGCGTGCCGCGGACCTGCGCTTTACTCCATCGGAAGCCGCCGAATTTCTCAATCAAATTGTTGGACTTAATCTCTCGGCGGAGGATGTCGCTATATTGGAAACCCGCACCGAAGGTTGGATTGCCGGCCTGCAATTGGCCGCGCTTTCCATGCAGGGCCACCAGGATGTCACTGGGTTTATCCAGGAATTCGCCGGAGATCATCGCCACATCGTGGACTATTTGGTCGAAGAGGTCCTGCAGCGTCAGCCCGAAACTGTTCGAAATTTTTTACTCCAGACCTCCATTCTCGACCGGTTGAATGGCTCTCTCTGCGATGCCGTTACCGGCCAGCCGGGAGGCAAGGAACGATTGGAAGCATTGCAGCGGGGCAACTTTTTTCTCATTCCGCTGGATGACAAGCGTCACTGGTATCGCTATCACCATCTTTTTGCCGATGTTCTTCGCATGCACTTGATAGCGGAGCAGCCCGATCAGGTCCCTGCTCTGCATCGGCGCGCGAGTGAGTGGTATGAGCAAAATGGTTCGGCAGCAGATGCGATCCGCCACGCGCTGGCCGGCGAGGATTTCGAGCGGGCTGCGGACTTGATCGAAATAGCCACGCCAGCGATGGCCAGGAGTAGACAGGTGGCCACGCTGCTGGGCTGGCTCAGGTCACTGCCGGACGATTTGGTCCGCGCCAGGCCCGTCATCAATGTGGCGTATGCCCATCTGTTAGTGGATAGCGGCCAGGTCGATGGCGTTGAGGATCGGCTGCGGGATGCCGAACGGTGGCTGGACATGATGGCAGAGACGAGCGAGCGACCGGAAGCCATACCAGATGAGATGGTCATCGTGGACCAGGAGGCATTTCGCCGTCTCCCGGGTGCGATCGCGATTGCCCGTGCCGGACTGTCCCTGGCTCGGGGCGATGTGCCCGGGGCGATGACACACGCCCGGCGAGCGCTCGACGTCGCACCTGAAGATGATCATCTGACACGCGGAGGCGCAGCGGGGTTCCTGGGGCTCGCCTTCTGGACGAGCGGGGATCTCGAGGCAGCTCACCGGATGTTTGCCGATGGCATGGCAAGTCTGCAAAAGGCCGGGAACATCTCTGACACAATCTATGGCGCAACCACCTTGGCTGCTATACGGATCGCGCAGGGTCGTCTGCGTGAGGCGATGCGTACCTATGAGCGGGGATTGCAGCTTGCGACGGAGTATGGCACGCCTGCGCTCCCCGTGCGGGGAACGGCAGACATGCACGTGGGAATGAGCGAGCTTTACCGCGAGCATAACGATCTGGAGGCCGCCACGCAGCACCTGCTGAGAAGCCAGGAACTGGGTGAGCACAGCGGGTTCCCGCAAAACCGGTATCGCTGGCACGTCGCCATGGCTCGAATACGGGAGGTCCAGGGAGATCTACACGGCGCTCTCGACCTGCTCGACGAGGCAGAGCGTCTGTACATGAGTGACTTTTCCCCCAATGTGCGTCCTATCACGGCGCTGAAGGCACGCATATGGATCGCTCAAGGTCGGTTGGGTGAAGCCCTCGACTGGGCACGTGAGCAAGGATTTTCTGCTGAGGACGAGGTTAGCTACCTGCGCGAGTTCGAGCATATCACTCTGGCTAGGATACTTTTGGCGCAATCTCAGAGTGATTGGACAGACAGCTCGATCCATACGGCGATCGGGTTACTGGAGCGCCTCCTCAAAGCGGCGGAGGAAGGTGGGAGAACGGGAAACGCAATCGAAATCCTGGTGCTACAGGCACTACTGGCTCACCAGGCATTAGGTGACATCCCTTCCGCCCTGGCGCCGCTGGAACGCGCTCTGACTCTGGCTGAGCCGGAGCGCTATGTCCGCATCTTCCTGGACGAAGGCACAGACATGGCTCAACTGCTTCGCGAAGCTGCCCTGCGCGGGATCATGCCAAGTTATACAGGCAAGTTGCTGGCTGCATTTGAATCAGAGCAACAGCTGGATATTGGGGAAGTGTCTCTTCCCCCTTCCCCAGCTTCATCACCCCTGATGGAGCCACTCAGTCAGCGTGAGCTTGAAATACTCCGCCTGTTCAAAACTGAGTTGTCTGGTCCCGAGATCGCCCGTGAACTCGTAGTTGCCCTAAGCACGGTTCGCACCCATACTAAGAGCATCTACAGCAAGCTCAACGTTAATAATCGCCGGGCCGCTGTCAAACGGGCAATTGAACTGGGCTTGATATAAGCCCAAAACGCACAGCTAAACAAGGTTTCCCATAAACCCCGCCATGTTTCTCTGGCGGGGTTTTGGCATCCTCTCCATATATCCCCACACAAAGTCCCCACATCTGGGGAAGACATCTCCCCACATTCATTTGTATATTGAATTCAGCTGAACCCAGATAAGGCAAATCTGCCGGATGTCAAACACCCATCACTATCGTTCAAAAAAGGAGACAAACAAATGAATACCAATACACAGACCACAATCAGTGCAGGCGGCAAGCTTGCGAACACCAATCGCCAGACCGCGGTCAAGGAAAGCAAAATGAAGATAACAGCTGCGAAGCTCATCCGTTGGTCAGGTCTAGCAGCCATGGGGGCAGGGATCATTTTCGCGGCGATTCAGCCGATCCATCCACTCGACATACTTTCGTCAGTCACCACCAGCGCATGGGCAACCATCCAATCCTTGAAATTCACCATGTGCCTGCTCGGACTGCTCGGCATTGCGGGGCTCTACGCCAGGCAAGTGGAAAAGGCCGGTTGGCTTGGTTTGGTCGGCTATCTCCTGTTTAGCCTTTTCTATGTGCTCACGGCGGCCTTTGTCTTCGCTGAAGCCTTTATCTTGCCGCTGTTGGCGACCGAGGCACCGAAGTTTGTCGAGGGCTTCCTGGGGATCATCAATGGGTCCACCAGCGAGGTTAGCCTCGGAACCCTCCCGACGTTATATCTGCTAACAGGGATAGCAGGGTACACGCTCGGCGGACTGCTCTTTGGCATCGCTACGTTCCGCGCCGGTGTCCTGCCGCGCTGGGCAGGCGGACTGTTCGCCATCGGGGCCGTGTCACCCATCGTGCTTGCGATGCTTCCACACCCGCTCGATCGGATATTTGCAGTGCCGATGGGGTTAGCTCTGGCCTGGCTGGGCTATGCGCTCTGGTCTGAACGGCCAGAGCAAGCCATGCAACCCGAAACGGGTAATGAACGCCCCCAGCTTCGCCAAACTGGAGCCGATTAGCTTGGCTGGAAGCTTTATAGAGTGGACAAGCGGTTACACGGCCGCTTGTCACTCTGTACTCGGTC
Source organism: Anaerolineales bacterium (assembly GCA_035720235.1). GTDB lineage: Bacteria > Chloroflexota > Anaerolineae > Anaerolineales > Villigracilaceae > Defluviilinea. The sequence continues at coordinate 2,656 of DASTOH010000229.1, read as the reverse complement.
GTTATCCCATCAAATAAATCCGTCCAAGGAGTTGATAATGAAAGCCGATGTCTACGATCAAAGTCGAGCCACAAATGTGCCGCAGAAAACCAAAGCGCCTTCAAGAAGAGTTTCGTCAAAATGGCTTGTGGCCGCACTGATCCTGCTCAGCGTCTTTCCGCTCGCCGCCGGCGCCTTCCGTCTCAATCAGCTGGACAGTGGCGCGGAGATAACGCCGGCCAACGCACGCTTCTTTGCCTCGCCTCTGCCCGTGGTGCTGCACATCGTGGGGGCCGGTGTCTATGCCCTCCTGGGCGCGTTCCAGTTCTCGACCAGTCTCCGGAATCGTCGACCTGGCTGGCACCGTTGGTCTGGGCGCCTCCTGGTTCCATGCGGACTGATCGTCGGGCTCTCCGCGCTTTGGATGACCCTGTTCTACCCCCGTCCGTATGGCAGCCATGATCTCCTTTATGTACTACGGCTCCTGTTCGGGTCAGCCATGATCCTTTCTATTGTCCTCGGCTACGCCACGATCCGGCGAGGGGATGTTATCCAGCACCGCGCCTGGATGACGCGCGGCTACGCGATCGGGCTCGGCGCAGGTACGCAAATGCTGACCCTGTTGGTCGGGGAATTGATCGCCGGCCCGCCGAATGCGCTGGGCAATGCGCTACTGATGGGCGCAGGCTGGGTGATCAACCTCGCCGTGGCTGAATCGGCCATCCACAAGCGTCCAGCCAGGCGAGCCCGCACGGCATCCCCTGTTGTTTCCGATCTGCGACGAGCGCAGCATAGTTATCGAAATCCAATCCCACTTAATGTTCAAGAGAAAGGTTCAAAAATGAAAGCAATCGTAGCCACAAAATTCGGTGCACCGGAAGTACTCCAACTCAAAGAGGTTGACAAACCGGCGCCCAAAGACAATGAACTATTGATCAAAGTGCATGCGACGACCGTCACAGCCGGGGATTTTAGAATGCGGAGCTTTACCGTTCCTGCCCTGTTCTGGCTCCCCGCTCGAATCTCGTTGGGTTTCACAAAACCAAAACATCCTATCTTTGGCATGGAGCTTGCCGGTGAAGTAGAAGCCGTCGGCAAAGACGTAAGCCTGTTAAAGGTAGGGAATCAAGTGTTCGCATCCACCCTCACGGAGAATTTTGGCGCCTACGCCGATTATAAATGTATGCCTGAAGGAGGGATGGTTGCGATAAAACCGGCCAATATGCCGTACGAGGAAGCGGCAGCCGTCCCCATCGGTGCGACCACTGCACTACGACTGCTGCGGAAAGGAAATATCCAGCACGGACAAAAAATCCTGATCTACGGCGCTTCCGGAAGTGTTGGTACGTATGCGATACAGCTTGCAAAGTTTTTTGGGGCAGAAGTGACCGGGGTTTGCAGCACGGCCAATCTGGAAATGGTGAAGGCATTGGGGGCCGATCGGGTCATTGATTATACAAAAGAGGATTTTTCATCACGAGAAGAGCGATATGACGTCATCTTTGATACGGTTGGAAAATTCCCGAAATCACAATACTCGAAAGCCCTCACGCCGAACGGGACCTATGTAACGATCGCCAGGCTAAGCACGAAAGAAAGCATGGAAAATTTAATTTTCATCAAAGAGCTGGTTGAGGCAGGGAAGATCAAAGCAGTCATCGACCGGTGCTATCCACTGGAAGATATGGTCGAGGCGCACCGGTATGTCGATGCGGGACACAAAAAAGGAAATGTTGTCATCTCAGTGAGACATAATGATGACAAGTGAACAGAGATCGAACCCCGATGGTAATCGGCCGATGGTTTATCAAATCCGTCTCAAAGGTCACTTAAGTCAGCAGCGGATGGATTGGTTTGAGGGTCTGACCATCACACTTGAGAAAGATGGCAATACACTCTTAATTGGTCCTGTGATCGATCAGTCCGCGTTGCACGGAATATTGAAGAAGATACGCGACCTGGGAATGCCGTTACTCTTGGTTAATTCCGTTGGAGCCGGCCCGCAAGATACCGCAGAGGTCAAAACTTGAATTGCATTGTTATCAATCGATAAAAGCAGGTAGCTTATGAGTAATGTGGCTCTCTCCTTCATTCGTACAATCCTCATTGGGCTTGGCGCAACTCTCACTCTTGACCTTTGGATATTGTTTCTGGAACATGCCCAACTCGAAGAAAACACTAGAAAGCAGGTTTGACGCTTGAGAGCAAAGAAATCTGAATTGTTATCAATTAATTTGCACGGAAAAATTTTTACTTGACCATTGAGCTTTTCTATCAGAGAAGAGATTCGAACCGCTCAACACCAATTTTCCCCCTTCTGGATCTAACTCATCGCCAAAGCATTCACTTTTCCCCTGGAATCAAACCTTATCATAAACAAAAACCGCGCAACATTACCTGTTGGCGGTTTCATTGAAATTTATGCCCCTTCGCTGATCTGTTCCGAACCTCATCCTGTGCTAAAAATCAGGCGAATACAAACACAAGAGACAGCTGACTATTATTAAAAGTCAACCAGCCGACCCAATAGATCGGCTGGTTGACTCTATCCCAGATGTCACTTCTTAGGGACCAATGGCACTTATGCGGCGCGATTCAAAGGCATCAAAGTAGTAGGTGCCGCGGGTGCCATCGTCTACACCGCTGGCCGCACCCAGGCGCACCTGGTTAATTCTAC
>DASTOH010000228.1:0-24651 GCA_035720235.1 Anaerolineales bacterium | reverse complement strand
GCACCCGTCCGATCAGCCGTGCCCACTCTTTAGGCGGGACAATATCCGACTGCAGGACAAAGCCCGGGGCAATGGCATTGACGCGTATCTTTGGCGCGAGCGCGCGGGCCAGGATTTTTGTCAGTGACTCAAGCGCGGCTTTACTGACGGTGTAGGATGGAAAACGACTCCAGGCCTTCTGCGCGCCAACATCCGTGATGTTGACGATGAGTCCGCCTTCGTTCATCTTCTTCGCACATTCTTGCGCAAGCAGAAAAGGGGCTCGAAGATTCAGATCGAGAGAGATGTCCCAATTTTCGATGGAAAGTGATTCCACGTTTCCGTGCGGCAGGAAGGCGGCGGAATTGACAAGAACATCCAGAGCTTGGAGATTGGAGATCAGAGAATGGATTTGGGCGGGGTCTGTGAGGTCAGCCTGGACGAGGGTAACGTTTCTTGAAAGCGATTCAATCTCGGTTTGAGTCTGGCGCGCCTCTTCTTCTGCAGAATGGTAGTGGAGGGTGATGTCGAATCCCTGATGGGCAAGAGTCAACGCGAAGGATTTTCCCAGTCTGTGTGCTGCACCGGTGACGAGGGCGAGGGGAGACATGGGCGGATTGTAATAGGGAAACACAGAAAGAGGTAGACACGAAGACACGTATACACGTGGACATGTTCTGCAAATTATCTACCTGTGTACCTGTTTACTTATGTACTTGCCCCCTTACCTCCTAAAGAAATTGGAAACGAAGAACCAGATGTTGGCCGGGCGCTCCGCCAGGCGGCGCATGAAGTACGGATACCAGTGAGTACCAAAAGGAACATAGACGCGCACCGGGTAGCCTTCCTTCGATAGTTGCTCCTGCAAATCGCGTCGAATGCCATATAGCATTTGAAATTCGATGGCATTCTTCGGCAGGCCTATTTTTTCGGCGTATTGTTTGGCAAATTGAATACGCTTTTCATCATGCGAAGCGATGGCAGGAATGGGTGGTACGCGTCCATCATCACTCAGCGCATTGGATTCGATCTTGAGCGCCCCATCGATCAAAATTTTTGCCAGCAGGTCAAAATTGGCATCGGTATCGGCCTTTTTCGGATAGGCCCGGTCGGACGGTTCTTTATACGCGCCTTTGACAAGTCGGAAGCGGGTTCCTAATTCAAGCAGGCTGCGAGTATCAGCTTCCGCGCGGTACAAATAGGACTGGACCGCCATGCCAACCTGGCTGGTTGTGAAACCGCGCGTCAGCAGAGATTTATAGATCGAAATCGTAACATCGGTATAGGGAGTATCTTCGATGTCGATACGGACGAAATTGCAGTGCTGCTTTGCGTGGTTGAGAATACGGACCAGATTTTGCCGGCATATTTCCTCATCCAGCCCCATGCCGATTTGAGTCAGCTTAATGGAGACGTTGGATCTTACCCCGGCCTTATCGATCTCCTGTAGAATCGAAACAATTGCGTCCGCTGCCGTATTCGCTTCCTCCACCGAGGAGGTATGTTCTCCCAGGTGGTCGAGCGTAGCGTTGATGCCTTTGGCATTCAATTCACGCACCACCCGAATCGCGTCCTGAATGCTTTCTCCTGCTACAAAGCGGGAAGCCGCCCACCACGCAAAACTCCAACCCGTCACCAGCTTTTGCGCCCAGGCGGCCTTCGAAAGATAGATCAAGAATGAACGTAGCATGGTCCCATCCTGATAGAGATAGTTAAACCCTAAAGGTTTTCCAGCAAAATGGGATGACGATAGCCATGATGATTTTGCCTGAAACGCACCTGTGAGTGCATTGGAAACCTTTAGGGTCTGCTCCAGTCTATGGAATTACGGAGTGGCGCAAAAGAATGAGCGATCTGCGTCTTGGCGACAGAGAGCTATCTGGCAAGCTTAAGGGATGAGCCACTCCCTGAAATTATTCTAGCACAAACGCCCGAAATGAGTATGTTATACTTTTTTATGACGTTTGTCATGTTTTTGGAGGTCATTTGAGGAATCGTCGTTCCATTCCTATTCTTCGAGGTGTTTCCATCGCGATCATGTCGGTCGCGCTGGTGTTGATCGTCATTTCACTGGTCGGGTACAGCCGCCAGCGTGACAGCTATCCCGGCGGCATGAAAATTGCCGGTGTGCCGATTGGCGGTGTAGATCCACAGACCGCGTCGGAACGCGTGCTGCAGGTCTATTTGTCTCCGGTAGAGGCGCGTTACGGCTCGGCCATCATTCACATCGACCCTTCCGTCGTGGGTTTCGAGCTGGATATGGACAGCATGATCGCCGCGGCAGATCTCGAACGCACTGGCGGCGCTTTCTGGAGCGGCTTCTGGAATTATCTCTGGAATCGTGAGCCTGATCCGGTCGAGATTCCCTTGATTGCAACCGTGGATGAAAATCGCCTGACAGCCTATTTGCAGAACGAGATCGCCGCCCGCTACGATGAACCACCCACCCCCGCCCAGCCCATTCCGGGAAGCACCAGCTTTGCGCCCAGCATCCCGGGGCGGGTGCTCGATATTCCACGGGCAGTCCGCTTGATCGAGGATACATTGCGCTCCCCGAGCAACCGCGTCGTCTCACTTTCATTTGGTCAAAGCACGATCGCGCGCCCAACCATGGATAATCTGGAAATCCTGCTGAAGCAGATCATCTCGACTTCCGGTTTCGACGGCGTCATCGGCCTGTACATGTTGGATTTGCAGACCGGGCAGGAAATCCACTTCGCGCTCGATCAGGGACAGGAAATCTCTGTCCAGCCGGATATTGCCTTTACAGCTTCCAGCACGATCAAGATCCCGATCCTGGTCTCCTATTACATCAAGAACGGCTCAGGGCCGGTGGACCAACAAACGCAGGCCATGATCAATGAAATGATCCGCAAATCGGACAATAACGCCTCGGACGCGATGATGAACCGTATCGACACGAACACTGGTCCTTTGATCATTACAGAAAATATGAAAACCATTGGCCTGGAGGACACCTTCCTGGCCGGGTTCTTCGCACCAGGTTCCCCACTCCTGCAAACATTTATTACTCCCGCCAATTCCCGCGACGATGTATTCACCGATCCTGATTCCTATAACCAAACCACGCCCCTCGATATGGGTATGTTGCTGGCCGACCTATACCAGTGCGCCACGTCGGGCGGCGGCGCGTTGATCGCGGCTTTTCCAGACAAGATCAGCAGTCAAATCTGCCAGCAAATCGTCACCTATTTATCCTCCGACAAAATCGGCGTACTGATCGAGGCCGGTGTCCCGGAGGGCACCCAGATCGCGCACAAACACGGCTGGATCACCAGCTCCGATGGGGTTATCCGCAATTTCAGTGATGCCTCTATCGTCTACACGGCCGGCGGGAATTTCGTACTGTCCATTTATGCTTATCACCCGGCACAGATCGTCTTTGACGACGCCAATGTCCTCTTCGCTGATCTCGGTGCAGCGGTCTATAATTTCTACAATCTTCCCACTCCATGATGGCTTCAAGTGTAATGGGCGCTCTGTTGCGCCAAAACTGAAATTCAGAGACAATCTCAGGCCGACTTCGTATATTTTATGGCCGTAAGGGTATAATCGAGCCATGAGCGCGGCTCTGGGCTTGTATCGTCTGCAACAGGTGGATGGTCAGATCGACCAGATTCAAGCCCGCCAAAAATGGATTCAGGATACGCTTCAGAATGACATGACCCTGCTCGCGGCTTCTCAAGTCTATGCGGCGGCTGAAGCCAAATTCAAGGACGCGTCCTACCTCCTCAAACAATCTGAAGCCGAAGTGGAAAAACAACACAACAAGATCGAGCAAGCCGAAGCCAGCCTGTATGGGGGAAGTGTCCGCAACCCCAAGGAACTGCAAGATCTACAAAAGGACATCGTCTCCTTGAAAAAATATCTGGAGACGCTGGAAGAACGCGAGCTCGAAGCCATGCTCAATGTTGAGACCGCGCAACAGGAATTTGAAACCGCAAAATCTGAACTGGAACGCACCCAGACCAACGTCAATGAACAAAACCACGACCTTGCTGTGGAGAGTGAGACCCTGTTGAAAGATCTGGAACGTCTGCGAACCGAACGCAAAGCCGTGATCAGTGATCTGGCGGCCTCCTCGGTGCAGATGTACGATCAACTCCGCAAACAGCGACGTGGTGTGGCGGTAGCCACGATTACTGACTCAACCTGCGCGGCGTGCGGAACCACTCTCACGCCTGCACAGCAACAAAACGCACGTTCGACCAGCCAGCTATTCAACTGTCCAACCTGCGGACGGATCCTGTATGGCTCTTGATTTCTTTTCCCTGATAGTAGGTTTCATCCTCGGCCTCATTGTCTACTGGGTGGCGGGACGCGTTCGGCCGTTACTTGGTGAGATCCGTCAGAATATCAAGGAACAGCGTGAGCAGGCACAGACGCGCCGCACCAGCGGTCTGGAGGATAACCTTCGCAGAATCACATTGCGCCGCGCCCAGGGGATGCATCTCGCGGCAGCCCTGTTCTCACTGGATGAGATCATACAGGAACCCCGCCTGCTTGCTCCGCCGCCGCGCGTGGAACCTGGGGTCACCGGGCTTCAGGAAGACGTCATCTCCATGACATTGCCGTACATGCCCACGTGGCCCGAAGTAGCAGCGATCTACCGCGCGCCCACGCTCGCTCTATCAGAGGCAATTTCGGGCGAGGCCAATATCGTCATCACGGGTTGGGCTGGAACCGGAAAAACCGTCGCACTCGCGCACCTTGCCTCGCTGGCAGCCAATTTTAAGGTCCAGTTGGGCGCGGGCAAGGACGCTGTGCCATTCCTTTATCATGTGGCTGAGCTGCAGCTTCAGCAGGATGGCACGAAAGATCCACTGAATGTGATCATCAATGCTGCCAGCGAACGTGCCCCTGTGTTCGATCTCGGACGGCTTCCCCAATTCATCCAGCAGACTTTCAAAAATGGACTGGCACTATTGCTCATTGACGGCTTCGATGAACTGGATCCACAAAGCCAAAAACTGGTCATCGAATGGTTCAAGGCACTCCTGCAGGCTTATCCCGGAACGCGTATCGTGACCACGGGCTGCGCGAATCAGCTCAATGGGCTGGTTGGGCTGGGTTTTCATCCACTGGCGCTTATGCCCTGGGATACGCGTAAAACAGCGCTCTTCGTCGAGAAGTGGTCCCAACTGTGGTCCCAGACGGTGGCGCTCGAAGCCTGGTCGCAGACCGGTCCGGAACAAGTTGACGCGATCTTACTGAACTCGTGGCTTGGGATCGAAAACACGTACCTGACTCCCTTTGAATTGACTCTAAAGGTCTGGGCAGCGTACGCGGGTGACAGTCTGGGTTCGCGCGTGCTGGATGCCATTGCCACCCATGTACGTCGCCTCGCACCGGCAGGTACGCCAGTTGCCGCATTGGAACTGCTGGCCATGCAAGTCGTACTGACATGCCAGCCCATTTTCGATCCTGGCAAGGCTCGTAGCTGGGTGAAAAAATACGATATCGTGGAAGATAAGACCACGGAGGCTGAGAGTGAAGAGTCCACCAAAAGCATCACCAGTGAAAAGATCGCGCTGACCGACTCGCAGAAGATCAGGTTGAAAAAGTCAAAGACGGGAGTAGTCACTTCCAGCGGCCTGCTCGGAAAACTTGTGGAAAGTGGATTGCTGGTTTCCTACTCCAATAACAAGCTGCGCTTTTCGCATCCGGTCCTGAACGGTTATCTGGCTGGGCAGGCAATTGGTGATAACGAAGCGGATGTCACGCTGGCGGCACAACCTGACTGGGACGGTAAAATGCTCGCTATGCATTATCTGGCGGCTCGGAATGATGCCTCCGGCCTGGCAGAGTACCTGCTGAAGGAAGCAGCCATGCCGCTTCACAGTCAAACATTTACCGTAGCACACTGGCTGAGGGATGTTCCCAAACAAGCGCCCTGGCGCGCCAAGGTCTTTGCCAGCCTGTTGAGCATTCTTCAAGCGGAGGGTCAACCCCTGAGCTTACGCGCCCAGGCGATGGCGGCCTTTGTGCTCAGCAACGACCCTGGTGCAGCGACCCTCTTCCGCCAGTTATTGGGCGCGCGGTCGTTTGAGGTTATTCCACTGGCCGCGCTGGGCAGTGGAGCGCTCAAAGACACAAAAGCCGTGGAAGCCCTGGAGGAGGTCATGCGTGCGCCTGTTGGGGCTGTACGGCGCGCGGCTTGCCTGGCGCTAGTGGCTATTGGAACCGATAAATCCCTGGAGGCCGTGGCCCGTGCATTGCTGCAGGGTGATGAAGAACTCCGCCGCGCCGCGGCCGAAGCCCTGGCCAATGATCCAGGTGAAGGGCACGCGATCCTGAAGGAGGGTGCCACACTGGCCGACATCATGCTGCGCCGCGCCGTGGTGCATGGATTGGCGCACGTGGGCGAACCCTGGGCGTTCGAGTTGCTCCAACGTATGCAGGTGGAAGACGATCAATGGGCAGTTCGCAACCTGGCGAACCAGTATCTCGAGCAAATGGCGAATCCCAGTTCGCGGGTGCCGCAGAAGTTAAAGCCGCCGTCTGAATCAGCGTGGCTGATCGAGTTTGCGGGTAAACACGGCAAGGGTATTCCACGCGGCAGCCCGGCTACTGATATTTTGTTGAGTGCTTTCAAGACTGGCAACACCGAAGAACGTTTGGCGGCCTTGCCCTACCTCAAACGGGTGGGCGATGAGGGCATACTGGGCGCCTTTTACAATGCCATGTATGGTGACGATCTCGAAGTACGCGAGGCCGCCTTCCATGCCGTGGAAGAGATTGGCGCCAACGGTGTCAAGCTCCCTCATCCTAATCAATTTGGGCTGGGTTAGTATGCTGATTTTCAATGCAAAACTTATCACGTGGGAAAAAGACAATCGTATCCTCGATGACCATGCCATCCTACTCGAGAACGATCGCATCAAGGAAATCGGCAAATCCAGCGAGCTCAAACTCCGTCATCCCCAAATCGAATGGCTTGACGCGCGCGGCCAATACGTGATGCCGGGCAACATTTGTGCACACACCCACTTTTACGGCGCGTTCGCCCGCGGTATGGCGATTCCTGATCCCGCGCCCAAGGATTTCCCTGAGATCCTGAAAAAGTTGTGGTGGCCGCTGGATCGGTCGCTGGATGCGGAAAGCATCCAGTATTCGGTGCTGCCCTGCCTGGTGGATGCGATCAAACACGGCACGACGACTCTCTTTGACCATCATGCTTCTCCCAATGCCATTGATGGATCGCTCGACATCATCGCCGAAGCCGTGGAAGGTGCCGGCTTGCGGGCTGTGCTCTGCTATGAGGTGACTGACCGCGACGGCGAAGAAAAGATGCAAGCAGGGATCGACGAAAACATCCGCTTCATACGGAAAACGCAGCAGGACAGCTCGTCGCTCGTCACGGGAACGTTTGGGCTACACGCTTCGCTCACACTTTCCGACCCGTCACTCGATCAATGTCGCTCCGCCGCGTCGTCCGAGACCGGCTTCCACATCCACACGGCCGAACACGAAGCGGACGAATATGACAGCCTGAACAAAACAGGTCTGCGCGTGATCGACCGCTTGCAAAAACATGGCATTCTCGGCCCCAAAACCATCACCGCTCACGGCGTGCACTTCGACGCGCGGGAGATGCAAATCCTGGCAGAGACCAGCACATGGCTCTCGCACCAGCCGCGTTCGAACATGAACAACGGCGTGGGTGTAGCACCGGTTGAATCCATGCTGCGGGCTGACATCAAGGTTTGCCTGGGAAATGATGGATTTTCCAACGCCATGTGGGAGGAATGGAAGACTGCCTATCTCCTGCACAAGGTCCATCACCGGGACCCGCGTCGCATGGGCGGCTTCGATGTGGCACAGCTGGCAATCTACAACAATGCTGCGCTGGCCAATGTCTTCTTTCCGTCTGCAACGATAGGGCAACTCCTTCCGGGGGCATTTGCAGATATGATTTTTGTGGACTATCACCCCAATACACCATTGACCCCCGGCAACCTGCCATGGCATATTATTTTTGGAATTCAACAAAGCATGGTTACGACCACCATCGTGGCAGGAAAAGTGTTGATGAAGGATCGTCAGCTACGGACTTTGGATGAAGAGGAAATTGGAGCGAAAGCCCGCGAGATTGCTCCCAAACTTTGGGAACGATATCAAAAGGAAGTTGCAAAGGTTTCATAACTGTAATATGCTCCAGCAGAGGCTAAGCCCCTAAAAGAGCAATGGTGCAAGAGGAGAATTGCATGGAAAAAATGCCGTTATTGATGACGATCGCTGTGCTGGGTGGGACGGGCAAGGAAGGGAAAGGTCTCGCTTATCGCTGGGCCCGGGCGGGTTACAAAGTGTTGATCGGTTCACGCTCTGTCGAGAGAGCTGTTACGACTGCCTCAGAAATCATGGAGATGCTTGAAGGCTCGTCGTCTTTGGTTGGCACGTCCAACCGCGAAGCCGCGGAACTGGCTGATATTGTTGTATTGACCGTCCCATATGCTGCGCACCGTGAAACGCTTGAAAGCGTAAAAGACGTGCTCAAAGGCAAACTGCTCATTGACGTGACCGTGCCGCTCGTGCCGCCCAAGGTCCGGAAAGTGCAGATGCCCGCCGCCGGTTCCGCCGCCCAGGAAGCCAGGGAGATCGTCGGTGATGGGGTAGAGGTCGTCTCCGCATTCCAGAACATCGCCCATGAACTCCTGCTCAAAGACGAGGACGTGGATTGCGATGTGCTGGTCGCTGGCACCAGCAAGGAGGCGCGCGCCGAAGTTCTCAAGCTCGTCGAAGCCGCCGGGTTGATCGGATGGGATGCCGGGCCTATTGAGAATTCCGTCGTCGCCGAGGGCCTGGGGAGCGTGTTGATCAATATTAATAAACAGTACGGCTCGAGCCATTCAGGTATTCGAATCACGGGAGCGAAGAACAAGTAATCAGTTTTTCAGTCAGCAGTGATGAGTTCCACTGCTGACTGATCGCTTCGAAAACATGCCCCTCACACTCACAGCCCTCACTGGTATGCCTCTCATCCGCCAAGGCGACGACCTGGCGGATATTGTTGTGAATGCCCTTCAGGGGAACGACATTTTGCTTCAGGATGATGACATCCTGGTCATTGCCCAAAAAATCATCTCGAAAGCGGAAGGGCGCACCGTCAATCTGGCAACGGTGACACCCTCGGCGCGCGCGCTGGAACTTGCCCAAAAAACGGAGAAGGACGCGCGGGTCATCGAGTTGATCCTTCAGGAAAGCAATGAGGTGCTGCGCACACGCGTCGGCGCCATCATCGTGGAGCATCGGCTGGGCTTCGTCTGCGCGAATGCAGGCATCGACCACTCGAATGTTGCGGGAGCTGGGGACGCGGCTGAGGAGTGGGTATTGCTGCTGCCGGCAGAGCCAGACCGGTCGGCGGAAAAGATGCGGGACGCAGTCCAATTGAAAACGGGGAAAAGGGTCGGCGTCCTGATCATCGATTCACATGGACGTGCCTGGCGCAATGGCACGGTCGGTACTGTGATTGGGATCGCGGGAATGCCCGGTCTACAGGATTTGCGCGGCAGACCTGATCTCTTTGGATACACGTTACAGGTTACACAGGTAGGCGTTGCCGACGAGCTCGCCGCGGCGGCGTCGCTCGTGATGGGGCAGGCCGCGGAGGGGACTCCGGTTGTGCATGTGCGCGGATTTCCGTATCCATTGCGAGAAGCCAGACTCCAGGAACTTATTCGCCCAAAAGAACAAGACCTCTTCCGCTGAAACTTGACACTTGAAACGTGGAACATGGAACCTGACACTACCTTCTGGCAGGAAATCACACAATTGGTGACGGTCACCCCCATCAATATCGATAGGCCGAAAGGGAGTCGCCATCCGCGTTACCCGGATGTTATCTATCCGCTGGATTATGGTTATCTTGAAGAAACATCTGCTGCCGATGGTGGGGGAATCGATGTTTGGATTGGCACACTCGGCGCCCGAACACTAACAGGAATCTTATGTACATTTGATACACTGAGACGTGACATGGAAATCAAAATCCTGCTTGGCTGCACAGACGCAGACCTTCAAATCATCCGGCAATTTCATGGGGAGATGTACACACTCTATATCCCTAACCCACAGGTGGAAACATGAACATTCCTGAAGGTTTTCAAGACCTGCTCGACGAAGACTCGAAAGCTCTCCTTTCTCTCGCAACCCTCATGCCTGATGGTTCACCGCAAGTCACGCCAGTCTGGTTCAGCACGGATGGTGAATATATTCTCATCAACACCAACCAGGGACGCGTGAAAGATAAGAACATGAAGGCGCGTCCAAGAGTTGCGATGACCATTCAAGACCCCAACGATCCGTATCGCTATCTCGGCATTCGCGGCGAAGTTGTAAGCTATACAACAGAAGGCGCAGATGAGCACATCCACAAGCTTTCCCTTAGATATAAAGACGAACCCTGGAATCCACGCAAGGGCCAACGACGGATCATCTTCCGAATCAAACCCACTCACTTCGACCCGCACAACTGATCTGCACGACTTCTTACGGACTCGCCGCTCGATCCGCCGCTTCAAACCGGACCCGGTGCCTGATTCCGTTATCCAAGAGATTCTCACGACTGCCACCTTCGCCCCCTCTGCGCACAACCGCCAACCCTGGCGCTTCGTCGTGGTGACGGATTCATCCGTCAAAACAAAACTAGCAGATGCAATGGCTATTGACTTCGAACGCGATCTAACCCGCGACGGTTTATCTCCTGAAAAAATCCAATCCCAGATCAAACGCTCGAAGGAACGCATCACCTCCGCGCCGTTAGCCATTCTGCTCTGCCTGGACATGAGCGAAATGGACTCTTATCCCGACGAAAAACGCAGCAAAGCCGAATATATGATGGCGGTCCAATCCGTCGCCGCGGCGGGAATGCAGTTGCTGCTTGCAGCACATGCCGAAGGGCTCGGCGGAGTCTGGGCCTGCTGGCCGCTGTTTGCACAGGAGACCATTCGAAAAACCTTGAACCTATCTGAATCTTGGGAACCACAGGGAATGTTCTTTGTCGGGTATCCAACAGATATTCCTGAAGCAAGAGAAAGAAAGCCTCTACAGGCTGTCCTTATGAGGAGGTGATCAAATGGACGAAGAACAAAGGAAATGGTATCAACAATATTCGGCAAGTTTCGGCGTCCGGGAGTTTTTTAGATTTGGATGCTTCCTCATATTTTCGATTTCATTGGCAGGAGTATTGACCGTTATTCTCAAGAGCTCGATGGTTTTCCTTGCTTTCTTTATCTTAATGTTCACGTTCGCAATGATCGCACCACGCTGGAGACCTGCCTATGATCTCCTTCGATCAATATGGGGAAATAAAAACCTTCCCTATGAGCCTTATCCTCGTTCAACAACAATAATTCCCCGCCAATCACTGTCATGGTTGTATTACTTTTTAGCAACATGGAGATGGCTTTTAGGTTTAATAGTGTTGTATTTCATAATTAGATATGTTCTAAAATGAAAATCGACTCGCCAAAACGTAACGCGACACGCTCCGCGGTGTCGCTCAAAATGGGGGCACCAGTGAAAATCGTTGCCCTCGCGGGCGGAGTTGGCGGCGCGAAACTTGCCCATGGACTCGCCCAAATCCTCCCTCCTGAAGACCTCACCGTCATCGTCAACACCGGCGATGATTTTGAGCATTACGGTTTGTATATTTGTCCCGACCTGGATACCGTCTGTTATACATTGGCCGGATTCGCAAATCCAGAGACAGGTTGGGGACGTATTAATGAATCATGGAATGTGATTGAAAATGCATCCAAACTCGGCGGACCGGATTGGTTTCGGCTTGGTGATCAGGATTTAGGAACGCATCTCGAACGAACCAGGAGATTGAAAGCCGGTGAAACGCTCAGTCAAATCACAAGAGGTTTTTGCAAAGCCTGGGGAATTGAACACACAGTCCTGCCGATGTCTGATCAACCTGTGAGAACCATTGTCGAGACGGAGCAAGGTGATCTGGCATTTCAGGAATATTTCGTTCATCGGCGGTGCGAGCCAAGAGTCACAGGTTTCAGGTTTGAAGGGCTTGATAAAGCAGGAGCAGTTCCCGGGGCTTGTGAGGCGATCCACGCCGCGGAGGCCGTGGTCATCTGCCCGTCGAATCCGTGGGTGAGCATCGATCCCATCCTTGCGATCGGTAAGTCGGATTGGTTGCGAAGCATCCCTGTGGGACAATCCGACCTACGAAAGAAAAAAGTGGTTGCCGTCTCACCGATTATTGGCGGTGAAACCGTCAAGGGACCCGCCGCGAAGATGTATAGAGAACTTGGAATCGAACCATCGGCATTTGCTGTGGCGAATCATTATCGCGGCCTGGCAACTGGATTCGTATTGGATGAGGTGGATGCGCAACTTATCGAAAGTGTACGGGGTTTGAATATGCAGGTGCTTGTAACAAATACTCTGATGAAGAGTCATGAAAACAGACGGCAATTGGCGAATGAAGTAATGAAGTTTATTGGAGATCTGCTATGACACTTTGGGCGATTGTCCCTGTAAAACCCTTGCGATATGGTAAATCGCGTCTGGCTGGCACTTTGACCGAGGACCAGCGTACCGAGCTAAACCGGGCTCTTTTAAAACATACGCTTGAAACGCTTTCTGAACTCAGGGAAGTGGATGGCGTGCTGGTGATCAGCCGTGACCCGCATGCCCTGACCGTGGCTCGCAGTCACGGGGCGCGCACGGTTCAGGAGCATGGTCAGCCGCAATTGAATACCGCGCTGCAACGCGCCACGGTCATTGCAAAGGTTTATGCGACGCGCGGCGTTTTGGTCCTGCCGGCTGACCTGCCGTTGATTTCAAAGGATGACATCCTGGAGCTGATTAAGCGCGCGCAGGAACCGCCAGTCGTTGTCATTGCCCCCGACCGGCACGGCAGAGGCACCAACGCCCTTCTGATCTCACCACCCGGGTTGATCGAGTATGACTTCGGTGAGAACTCCTTCCAGCGTCATTGTGAGCGGGCAAAAAATGCAGGAGCCAGGCTTGAGGTTGTCGAGCTGCCTTCCCTCGCGCTCGACCTGGATATTCCGGAGGACTTTGAACTGATCAAGAGTCTTGAGAGTACAATTACGTTCTAGCTCACATTCAAGGAGAATGCCATGACTGAACGTGTTGCGTTGTACCTGCAAGATTCTCACGATTTACGTGATGGACTGGATTACGCACGATATGCCGAAGAGAAAGGCTTTGAGGCTGTCTGGCAGGCCGAGTCACGGCTGGTACGTGATGCAATTGTCCCCATGGCTGCTTATGCCGCGGTCACGCAAAGGATCAAAGTCGGCTCAGGGGTGATCAACAACTGGACCCGCAATATCGGCTTGCTCGCCGCCACCCTGTTGACACTAGATGACCTGGCACCAAATCGCATTATTTGCGGTATTGGTGCCTGGTGGGATCCGCTGGCCAAAAATGTCGGTATCGAGCGCCGAAAGCCTCTGCTGGCGATGCGCGAAACCGTGGAAGTGCTTCGCCGTTTGCTGAATATGGAACGCGTCACATTTCATGGCGAATTTCACCATGTGGATGGCATCGAACTGGATGTGGTACATGGCCGGCGCGAGCCGCGCAACGTCCCGATCATGATCGGTGCAACGGGTGACGCCATGATGGAGATGACCGGGGAGATTGCAGACGGCGCCGTATTGAATTATTGCGTCCCACCAGAATATAACGATAGAGCTATGGAGCTGCTGGAAAAAGGCTTGCAGAAGTCGGGCCGGAAACTGGCAGACTTTGATCGCCCTCAATTGGTGGTCTGCTCCGTGGACGAAGAGCACGATCAAGCCATTGAGTACACCAAGGAATTGCTTTGCCAGTATCTCGCACAACAACCACATATTGCGAAGGCCTCGCAGGTCTCGCAGGATGTGATTTCGGACATCCAAGCCATTTTAGGGTGGCCCGCCACCAAGGAGCAGATCAACAAAGCCAAGCATCTGGTACCTGATGAGCTGGTCCATCGCATCACCGCCTCCGGGACACCAGTTGAGGCCAAAGCCAAGGTGGAGGAGTATAAGAAGCGAGGCTGTACCTGTCCGATTCTGTATCCTGTGGGCGGGAATTTCAGATTACTGATCGACACATTCGCTCAGGCCTAAACCGTAGAGCGAGACCATGATCTCGCTCTACTTTAATTTCCCGTCCAAATAATCCAGCAACATCTGCAGCGCCGCAGTCGCGGAAGCAGATTTGTTTTCCTCCCGATTTCCAGAAAAGTGGAACGTCTTTGCCCATTCCCTGTCCGGAGTGACCAAGCCAACGCAGGTGGTGCCAACCGGTTTCTCTGGCGTTCCACCGCCGGGACCCGCAATCCCGCTGATAGAGATGGCAATATCACCCTTTAATCGTTCTCGCGCGCCGTGCGCCATCTCGAGGACCGTCTCGTGGCTGACGGCACCATAGCTATTCAATGTATCCCAGGAGACACCCAGCAAAGACACCTTCACTTCATAGGCATAGGCCACAATGCTCCCCAAGAAATACTCCGAAGAACCTGAAACATCTGTGATACGGCTGCCCACCAAACCACCTGTGCACGATTCAGCGGCTACCAACTTTAGGCCACGCCCCCGTAGAATATTTCCAATGAGAAATTCTGGCAAAGCTTCCACATTAACCTCTGATTGCAGTTTCCGGGATTATACACAGTATATGAATCAATCTCGGTTATAATTTTCTGCATGGCTGACTGGACAGGCAGGAAGGTCGGTAGAGTCCAAATCAAAGATCTGATTGCCCGCGGGGGAATGGCTGAGATTTATTTGGGCGAACACGAGTCCTTTGGGCAAGTCGCTGTGAAAGTGATGCGCGGTCTGCTCGAGAGGGATGTGGCCCAACTTGCACGCTTCCAGCGCGAAGCCGAAGTGATCGGTGAACTCAAACATACTAACATTGTTCAGCTGTTCGATTACATTGTGGAGGATGAGACGCCCTGCCTCGTCATGGAATATATTCCAGGTCCGTCATTAGCGTCCTACATGAAGGTAATACACGATCGCAGGCAACGTATCCCTATTGCCGTGGTCGCTCAAATTCTCAGGCAGGTTGCCGGCGCGCTGGATTTTGCTCACAGCAACGGCATGATCCATCGCGACATCAAACCAGCCAATGTGTTGCTTCGTTCTCCATCCCAACTCATCACCACCGAAAACATCCTCCCTTTGGATGTGGAACCGGTCCTCACGGATTTTGGTTTGGTGCGCCTGGTGGACTCGACCTTACACACCACCACCGGTTCTGTCTCAGGGACGCCTACTTACATGAGCCCCGAGCAGTCACGCGGCGAAAAAGTGGACCACCGTACGGATATCTACTCGCTTGGCATCATGCTTTACGAAATGCTGGCCGGTGTAGTGCCCTTCCAGGCTGATACCACTTTTGGGATGTTGATGAAACACATCAATGAACCCCCGCCGACCATCAAAGGTCTTTCGGCGGACATGAACGCCCTGCTTGACCGGGCCCTGGCAAAAGATCCCTCGATGCGCTATGAGAGTGCTGGGGAGCTGGCCAATGAGTTCATGGCGCTCTTCAACGGGCAGACCATTTCACCCGGCACGCTGCACATCGCTGAACTTGCACGCAAAGCCGCTGAGGCCAGCAATACCAGACCGCAACCAACTCCACAGCCTCCTTCCCGTTTCCGCTGGGTCAGGCTGGGTTTTGAGGTCGTGCTCGCGTTAGGCCTGGCATATGTTATCTACGCATTCGTAGGCCCGGCCGGTATAAACAATGAAACAACTTCGGTCGATCCTAATGTCCCCGCGGGCAGGATGAGGTTCGCGGATTTCAGCGGCGTCACGCCCATGGATCAGGTTCTCTTGTCTTTGAACAACGTTGAGCCTCCCGAGCAGGGCAAACATTTCGAGGGTTGGTTGGTCGCAAATGATGGAAGTACATTTCGCAAGATTGGCCGGTTGGCGTTGAATGATGCCGGTGTATGGCAAGTGACTCTCACCGATCCTGACCAGCAGAATTTTCTCCAGAACTATGATCAGGTCATTGTCACACTGGAATCCGATGGTTCCGAGATCACGCAACCCACTGGTGAGGTGGTGTACTCGTCGATATTCCCCGCACAATCCCTCATACCGATTCGAAATCTGTTAGTCAGGTATGAAAACGTACCCCTTAAGGATGCCCTCATTCAGGGATTATGGTATTACAGTGGATCCTACATCTCCAAACCAATTAGCGGCGACAAGGAAAATAGCATCACGGGGCTCAGGGAAGCCTTGGAGAATGGAGACGAAGACACTTTCCGCTTGAGGCTCGAGGAAATCATCAACCAAATCGTTGGCGATCAAAGTGACCAATTCCAGGACTACAACAAAGATGTCAAGATTGACAATACACCAGGTGAGATTGCGACAGATGGATATGGCGCCTTCCCCAACGGTACGAGCAATGGCTACATCCAGGAAACGGCCCATGAGGCCAAGCTGGCAGCCGATGCCGTTGACTCCACTTTGAACATTCGCACCAACAGCGAAAAGCTGCAAATTTGCATTCAAAACATGGATGCGCGTTTGCAGAGCATCCTGGAATCTGCTTTGAGACTGAACGACATGCCCTTTGGCGCCGAAATGGAGCCAATCATCACCGATCTCGAAGCCCTGGCAGACGGGCTCATCAATGGGAACGACGCCGATAACAATGGCCTCATAGATGCAACTCCAGGTGAGTGCGGCGCCAACGATGCCTACACGATTGCCTACGCTCTGGCAGATATGTATCTCTACCCCGGTGAGGAACGGATACCGCCCACGGGCAAATAAGACAACCTCCTGCCGAAGATGCAGGAGGTTGTGATTTTTTGGTTTTGCCCAAAGCTAGGGCAGGCTTTGCTGAATCGAGTCGAAGGTATTGCTCACACTTGCACCCAGGGCTGCCAGCCCGACAATAACGACGACAGCACAGCATGCGAGCGCAACACCTGGCAAAAGTACTGATCCGATGGCCTCTCCCCAGCCAAACCTGTTGACGGCCTTAACCGCCATCACCTGCAGCACCAGGGCATACAGGCCAACGATAAGGCTGATCAAGCCGGCGCAGAGATTAACAAACTGAACCGAACTGAGCGGCGTGAGGATGGATGAAACCAATGAGACGGGCACTGAAATAGCGGCCAGGGTATAGGCCAACTGGGAATAAGTTCCAGTACCCTTGAACAGCCCCGCGATCCATTGAACAATGCCAACCCCAATGGCAAAGAACAACGTGGCGATCGCTCCCGCAATAGGTGATGCACAAATTGCCACACCCAGCGAGATCATACCTCCCTGCCCGGCATTTCCACCAAATAGATCGCCCCAACTTGGAGTCTGGGAGGGAAATCCGGCCAGCTCAAGGATAGCCTGCAACACCCCACTGATGAGTGCCGAGGCAGTTCCTGCCAGGAAAATCCAAGTAAAGGCACGGCTGTTCGACCTGGCATCCGGGTGCTCCGCCAGTGCCGCATAAGTTTGTTCGCTGGGTTTGGTCACCGCGGTGATCCAGGTTGAGAACCATCCGGCCATGCCAGCGGCATCGTCCGGACCGGTCACGAGGGGAGCATTGGGTTGGTCGTTCATGGGTGCCTCCATTAGAAATAGATTTGTGTCATTATTGCACACAATACCAGCAATTACAATAACGAAAATTGGAAGTGGCTAAGGGATGGGCTAATCCAATCTTAGCCACAGACTGCGCAAGCGTGCAGAGTTCTTTGAGAAAAATCTCAAATTCTCTGTGCGCTCCCCTGGCACCGTGCGGCTTAAGCCGTACCAGGGCAGGTGTGTGGCAAGCCCACGAAATCATCCACTCCCCAAAATTGTCATGTGATGAAAAAGTTATTCATCAAGTAAAATTGCCACCGATGGAAATTTCAGAAAAAATGCAGGGGACGCTGTCCACCCTGCCTGCCAAACCAGGTTGTTATCTTTACCGTGATAAAGTTGGGACAATCATTTATGTCGGCAAAGCCATCAACCTCAGGAACCGCGTGCGGTCTTATTTCCACGCGGATGCCAGCCATGATTCAAAAACGCGGCGGCTGGTGCGGGAGATAACCGATATCGAGTGGATCCTGGTTGGCTCAGAACTTGAGGCGCTCATCCTGGAGATGAACCTCATCAAGAAGCATCGCCCCAAATACAATATCCGTCTGAAGGATGATAAGCGTTACCCCTACATTAAAATCCATTGGAATGACCCATTTCCCAAAGTGACCGTCACGCGTCAGATGCTGGAGGACGGCGCGCGGTACTTCGGGCCTTATACGTCGGCCTGGGCGGTCTATCAGACGCTGGATGTGTTGCGGAAGGTCTTTCCCTACCTGACATGTGACCGCGAGATCACGGGGATGGACAAGCGGGCGTGCCTTTACTTCGACATCAAGCTGTGTATTGCTCCGTGTATTGGCGCGGCGTCCCAGGTCCAATACCGCCAGATGATTGCAGACCTGATGGATTTCCTCAGCGGACACAGTGAAGGCATTGTGGCGCGTTTACAAGCGGATATGGAGAAGGCCTCTGAAGAAATGCGCTTCGAAAAAGCCGCAGCGATTCGTGACCAACTCAAAGCCATCCAATCGATCATCGAGCGGCAGAAGATTGTCTTCGCCGCCGATTACAAGGATTCGGATGTCCTGGCGATGGCCCGCAGTAACGGTGAGGCCTGCGTACAGGTCTTCTTTATCCGCGGCGGCAAAATGATCGGGCGTGAGTACTTCATCCTGGAAGGCACGGAGGATGAAGCCGATGCGGAAGTAATAGAGCAGTTCATCACCCAGTTCTACACGGAGGCGGCTGTCATCCCGCAACAGGTGATGCTGCCGCAGGAAATCGAGGAGGCGAAGATCATTGGCCAGTGGTTAAGGTCAAAACGAGGGGGCGACAAGGTGGAGTTCTTTGTCCCAAAAGGGGGACAGCCTCAGGAACTGATAAAGATGGCTACCGAAAACGCCACAGAAACTCTCGCCGCGTTACGCGCACAATGGGAAGCCGATACTCACAAACAGGAACAAGCGTTGACGGAATTGCAGCAGCAACTGAACCTGAAAGCGCCGCCGAACCGGATCGAATGCTACGATATATCCAACACACAAGGGACGGCCATCGTCGGCGCGATGGTAGTGTTCTCGCAAGGCGTGCCGGATAAGAAGTTGTACCGCAAGTTCAATATCGAGAGCGTAGTCGGCGCGCCAGATGATTTCGCGTCGATGGAGGAAATGCTCACGCGGCGCTTCCGTCGCTGGCGGTCTGCCCAGGAGACCGCCGATCAGGTTGGTGCGAAGCCGGATGAGTCCTTTTCCATGTTACCGGATCTCATCATCATCGACGGAGGTAAAGGACAATTGGGCCGCGCCGTGGAAGTCCTGGAGAAATTCGAGCTGTCCGGAGAAATCCCGATTGTGGGCCTGGCAAAGCAGCAGGAGGAGATTTTCTTCCCCCACCGATCTGATTCGTTGATATTGCCCCGGCACTCCCAGGCCCTGTACCTGGTCCAGCGTATCCGCGATGAGGCCCACCGCTATGGCATCACCGCGCATCGCAAGAAACGGCAAAAATTGGGCATGGCCTCCCTGCTGGATTCTATCCCCGGCATTGGGCCGGCGCGGCGCAAAGCGCTCTTGAAACATTTTGGCTCTATGGATAAGATTAGGACCGCTTCGGTTGAAGAGCTAAAATCTGTTGTGCCTGAAGCTGCGGCACAATCCATAAAGGCGAATTTGGAATGAGAGATATCTGGGTCGTTGACGATGATGAGGAAATGAGCCGCGCGGTGGGATTGATGCTGAAGCTGCTCGACTGCCATGTAACAACGTTTCATACCGTCCGTTCTGCAGCACAGAATATCATGGGTGGTAAGAAACCCGAGTTGTTGATCCTGGATATCCACATGCCCGAGGTTTCAGGCCTGGATATGGTGGAGTTTCTGAGGCGGCGGGCCGATACAAAGGGCTTGCCCATCGTAATGCTTTCTTCAGAAGCCACCGATCTGATCGTAGATCAGGCAATGCAACTCGGCGCCGATGCGTATGTAATGAAGCCGGTCACGGTCGAAGAACTTGAAACGGCGATGGCAACTGCCTTTAACAGGCACCTAGATTTGGGCACGGAGCGCATGAAAGATGGCAAGTAAAAAATCGAAATCCAAAAGAGAAACCAGCCAAAACCAAAATCCCGGCGCAGCGCGACTGCGGATTTTGCAGATCATATTTTTGGCCCTGTCCATCATGGTGATCCTGGCGATGATCCTCTCGGCGTTCGCAACTAGCTTCTGAGGCCTCAAGCAGGTCGCCGCTAAACCTGGATTTGTCTCTTCAGTAGTTGCCGTGATTCTTGTACACGGACAACACGGACGCTTCGCGCACGGATTTCACGGAAAAAACTTTTAAAATCTGCTCTTTTTCCGTGCCGTCCGCGAAATCCGTGTACCGAAAAGGTTTGATCATGGCGCGTCCCAGAGAGCCCTGGATTTGTGCGAGTCGAACACTCCTTGTCAGTGATATAATCTTGCGGCGCGGCTGGCTTGCCGCGCATTATTTTGCGTAAGGCGGGCTGGTCGCGAAGTGTCGCCCCGCAGGGCGGGAGCGACACACCCTGTGAAGGGCATCTCGCCCCACGAAGGATGGATATGCTCGATAAACTCAAAGGCATTGAAGAACGCTACGAACAGATCGGGAAAGAACTGATCGAGGTTGGCACCAACTATCAGCGCGCCGCGGAACTCAACAAGGAGCGCGTGGATCTGGAATCCATCGTCGAGAAGGCGCGGGAATATCGTCAGGCAATGAAAAGCCTGGAGGAAGCCCGATCCATTCTCGAATCTGAGAAAGATGCGGATCTGGTCACTCTGGCCGAATCAGATATTACAGACCTGACGCCAAGGATCGAAGCGCTTGAAAACGAGATCAAGGGCATGCTCGTGCCCAAAGACCCGCGCGATGACAGGAACGTGATCGTCGAGGTCCGCGCAGGCGCGGGCGGGGACGAAGCCGCCATCTTTGCCGCCGATCTGTTCCGCATGTACACGCGCTATGCCGACAACAAACGTTGGAAATCCGAGATCCTTTCGGAAAACGCGATCGGCGTGGGCGGGTATAAAGAAGTCATTTTCGAGATCAGGGGCAAGGGCGCCTACTCGAAACTCAAATACGAGTCGGGCGTGCATCGCGTGCAGCGCGTGCCAACGACTGAGGCCCAGGGACGAATCCATACCTCCACGGCAACCGTTGCCGTCCTGGCAGAGGTGGATGAGGTGGAAATTGACATCCCCGAAAGTGACATCGAGATCGAAGTATATCGCTCCTCGGGCGCGGGTGGACAGAACGTTCAGAAGAATTCCACCGCGGTGCGGTTGTATCACAAACCCACGGGTATGGTGGTGACCTGCCAGGATGAGCGCTCGCAGTTACAGAACAAGCTGCGCGCCATGAGCATTCTACGCGCACGTTTGTATGAAATGGAAGAAGCCAAGCGTCAGGCCGAGCTCGAAGCGGATCGCCGTTCACAGGTGGGCAGTGGCGAACGCTCTGAAAAAATTCGCACCTATAACTATCCACAGAACCGCGTGACCGATCACCGCGTTGGTCTGTCCAATTACAACCTGCCGGCCGTGATGGATGGTGCGATCGATCAATTCATTGAGGAATTATCCACGCGGGATGAGGCGGACCGTTTAGCCAGCAGCGGCTTCGATGAAGAAGAGTAATCCGTTGGTCGAGTAGTCCCGTATGCTCCTGGCGGGATGTACATCTGCACCCGATTTGCTTGGCAAATCGTGCGTTCGGTGCAGGTGTCAAGGCCAACAGGTAACCAAAAGCAATCATGTAACACAGTTGCTTTTCTAATTGGTGGTCCCGATACGCCTTCTGCTGGCGCCTCCGGCTACTCGACCACCGATTTTCTAAGTAATGGAGTTCAACGTGAACGACAATCCGGCATTTGGCGCAGGCTTGCAGCCGTTCATGGGGATACCATCCTTTATGCGCCTGCCGGTTTCGCGTGAATTGAATGGTGTGGATGTCGCCATCCTGGGTGTGCCTTTCGATAGTGGCACATCCTATCGCACCGGGACGCGGTTTGGGCCAAGAAAGATTCGTGAAACGTCGTTGATGATCTGGGGGCACAACTCGACCCTGAATGTGACTCCCCTCACGAAACTCAAGGTGGTCGATTACGGCGATATATCGGTCATCCCCACGTCCATTGAACACACCATGGCCGCCATCACCCAGACCGCCGGCGAAATTATCAACACGGGCACAACCCTGATCACGCTGGGCGGAGACCATTCGATTGCCCTCCCCCTTTTGCGCGCCCATGCCAAAAAACATGGGCCGGTTTCGGTCGTCCATATCGACGCGCACCTTGACACCTGGGAGGCAGAGTTCGAATCTGTCCCATACAGCCACGGCACGCCGTTTCGACACGCCCTGCAGGAAGGGTTGATCCGTCAGGGTGAATATGTGCAGATTGGGATTCGCGGTCCCGTGAGTGGGCAGAACGATTATGCCGACGCGAAAGATCTCGGCGCCCGGACGATCACGATCCATGAAGTGATGGAAAAGGGCGTTCCGGAGATCCTCAAGCAAGTCCATGAGCGCATGAAGGGTCCTGTGTATGTGACGGTAGATATTGATTCAGCCGATCCCGCCTTCGCTCCAGGCACCGGCACGCCGGAGGTGGGTGGGCTGACGAGCTATCAACTCCTTCAACTGGTACGCGGCCTGCATGGATTGAATTTGATCGGCTTCGACCTGGTAGAAGTCTCTCCTCCATTCGATCACGGTGATATCACTGCCATCCTGGCATCGAACATCGTGTTTGAGTATCTGTCATTGTTGGCGATCAAGGAATCGCCCGGCGGGCGCGGGTTGGGATGAAGAAGTTCGGCCCTGCACAAAACCCGCCCCCATTCGGGCTGCTCCGCAATCGACGGGACGTTTATTGAAAACATGCCCTCGCTTCATGCAGACCTCGCGGCTCGACTCGCTCTGATCAGCGACACTCCAGAGTTGGATGCTTCTGTCCTGCTTGCTCACATCCTCCACAAGCCCCGCACCTGGGTGATGGCTCACCCGGATTTGAGCCTTAACCCCGAACAACAGAGTCAACTGGATCACTCGCTGGCTCGCCTCGAAAATGGGGAACCTTTTCCCTACATTCTCGGGCACTGGGAATTCTTCGGCCTGGATTTTGACCTCACACCCGATGTTTTGATTCCACGGCCTGAAACGGAATTGCTGGTGGAAAAAGCAATTGCATGGTTACAGGAATCACCAGTCCGCATCCGTAGGACGGTCGCGGATATTGGGACCGGGTCCGGTGCGATAGCAGTTTCGATCGCAACGAATGTTCCAGATAGCCATATTCTCGCAACCGATATTTCTCACGCGGCCCTAAGGGTGGCGCGCGGAAATGCCCGAAAACTGGGCGTTGCAGATCGTATTGATTTTGTCCAGTGTGATATCCTGCCGCCACACACGGATCCATTGCCCACGGAGAATCATTTCGACCTGATCTGCGCCAACCTGCCGTATATCCCCACTGACACTCTACGGGGCCTGCCGATTTACGGGAGCGAGCCAACCCTCGCCCTGGATGGCGGTGAAGATGGGCTGGACCTCTTTCGAAGGCTGATGAAAATCGCACCCGATTGGCTGGCTCCAAACGGATTGATCCTGCTGGAGATCGAATCGACGCGCGGTGTGCGGGCCCTTAGCCTCGCCTACGATATGTTCTCGCGGGCCGAGATCCATTTGCATCAAGATTTGGCACGGCACGACCGTCTGCTCGAAATCAAAATATGAGAACAACTATCGTTGCAGCGAAATCACCGGATGCCGTACAACAAGCACTGGATGTTCTGAACAAAGGCGGGCTGGTTGCGTTTCCTACGGACACGGTTTATGGCGTGGGTGCACTGGCATTCGATGGACGGGCAATCGAAGCCATTTACGAAGCCAAGGACCGTCCCATCGAGAAAGCGATTCCCGTTCTGATTGCTGACATGGCAGACATGGAAAAAGTCGGGCTGGATATTCCAGAGATTGCCTACCGGCTCGCCTCCCGCTTCTGGCCTGGACCGCTGACTGTCGTCATCCCCAAAAAGCCTACTCTGCCTGAAGTCGTTTCTGCCACCGCCACCATCGGCGTGCGCGTCCCAGATCATGAGGTGGCGCGAGCCCTGTTGCGCGCGGCAGGACCGATGGCCGTGACCTCCGCGAACATCTCAGGTCAACCAAGCCCATCCACAGCGAAAGAAGTCTTTGTGCAGCTCGGCGGAAGGATTGATTTGATCCTCGATGGAGGACAGACGCCGGGCGGAGTGCCGTCCACGGTGGTGGATTGCACGGCAAATGATTTGAAAATCCTGCGGGAAGGTCCGATTACCCTGGAGGCCATCCGATCAAAACTCTCATCCCCTATTTAATTATGGTTCAGGTTGCCTTTATCTTGCAGAATATAATAATAATTGCATTCTCCTTAACAAACCGCCCACGGCTCGGGCAAGCCAAGGGCGGTTTGGGTTTTAACCCCCTGCCCTGACTCCCCCAAATTCGAGGTGCTGAACTTGGGGGAGTTGTCTTTTATGAAAGTGGCCAGGTTGGCTGGACGTCCATGTTGAGATCGGAGGTGTGCCCCAGTGCATAGCGGTAAT
>DASTOH010000227.1:0-6547 GCA_035720235.1 Anaerolineales bacterium | reverse complement strand
GCGCCATCTGGTCGATCGAAAAGACCGTCGTGATCTCAGTTTGTTTCAGATCGGGCTTCGTTTGCTCGATCGAAAATTGTTGAATTCGCTGCCTGTTTCGTCTGCACTTTGTGCTTACCTTTGAAACTGTCAGGTGGCTAGATGAATTTTTAGTCTTTACGTTAAAAGAGTGGCAAAATCAGCATTGGGGCTTAAGACAGAGGTGTTTGGCTCAATTTTTTTCCGTCACAAACAGAGAAAATCGGGACATTTTGTCCCTATTGGTCGTGACACCGGCCTCTTGACGCGGGGACGCTGCGTTTTGTATTGTATGAGAGGAACTGCAACGATGTGCTATACAAATTTGAACAAGCTTTACCATAGGAAGGAGTGGAACCATGCAGAAGATCGCAGGGATTCTCTTGAGTATTGGGGCATTCGTGTCCATCGCCGGTGAAACCCGACCAGTCATTTTCAATATATTTGGAGCAATTGATAATCCCCAGCTACAGGTTGAAGCTATCGAGAACGATCTTACCGGTTGGGGCGTCGCCCATCTCTTGATGGGGATAGGAAGTTTGATTGCTGCTTTCGGGGTAGTGCTGCTCACCAGACAGGTACAAAGTCTTAGTAATAATAGAAACGTCAGGATAGCCAGCTATGTAAGCGCGGCCATGGCAGTCGTGGGCGCGCTATTCTGGGCTATCGTCTCTTATAACCGGGTTGCGAGAGCGCCACAAGAGGTAATCGCCAACATGGGCGCTGCGAACTGGATGGAATGGGCTTATTTTCTCCCAACGGAAATCGCTCTGATCCTTGTCGGTTTCGTGCTCCTCCAGACCAGCTATCCAAAATGGCTCGGTTGGCCGGTGCTCGTTCTGGGAGGGCTGATGCTGATCGCCAGCTTCTCAGGAGGAGGTGTTCCGCTTTTCCACTCTATTTTATATCTGATCCTTGGAATCGCCCTCCTGCTGCTGCGTTCGCGCTCGCCTCAACCGTTGCCTTCGGCGACCTAGAGTAACGTGGATGTGTCCATTTGGGGCTGGCCGGTCTGGCTGTTATGGACGGGGCGCCTGTTCCTGAAAGCGAAATGAGCCATCCCAATAACCAATAAGCCGGCCTCACGGACGGTGTGAGCAGTTCTTAACAGATATTGAGCCAAAGGAGCGAATAAAGTATGAATACTTCAGAGATGAAACCCAAGTCAATGCCTGCGAACCGCATTTCTCTGGGCGGAATCGCCCTGGTTGTGGCCGGGATAGCGGTCTTAGTCGCAATACTGTTGTCATTTTTCTCGTCGCTGAGCAAGCCGCTATTCTCGCAGGAGCTCGAAAACGCGCCCAATGCAGAGCAACTGCAGGTGGCGCTTGAAGCCGACACCTTTGCCTACCGACTTAGTTTGGCGATGGCGCCTGTATATTTTGCTTTCCTTATACCTGGCACTGTCGCCCTTTATGCCTATCTCTCGCGAACCAAGCAGGAACAACTGGCGTTCGCCGGGATGGTGGTTACTGTGTTTTTCCTTGCTTTGTTCCTGCCCATCATCGGGTTTGCTGCCTATGTCTTTCCTGCAATTGGCGAGCTTGTGGCTCAAGGGCAAACGGAGATGATTGCCGTGATGGATCAGACATCCCTGGAGCCCTTCATCATCATCCCGTTCTTAGGTGGTATTCTTTGGTACATTGGCCTTGCCTTAATGGGTGCAGCCGTTTGGCGTTCGGGCGTCCTCTGGAAGTGGGGTGGACTTCTCCTTATCATCAATGGCGTACTCAGCATTCCCGCATTTGTGCTGGATATAACGGTACTCAACTATTTAGCGGGCATCGTTGGCGGAATAGGGCTGATTGGGCTTGGCATTTCTCTTTTCCAGTCGGCTAAAGGTAGGAGTGAAAAATGAATTACAAAGTGCCGCATAATTATTTAAACTTGAACTTTGAAATTTGGCATACAATAGTCATCAAAGATTTAATTACTTTTGAGATAAGCGGTAGAATCTCGGTACCGGTACCTCGAATCTATCGAGCCTCTATCGCAGAGAATATAATCTCATGGTTTCAGTAAACCAACGCCAGGCAGCCATACGCTCACCCATCATCGCCTACGCATTGAAAACAGTGCGGATCCTCTTCGGCGTGATGGTCGCGCTTTCGTATGCCTACATCCTATTCGTTAGCATCGCGACGGATAAGTTACCTGTCGCGTGGACGATCGTGCCAGCGATTATCAGTGTTGTGTATTTCCTCCTTGGCTGGCTCATCAAAAAAAAACATCCGGGGCATACAATTGCCCTGCTCTTCCTCATCATAGCCTATTCATTGGCCGTAGGAGCGATTGCGGTCGGTCTCGAGTTGCTGAGTGAATCCCTGTCTCCTCTATATACCGATTTGATCCGCACCCTCTCACTTGTGCTTGGTCATCTCGTGTGGCGGCCGGTCGTTTACTTCCCCCTGTTTCTGATGCCCTTATACTTCCCAACGGGGAAGCTGCTCTCACCGCGTTGGCGGGTGCTGGTCATTTTGATAGTGAGCATTCTGGTGTGGGAAGCTGTGACGGTCATATTGCGTCCCTGGCCCTGGCCCGAACATGGCATACCAGACACGCGACCCATAAACGGTATTCCCGGTTCGGAGCCATTCTTCGATACAGCCTACAATGTTTTGACTATACTATCTACACCTTTGGTCCTCTTAATTCCCTTAGCCATGTATCTCCGGTATCGCCGTTCGCAAGGTGTGGAACGCATTCAAATGAAGTGGCCACTACTGGCCATTGTTTTATTCCTCTCGACGGCGTTCATCTACACGGTATTGCCAGACCTGGCAGCTTTCGATGCAGAATTGGGTTACCCTGTCGTTTGGAGTATGGCGATGTTGTTTCCCATTTCGATCGGCATCGCGATCCTCCGTCATCGTTTGTTTGACATCGACATCCTCATCAATCGCACGCTGGTGTATGGCAGCCTCACCGCGTTGATTGTCGCCATTTACCTCGTTATCGTCGGCGGCTTGGGCACGATGTTCCAAACACAAACCAACGCCCTGAGCGGCTTGGTCGCCGCGGGGATCATCGCCCTGCTGCTCCAACCCCTGCGGGTTCGTTTACAGCGCGGCGTCAACCGGCTGCTGTACGGCGAGCGGGACGACCCGGCGATAGTGTTGACCCGCCTAGCGCAACAGATGGAAACGGCCGATACTCCGGCCAACATCCTGCCCAACCTGATACAGACCATCGCCCGTACGCTCAAGATACCTCACGTGGCCATCTGGCTGCCAAACGGCGAAAACCAGTTCGAACCGGTGGCAGTGTGGGGCAAAGCGCCCGGTCACGCGGAGATGATTCCCCTCACCTATCAAAAAGAAACCATCGGCCGCCTGGTCGTCGCCCCGCGCGGCCCGCGTGAATCCTTCAACCGCAGCGAGCAGCAATTGCTCAACACCATTGCCGCCCTCACCGCCAATACCGTGCGAGCCGTGCAGCTATCGGACGAACTACGCCGGTCGCGCCAGCACCTCGTCACCGCACGCGAAGACGAACGGCGGCGTTTAAGGCGCGATCTGCACGATGGTCTGGGGCCTCAGCTTGCCAGCCAGACCCTGGGGCTGGAAGCTGTTGCCCAACTCATGCCCTCCAATCCTGGGAAAGCGCAGGCCTTATTGAACTCGCTCAAGATCCAGGCGCAGGAGGCAATGCTCGATGTGCGCCGCCTGGTGTATGACTTGCGCCCCCCTGCCCTGGATGATCTCGGGCTCGTTGGGGCGTTGCAACAGAGCGCCTCCCGCTACGCGACCGGCATGCTGCGCTTCAGTTTCGATGTACCACAGAGGTTGCCGGAACTGCCGGCAGCCGTGGAAACGGCCGCTTATCGTATCGCCCAGGAAGCCATGACCAACGTCGTCCGGCATGCGGGGGCAACGGTGTGCATCGTGCGGCTGTCCTGTAGGGACGCACATTTAATGGTCGAGATACGTGACAATGGTCGTGGACTCTCGCAGGATCGCACTTCCGGGGTTGGGCTACAGGCGATGAAAGAACGCGCCACTGAGTTGAACGGGCAATTCCTGCTCGAATCGCTGCCCGATGGCGGCATACTGGTACAGGCAAGGCTGCCCCTGGAGGTCCAGGATGAGTGAGCGACCCATTCGCATTCTCATTGCGGACGACCACCCGGTTTTTCGCTTTGGGCTGCGGGCGCTGCTGGAATCGCAGCCCGATATGGTGGTACTGGCAGAAGTGGACAGCGGCGAGGCGGCGGTCCAAATGGCGCTGTCGTTACAACCGGATGTTGTGTTGATGGACGTGAGTATGCTGGGTTTGAACGGGGTTGAAGCCACACACCAGATCACGGCAACCGCTCCGGATACCGCCATTCTCATGATCACGATGTTCGACGACGAAACGGTCTTCTCCGCCATGCAAGCCGGGGCGCGGGGCTATCTGCTCAAGGGAGCGCAGGGCGAAGAGACCTTGCGAGCCGTTCGCGCGGTTGCTAATGGGGAGGTGATCTTCAGTTCCGGTGTCGCCAGGCACATGATGGCGTACTTTGCACGCAGTATGAAGACCGCCGCCGATGCGCCTTTTCCTGATCTCACGTCGCGGGAACGCGAAATCCTGGAACTGCTGGCGCAGGGATTGACCAACACGGCTATCGCCGAAAAACTCGTCCTGAGTCCCAAAACCATCCGCAATCAAGTATCCAACATCTTCAGCAAACTTCAAGTCGCCACGCGTAGCGAGGCGATTATCAAAGCTCGCCAGGCGGGTCTGAGTCATCAAGAAGAATAGGCGGTGGGTAGGAGGGTGGACTCACCATCGAAACGGTGAAAAGCTCAAAAAGACGCGCCGCGTACCCACCGTCAGCTTCAGGCTTTTTTTGGCTCTCATTAATGATACTGAGCAAATACGACATTTCTCAGATTATCTCTGAGGAGGAACTGTGAAACTTTCGACCTTGATCAAACTAATGACAAGTGGACAATCCTCTCTGTTATTTGGATTGCTCAAAACAGGCAATGAGTTTTATCGTGCATCCTTTATCTCTGCTGCCTTGTCGAGGGGTGTCTATGAAAACTTCATGGACGGGAAGGCCAGCTTTGAACATCTCTGTGAAAAGATGGCTGTTTCCAACCGCGAAGGACTTAGGGCATGGCTCGAACTGGGTGTCAGCCTTGGCGAACTAAAACGGATAGGGAATGAGTATCAAATAAAGGGCAAAATTTCAAAGGCATTGCTCAATCCCGTGAATGATGCATTCAAAGCCTTGTTAGAAGAAGTTGTTAGTTACCAGTATGTCTATGTGATGGATACACCCACCATGCTCAGGGAGCATGAATGGTTTCCATTCGATAAGGAGCCAGGGGAATTAGTTGCGCGGTCATCTCGGGTGAGCGAGCCTTTTATTTTCGAAGCAGTGGACGCGGTCATTCCCCGTCAGGGCGATTTTCAATTATTGGAAGTTGGATGCGGTTCTGGAATCTACATTCAACGAGCTTGTACACGTAATCCGGAACTCCGTGCGGTGGGGCTCGAACTTCAAGAAAAAGTGGCTGCCGTGGCTCAAAGAAATATTCAGGCATGGGGTTTGGAGAATCGTGCCACCATCGAACACGCCGATGTGAGAAAATATTCAACCAGTCAGAAATTTGATCTGGTAACACTCCACCAGAATATTTATTATTTCCCTGTTCAGGAGAGGGAAAATTTATTCCGGCACCTAAAAGAATATTTGAAGCCTGGTGGTCAAGTGTTGTTAACCTCAGCCTGCCAAGGCGGTGGTCCGGGCATACAAGGATTAAACATTCAGGTGTCGACGACGGAAGGAATGAGTCCTTTACCGGACCCTGATCAACTGTGCCAACAACTCAAAGCCGCTGGATTTGTAGAAGCAAAAACAAAGCGTCTTATTCCGTTTGAAAGCTTTTGGGCGTTTCGTGCTGCAAAAGCGCCATAATCATCTAAAGCTATACAGACACGCACCAACCCGAATAGATAGTACTTGCCAGCCTTAGCACACAATGCTGCCGCGCAATGACCGGCCAAATGGCTCAACGACACCAGCACCAGACTTTGCCCAGCTTGCAGAAGTCAAGTGCTCTTTTAGGGTTAACCATTAATGTGCGCGACCTGCCTCGCGTTTGTGTAATTCAAAATACTCAGTTTTGAAGTAACCAATCCAAAGAGGAACAAAACCGTGATGATTATAATATGGCATCTATTTCTTCTTTGCATCACCGCGGACCTCACGGTTCGTTTTATGGGCAAGCCGTGAGGACTACGATCCTGGCGGGAACAGCTGAACTGGGCATCTCACGGATAAGAGCCTTGAGATCCGCAGTTTCAAGCCCCTGATTCACGACCTATTTAAGTCCACACGGCTAGCTCAAAAGGCTAGCCGTGTGGACTGCTGTCGGGGTGCCGAGATTCGAACTCGGGACCTCACGGACCCGAACCGTGCGCTCTACCGGTCTGAGCCACACCCCGATTGTTTTGGTTGGGAATGTGGAATTGGGACCGTGGCGCTGCGAGCGCCACGCTCTACTGGTCCGACCCACACCCCGGAATAGCCCGCACA
>DASTOH010000226.1:0-6318 GCA_035720235.1 Anaerolineales bacterium | reverse complement strand
AGGCGGGAATCGGCGACCCCTCGACCTGGAGGTCCATTTGTTCGTTGATGAAAATCAGAGCCGCCTGGACGTCAGGCACTTCATTTTCATCGAGACTCCTCGCCAGGTGCTTTTTAATGGCACTGATTTGGTATTCCGCTTCGTAATCTGGCCGACCGATTCCTTCCAGTCCAAAGATAGACATATAGGATTGCGCAAAGCCGCCACTGCTGATGCGCCAGCGGTTTTTCTCGTATCTAAGGGTACCCCGCTGGTGATATGGGATCAAGGTCCAAATACCGGCGGGCCCGACCAAAAGATGAGGAACCGGTGCCGTGAAATGATAGAGGGTGTAATCTCCCGGAAGGCCCTTCAGGGCCAAGTCGATTTTTTCGTCCACGCGTGGCCTGCCTCCAAAACGCTTCGTTAAATACAATCCAACATACATGGAGATCAATCCAATCCCCAGTGCGGCCATCGTCAAAGAGATAAATCGATTGTCTCCCCCCTGGAACGTAGTCAGATTAGCATACATTCCACCGCCCATGGAGATGATGGCGATACCAAGTGCCCACCCGGCAATCGTTCCATTGCGTTTGATCAGTTTTTCGTTTTTGATGATTTTCATTTTTCCTACAATGCTCGCTGCGCCGCCGCGAACAGCGGCTGGAGCAGCCCAAATAGTTTATTTCTTCAAACTCTCTTCAATAGCGCTCTTCATGGCGTCGAGAACGTTGGCCTCTACAGCTTCCTTGGCCACGCGTATGGCACTCTTGATCGCCAGGGCATCCGAACGGCCATGAGCAATAAAGACAAGCCCGTTTACACCGAGCAGCGGCGCGGCACCTTCTTCACTGGGATCCAATAGTTTGCGGACTTTTCCCAGCGCCGGGCGGACGAGTGCTCCGCCCATTAATGCCAGCGGACCGCCGCCCTTGATGGACTCGCGAATCTTTTCAATGATCAATTTGGCGACTGCCTCTGTCGATTTCAGCAGCACGTTGCCGGTGAAGCCATCGGTCACCGCGACATCCGTGTGTCCATTGAAAATTTCCTTGCCTTCCACATTGCCAATGAAATTTAGATTGGCCTTCTCCAGCAAAGGGTAGGCGCTTCTAACCAGCTCACTACCCTTGCCGGCTTCCTCACCATTTGAAATCAACCCAATTCTGGGATTTTTCACGCTGCGCACCCGTTCGGCATAGACGCTGCCCATAATCGCAAACTGCAGGAGATTCTCCGGCTTGCAATCCGGATTGGCGCCAATATCCAGAATAATGCACGTGCCGGTTGCGGTAGGGAAGAGCGGCGCCAGGGCGGGCCGATCTACGCCCCGCAATCGGCCCAGTCTGAACAGGGCTGTGACCATCGCCGCCCCTGTATTACCGGCTGTCACGAACGCGTCTGCTTCGCCGTCCTTAAGGAGATCATATCCCACGGCCATAGAATTATGAGCCTCTTTATGGCGGGCTTTCATCACCAGGTCCTCACCTTTGTCGTGCATGGTGAGCATCTCAGGGGCGTGGACCACCCGAATGGGCAGACCAGCAGCATTGGCACGGGCATACGCCTCGTCAAGCAGCGGCTGAATCTTTGCGGCGTCGCCTGTCAAGATGATTTCCACCCCATATTCGCGCGCGGCCATCACGGCGCCTTCCACATCTGGTGTTGGATAAGTATCACTCCCCATCGCGTCCACAACAATTCGAGTCATGTTGTCTCCTGTTGATTTCCTTCCGCAAGTGTGAAAAAGAATGTCGCGCCTTTTCCCAACTCTGATTCTACCCAAATTTTCCCGCCGTGCACTTCCACAATCCGTTTCACAAGCGCCAAACCAATTCCTGTGCCTTCCGATGCCGAATCGAGCTTATCAAAGAGCCCAAAAATCTTCTGGTGATACTCCGGCGCAATGCCTATGCCGTTATCCCTCACAAAAAAGGCGTTCTGGCCGTTCCTGCTCTGCGAGCCGATCTCGATCAAAGGTTGTTCCTGACTGCCCATGAACTTGATGGCGTTCACGATCAAATTTTGCAGGACTTCGACCATGCGGATGCGATCTACAAACACGACCGGGAGATCCGCTTCGATTCGGACCTCGACCTGCCGCGCCATCAACTGGCCTTGAGCCAGCTCGACCGCTTCGCGCGCCAGATCTCCGAGCGAAATCTCCACCGATGGCTTTGCCAGCCGCCCCACCCGCGAGAGTTCTAGCAATTCGTCCATGAGGCGACGCATTTTCATTACGGCCTCGTTCAGGCGGTGGATTGTCGCTTGAAGCCGCTGTTGGTCGCCTTTCCTGATGTCCTCTTCCAGGAAACCGAGAAAGCCCCCGATCGTCACCAGTGGACTCTTGAGATCATGCGAGACTGTATAGGTGAACCGCTCCAATTCCGCGTTCTTGTTCTCTAGATCCTTGAGCATGATTTCGCGTTCGCGTTCAATCTGTTTTCTTTCGTGCAGTTCTTTTTGGAGCGCTTCAAACAGGCGCGCATTTTGAATGGCAACGGTCACTTCTCGAGCGATGGCTTCGACCAGGGCGAAATCGCGCGGGCTGAATATCTTGCCCGGAGTCCTGTTATACAAGGTTAGCACCCCGAGGCGCTTCGTGCCGATGGAAAGGGGGATGCCCATGAAGGCGTGCAATCCCGAAGCAGTCCAGTCCGGCAGCGCTCTGGGATGTGCGGAATATTCCTCCACGGCAAGAGGTTCACCGGTTTCAAACACATACCAGGTCAGGCCCCGTCCGTGAGCCGGATAGACATTAAGGTTTTCGGTTTCGTTGTAGTTATAAACATCAACCATCTTCAGGCCATCCTCAGACATCAGACTCACCGTGGCCGTATCTGCGCCGATGAGCTCCACACTTAGCCGCACGACCTTTTCAAGGATATCTGGCAGGTCGAGTGTGCTGCTGATCGCATGTGCAAATTCGTTAATATGATGTTCACGGCGCAGGCTCTCGGCGCGTTCTGCATACAGGCTGGCTCTGCGAATGGCAATATTCACCTGCTCGCTGAGGGTGCTGAGGACCTTCAAGTCTGCTTCAGTTAATTGGTATTCCAGTGAGCTTTCCACATTCAGCACACCAAATATCTGATCCCCATTGAAAAGCGGGACACACACCTCCGATCTTATTTTGGGATCTGCCCGCAGAAATTCCGAATCCTTTGTCACATCTGGAATCAACAGAGGTTGACCGGCCTGTATCACCCGGCCAGCGACCCCCTCATGGGAAGCGATCGTATCAATCACATTTTCGAGTTGGTAGCCAACCTGGTGCTTCAGGCGGAGGAGGTCTCCTTCCAATACATAGAGGCTCACGAAAGTATAACCGGAGCTTTTTGCGGTGGCTTCCACCACGGTCTGCATCAATTCAGGGAGATCGAGCTTGCGTGCCAGGACATTCTGAACCTCACTCAGCAGGAAAAGCTCATGGGTTTGTCGTTCAGCCATGATGAAAAGTGAATGATACATTTCCTCACTCTTTTTGAGGTTCAGCTCAGCCAATTTGCGTGGGGTGATGTCTGTCAGGATGCCCTGTACCACATACTGCTGTTCGTCTGAAATGGATACATTAAGACTTTCATCATGAATCCACAGCAGTTGCCCGGCACGGGTGTACATCCGGTAATCCATATCCACTTTCAAGCCCTGGAGAAGGGTCTGAATTTCAGAGTTGACGGCGTATTCCCGATCTTCGGGATGAATTTGTTGATACCATAGATTGGGATCGGCAAGCCACTCCTCTGGAGTGAACCCCAGCAGTGACTCGATTTGCGGACTGACGTAAAACCAGCGTCCGCTGGCACCGGTTTCAGAGCTGTAGATTACTGCCGGGACGCTCTCCACCAGTTCCCTATACTTCGCCTCTGCCGAGCGGAGCTGACCCTCGGCCTTCTGGCGCTCTGCGATTTCCTGCTGTGCCGCCGTATAGAGCCGGGAATTTTCGATTGCAATGGATACCTGATTGGCAATACTCACTAACAGGTTCAGATCATCCTCTTCATAAGCATTCAGCGTATAGCTTTGTGCAGAGATGATGCCTATGACCTGTTCTCTAGCCATCAATGGGACCAGCAGGAGGGAGGCGGATTTTCTGGTCATGTCACCCAGCATCCCTCTCTCATCTGGCTTGAGGACTAATTCGTCAGCTGTTCGATTGATGAGGGTCGCCTGTGCTCCTTGCAGAAACCTATGTAGGAAACTTATTGTGGAAACTTGATCGGGCTCGTATTCGTACCGTGTCCCCTCATCATACATGATGGGGTATGAAACCGTATTGTTTTCAGGATTATGTAAACCCACATAGAATACATCCACTTTCAGGTTTTGTTTCACCTGTTCATAAATCACTTCGAGCAAGTCGGCCAGGCCTCGCAATTCTGAGACGGCGCGGCCAATCTCGTTGAGGAGCAACAAACGCTGCGCGCGTTTGTTCGCCTCTTCGAAGAGGCGCGCGTTCTCGATTGCCACGGTCAACTGGTGAGCCAGCGCTGTCAGGATTGCAACGGGTTCCCCGTCATAGGCGTTCATCTGATAGCTCTGCACCGAAAGTGCGCCAATGCAGCGCTTGCCTGCCTGCAAGGGTAGCAGGATGATCGATGCGGCTACTCGCGTCGCGTCAGCCAGGCGGTTTGTGGAATTTTTGGCGGCCTCAATTTCCTCCAAGGACCGGTTCCAAAGCAGCGCTTGACGTGACTCAATGACTTTGGCCACATAGGTGGTCTTGTTCAAATCCCGCGCAGGCTCCTGCCAGAACTTCCCACCATCATACAGCACCGGGAAGGATATACTACCCAATTTTTTATCGTAGAGGGCAATAAAGAAGATGTCAAAATGGATGTAGTTCTGGATCTGTTCAAAGATCAACCGCAGGATGCTTTCCAGGCCCTGCAGACTCGATATTGCGTTGCTGATGTGGTTCACCATCGTCAACTGGCTGGCCCGCAGTCGAGCCTGTTCGGCAAATTGCTCCCGGACGGCAGCTTCACGCGCCAGCAGTGTGCGGCTTTCGATGAGCTCTTTTTGCCGGTCCTGCTCAAGCTGGTTGCGCTGGACCATGACAAGGATCAGGATCCCGGCCGCTGCACTGTAAAAGACAATTATCTCGCCCATGACTCTGTAACTCAACTCTGGGCGGATGAGCGGCAGTATGCTTAATGCCAGGAGATTGAGTGCTCCAAGGATGACAGTGTCTGGAATTGAGTAGATCAAACTACTGATGAGTAGAGGAATGAGGATCCACACAAATGCAGCCGTGATCCGGTCAGGGTCGGGATCAGACAGATTGAATGCAACCAAATAGGAGGGGACTGCCAACGCCGTGACCAGAAGAAATGCGGCGAGCTTGAACCAGCGTGTACGAGCCAGAAAGTATCCTGCAAGCAGAACGACCAAAAAAAGGACCGAAAGGTTATTGACCCACAGTTGTTCAATGGCAACCCCTATAAATGAAAGAAGCAGAAACGCTGATGTAACAATAGCCCGCCTGCGATCCTTGGCCTGAGGTAGAGACTCGAACGGCTCTACCAGAAACCTCCAGAATTGCTTCAGATAAGAAACGGAATTTTGGACGATTGCATTCAACTCGGAACTATCCACGGAGCGGAGCCGGCGCCAGGGTGAACTTAAACGTTGAGCCGGTTCCTGGACTGGATTCTACCCATATTTTGCCCTGATGCACTTCGATGATTCTTTTTACAAGACCTAGCCCAATGCCCGTGCCGTCGATCTCGGGATTCAATCTGCTGAACAACTCAAAAATGCTCTCGTGGTGTTGTGGCGGAATGCCTATCCCATTATCTGTGACCGAGAAGATGTGTTCGCCGTCGATCTCTTGGAAACCGATTCGGATGATAGGCTGTGGCTGGTCACCCATGAACTTGACGGCGTTCGTGATCAGATTTTGGAGGACTTGTACAACCCGCCCGCGATCCACATGCACAAAGGGGAAGATCGGATCGATCTCCACCTGAACCTGCTTGGCCTTGAGGATCCCGTCTGTGGCTTGGAGCGCATCTCGCACAATTTCCTCAAAAGGCAGATCTTTCGGCGGGTTAGTAATCCGCCCAACGCGCGAGAGGTCGAGCAATTCGTCCACAAATCTCCCCATTTTCCTGGCAGCTTCATTGATCTGCGCCAGGTCCTTTTCTGCTCGCTCGTGGTTGCCTGATTTGATATCCTGTTCCAGATAGCCCAGGAAACCCGCCACAGTGATCAAGGGTGTTTTTAGATCATGAGAGACGCGGATCGCAAACCGATCCAACTCCTGGTTTTTTAATTTCAACCGTTGGATCAGGGCTTCGCGTTCGCGTTCGGCCTTCTTTCGGATCTCTATTT
>DASTOH010000225.1:0-5727 GCA_035720235.1 Anaerolineales bacterium | reverse complement strand
GTCTGGAGAAAGGATGACGACGAAATGACTTCGGGATTCGATCTGGTTCAGGATCTCGGCGGCAAATTTTCCGCTGTCAATACTTTCATAATCGATAAAGACATCATAACCAGATTGGGAAAGCGCTTTGTAAACCAAAAGAGCCGGATACTTGCTGGTTTGCCTTCTATAACTGATAAAAACACGATCCACGTTTACCTTCATTGTTCAACTCTCAGAGATTTGGTCCTCACCCCCGAAATTCGTAGTTCTTTGGATGTATTATACAATTCTGAGGAGGGTTGAGCAAGATGGTACCCGGCCAGGGCATGGCTTTCTCAAAGTCGGGAATTGCTTAACGCGAATGGCGCAATTGTTTTTAATATTTGCGCCATTCGCCTATAAGCGTTATTCGCGTTAAGGTCCTGTTACAGTACGGAGAGTCCTCCGTGCGATCCGTGTACAAAAAAGTGACGTGTACTCTACGGCGACACCTGCTGCAGTTGCTGCATGAACTCATTGATGCCAGGACCAGCCACTCGCATCAGCACCACGAACAATAACCCGCATAGCATCAGGATCAGGACCGTGGGCATGAAATACGCAGCGGCAGCTTCGCCCCATCCGCACTGGTGCACGGCCTTCACCGCCGTGACCTGCAGGAACATCACGTACAGACCCAGGCCCAGCAGGATAGGAACCGTGCAGAACAACGCATACGGGATCGCATGGAACGGTATCAGGAAGGCAGAGATGATTGTGACCGGGACCGTGACCGCCCCAAAGGCATAGGCCAGCTTGTCGAAGGTGCCCTGGCCGCCAAAGAAGCGGGCCGTGGCATGTACGACCGCCACGCTCAGGGCAAACCCGGCCACTGCAGAGGCACCCGCAATCGGTATGGCGCAGATGGCGCTCATTAAACCCATCACACCGAGCGCACCGCCTGCTCCAGACGGCAACTCTCCAAGTTGCGGTGCAGCCTGCTTCAACGCAATTAGACCGACGATGAAATTCGTCACGCTGTTGATGAGGCCCGAGAGCCCTCCCCCGATAAAGACCCAGAAATAGGCAGATTTGGCCTTGGCCTCCGGGTGCGA
Source organism: Anaerolineales bacterium (assembly GCA_035720235.1). Taxonomy (GTDB): domain Bacteria; phylum Chloroflexota; class Anaerolineae; order Anaerolineales; family Villigracilaceae; genus Defluviilinea. The sequence goes on along the minus strand of DASTOH010000225.1, from coordinate 4,651 downwards.
CGTGATCTCCACAAAGGTCTGTTCACCGGGCTTGGTGTAGACTTTACTCCAGACCGGGAAGGCTCCCTGTGTCACTGGATAATCCGGGTCCCCTGGCATGGGTGCAGTGGTTGGATAGTTCATGTTTGCATTCTCCTGATGAAATGAACGAATTCAATCGTGCACTGTCTGTCGTGCACATGCGTGCATGACGCTATTGTGCTTGGAAAGAAACAGGAAAGATGTAACAAAAGTATTTCAGAGTGCCTACATTCAAAGACAAACATCAACTCATGTCACCCTGAGTGCTGCGCAATCGAAGGGGCCGTTCACACCGTGCCGGCGTGACATAGTGTTTTGATTTTAGCTGCTCTCATGTCAACAGCAAAATGTTCCGCTCACCCACTATACGTGTCGAAGTTTTGGGTTTAATGGTTGCTGTATTCAAAGTGGACATGAAGTGTAAATGCCTATACGCAAAGCAGCCCTTTGGTTGCAAATCGACGGAGTGGCATGGCATGCTTTTTGCATCTTGCACAGCAAGGAGTTTGGCTGTATTCTTGTTCCATTCATCGATGGAAGATCTCACCGGAAAGCAATTTGGTTCGTATCAAGTCGTCACAGCGCTGGGCGAGGGCGGAATGGCAGCAGTCTATAAGGCGTACCAACCTTCCATGGACAGATACGTAGCCCTCAAGGTGTTGCCCCGCCATTTCGCGAGCGATCCGCAGTTCACCAGCCGTTTTCAGCAGGAGGCCAGGATCCTGGCTCGACTGCAGCACCCTCACATCCTGCAGGTGTTCGACTTCGGAGAATCAGACGGTTATACCTATATCGTGATGCCGTTCGTCGAGAGCGGCACATTGACGGACCTGATGCAGGGCCAGCCACTCGCTCTGGCGCAGATCCGCAAGATCATTTCCCAAATCGGCGATGCACTGGACTATGCCCACCAGCGCGGTCTCATCCACCGAGATGTGAAACCCAGCAATGTGTTGATGGATCAACGCGGGAATTGCCTGCTGACCGACTTTGGGCTCGCCAAGATCATCGAAGGTTCGATCCAGCTCACCACCTCAGGGATGATATTAGGCACGCCTGCGTACATGTCCCCGGAGCAGGGACTGGGACAGCCGATCGACTGGCGCAGCGACATTTACTCTCTGGGTGTCATCCTGTATCAAATGGCAACCGGGAGAATTCCGTATCAGGCTGAAACGCCTCTGGCAATCGTCCACAAGCATATCTACGATCCGCTACCCATGCCGCACACACTCAATGAGGCGCTCCCCGAAGCCCTCGAACGGGTGATCCTGAAAGCCCTTGCCAAAAAACCGGAGGACCGTTTTGGGAACGCATCAGAGATGGTGAATGCCCTGCAGGCCGCCATAGCAGATGCCCATTTGGCCACCTCCCTGCCCCAGGCAGACTCGGCGCAGATCGCTCGCAGCCAGGAGCCGGTTATTCGGACCGAGCAGCCACCGGCGCGGAACGATGCGACGTCAAGGTCTTCGCGGAGTCTTGCCTTTTGGGTCGGCGCCGGCTGGGTGATTGCGATCCTGACAGGCCTGATATTCATGCGGATCAGCCCATATCTGGGAGGCCTGGTGGCCGGTGCGGTGGGCGGATTGGGAATTGGACTAGTCTGGCGGCGAATGGAGCCATCCGTGTCACGCCGTCAGGTGCTGACATTAGTCCTGATTTGGGCGCTTTCATTCGGAGTAGCCCTGGTCCTGAGACCGCTCTTCTTCCTGATGGGCGGCGTAGGCGGCTGGTTTACGGGTTCCGTTCTGCGGACGTTGAAACCGGCGATGACCCGCAAACAAATCCTGATGATAGCGCTGGGCTGGCTCGTGAGTTGGCTCCTGGGCGGTCTTCTGTTCGTGCTTGCCACGACAGCCCTCACAGGACCCGCGTCGGGCCTGCTGGTGATAGTTGCCATGCTGGCGGCCGGTTTGCTCGGCGGCTGGGTGACGTTCAAGGAATATCGTCAAACGGTCCTTTGACAGATGGCGCTCCTGGCCCTGGGGATGTGTGATGATAGGCTGCGGGCTCAAGGCTCCATGGCAAGGATGAGCAAGCCCCAGGTGAGATCACTGGCATAGACGCAGGTCCGAGGCTGGCCGCCGACCAGGCAGTCGTGCACGCGCACGCCCCAGATGCCATCGAAAATATCGGTGTAAGGATTCGTCGTGAATTCTTTGCGTACTGCCTGGAAGGCATAGGGCTGCACCGAGGGATGCTCGGGATCGCGGGTGTCGTATTGAAAGACGCGCACGCCATCCTGGTACCAACCCACGAACAGTTTATTGCCTGACACCAACAAATTATGCGGCGCGCCCCAGGAGTCGGCCAGGGTGATGGCGGCCACTTCCCTCGGAGCCTGCAGATCGCGGATATCGTACAGCCGCAGGCGGCTCTCGGGAGTTTTGGCAGGGAACTCGTCCTCCACAAATACAAATTGCCCGTCGGTGGTCGGATACGCCTGGTGTATCTGCAGACCCCACGGCGCGATGCTATCCAGCGGATTGAGCGGTTCGACCTCTTCGCCAGCTTCCAAAGCCTGCCGGTCGAGGATGATCAGACCCGCCGACCAATGGGCCACATAGACGCGGTCGCCCACGATGGTGGTATCGTGGACAAAGAAAATGTTGCGCTGGTTGTAAAAGCCGGCATCGGGATGGGTGTAGTGACCCACCTCTGTCACATGTTCGAGATCGCGGATATCCAGCACCCGCAGGTCGAAGATATCCACCGCCGAGACGTACAGGTAGGCGCCGTTCCCGTTCGCGTCACGGCTCACCTCGGCGGTGTGAGATTTGCACCAATTTTTTTTTGACTCCGTATTCTTCCCATTGACCACAGTAATTATCCTTGGGTCCGCCGGTTCTGTAACCTCTACAATGGCGATACCGCCCACCAGGCTGCACAACGGATACAGCGTACTATCTGGTAAGCCAGGATCTCTGGACACGGCCAGAAACCAGCGCTCGCCCTGCCGGAATGCTTTTACATCAGCTGTGTAGGTGGATAATGCGGTGGGTACGTTCCATTTCCAGGCGCCCACCTGCACCGGGTGCTCAACATCTGTAACATCGATAATACGAAAGGCCTCGGTGCTTCTGGGAAGACTCTTCATACTCACCTGCGCCACATAGACGCGCCCGCCTGTCTCGAACAGGTCCAATTCACCGTGGAAGCAGAAGCCGCTGGGCACGTAGGCGATGAGGCTCAGCCTCTCTGCCGTCAGGTCCAGATCCATCTCGGAACAATTATCAGAGAAAGTTTCGATCTTTTCCAGCTCCAGTGGCATGAGCGTAGACGTTGGGGCGGGAGTGGGTTTGGGTGTAGACGTCCCTTCAGTAACCGCCGGTGGCGTGGCCGTCTCCCCCTCCAGAGCAGGCGACGCAGCTGTGGAGGGCGGGGTCGCCGTCTGAGCCGTCTGCGCGCAAGCGGCCAGGGATAATGTGGTCAATATCGTAAAGATGCACAGCTTCATGTACGCGTACATATCGCACTCTCCGCGATGGCCGGATCCATTCCTGACTCACCTTGCGTGGGCACTGGAATCCACACGTTGAGTGTCAGTATAATGAGCCTATAAAGAAAGTCAAGCACGAATAATTCCAGGGAGTGCCTAACATCAAAAACACTACGTGACAGAATATATTCTGTGTTTGATTTATTGTGCGCAGGCATGGATGATAAATGCCTATACGCAGAACGTTTTGCCTAGCATGAACCACGATCTGTTACCCGATTTTCTGTGTCACTACTATGAAGCCGCGGACGGGCCATTCCGCAACCTGTCCGACCTGCCGGCACAGGAGGCGGAGATGGTACTTGAGCGCATCCGGCGGGCCGGTGACCGCTTTGCCAGCCAGCGCACGGACGATTACCTGGCGGTGCGGCGCGGCCTGGAGGAACAGGTGAGGGCCCTGTTCACGGCGAAAGGCGGCAGCCCGACGCGTATGCGTCCGCACTATTTGATCGTGGGCGCCTGCCCGTGGCTGCAGGGTTGGTACCAGAACGGGCGCGAATTGCGCATTCCGCTGTCCGTGTTTCGTGCGGAGCACGCGGCCAGTATCAGCTTTACGTATGGCGACACGTTCCCGGCCATGCGTCTTCGAGATGGCAAGGCCCATCGCGGACAGGTGTACACGCTGTCCGAGCTGCCGGGGCTGATCGAGCAATATGGCCTGCCGCAGGTCTGGAACGCAGATGGGAAGCACGGACCCGACCGCTACATCGAAGCGCAGCTATGGGACGATGAGCCACTACGGCCCTATATCGACGAAGCCCATAGGCCTTTGCGAGTGAGCGAGAAGCAATCTTAGGTCTCCATTTTGGAGACGATTGGATTAGGAACAGGACACTGCGCGGCTTCGCAAAGCTTGGCCTGCGACTGAAAGGAGAGTCGAAGGTTTTGCAGGCGGTGCCCGCAGGGTCTCAGACCCTGCGGGAGCATACCGGTACCCTACCTGTACCCGTAGCATACATGGTAGGGAAGTTCTCTGTTGAATCGGGTGGGGATTTGCTCTATACTACTTTCACAGGCTTACTTTTGCAGAACGTCCCGAAGGGTTTCCCTGAAGAGACCTTGTTGAGCTATTCCAACCTTCGGGACGGTATAGGTTAGAGAGGTTCTCCCGTTTTGGATGGGTCCTGCGGG
>DASTOH010000224.1:0-35279 GCA_035720235.1 Anaerolineales bacterium | reverse complement strand
GCTAAAATAGGCGTAAGCAATGCTCCCAAACCACTAAAACCCCCTTTTGCAAAGCCAATCATAAAGCCGAGGATCGCGATGACGACGGCTACATAAACGGCATTTTGATCAGTTGCTAGCATGGAGGCCCTCGCTCCCATGTCACCCTGAGCGTAGCGAAGGGTCTCCCGAACAATTGAGCCTGCAAGGCTCAATTGTTCGGGGATTCTTCACTCCCTTCGGTCGTTCAGAATGACATAATACTTCATGCGAAACAACGGTGGCAACTTGAGTTACTTAAAACGATCCCGTTCTCACTTCCCCCGCCCGTTTGAGTGTAGCAATGATCACGCCGCTGGGCGAGGTTTTGGAATCCACCAGTGCATAGGCAGCAGGCATCGTCCCTTTAGCAAACAGGCGTTTTCCCGTCCCGAGTGTCACTGGAAATATCTTGAGCCAGAATTCGTCGACCAGATCATGCTCCAATAACGTCTGAATGAGCTCGCCGCTCCCATGCACTTGTAAATCGGGACCCTCTCCTGCCTTGAGCTTCTTGATTTCCTCTGCAACATTCCTCTTCAAGAACACCGACTTGCTCCACTCATGTGATGTAAGCGTATTCGAAGCCACATACTTTGTTGCTCGGTTGATTTCAGGTCCTTCCTCTGCATGCTGGGGCCAATAGGAGGCAAAGATCTCGAACGTTTTTCGACCTAACAACAGATCAAAGGGCTGACCCATCTGTTCCGTCATCACGTTGCCAAGGTACTCGTCAAAGTACGGAACCGTCCAGCCGCCCAGCGTAAAGTTACCACTGGTATCCTCTGTGGGTCCGCCAGGTCCCTGCATGACACCATCCAGTGTCAGAAAAGTTAGAACAATAATTTTTCTCATAGAAAGGATTCTACCAGAAGTACCCCACCCTACGGGCCGGCGTGAGTATCTCCTGGCACCGCCACTATAGTCCCCGAAGCGGGAGGGGAGGTAATGGTCAGGTTCCATTTGCTTATTACTCCGGAAATTGTCTGCAAGATGGGCACCAGCCCGGTGCTGGAGAACATCAGTAAAGCCATCATCCATCCCAACGTCTATTTTATTGCCACTCAATGTAAAAACTACTTGACATAATGTATATTTTGTATTACTATATGTCTACTACAGATTACTAAATGTAAACATAAACAGACAAGACGAGGAAACCATGTCATTTCAACAAAAAAATATCACCGTATCTTTGGCTAATTTCACATTGATTCTAGTATTCTATTTAATCAGGATATTTCAAATGATCCAGGGCGGGAATTTCAATTCGACCAATGTATTTCGCCTGTGGGGAATCATCATCGCACTCGCGATCGTCGTAACGATTTTCGCCACGATCCTCACCCATATTGTCTCTGCCATCGTTCAAGCCATAAAAACAGGCGAAGAAAACCCAAAGATTGAAGACTTTGAAGATGAGCGGGACAAGTTCATTGATTTGAGAGGGACCAGGGTCACTTATCTTGTCTCCTCGATCGGAAGTTTTCTTTCCATGCTGACATTTGTCCTTGGTCAGCCGCCGCTGGTGATGTTCACCCTGCTGATCTTCTTTGGAGTCGTGGCCCAGATCGTTGGCGATGTTTCACGTCTGTATCTTTATCGCAGGGGGTTCTAAAATGGACAAACGCCGGATTAACAACAACATTCGGAAACTGCGTTTTTTTCATAATGAGATGACCCAGCAACAGTTGGCTGAAAAAGTTGGGGTCACGCGCCAGACCATCATCGCCATGGAACAAGGAAAATATTCCCCTTCTTTAGAATTGGCTTTTCGCATTGCGTTGGCTTTCAGCGTTCCATTGGACGAAGTATTCTCTTACGATCCGGAACCTGAGTCGAACTGAACAATCAAACAGGTCAAAAACTTTCAGATGTACGCGACCTGACCATTAACATAGTGCCGCATAATTATCTAAACCTAATATGCAAAATCAAGCCTGCAATATGTTTCAAAAGTTTAGTAAATTATGAGATAAGCGTAGCACGCCGCACAGCGGCAGTGTGGACAAGCGGTAGGAGAAAATTTATGAAAGCAGCTGTATACACGGAATACGGGCCACCGGATGTCCTTCAACTCAAAGAGGTGGAAAAACCTGCTCCGAAGGACAATGAAATATTGATAAGAGTATATGCGACCACAGTGAACATCGGGGATCTCTGGGCGCGAAATTTCAAGGAAATCACTCCTTCCAGGTTCACGATGCCGCTCCCTCTCTGGCTCCCCTCGCGCATGTATTTTGGCGTCAGGAGACCAAGAATAAATATCCTGGGGAATGAGTTTGCCGGGGACATTGAAGCAGTCGGCAGGGGTGTAAAACGGTTCAGGAAAAATGACCAGGTTTTCGGATATCGCGGCCAGACGATGGGTGCGAATGCCGAGTATCTCTGTATGCCTGAGGATGGGCTGGTGGCCATCAAACCCGCCAATATGACATACGAGCAAGCCGCCACCGTTCCTTATGGAGCCCTCACTGCATTGAATTTGCTACGAAAAGTAAACATCCAACGCGGGCAAAAGGTGCTCATCCATGGCGCCTCAGGGAGCATTGGTTCAGCGGCGGTTCAACTCGCCCGGTATTTTGGAGCCGAAGTCACCGGGGTATGCGGCACCCCAAGATTGGAATTCGTAAAGTTACTGGGAGCTGACAAGGTTATTGATTACACCAGGGAAGATTTCACCCAAAACGGTGAGACCTATGATCTTATCTTTGACATATTGGGCAAGAGTTCATTTTCACTGTGTAAGAACTCTCTCAAACAAAATGGAATCTATCTTTTAGCCAGCTTCAAGATGAAACAGCTTTTTCAAATGCTGTGGACCTCGATCACCAGTGGGAAAAGAGTGATCTGCGCGTTGTCATCCGAAAGCCGCGAAGACCTGGTTCTCATCAAAGAGCTTGTTGAGGCCGGCAAAATAAGAGCGATCATAGACAGATGTTACCCCCTGGAACAGGCGGCCGAGGCTCACCGGTATGTCGAAAAAGGACACAGAACGGGAAGTGTCATCATCACTATAGAGCATAACAATAAAAAAGAGGAGCTATAAAATGAATGCGACCAAAGAAAGTCCCCGTGCGACAAACAGAAAAACCGCAATCATTGTCGGAGTGTTGTACATCATCGGTACGGTTGCGGGGATATTAAGCCTTGCGTCTACCGGGCCAATTCTGGAGGGGCCTGATTATCTTACTCAAGTCTTTACCAATCCAAACCAAATCGTCATAGGGGCACTCCTGGTTTTGACAATGGGCCTGGCACTGGCTATGGTCTCCATGATGATGTTTCCAGTCCTGAAGAGATACAACGAAGCCCTGGCTGTTGGATATGTCCTCTTCAGGGGAGCGCTTGAGGCTGTAATTGATCTTGCCGTTGTCATCGGTTGGCTGTCCTTACCCTTAATAAGTCAGAAATATATCAAAGCAAGTGCCGCGGAGTCTTTCTATTTTCAAGCGTTGGGCGATTTGGTCCTGGAAGCGCATGATCAGATCGGTCATGTTTTGACCATCGTTTTTATCCTGGGCGCTTTGATGTTCTACTATGTGCTTTATCAATCAAAACTCGTGCCTCGCTGGTTATCCAGTTGGGGCCTTCTGGCCGCCATACCCTATTTCGTCTCCGGCGTTGCAGGTCTGTTCGGCCTCCTGAGTCCGATGTCAACCGTCCAGATGGTATTGGTTCTTCCATTGGCTTTGCAAGAAATGGTTCTGGCAGTATGGCTGATCGTTAAAGGATTCAATTCATCTTCAGTCAATGTCCGGTCAGCCCAGGCTGCAATAAGCCAGGCTTAAACGTTCAAATTCGATGAAAGGTAGGTTTGTCAGATGAAAGCAGTTGTTTATGAAAAGTATGGTTCCCCCGATGTCCTTGAACTACGCGAGCTAGCAAGACCTACGCCCAGGGACAATGAAGTATTGGTAAAAGTACATGCGACCACAGCAACAGTGGCAGATGTTAGATCCCGGAGTTTCACAGTGCCCCGGTCTGTCTGGCTCCCTGCCCGGATATCACTTGGTTTGAGAAAACCCAAAAAAGCCATCCTGGGCGTGGAGTTAGCCGGGGAGGTTGAATCGGTCGGTAAAGATGTGAAGCGCTTCAAGAAAGGTGACCAGGTTTTTGCAGCGACTCTGATCGATTTTGGCGCCTATGCCGAGTATAAGTGTCTGCCTGAGGATGCGGCCATGTCAATGATGCCGTCCAATACAACGTATGAGGAAGCCGCTGCCCTGCCCATTGGAGCGCGGACCGCATTGCACTATCTTAGAAAAGCCAGCATCCAGCCTGGACAAAAAGTCCTGGTCTATGGAGCTTCCGGAAGTGTAGGGACATATGCGGTACAGCTTGCCAAACATTTCGGCGCCGAAGTGACCGGGGTATGCAGCACCACGAATGTAGAATTGGTAAAATCCCTGGGAGCCGATAAGGTCATTGATTACACTAAAGAGGATTTTTCCAGCAACGGTCAGACCTATGACGTTATTCTGGTCGCGGTGGACAAGAGTTCGTTTTCGGCCTGTATGCGATCGCTCAAGAAAGAGGGAATCTATTTGAATGTCACAACACCGCTGCCAGACCTTCCAATGTTATGGACGAAACTGACGAGCAGCAAGAAGCTCATGCTTGGGGAAAACCCACCCGAAAAGGCCGAAGATCTGATCTTCCTCAAAGAACTCGTCGAAGCCGGGAAGCTAAAACCGGTCATTGATCGATGCTATCCACTGGAACAAATCGTCGAAGCTCACAGATATGTGGATAAAGGACACAAGCAGGGAAATGTGGTCATCACGGTGGAGCATAAAACAAAACCTCACAAAATTACATAGCGCCGCATGATTTAGTAAACTCAAGGTTTTGATAGGTGCACTAAAGGGTTGTAGAGGAGTTTGCTCCCTTCGCCGTCCTTCGCGAAGTGTCGTCCCGCCTTGCGGGAGCGACACATCCCGGTAGGGGGCGGCGAAGGATTTTCTCGTGGGACGCCGCGGCACCCTTCGGGTACTGCCGCTTTGCGGCGCTCGCGAAGGACGGCGGCTTGAGCGCATTCACCAACATACTTTGAGTGCTCCGGTTTTGATTCCAGCCTACAAAGCGGGAGGGTGACCTGCCAGGAAACTCCCGGTCTTATTCCAGGGTCTTCAGTAATTACCGTGATTCTTGTACACGGACGACACGGAGAACCATTTAAAATCTGCGCTTTTTCCATGCCGTCCGTGAAACTTGCCGAAGTATCCGTGTACTGAAAGGCTTTGATCACGGCACTTCGCAGAGAGTCTTTTTCTAGCCTCTCATCCTTCCGCCTGCGCGGCTGTGAGGCTCTCACTAAAGTCTTGGAATTCCGGATGGAACGACATCCAGAGGGTGATTAGCAAGACCAGCGCGCCTGGTATCACAAATAACATGGTCAGGTTCCATTTGCTGATTGCTCCGGAAACAGCCTGTGCGATGGGTACCAATCCGGTGCTGACCAAATGCCGTGGCTCCCTCAGGCAGGCGCTGGTCTGCTAAGACTGGGGTGCCAACCATAATGGGACCGATCAACAGGAAATTGATCGCCATCAGGATCGTGAAGATAAAACGCAGCAGTTTATCCATGATCGCGCCATCAAAAACAACTTCTTTTACGAATACATTTTTGAAGGAAACATTTCTAAGAACAGCATCTTTAAAAGATGTCCCTTTTTCACACCCGCTTTTTGTACACCCGCATCGCAAAAACATAAGCCACGAGCATAATCCCGACACACCACGCGAGTGCAATCCAGATGTCATTACCGACAGGCTGACCTGACAGCAGCGCGCGGATGGCATCTACGATCGCGGTCACCGGCTGGTTTTCGGCAAAAGCACGGACGACGGATGGCATCGATTCGGTAGGCACGAATGCCGAACTGATAAATGGAAGGAAGATAAGCGGGTAAGCAAAGCCGCCTGCACCGTCCACCGATGTTGCAGACAGTCCGGCAATCACCGCGATCCATGTCAGGGCCAGCGTAAACAGCGCAAGTATGCCGGCCACGGCAAGCCATGACAATACTCCTGCCGACGAGCGGAAGCCCATAAGGAGCGCTACGAGAATGATGACGAGGACCGAAATCGCATTGGATACCAGTGAGGTCAGCACATGCCCCCACAGCGCGGCCGAACGCGCAATCGGCATGGAGTGGAACCGTTCGAAGATGCCTCTTTGCATATCCATAAACAGACGGTAAGCCGTATAGGCGATGCCGCTTGCGATCGCGATCAGCAGGATGCCGGGCAGCAGGTAATTCACATAGTTGTCCGTGCCCGTTTGAATCGCACCGCCCAACACATAAACGAACAGCAGCATCATCGCGATCGGCGTGATGGTGACCGTGATGATGGTGTCCATGCTGCGGAAAATATGGCGCATGGAACGTCCAAGCATGACGCCCATGTCGCTGAAAAAGTGTTTCTTTACCGTTTCCATTTACTTCTTCTCCTTCTTGCGGATGATTGCGAGGAATATCTCCTCCAACGTCGGCTGTTTTTCCACATACTCCACCTTTGCGGGCGGGAACAGCTTTTTCAGATCCGCGAGCGTGCCGTTGGCGATAATCCTACCCTCATGCAGAATGGCAATTCTGTCGGCGAGTTGTTCAGCTTCATCCAAATACTGCGTGGTCAGAAATACCGTCGTGCCATGATTAGCAAGCTCTTTGACAATCTTCCAAACCTCGATGCGTCCTTCGGGATCAAGCCCAGTGGTCGGCTCGTCAAGAAAAATGACCTGCGGTTTTCCCACCAGGCTCATGGCGATGTCGAGCCTGCGGCGCATACCGCCCGAATAGGTGGAAACGCTGCGGTCGGCGGCATCGGTCAGTCCGAAGCGCTTCAGTAAATCATCCGCAACCTGACGCGTATCTTTGAGGTGACGCAGCCTGGCGATCATGATCAAATTTTCCCGGCCGGTCAAGATCTCGTCGACGGCGGCGAATTGTCCGGTCAGACTGATCGACTGCCGCACATCGTCGGGCTTTGCCGCAACGTCGAAGCTGTTGACGGCGGCAGTTCCGCTATCGTGTTTGAGCAGCGTGGTGAGGATTTTGACAATCGTTGTCTTGCCCGCACCGTTGGAGCCGAGCAGGGCGAAAATACTGCCTTTTTCCACCTCAAAATCTACGCCCTTTAGAACATGAAGCTGCTTGTAGGACTTTTGCAGCCCTTTCACTTGGATTGCCTGGTTTTGCATATTCTTTACTCCTTATATAATAGTAACCTTTGATAACTCGATGACCCGTAAGCCTTTAAGCGCAGCATAGGTCAGCTTATCCATCGTCGCGCCGTCAAAGCGGATGGTTTGCATGGCACGGTAAGATTTGTTTGTCACGGAAAAAGGTAGAGTGAACGACACGTTTTTGAGTGTCGCTCCCCTAAACGAAACGTCGTTCAGTGTAGACTTGTCAAACTTGACACCGATGAAGGTCTGCCCGTCAAAACAAATCCCTCGCAGATCGCAATATTTGAAATCAACGCCGTTAAAGATACAGTTCTCAAAGATTGTTTTTCTAAGGTCGGTCTTGGTCAGCTTGACATCGATCAGGTTTACATCTATGAACTTCGCGCCCTGTCCCGACATGCTCAGGGTGGTGCGTACAAGGATGGATTTGCGGAAGCTTGCATCCGTAAGGTCAGTGACGGAAAAGTTGCAGTCGGTCAGATTTGTGCCGTCAAAATTGGCTTCACGCGCATCGATGACCTCAAACGAGCTGCCGGACAAGTCGGCGTTGCTGAAATCGAAGCCACGCAGTGCGCTTACTGAAAATTTCGCATTATGTGCAGTAACGCCCGCGAAGTCACTCTCCTGCAGATCGATCGCAGTGAGGTTTATCCGCACCTGGCGCTCCAGCGAGCGGGAGAGGTTGGCAATCTCCTGTACCATATTGTTCGATGTCGCCGATGCTGTCAATGGTCATCGCAAGGGCCGTTTCATCATCCTTGCCTTCGGCTTTGAGTTCACGGAACCGCTCCTGTAAATCGGAGAGTAAGTCCGCCTTGAGTTCGGCGACGCTTTTTACTCCCTCGTAAGGCGCAAAAACGCCGTTCAAATATTGGTTTATTTTCTCGTTCATACCATCACATCTCCTTAGAATAAGTTATCGAGTACGCGCTTTGCATACTTCCTCTCGGCGGCTTGAGCAAATCTAGAACACAACGACATTCGTCAGGTTTGCACCATAGCCCTTCAATACAGCATATGTGATCTTGTCCATGGTAGCGCCGTCGAAAACAGCTTTTTTCACTTTGGTATTTCGGAAGGAAACATTCCGCAGCACCGAATTCTTAAACGATGTTCCATCCAGCCCTGCTTTTTCAAAGATCGTTCCCTCGATGGTCAGGTTTTCAAGGCGCACGCCCGATAAATCCGAAGTATGAAAATGCGTTTGAGTTAACAAACAGCGCTCGAAGCTCGCACCGTTCAAAGCGGACATCGTAAGCTTCACGCCAGTCAGGTTCGCACCGTCAAACTTCACATCGGTCAGATCGCTGCAAAGAAAGGAACTGTTGGTCAGATCGGAATTGCTGAAATCCGTTCCTTTTAAGGCACTATAGTTGAATTTGCCATCGTGGATCCGAATCCCTCGGAGTTCGGAGCCCTCCAGTTGCATGAGGGAAAGGTCCTTGTTCACCATCTGTTTTAGCTCTTTTGTCTTTCCTGCGACGCTCTGGATCGCCTCGGAGATATCGCCGATGGAGTCAATCGTCATCTTGTAAGCTGTTTCGTCATCGCACCCTTGTCCTTTCAGATCGTTCCATCGTTCCTGGAGATTGATCTTTAATTCTTCTTTCAATTCACGGACCGCGGCTTCATCTTCATACTGTGAAAACACACCGTCTACATATTTAGTCAATTTTTCGTTCATTGTTGTTTGCGCCTTTCTTTTACAGTAACTGGTCGAGAATACGCTTGGCGTACTCCCAATTACTTTTGTTTTCAGAATAGATCTGCTTGCCTCTTTCGGTGATCCGGTAGTACTTCCTTCTGCCTCCCTGGGTCTCGTCGCCCCAGTAAGAAGTGATATTGCCGTCGCCCTCCAGCCTCTTCAGGCTCGAATACATGGTCGCTTCCTTTAACTCGTACTCATTGCAGGAATTTGTTTGGATCAGTTTCGAAATCTCGTAGCCGTATTTATCGCCATCCATCAGCAGCTTCAGGATGATCGTATCTGTATGGCCTCGGAGCAAATCCGAGGAGATCTTGTTATCGGTCATAGTGTCAACTCCATAGGTATAATATACACTAAAGTACTATGTCTGTCAATGTATTATGGTATATTAAGTACTTTTATGGTCGTGGTAAGAAAAGAGAACCGGCAAGCGCCCCTCGCCTTCTTGCTGCCTGAGATTACAGTCCCAATTTTTAGCATTCCTATGTCTTGGCGTCTTATCAATTTGGCCCTGTACGCCTTCATTTCATAGTAGTGGTATCATCGCCCTATGACCACCGCCACAGCTCAAGCCGCGCCCAATGTTGCTTTCATCAAGTACTCAGACGAAACACACGGTAGAACTGACTGCAAGGTTTGTTTTGGCGGCAGATTTATCCTTGATGATATTGTTTTCCCTCAAGTCAGCAACATAAAATAGATCAATTGAGACACAGAGGGCAGGCTTCACAGCGAGAACTGGACGAGATTCTCATCGGTATTGGCCCGCACTCGTAAAACGAGATGCCCGTGTTCGATGGTAAATTTGGTTGCCGTTAATCTGCTTGTAACCATTTGCGACTAGTTGCGACCATTTTTGTGACCGGATTACGACCCGACTTGTGCTAGGATATAAATGGATCTGAAAGAGATCAAAATTGTCCCATTGGGGACATGAGCCAAGAGGCTCCTAGAGGGTGGTGTTCCTATTTCGAATATGGGGTACTTGATGAGCCAATACGAGCAATCGAAAGGAGGTCATAGAATAGAGATGAACCTATTTGGCTCAGAGCCGCGCTACGCGCGGTTGATCCATTTATTCAATATCCACAAGGAGAAACCCATGTCTCTTTCTCGTAAGCTTATTGTGCATATTCTGCCCGCTTTGATGTTGTTCGTTGGGGTCGCTTCACCCGGCATTCGCGCCGATGCTATGACCGACGTAATGAGCTCTTCAACACACACTGGCACCGACGCTGCGACCGATTGGAATGCGATTGCCGTGCAGGCGTTGGTGGCGGCGGGCCCTGCTCGTCCCGGCCCAGTCGTGTTCCTGGATTTGGCCATCGTCCAGGCCGCTGTTCACGACGCCGTCCAAGCCATCGACCGACGGTTTGAACCGTATCACGTAGAAATCCCGGGAGCCTCCGGCTCACCGGAGGCGGCGGCGGCCAAGGCTGCACACGATGTGCTCGTCAACATCTTACCGGGCCAGGCCGCCTCGCTCGACACGACCTACCATGACTACTTGGCCGCCCACGACCTGGCTGAGGACGACCCCGGTGTGCGCGCAGGTGAGTTGGCTGCCGCTGGCATCCTGGCCCTGCGGGCCAATGACGGGCGCGTACCCAACCCACTTCCGCCTCCCTTCACCGGTGGTACTGGCCCCGGCGTCTGGCGCCCCACTCCCTCGTTCCTACCTGGGCCACCTCCGAGCTTCGCCCCCATGTTGACTCCGTGGCTAGGTGCGGTGCCTCCCTTTACGCTGAAGAGCGGGGACCAGTTTCGCGCGGACGCCCCCCGCCGTTGAGCAGTAAACGGTACGCCGAGAACTATAACGAGGTGAAGGCTTTGGGCGCCCGCTTCAATAGCGCCCGCACCCCGGAGCAAGACCAACTCGCCTATTTCTACGCTGGGAATAACTTCATCCTCTGGAACCGAGTTCTCCGGGATATCGCCGCAGCGCACACGGATAACATTGGTGACAATGCGCGGCTGTTGGCACTCGGCACTTTGGCAATCGCCGATTCCTTCATCACCGCTTGGGAGAGCAAGAGTCACTATGTCTACTGGCGACCGATCACGGCCATCCGGGAGGGCGACAATGACCGCAACGTGCATACGGTTGGTGACCCGGAATGGGAACCGCTGCTCAATACCCCAAACTATCCTGAGTACACCTCGGGCGCCAATAACGTGGTTGGCGCGCTGACCCGCATGCTCGAGCTCTACTTCGGGACGGACGATATCACCTTCACGGCCTTCAGCCAGCACCCGCTGGCTGACCCGAACACGCGCACGTATCACCGCTTCTCAGATTTGTCCTGGGATACGGTTGATGTCCGCATCTACCAGGGCATCCATTTTCGCTTCGGGGATGAAGCGGGACGGACGCAGGGCAGACATGTGGCCGAGTGGGTCTTCCGACGCTTCCTTCAACCCATCGACTAAGGACAGCAGGGTAGAGCTGAGTAGGTAACGCTTGTCGGCGCAGTATAGTCGCAGTGATGAAAGTTGCGGGCTGCTCATAGACGGGGCATACTGAACGGTTGCCAGACCAGTTCCAGAGGGGCCCAATACTATGAGCAGCTCCTGATTAACAAACACTATTCCTCACGGGTTCAGGCTTGAAGGGGTGGAGTGCCAAAGAAAAGACGAGCGGTAAGCCGCAGTTCAAGGCACGATGGAGTTGACGCCACCCAAGTTGGAAGACACTGAGTTGTCGCTTGTAGCCAGGGTCAATGGTTCGGCGCTGCTTTATGGGTCGGCGATTTTTTTATCCGGCAATGCTGGAGAATGAGGAGGAAAACAAAATAAAACTACTCCTACTTGATCAATACGATGTCTGTTTTGGTCCATAACCCATTTATTCAACATTCACAAAGGAGAAACCCATGTCCCTTTCTCGTAGGCTAATTTTTCATGTTCTGCCCGCCTTGATGTTGTTCGTTGGGGTCGCACCGGTCGCGGCCGCCTCCACCGGCCATGAAGTAATCACGGGCTCAGTAGGTTTCACCATTCCGGCTGACCAATGCCACTTGCTCCCTGCCGGGGTCTCTGTCTCCGGCTCGGGCGAGAGCGTGGCCATTATCAACACTCGCACGCTGGCCGATGGCAGCATCGAGGTTCGTATCAACAATGTGATCAAGGGTGTTGCCACCGATAGCAATGGCGGCCAACACAAGTTCGTGTACGAAAACTCCAGCACCCAGACGATTCTGCCGAGCGGATTTACCACGATCAGCATGACGGATATTTTTGTCCTGAGTGGTCCAGGCCCGAATTACAGCGTTGGTTTCAATTGGCGCTGGACGTTTAACCAACCCAATCTCTGGCCGCCGGTCGATAATTGGCAGCAACTCCACGGCAACCCTGACGACATTTTCGCGTGTGACCCACTGTAATTACCAGTGGCGCGGGAGTACAATCCACGGATGATCATGGAGAATCAATAATCCGTGGGCGTCCGTGCTGATCCGCGTCCATTTTTATTAACCTCAACAGAGCCGAAATCCAATTCGACTCTGTTGAGGTTCTTGTTGGAGAGTGTGTCATGTCAAAGCGATTCACCATCCACCTATGTCTCTGGACAGTACTCAGCCTGTGCATGTTGGGCCTTTCCATCGCGGCCGCGCCCCGTCGGCCTGCCTCGGCTCAGGGTAGTTCACTCGACGCAGAATTGCAAGCGGTGCTGCGTCAGGCTGGCTTCACCGGCCGGATCGAATCCACGCTAGAGCAGCGGCTGGGCCGCCGCCTGGATTTGCAACTGGCCGACCTGGGGCGGAATCTATGGTTCGATACACTCACCGGCCTAAACAACGACAACACCTGTGCTGGCTGTCACTCGCCCACTGCCGGCTTTGGCGATACTCAATCCATTGCCATTGGCATTGACAGCAACCAGGTGGTGGGACCGCATCGCGCCGGGCCGCGCAACATGCGCCGCGCACCCATGGTTATCAATACCGTCTTCTTTCCTCGGCTCATGTGGAACTCACGCTTTGCCGCGCTCTCTGGCGACCCTTTCGACAATCGCGCCGGTTTCCAATTTCCGCTCCCGGAGGGCCTCACACTTTCCGGCCAGCCACACTTGCTCACGGCCCAAGCCTTCATCCCCCCGACCGAGCGGAATGAAATGGCCGGATTCGATTTCGTCGGTGATAACGACGCCATTCGGGCCGAAGTCATCAATCGCTTAAACGCCAACGCCGCTTACCGCAAATTGTTCGCCAAAAGTTTCCCCCCAGTCAAAGCCGGAGGGCCCATCACCTATAGGATGTTTGCGCGGGCCATCGCCGAATTTGAATTCACGCTGACGTTTGCTAACGCGCCCATTGACCGTTTTGCGCGCGGCGAACTAGGTGCGTTGACCATGGCCGAAAAGCAAGGAGCGCTATTGTTCTTCGGTGCGGCCCGGTGCTCGGTCTGTCACAGCGTGGCGGGCCAGTCCAATGAGATGTTCAGTGACTTTCAAGAGCATGTGATTGGGGTCCCACAGATTGCACCCTCCTTGACCAACGCCACCTTTGATGGGCCAGGCCTCAATGAAGACTTTGGTTTGGAGCAAATTACCGGCAACCCTGCCGATCGTTACAAATTTCGCACGTCGCCGCTTCGCAATGTGGCCATCCAACCGACCTTTATGCATAACGGAGCCTTCACGCGTTTGGAGGATGCGATTCGCCATCACCTGAATGTAATGGATTCTGCATTGCGCTATACCCCGGCCAGTCAGAATCTGCCCGCTGACCTGAGCGGTCCACTGGAGCCAATGGCTCCTGTCTTGGCCCGCCTCGACCCTGCCCTATCCACTCCTGTCGTCCTCACTGAATCACAATTTGACCAGCTCCTCGCCTTTGTGCATGATGGCCTGCTCGACCCGCGCGCCACCTCAGACCGTTTGCAGCACCTCATTCCCCGCACGGTGCCCAGTGGCCGGCCCGTGCTCGTGTTTGAATTTCCATAGACCAACTGCCATTAGGGGACACCGCAATCAAGCGGGTCAAATCCTGTAAGACAGAATCGAGAGCAAAAATAAGGTGGAAATATCTTCTAAAGGGGTGGTATTATCACCTTATGACCACCGCAGCTGCCCAGGCCTTCGCGAACATCGCGTTCATCAAGTACTCACACTGTATACACGGTCGAACGAACCGCAAAGTTCATTTTGGGACAGGGAAAACCTCCAGCACACGTGCCTTTCAGTGAAAACCAAGACAAAACCGATCGCCCAACAGTCAACGCAAGAAAAGAGGAGTTGAATGTCGAAGACACCGGTTATCTATAAGACCACGCACAGAATCAAGTTCTCCGATCTCGATCCTTATAATCATGTGCGCACGGCGGTCTATTCGGCCTACTATGTTGATCATCGGATGGACGGCCTGCGCGAACATGTCGGATGGGATCTGAAGACCCTGGCGAAGTTACCATTCATGGTCTGGGTGAGGAGAATGGAGATCGACTTTCTGCGGCCTGCCGTGGGAGATCAGGAAATCACCATCACGTCGTTCGTGCGCGAGTTCCATGGGTCCGATGCGCTCATCGAGTGCAGCATGGTCGCTGAGGATGGAAAAAATGTTTCGCGCTGCCTCATGACCGTTGCCTATGTTGATAAGAACACCGATCGGGCGATGGATTGGCCGGCCGATACCATGGCGCTGTTCTTCGAAGAAGGAACGGCCTAAGCTGAGTTGACCGATTGGATTCCTGGGCACTATTGGGCGACCCAATATTTATTATTGAACTAACCACAAGAGTTGTCTTGGCGGCAAATTTGTCCCCACCGATTTACTTTTCTCAGGCCAGTAAGACAAAACAGAACGTATGAGAACGAAAGCGAGACACACTTGACGGCTTGCCTTGCTGTTCCTGTTGACTCAGGAATGGGGAAAATGTATAGTATTGACAATTGATGTTCACCACCACTAGTTGCCCAAGTTTTAATTCAGATAGCATAACTGCAAATCGTCACTATAAGGAGAGCACATGTCGCAATCTGAGGCGGCAAAAAACAGAGGGATGTTATCCAATGGCCGAAGAGACCTGGATGAGGCTATGCAGACTTTTGTAGATCAAGGTAAAGTTGCTGGTCTGGCAACGCTGATTGCCCGTCGCGGTCACATCATGCATCAAGGGTGTTATGGAAAACTCAATCTGGCGACAGGCAGTCCGATTGCATGGAACAGTCTTTTCCGCCTTTCCTCTTTGACCAAGCCAATTACATCTGTAGCCGCTTTGCTGCTCCATGAGAAAGGATATTTTGACCTGCACGATCCGATCTCAAAGTGGATCCCCGAATTTAAGAACCTCAAAGTCTTGAAAAGCGTTGACGATACAACGTTTGAGCGTGCTGATTTGGCGAGAGAGATTAGCTTTTGGCACTTATTGACACATACTGCCGGGTTGAGCTATGGTTTCGAGCCAGGAGATCCGCTCGCTGGTTTATACCGGGAGGCCGGTTTCTTCAGTCCGCTCATTACACTGCAGGTGACGTTGCCGGAGTTGATTCGCAAATTGGTTCAGCTTCCTTTGGCTAACCAACCCGGAGAAGTGTTCAGATATAGTCTTTCTTATGACGTTCTGACCTATCTTATCGAGTTGATTTCAGGCAAACCTTTTGACACCTATTTACGCGAGCAGGTCTTGAAACCACTCGGGATGGACGACACAGGTTTCTTTGTGACAGCTGATCAGCTCCACCGGCTTGGCCCGCTCTATAACGGCCCAAGCCCCGACAGAATCGTTCCACTGGAAGAACCTTCCGAAAGTCCTTTTGTGCGGCCTGACTCTGTGTGCAGCGGCGGTGGTGGGCTCGTATCAACTGTTCCAGATCACTTTCGTTTCTTCTCAATGTTGCTGAACGGCGGTGAACTGGATGGAGCTCGATTACTTAAAACAGAAACAGTCAAGCAAATGATCGGTCATCAGGTAAGAATTCCGTTTTGGCAAGGAATGGGGTATGGCTTGGGAGTAGGCGTTCAAATCGAAGATCAGCGACCAGATGGTTTTCCACCGGGAGTTTTTGGATGGAGTGGTGGCAGCGGAGTAGAGGTATGGGCTGATCCCCAGACACAGTGGATTATCATGATTATGTATCAAGCGTTCGCGTATCAAGAGCCCGCCAGACAATTTCGCTCACTGGCATTAGCGTCCCCTTCAGCTTGAAATCATTAGAGTAGTTCTCATAACTCTCGATTAAGTTCAGGAAACAAAACGTATGTCAAAATATAGTGAATTCAAGAATACCCGGAGCCAGTTCCTGGAACTCACAGGGGTGCCAGTGGAAGAATTCGAGAAGTATCTGCCAGACTTCACAGCAGCTTACCAGGAATTGTATCCTTCGGAAAAAACAGACACCCACTCACCACAAGACAATAATCCACTGTTGGCGCACATGGAAGACAAGCTCTTGCTGATCTGGCTGCATCACAAAGCGCAGCAAATGCCATCAGTTCTGGCGCCACAATTTGGGTTGAGCCAATTTCAGATTGAATCTTGGATTCACCACTTACGCCCGGTCTTGGAGTTGACTTTTGCCAAACTGACGACGCCCCGGCTTTCACTGTTTTGCATCCAATTCCTGCAAGCTCTCAATACATACCAAGTGGAATATCTTATCGTCGGAGGCTATGCAGTTGCTTTTCATGGCTACCGTCGAACCATCTTAGATCTTGACATCTTTATTCCAACCGATTCCCGAAACGCCCAGAAGATGGTAAGAGTCTTACAAGCCTGTGGGAATGGCGTTACACCGCAGGCAGCAGATTATTTTCAGATGGAACAGCGCGTGATTCGAATTGGTCTACCTCCCTTCTCGGTGGAACGGTCTGAGCGCGGAGATCGGTTTATTCAGCTAGGCAGAACTCCCTCACAACTTGAAATCCTGACCTCAATTTCCGCTGTCAGTTTCGAGGAATGTTATTCGGAACGCGTCTCCGGTATGATTGAGGGCATACCAGTTCCCTTCATTGGATTGACTCATCTTAAGCGTAACAAGCAAGTGGGTATCCGCCCAAAGGACGCAGACGATTTTGCTCACTTAGGTTAATTCAGCCAGTTACAGAGTGCCGCACGCATAGCTACCATGCGAAACGAAACCTACAAGTGGATTTTCAGCCTACAAATCATTCAAAAAGTTTGATTATTATAATGAGACAAGCGGTAGATCAAGTCAGATAGTTCGCCTTCGAACACCTGCTTACGTCAGTTTGATATATGTACCGCAGTTTCATAGGAATGAAATCATCGACACATGACTGCTGCCCCTGCCAACGCGAAGCCCAATATTGCATTCATCAGATTTATATTGGCAAAATTCGATTGAACTAACTGCAAAGCTTGTTTTGGTGGCAAAATTGTCCTTAGCCATCATGCTTTTTTATGGCTATCAGGTTTAAATGTACACGCTGCCAAATTAGACTATACTTTTGATGGCACGAGATCTCCTTTTGATCCACCCAGCATGCCAACTTGATGGTTTTAAATTTCCTCAAGTAAGTGAAGCTTGTGCCGCATAATCTCCCTCTCCAACTGACCAGCTTCATTGGGCGGGAACGGGCTGGAACGCAGCGGTAGTCATTCACGTCCGCGACGGAAAAATCAGCGAGATTTGGCTTAACATTGATGACCTGTATGCTGTCGATGCGCTGCCTGCATAGTTGACCCGCTGGCTGGGTTTACTCGCTACACGGCCGGTTGAAGATACGTGGTTTACTTCTCGTCATTTATAGGAAATCAATTAGAATGAATCAGGATACACAACACGGTTATCTTGTCCTGGCGGACATCTCCGGTTATACGTCCTATCTGGCTGGCGTGGAGCTCACTCACGCCCGAGATATCCTCACCGAATTGCTGAATCTGATCGTCGAGCACTTCAAGCCATTTCTCTCCATCGTGAAACTCGAAGGCGACGCGGTGTTGGCCCATGTCCCCAAAACGAAAATCGTGCGCGATGAGACTCTGCTGGAACTTTTCGAGTCCACCTATCTCTCATTCAGGGATCGCGTGGAAGGCATCCGCCGCCGCACCCTCTGTCAATGCAACGCCTGCAAGGCGATCCCAACTCTCGACTTGAAGTTCATTCTACATTTTGGGGAATACCTCCCACAAAACGTGTCCGGAATCACAGAACTTGTCGGCTCGGATGTTAATCTAGCTCACCGGCTTCTCAAGAACCATGTCGGCGAGGGTACAGGCTGGAGGGCCTACGCTCTTTTTACTGAGCTGGCACTAAAGCAGCTGAATGTGAAACTGGAAAATCTGCATGAACAGGTCGAGAGTTACACGCATTTGGGCGAAGTCAAAACCTACAGCCTGGACTTACATGCGCGCTACAAGGAATTGATTGAGGCTCGCCAGAGGTTTATTTCACCCGAAGAGGCAGACGCGACCATCACCCGTACAATTTCCGCACCCCCAATTGTCGTCTGGGAATGGCTGAACGACATACAAAAACGCCTGAGGTGGGAGAATTACGATGATATCCGACCCTTACTTCGACTCGGAGGGCGCATGGGTGCAGGGGCGCAAAATCATTGTGCGCACGGCAGGAATTTAGTCGTAGAGATGATTCTCGATTGGAAGCCCTTTGAGTATTACACTGTAGAGTACCCCATGGCGATCCAGACACGTCATCTCCGCTCTCAGGGAGAGAGCACCCAGTTCAATGTCTACTTTAAACTCAAAGCACAACTTCCGCGCTGGCTGACTCGTACGCTGGCTCGATCCATGTTTAGGATGTTTAAGACGGAAGAACAATTCGAGAAGATGGCACGCATGATCGCTGAAGAATTGACTCAAAGAGAATAAAGTGATGGGCGCGATGAATATAGCTGCTTTGGAACAAGTAAAGCTGTTCGCCGGCCTGGCCGCAGAGGATTTGGTCGCGCTGGCTGCCAATCTACAACGGCGGCGATATGGCAAAGGGCAGTTCATCTTTCAGCAGGGCGATCCGGGCCTGTGCTTATACCTGGTCGAATCAGGCAAAGTGAAGATTGCCTCCTTTTCATCCGAGGGGAAAGGACTGGTGCTCAACCTGTTCGGCCCGGGGGATTTCTTCGGCGAGCTGGCCTTATTGGATGGCGAACCGCGCTCAGCCGACGCGGTGGCTCAGGAACCCTGCCAGCTCCTGCTCTTGCAACGCGATGACTTTATGCAATTTTTGGAGGCGCGGCCCCATGTCGCGATTAAGTTGCTGGCTACGGTGAGCCGCCGCTTGCGGCATACGACCCAGCAAGCTGAAGCTATCATCTTCTTCGATTTGCCAGCCCGCCTGGCCAGGGTACTCCTTGAACTGGCGGAGGCCGACTCCGCTGAGGGGGAGTGGGTGATCAGATCCCGACCCACGCAAGCCGAATTGGCCGACATGGTGGGTGCGACGCGGGAAAGCGTCAACAAGTGGCTGGGCGTCTATGAGGAACAGGGACTCATCCGCCGCGAGCGAAATCAGTTGGTCATTCTCCAGCCTGAAGCTTTGCGTAAACGTATTTATTGATACCAGCGATAAATGTGAACCGATTCACATTTTAAATGTGAAGGTATTCATGTCTCCAATTCGGCGTGCCTGATATTCTGTAAGAAGAATATCACACATGAAAAGGAGATTACCCCATGTCAACCCAAACAGAACAGAACAAAGCCATTGTCCGCCATAACTACGAGACTGCGGACAAGAACGACCTGACGACGTTCAGCGAGCAGTTAGCGCCTGACATTGCTATACACTTACCCGGTATGCCCGGTCCGCTGAACCGCGGGGCCCTGATACAAATGATGAATGTAATGTTTTCAGGCCTCACGCAACGACAGCACGTGTTTGAAGACCAAATCGCTGAAGACGACAAAGTCGCGACTCGCCTGACGCTCCATGCCGTTCACACAGGCGAGTTTCACGGCATGCCGGCGACCGGTAAGCAAATTGCGGTGCCACAGACAGCGATACATCGCATCCGGAATGGCAAAATTATGGAAGTCTGGGTTAGCTCTGACGACGTAGGCATGATGCAGCAACTGGGTCTCATACCGTCACAAGCGGACCAATAACGGAACCTGAGATTGTATTTCATCTCGGCACTTCATCTACGAATAGTAAAGGAGAAAGTAATGGCAGTACAACTTCAGGTATCGGAGAGTATTGATCGTCCAGTGGCTAACGTGTTCCACTTCTTTGCTGAGGAGCATGTCCGCAACCATCCTCGCTGGGATCCGTTCATGCAACTCGAGCAAGTAACGAATGGTCCCATTGGCGTCGGAACAATCATCAAAAGAATCAACTCCCGAAGTGGTAGGCCCGTTGAGGGAACGATGGAGGTTGTGGAGTTCGAACCAGATCGGGCGATTGGCATGATCACCCATGACGGTCCTGTCGAGATACATGGCCGAGTTACATTCGAGGCTGTAGGGGAAGACCAAACCATCCTGACATTGCATCTGGAGATTCCCGGCATGGATGAGTCAACGGGGAGTATGATGACGAGCGCCATCCAGAAAGGCTACAAAACCATCAAGCAGCTTATCGAGTCTGAGGTCAATGGATAACGAAACCCATCGAGCTTTGAGTTTGATCATTAGCAAATCTTCGAGAAAGGAGATCGAAATGTCTGAGCCGATCATCTTCATCAGCCATCAAAGAGTCAAGGAGGGCAAGCTCGAAGGAAATAAGCAGTATTACCGGCAGGTCGCTGAACAGGCAAAGGCAAACAAACCCGGTACGATTGCCCATCTCGCGTACCTCAACGAGGAGGGCTCGGAGCAAAGTATCATCCATATCTTCTCGGATGCAGAGTCGATGGAGTTACACATGATAGGAGTTGGCGAATTGGCGAAAAAGGCATACGAATATGTGGAAATCCTCAGCTTTGATATTTACGGCCAGCCGGCTGACACTGTCCTCGAAAGGATGATGCAAATTGTGGGCACCGGTATTGCAGTAAACATCAAGCGGCAACGCATTGGTGGTTACATCCGTTTCAACTCAGGGCAGTAGTGGATACATCACGGTCGAACGAACGGAAATGGTTAATTTGGCCGTGGCTGACGAAACAAAACAGATCGCATGAGAGCCAAACCGGGCAGGATTGCTTGACACACATACAGTAATCTGATACATTTGCTCCAGTTCGATCCAAAATCTTTTGCGAAGGAGGTGCGTTTCACATGTCAACAGCTTTATATGTTTTTTGTGCTGTTCGGTATATGAGCGCGCCTGTCGACTAAAGCTGTTTCCAGATTCTGAAACTACGACCACGGGTGTGCTCATGCCGCCCGTGGTTTCCTTTTAAGTTTCATGCATTTCATGCAGGATCTGGAGATAAAAATTTATGTTCGACGCTTCGATGCCGCCTCTGGCGAGTCCTTCGCTTCGCCAGTACCGCGACTTACTTTCCCGTTACCTTAAACCACAGAGTGGGCGGGTCATCTTCATGGCGGTCATTTTATTGGCCGGGATCGCCATTAAGCTGATCAACCCGCAGGTGCTGCGTTACTTTCTTGATACCGCTCAGGTCGAAGACGGCGAGCTCCGTCGCCTTTCGACCGTGGCGGCCCTGTTCCTCGCTTTTGCGATCCTGCAACAGGGAATGACACTGGTGACGCAATACACTGCTGCACGGGTGGGCTGGTCCTCGACGAATCGCCTGCGCGCCGACTTAGCCTTGCACATCCTGCGCCTGGATATGCCCTTCCACAAATCACACACGCCCGGAGAGCTGATCGACCGGGTGGACGGCGATGTGACCCGCCTGTCGAACTTCCTCTCTGAATTCACCGTGAAAGTGATCGGAAATGGACTGCTGGTGGTGGGTATCCTGGCCTTCCTGTTCCGTGAGAGCGCCTGGGTAGGGCTGGGGATGCTGGCTTACACGCTGGCCACTCTGCTGGTGTTGCGCTCGATCCAGCAGCTGGCCGTACCGCGCTGGCTGGCCGAGCGCCAGGCCAGCGCAACGTTGTACGGTTTTATCGAAGAGCGTATCAGCGGTGCGGAGGAGATCCGCGCGGCCGGGGCTGAGGCGTACACCATGCGCCGCCTGTACGAATATATGCGCGAATTTACCCGCAAGACGCGCGCCGCGGTGATATTTTCCAGCCTGACCTATAACCTGACCAATCTGGTGTACGTGCTGGGATATGCCGCCGGCCTGGCCATTGGCGTGATCCTGTGTGTACGCGGCGAAGCCAGCCTGGGTACCGCGTATCTGATCACCTATTATGTGGGCATGCTTTCGGATCCGCTGCAAAGCATCCGTGGGCAGGCAGAGGATTTACAACAGGCCTCGGCCAACATCCAGCGTATTCACGAATTGTTTCACTTGCGACCACAGGTGGGTGATCTGCTACTGGAGGGGGCGCGAAAAAACCTGCCGGCCGGTCCACTCTCGGTGAGCTTTCGAAATGTCTCGTTCCAGTACGATGACAACCAGAATGGCAATAAAGGTGTCATCGCTGATGGCGAGGCCATAGCGAAAGAAAATGATTCGGGCGCAGGTAACGCTTTGTCCGGAGTCAGTTTCGAGATCCAGCCCGGGAGAGTACTGGGGATTTTGGGCCGCACCGGCTCGGGCAAATCCACACTCACCCGGTTATTGTTCCGTTTGTATGATCCCAACCTCGGCTCGGTGCAACTCGGCGGCGTGGATCTGCGTGAGGTGCGGCTGGATGAATTGCGCCAACGGGTGGCGATGGTCACGCAAGACGTCCAGCTGTTTCAAGCCACCGTGTGTGATAACCTGACTTTCTTCAACCGCGCCATCCCTGATGGGCAGCTGGAGCTCGTGCTCAAGCAGTTACGCCTGTGGGAGTGGGTACAGTCCTTGCCAAAAGGGCTGGATACGCCCTTGGTGGGAGGACAAAGCCTCTCGGCAGGTGAGGCGCAGTTGCTGGCCTTTGCCAGGGTGTTCCTGAAAGATCCCGGCGTGGTAGTTTTGGACGAGGCTTCCTCGCGCCTGGACCCGACTACCGAAACGCTGATGGAACGAGCGGTGGATCGCCTGTTTGCGGAACGCACCGGTATCGTGATTGCGCACCGACTCAAGACCGTCCTGCGCGCTGACGATATTCTGATCCTGGAGAACGGCTGTGTGGTGGAATATGGCCCGCGCGCTGCGCTGGCGAGCGACGTCACCTCGCGCTTTTCTCACTTACTGCAAACCGGGTTGGAGGAGGCATTAGCATGACCAACATTTCTCAAACGATCCCCACCTGGAAACTGACCGGGCTGATGATCAAAAACCAGTGGGTTGTGTTCACACTGTACTTCCTGTTTTCCCTGCTACTCTTCGCCGAGCAACTCGCTCCCGGCCTGATCGCCAAAACCATCTTCGACCGCCTGGCGAGCCAGGCCTCACAAAACAACGTAAGTTTTTTATGGGGCATGATCGGTCTATACCTGGGCATCGAGGTGGCGCGTTTGTTCGTGGCCATCGGCTACGAGTATTACGGTATGACCTTCCGGTTACTGACTACCTCATTGCTGCAGTCCAACCTGATGGCCAGCATTTTGCGCCGGCGCAGTGACCAGCCACTGCCAGTTTCGCCCGGGGAAGCGCTAAATCGCTTCCACTACAATGAGGATATGGGAGAGGTCACTGATTTCCCAACGTGGATCCCCGACCAGGTAGGCAAATGGGTTGCCGCAGCAGTTGCAGTGGTTATCATGGCACGGATCAACCTGAACATTACGCTGATGATCTTTCTGCCGCTGTTCAGCATCATCATTCTCAGCCGTCTGGCCTGGGGCCGGCTGTTAGGCACCTATCGCCAGGGCCGGCTAGCACTGGATGCGTCCACCGGCTTTTTAGGTGAGGCGTTTGGCGCCATTCAGGCTGTGAAGGTGGCGGGCGCGGAGGAGGATGCCGTCGCTCATTGGGCTTCGTTGAATCAAGCTCGCGCCCAGGTGGGGATGCGGCATGTCTTTTACCGGGGCCTGCTCGAGGCCCTCAACAACTCGGTGGTCCATTTCGGTATTGCGGTCATGCTATTCCTGGCCGGAACAGCCATCGGACTGGGCACTTTTACGGTGGGCGATTTCGCTCTGTTCGTGAGTTATCTGTGGTTTACCACCCAGGTACCCTCCGAGATCGGCACGTTCTATGGCGACTATAAGACTCAAGCCGTTTCGATCGAGCGGCTGCTGGAGCTGATCCGCCCGGAGCCGCCCTCAGTGCTTGTGGAGCCGCATCCGATATACGATAGTGGCCCGCTGCCAGACGTGACCTTCCCGGTCAAGGCTCCGGCCGACCGGCTGCAGTCGTTGGAAGTTCGCGATCTGAGTTACCGCTACCCGTCTGCCGAAAATGGCCGAGGCCTGCAAAAAGTATCCTTTCGGCTGCAACGCGGCGATTTCGTGGTGGTCACCGGACGAGTGGGCAGTGGAAAATCCACGCTGGTGCGGATGCTGAGTGGTCTCCTTAACCCGGATTCGGGTGAGCTCCTCTGGAATGGGCAACCAGTACATGACCCAGCTGCCTTCTTCCGTCCGCCGCGCTCGGCGTACACCGCCCAGGTGCCGCGCCTGTTCTCTGAGCCGCTGCGAGATAATATCCTGCTGGGGCTTCCAGAAGAGAAAGTCGATTTGCCCGGAGCCATCGATTCCAGCGTGATGGAACCGGACGTGGCCTTACTCGAGAGGGGACTGGATACGCTGGTCGGCCCGCGAGGGGTACGCCTGTCCGGTGGGCAAGTGCAGCGTTCTGCTGCTGCGCGCATGTTCGTCCGTGATCCCGAACTGCTGGTGTTCGACGATCTCTCTTCCGCGCTGGACGTGGAGACGGAACAATTGCTGTGGAAGCGGCTAGACCAACGCCGGGCTGCTGCCAATGGTGGGCTATCTTGCCTGGTGGTATCGCATCGCCGTCCGGCCCTGCACCGCGCCGATTGGATCGTGGTAATGAAGGACGGGCGTGTCGAAGCCCAGGGCAAACTAGACGACTTATTAGCGACCAGCGCAGAGATGCAGCGCCTGTGGCGCGGCGAGATCGAGGACGAGTGATCGTCTGCTTTTTTATCTTTCACAAAAAGGAAACAGGTACACATGACAGGACCACAAATTTGGCATTACGGTCTGGTTGCCAGAGATTGGGCGGAGTTCCAAACTGATGGCGGGCAGGAAGCTGCGTACTTCCGCACCATGATCGATACGTTTGGACAACCTGCCTTGGATCTTGGTTGCGGCACGGGACGACTATTGCTGCTATACCTTCAGGCAGGCCTGGACGTGGACGGCTGCGATTATTCCAAGGATATGCTCGCGCAATGCCAGGAACGGGCAAAGCGGGAAGGGCTCACGCCCCGACTCTATCATCAGTCTACCTACGAGCTTGATCTGCCGCGGCGTTATCGAACGATCTTTGCCTGTGGCGTGGTAGGACTCGGCGGAGACCGACGACTCACCATGCAGGCGATGGGCCGCTGTTACGAGCATCTCCGACCCGGAGGCGCGTTTGTATTCGATAACAGCCCACGCTGGAACGACCCGCCTGCCTGGCTATCCCGCTTGCCTGAGGTCCGCCACTCACTTCCGGATGAGTGGCCATCGTCCGGAGAGCGCCAGCCTCTGGCAGATGGCTGCGAACTCGAGCTTGTTGCCAGAACCATTGCCATGGATCCGCTGGAGAATGTCGCGACGCGCCAGATCCGAGCCCGGCTGTGGAAAAATGGAGAGTTGCTCCAGGAAGAAGTCCATACCCAGAAGGTCGAAGACTACAGTAAGCACGAGCTGATCCTCATGCTGGAGCGTGCTGGTTTCCGCGACATCACGATCACTGGCGATTATCGTGATGAACCAGCCACAGCCGACCACGGTACGCTCGTCTTTATTTGCAGAAAATAAGCGATCGGTCTGGCCTGGGTGGAGGGCGAAGCATCCGCTAAGTGGGTTGGGTGCCTCATAGCCTGATACGAGGGATTTTGTCTGGTATCATCCCATGACCACCACCTCCACCAGAGGCCGATTGCGTGTCATTCGCAATTGGTGGATTTGTTGGTACACGCCTAGAAGAACAGGAGATCCGTTTTGAAGCTAATCTTTGGCAAATCGAAATGGGAAATGCGGGATGATCCACTGGAGGTCTTCCTCCAACGCGTTACTGCGAGTGGCTTTGAGGCAACCGAGATCTATCTGGGTTCGTTGCAAGAATCGCCGCTGGACATTGCGCGGCTTCATACGACATACGGTCTACGGCTCATTGGTCAGATCTTGACTCAAGGACAAACCTACCAAGATCATATCAAGAGCTTCGAATCACAGTTTGAGTTTGCCGCGCAATGTCAGGTTGCATTGATCAATAGCCATGCTGGCCGTGATATTTTCAGCTTCGAGGAGAATGTGCAGATCTTCCAGCGGGCAACGCAGTTGAGTCAGAGCAGTGGTATTCCGATTCTGATCGAAACGCACCGTGGCCGGCCACCATACTCCGCGATCGAAACCCGCAAGTATCTGGAAGCCATTCCCGAGCTGCGCTTGACCGCAGATTTCTCTCATTGGATGGTCATCCATGAATCAGATCTCGCCGACCAGCGCGTGAACGTCGAGCTTGCCGTCACCCGGGCGGACTATATTCATGCGCGTGTGGGCTATGCCGAAGGACCTCAGATTCCCGATCCACGCGCCCCAGAATGGCAACCGGCCGTGACGAGACATCTCCAGCTCTGGCAACAGATTATCGATCAGCATAAGAGAAATGAGAAAGAACGGCTTTACGTTACGCCCGAATTTGGGCCACCCGCGTATATGCATACGGCACCCTTTACGAACCAGCCGGTTGGCGACGTGTGGGAACAGAATGTGTATATGAAAGAGTTGCTGGTGAACACCCTCGAAGTGTAAGTGCAGGCATGTGCAGAGGTTTTTGCAGAGCATGTTTATGCCCAAGAGCAAATTGATCCAAAGGGGATTCATCCAAATGATGTTTAATCGAGCAGTAGAGTCGTTTTGCATAGTGCCGCATCATTAGGTAAACTTCAAGTTTTGATTCCAGCCCACAGAACAGTTCAGAAAGTTTACTTATTATAATGAGACAAGCGGTAGGACGCATCACATCGATGAAAACAATGAAATTGTCTCTGCTTTTTGCTTTTGTTTTAGGCTTTGTTGGATTTGTCACCTCGTTTGGTGCGCATATTGTCGCCGTTAATTTGCCTGAATATGCAAAAGAGGTTGGCGTTGGTGTTGCAATGATTGGGTTGCTCATTGCAGCCTATGATTTTGCAGAGATCATCGCAAAACCGATTTTTGGCACTATCTCTGATAAGCAAGGGATGAAAAAGACACTGCTGATTGGAATCGGCGTTTTTATTGCTGCTTCTCTGCTTTATCTTGTCGTTCCTCCCCAGTGGTTACTGGGGATTCGTTTTCTGCAAGGGGTAGGAGCTGCGGCCCTGTCTGCTGTTTCACTTGCTTTCGTTGGCATTTATTATGAACAAAATAGAGGTAGAGCATATGGGATCTACAATGCGATAAAAGGTGCTGGCTATGTTCTCAGCCCTCTCGCAGGCGGATTCATTATTGCCCAAAGTCATTTCAGCAACATCTTTGTAGCGGCTGCTGGGATCGGTGTACTGGCATTGGTGCTGTCTTTGTTTCTTCCAGATGTAAAAGAGAAAGTTGATTTGGATGATGACGATGATGATTTTTCGCTTCAGTCATTTGTTTCGGTTTTTAGAGACCCCAAACTGATACGCTGGTATGCGATCATCGTCGTCAATATGTTTTTTGTGAGCATTCTTTTTGGCTTCCTGCCGGTTCGTGTGTATGTACTTCAATATAGCCCGGTTCAAACAGGCTTAATTCTTTCGCTGGTTGCTTTGAGTTATCTTCTCATTCAACCTGCGGCAGGATATCTTGCCGATAAAACAGATGTTACAACGACAATCCGTGTTGGACTGATCCTTTCTGCAATTAGCATTATTGCAGCGCCTTTTGTAAAAGATCTGTTACTGATTGTCGATGCCATTATTGCAGGGATAGGAGTCGGTATCGTTTGCACAAATACAGATACGTTGGTAAGTAAACTAGCTGAGGGTGGGAAGCTTGGTGCAACGATGGGTGCCGCAGGCTCCTTCAAAGAGTTTGGAGATATGGTTGGGCCAATTCTAATCGGTGTACTCTCTCAATTTTTGGGATTAGCCTGGGGCTTTGTTATTTGTGGCATTTTAGGACTTTTTTCTCTCGTCCTGATACAAGCTGGAGAGTCTTCATCATGATCAATAGTCCAGACCAAACAATAAGACTTCGTGATGGAAGAATACTTGGATTTGCGGAGTATGGTCATCCCATGGGGAAGCCACTCATTTACTTTCATGGACACCCAGGTTCTCGATTGGAAGCCAGGTTTTTAGCCGATGAAGCGATGAAACCTGGGATTCGTCTGATCGGCGTTGACCGGCCTGGTATGGGACTTTCAACATATAAAGCCAGACGTACTTTGTTAGATTGGGTGGATGATGTAAGTGGATTGGCAGATAGCTTACAAATCGACCGCTTTTCAGCAATAGGATTTTCTGGCGGCGGTCCTTATGCGCTGGCATGTGCTTACAAAATTCCTGACCGCTTGAATTCCTGCGGTATTGTCTCAGGTGTTGGTCACACAAGTTTATTTCTCACATTTTTGTCAAGCTGGCTACCCTGGTTGATTTTGCCCATTACAAAACGCTTCTTTCGCGATGAAGAAAATGCCAGGAAATTATTAACCAGAGCATCTCAAAGGTGGGTAGATCCCGATAAAAAAGCGTTGACCGTCCCAGGAGTGGCCGAGATTATGAGTGCTTCACTCGCCGAATCTGTAAAGCAAGGAACCAGCGGGGCAGCTTTCGATGGCACTTTGATAGGAAGTCGCAACTGGGGATTTCGGTTGGAAGATATTACATTGTCAAATCTATATCTTTGGCATGGCGAGCGTGATACACAAATACCTGTTACGGCGGTACGAGCTCTAGCCCAAAAACTCACAACCTGCAAGACAACCTACTATCCAGATGAAGGTCATATATCTTTGATTGTGAATCACGGCAATGACATCACTAGTGCTTTGATTACACGGTAAAGCTCGCTAACCCACCATGTAGTGCCCGTCGTGACAGGCGCCATCGATCATCTTAAGCATCATCCATCCAACCGGTCTGAGACTGTGCAGGCTCGACCCCGCGCTCCCTTTGGGAAGCGTTCCGTTTGCGCGGTTGGGCATAGACTATAATCTCGATACCCTTTAGTATAGTGTCTCCTTGCGTATGAGAATAGGGAGACATTACCGGTAGTTACAATGTTTCATACTCCGCCTGAATCATCCAAAATTCTGGAAATCTATCTACTGATTGCCCAGTATCCAATGCTGGCATCAGGCATCCGCCGCCGGATGCGAGAGGAACTCTTCCGCCGGGGGATTATCACGCCGCAACGATTCGATGCGGAAGTGAAAGAGAAAGCCGTTCTGTCGCAACAGCGTGAGGGGATACGCGATGGACTTGTGGAAGAGAGTGCTCAACAGTGGGATCTCCGCTGGAGCCGGGTGCGCAGAACCCTGACCGATTTCTACTTCGCCTATAACCTGCCCATCGAGATTCTCCATCATATCCTGGACGAACTGCATACGCCCCGGGCGGATGGCAGCAGCATCTCGCCAGACCAAAGCCTGCCATTCAATCCGGAACTGGCACCGTTGGAAATGGTTCTCAGGCAGGCGGAAAAGTATGAAGCGTTGCTGGAGGAAGAGCGCGCGGCCATCGATCATCACCTGCAGGAACTGCGCGTCGTACTGCTCAAGAGCCTGGTCAGCGACCAGTTGGCCTTTATTCATATTGCCAGGCGCTGGTTCACCGCCGCCGATTTCAATATGATCCTGGAACGCCGCATTGGCACCGGAAAAATCGGAGGCAAGTCTGCCGGTCTGCTGTTGGCGTACAAGATCCTGCAAGGTACCGCCGCCGAGATCTTTGACCAGATTCGCCTGCCGCAATCCTACTTCATCGGCGCAGATGTGTTCTATGATTTTATGTCGGGCAACCACCTGGAATTCCTGAACCAGAAATACAAGACTGCCGAACAGATCCGCGACGATTACCCAAAGATTCAGGAACAATATTCTCACGGGCGCTTCCCAGATGAGATTGCTCATCAACTGCGTGATATCCTGCGCCTGGTGGGCAGCACACCTTTGATCGTCCGTTCTTCCAGCCTGTTGGAAGACAATTTTGGCATGTCATTTGCGGGGAAATACCTGAGTATCTTCTGCCCGAATCAGGGAACCATCAAAGAAAACATGCGCGACCTGACTCGGGCCATCCGTCAGATTTATGCCAGTGTCTTTGGCCCGGATGCGCTCATGTATCGCCGCCACGTGGGTTTGCTGGATTACGATGAACGTATGGCGATCCTGCTGCAGGAGGTGCAGGGAGAACGCCACCGCCAATACTTTTTCCCGGCGCTGGCCGGTGTGGCGTATAGCTATAGTCCCATTGTATGGAATACGGCTCTAAAACGTGAAGAGGGCTTTATGCGGCTGGTGATGGGGCTGGGAACCCGCGCGGTAGATCGTATTGCTGGCGATTATCCGCGTATGGTCAATCTCAGTCATCCCCAACTCCGCCCCGAGGTGATGCCAAAAGCCATTCACTACTATTCGCAGCATTTTGTAGATGCACTTGACCTGGAGCAAAATACCCTGACCACCGTGCCGGCTGAATCAGTCCTGGGGTCAGATTACCCTCCCCTGCGCTGGTTGGTTTCGGTGGATGATGGCGAGACAATTCATCCGCCACTTTACCTCATGCGGAGCATTGACCCGGCGCAGCTCGTATTGACCTTTGATGGACTCCTGAGGCGTGGTTCGTTTGTCCCGTTGATGAAAACGGTTCTAACCCGCCTCGCGGAACAATACGAACAGCCGGTAGATATTGAATTTGCCGTTTCGGTTACTCCTGGAAGCGACCAGCGAAGCAGTCCTGCGGATCAACCGGTACTTGATTTTCATCTGCTGCAATGCCGTCCGCAAAACCAATGGAGCGCGGAGAGTCGCGAAGTCCAGGCCCTGCCCACAGACCTGGCAGCCCAGGATAAAATTTTGCTTTGCACACGGATGGTGCCTCAGGGGCGTGTGAGCCAGGTCGAATACATCATCTACGTGGACTCACAGGCCTATTATCAATTGGATACTCTCGAACAGCATTTCGAGGTAGCTCGTTATATCGGCCGGATAAACACCGCACTGGAAGGACAGACTTTTATTTTGATTGGTCCTGGCCGCTGGGGATCGTCAGACCCCATGCAAGGGGTGCCCGTTACGTATGCCGACATATTCAATGCGCGCGCGCTGGTGGAAGTGGCCAGTAACCAGAGTGGCTTCAGTTCCGAACCCTCTTATGGGACACATTTCTTTCAAGACCTGGTGGAATCACAAATCTACCCGCTGGCGGTGCACCTGGCGGAACCTGGAGATCACCTAAATCAGGAATTCATCAGGCGGGCTGAGAACCAGCTGCCAACTTTTTTTGCGGAGCAAACCAACGCCAGCCGTTGCATCAAGATTATCCATATTCCAACGGAGCGTCCGGGCTATCAGCTGGAAATTATCATGGATGGTCAAAGTGGATTAGGCTATCTGACCCGGTCTAAATCGTAACAGCTGTAGAAGATCGTATGTGTCTGCTTCATCAAGCAGACCTCCGATCCGCATTACGATGAGGGTTTAGATGCGAAGGTTCTGGCTCCGTGAGATTCAGTGGAGATCGGCTGAGGGACGCTATCCAACCAGCGAAACAGCTCCGCAAACACCTGCGTACGAACATCTGGCCGGGACAAGACGAGATCGTGTAATCCATCCCTCACCTCACGCACTGTGACGTTCGGTCCCAGGTGACGGCTCCCCTCACGAATATGCTCCACATTGAGAATGCTATCAGCGCTCTGAAAGCCATCGTGCCACTCGGGTCCTCTCACCCTGGCCGCGGCATGCAACACGAGTACAGGACATGGAATCGCCAGTCCCTGGCGCACCTGCTTGTGAGCACGTAAGATCGCACGGATCCAGCCAGCATAGACCGGGAAGCCGTGAAGCGGTCGCCACTGAAGGTCAAACGACCATTCACCATGATGATCGGCATGGATACTCTGAATGTAGGGCACCGGTCCTTTGGGCGGGATCCGGGCATATGGGAAGACACCGGCGAGGCTGGCCAGCACCTTGATCATGGTCAGCTCACGGCGATCGAGGTTGAAGTCGAAGAATGGGCTGTTCAATACCAGGGCCTGGATGCGGTGTCGTTCTGCGCCGCCGTCGGCGTAGAGGGCACTCGTCAAGCCACCGGTGGAATGTGCATTCAGCATGACCCAATGGTTACCATCCTGCTCGGCGATGATTCGCAGTGCTGTAGAGATCTCGGCGAAATACTCGCGCAGATCAAGACAATAGTTGGGGTGGGGCGCGCCTCGCAGCGAACGGCCGTATTTGCGCAGATCCAAAGCGTAGAAGTTGTAACCCCGTCTCGTAAACTCGTCGGCCAGGTGGACCTGAAAGAAGTAGTCGGTAAAGCCGTGGATGTACAGCACCGCCCGCTGTGTGGGCTGGCTTGCCCGTCGCCGGACCAGTGTGGCATACACGGGGCCGTCATCATCATCCGGGAAGCGCAAGGTCGCCACCTGGAAGCCGGGCAGGACGGTATCGTCGGACCAATCTGGTATGTCATTTTGAGTCATTCTGTCACCTATTTTGGAGGAGTCGCTCGAGCACTCGCCGATACGACACGGGCGCCACGCGTGCCATGATAT
Source organism: Anaerolineales bacterium (assembly GCA_035720235.1). Lineage (GTDB taxonomy): Bacteria > Chloroflexota > Anaerolineae > Anaerolineales > Villigracilaceae > Defluviilinea. The sequence continues at coordinate 2,624 of DASTOH010000224.1, read as the reverse complement.
CGATGGCCTTCGCATCCGTCCCAATCAGCACGCGTGCTTTTCGGCGCTCGACGCCTCGAACGATGGTCTCGGCTGCAACCTCCGGTGACAGCGTCAACAACTTACGCGAGTTCGCTCGTTCCGTCTCCAATTCTTCATTGGATATACCGGCAGAGACACGTGCGGTTTCGGCAATGGCCGTGGCGATGCCGCCAGGGTGCACAACGGTGACACCGACATGCGAGCCCTCAAGTTCATGCCGGAGCGCCTCAGAGAACCCGCGTACGGCAAATTTGCTCGCCGCGTAAGCCGTTTGCCCAGGCGGACCGATCAAGCCAAACACGCTGGACATGTTTACCAGCCGGGCATCATCACTTTTCTTGAGCAGGGGTAGGAAAGCCCGTGTCATTCGTACCAGGCCATGGAAATTGATCCCGAACAGCCATTCAAAGTCAGCATCACTGATCTGCTCGAAGGTCCCCCAGAGCGCTACACCGGCGACGTTAAAAAGCAGGTCGACGCCAGGGTGGCTAGTCAGCACGACCTGCGGGAAGCCAGCCACTGCCTCGGCATTGGAAACGTCAAGCCGGTGACAACTGATACGCAGGCCTGGGGTCGCAACTAATTCGACGGTGCGCTCCAAGCCCGCCTCATTGATATCGGCGAGCGCCAGGTGGCAGCGCCGTCGGGCCAACGCCCCGGCCAGGCCTCGCCCGATGCCGCTCGCGGCGCCCGTCACGACCGCGGTCCGATTTTCCAATTTCATCTCAGTGTTCATACCAATCCTCCTTGTGTTGCTGCGGGCGTCGCATTTTGACGAGACCTGAATTCCATGATGCCGTCATCGACCCTGCCAAGCCGGAAGGTAATCATATCGAGGAGATAGTTTTGGTACAGCTTCCACGGGCGTTTCGATCCCTGGTGCGGCAGGGATGGCAGCGCGCGCTGGACATAGCCTGAGGTAAAGCTCAATATCGGCTCCTCCGTAATGGCGGGATCTGTTTTGCGGGGTGTGCACTGAACATAACCATGCTTGTCCATGAAGTTGAGCAGACGGCAGACGTACTGGGAAGCCAGCTCGCACTTGAGCGTCCAAGAGGCATTGGTGTAACCGATCGCACCGGCCAGATTGGGGATATCGCTGAACATCATACCCTTGTAGCTCATGGTCTGCGCCAGTTCCACCGGGCGACCATCCACTACCAGCTCCACACCGCTCATCAGCTTCATTACCAGGCCTGTGGCGGTGACGATGATATCGGCGGTGAGCTCCGCCCCGGAGCGCAGGCGGATACCGGTAGGCGTGAAGGTATCGATGTGGTCCGTCACCACCGACACAGTGCCGGCGTTGATGGCGTTGAACAAGTCACCATCGGGAACAAAACACATCCGCTGGTCCCACGGATTGTAGCGGGGCGAGAAGTGCGTGTCCACATCATAGGTTGAGCCGAGTTGCGCCCGTACCAGCTCGATGAGGTTCTGCTTCATCCGCGCGGGCCGACGGCGCATCAGGTTGTAGTAGTACAGGGTTATCAGCACATTTTTCCAGCGGACAAGGTCGTAGGCCAGGCGAGGCGGCAGGTGGCCGCGTAGCCAATTGGCAGTAGCATCCTCGGAAGGCAGGGACACAACGTATGTGGGCGAGCGCTGGAGCATGGTTACGTGGGCAGCCTGTTTGGCCATGGCAGGCACAAGTGTGACCGCGGTCGCGCCGCTACCGATCACCACCACGCGTTTTCCGGCATAATCGAGATCCTGTGGCCACTGCTGTGGGTGCACGATCTGACCGGCGAACTGTTCGATGTCGGGCCACTCTGGCATGTATCCCCGCTCGTACTCATAGTAGCCACTGCACATATACAGGAAGCTGCAGGTTAGTCGAACGACCTCGCCAGAGGCGCGTTCCGCCTCGACCGTCCAGCGCATATCGCCGGAGGACCATTCGGCCCACCGCACCCGGTGCCCGAAGCGGATCTTCTGATCGATGCCGTACGCCTGCGCCGTTTCCCGAATGTAGGCAAGGATCGACGGACCATCGGCAATGGCCTGCGGTTCATGCCAGGGTCGAAACGAGAAGCCCAGTGTGTACATATCGGAGTCGGAGCGCACGCCCGGGTAGCGGAATAAGTCCCAGGTACCACCAATCGCGTTGCGTCCCTCCAGGATGGCGTAGCTCTTTTTGGGGCAGTGGGTCTGAAGGTAGTAGGCGGCGCCGATCCCAGAAAGACCAGCCCCGACGATCAGGACATCTACATGTTCAACGGACATCCATTTCCTCCTTGAGAGCCGAGGATGAACGCTACGCAACCTCGTTCCACAGAACAGAGCAACGTATGGTTGCGGCGCGGTGACGTTTATTTTCGTTCGTGTGCAGGGTGAAACGTTTCATCAGAATAATTGCTTACTCTTTCCTTTTGTCCTTTACCCTTGATGATTCTTTCGTTTTGATTATAACCCTTGATTGGCAGATGAGAAGCCTGTCGCTGTAATTTGTAATTTCATACGGCTTTGGTGCATAAATCGAAAGGTAGGCGTAATCCGTTCACTCGATTGAATGAGTTAGGCGACTTTGTAACTTTGCGGCATACCCAGATGCGTCATTTTGTTAAGGGCGGCGCAACGGACGACTGCTTGGGTAGTCTGTG
>DASTOH010000223.1:0-55347 GCA_035720235.1 Anaerolineales bacterium | reverse complement strand
GAGTTCCTGTGATTGGCGAGTATCTCTGGATCGAAAATCAAAACGCGGCACTGATCGTTGAAATCGATGAGGATACTGCCTTGTGGCCAGCACGTCGCCTGGCACTCAATATCCTTGCAGCCGGCTTAGGTCTCTCACTCGTTCTTGTACTTGTGGTTATCGTTTTTGCACGACGGATTACCAGCCCGCTTCGGCTATTGACTGAAACAGTTTCCCGCATCTCCGGCGGAGATTTGGAGGCGGTCGCGCCGGTCCTTACTCAGGATGAGGTTGGCCTCTTGGCAGGGGCTTTTAATTCCATGACCGCGAAGCTCCGCCAGACGCTCGCCGGACTTGAAGCGGAATTGCGCGAGCGCAAACACGCGGAAGAGACGATCCGGCAATCTGAGGATAAATATCGGGCTCTGGCCGAATACATCCCCGCTGTAGTTTATACAGACGCAGCCTATGGTTTGGGTGAGACGATTTACATCAGCCCTCAAGTGAAGGATATGCTTGGATACTCCCCCAAGGACTGGATTGCGCAGCCCACCTTATGCAACGATTTGATCCACCCTGAGGATCTGGAGCGAGTCTTCAGGGCACGCGAGGAGGCCAACCGCAACGGACGATTCTCCCTTGATTATCGGTATGTGGCAAAAGATGGCCATGTGGTCTGGGTACGTGACGATGCGTTGCTTCTCAAGGATCGAGATGGCGAGCCCCAGTTCTGGCAGGGCGTCATGTTGGACATCACTCCACAGCGACAGGCTGAGGAGGCTTTGCGAGAAAGCGAAGAGAAGTTCAGAAAGATTTTTGATTCCAGCCCAGTTGCTATTTGCATTACCACCCTGGAGGAAGGCAGGCTGCTTGAGGCCAATTATGCCTATTGGGATCTGACGGGATACGATCCCAGGACCTCCATTGGCAGGAATGCCGAGGAACTCAAGATGTGGGATGTGCCAGAGGAACGAAAAGCATTTGTTCAAAACCTGAAGGCCAAACGATCCCTCTTCAATCCGGATGATTTCTTCTATCACACGGATGGAAGTATTCGTTTTGTAATTTCCTTCTATGAATTGATCCAGATTAGGCAGGAAGAGTGCATCCTGGCCATGTTCTACGACATGAGCGTCCAAAAGCAGACCGTCCAGGCTCTGCAACAGAGTGAGGCCCGCACGCGGGCCTTGCTGGAGGCGATTCCAGATCTAATCTTCGAAATTTCCTCAGATGGGACTTTCCTAAAATCAATTCTGCCGCCCGCCACACCCTTGTTTGTGCCGACCGAGCAGTTTCTTGGCCGAAAGGTCGGTGATGTGATGCCGCAATCCATTGCGGAGCAGACCATGGCGGCCATTCAGCGTGCGCTAGACAGCGGGAAATTAGAGTCCATTGAATATCAACTGCCCATTGACAATAGTATCCATGAATATGAGGCCCGCATTGTTGCCAGCGGTATGGATTCCATCCTTGCCATCGTGCGTGACATTACCCAGCGAAAATGGGCGGAAACAGAACGTGAAAGGTTCATTGCCGAACTGGAAGCCAGGAATAAGGAATCTGAAACCTTACGCAATAGCCTCGCCAGCATCGTTACCACATTCGAGCTTGAGGAGGTGGTGGAACGTATTCTGGATCAAATCAAATTGGTCATTCCATATGACACAGCTTCTGTATGGCGCGTGGATGAGGAGTGGCAAACGCTGCTGATCAGCCGTGATCTGCCGCCTGAGATACCCCTGGATGATTTGAAATTTCACCTCGATGCTGACAATTCCGCCCTGCCCCTCGTTCAAGGAGAAAAACCATTCATATTGAACAATAATGTTCAGGAGGAACTGCCAGATTTCAGTGGACCACATTCCTATGTCAATTCCTGGCTGGCGGTACCCTTGAAAAAACGCGGCAAAATTATTGGCCTGATCTCCCTGGATGGAATGAAAAAAAGGCAATTCTCTGAACATCATGCAGAACTGGCGACCACCTTTGCAGACCAGGTGGCGATCGCCCTCGAAAATGCAGATCTGTTCAGTGAACTTCAAAGGGAACTGGCCCTGCGTGAGAATCTGATCAAGGAGCTTGAACAAAAGAACAGGGAGGCCGAAACGCTGCGCGAAAATCTGGCCAGTATTGTAGGGACGCTTGAAGTGGAGGAGATCATTCACCGTGTCCTGCACCAGATCAGGCAGGTCATTCCCTATGATACTGCTTCAGTCTGGAAAGTTGAAGGCAGCCAGCAAGTGATCATCGCTGGTGTGGATCTGCCCCCCGAAATTCCAGTTCCAGGAACCATTTTGGAAGTGGATGAAAGCAACTCCGCCTTCCCGGTTTTGCAAGGCCAAGTGCCTTACATTTTGAACAACAACGTTCAGGCGGAGCTGCAGGATTTTCAGGCGCCCCACAACTTTGTGCAGTCATGGCTGGCGATCCCGTTGAAGACGCGTGGACGGATCATTGGCTTGATCGCGCTGGATGGACGGAACAGGAATCAATTCACTGAGCATGATGCCTACCTGGCCGTCACTTTTGCGAACCAGGTGGCCATTGCCCTGGAAAATGCCCGTCTCTTTGCAGAACTGCAGGATGAACTGAAAAAACAGATTGCCCTGCATAGCGCCTCCATGGCGATTTCATCCTCTTTGCAGCTGGACCAGGTGTTACATGAGATCTGCAAACAAATATGTGTGGTCAATAATGGAACGAGCGCATATATTGCCCAGTACGAACAGGATTACTCGTATTACGTCACCGTGGCGGAATATGTCAGGGAAAGTGCGAATCAAAGAGAACAGATTTCCGACCTAGGCGTGCCGTATTACAAACGGGACGGAGCATGGCTGTTCCACGAAAAAAATGATCTGGAATTCAGCATCATTCACTCCGACGATGAAGACCTTTCTCCCTGGGCACGGTACATCTTGACCGAGTTCGGAGGGAGATCCGTCCTTTATGTGCCGTTGTACGTGCAGGGCCGTATACTGGGTCACACCGAATTATGGGACAGCCGCAGCAAACGTGAGTTTACGAAAGATGAGATTTCATTCTGCCGTACTCTTTCACAACAGGCGGCGGTCGCGATTGCGAACGCTAACCTGTACGAGCAGATTCAAAGGGAATTGAAGGAAAGAAAAGAGCTGATCGCCGAACTGGAAAACAAGAACGCAGAACTGGAGCGTTTTACGTACACAGTTTCGCATGACCTGAAGTCACCTCTCTTTACCATTCGGGGCTTTTTGGGCTATCTGGAACAGGATGCCCTCTCTGGGGATGCGGGACGCGTGACGACCGATGTAAAACGCATCAGCGATGCCACCGAAAAGATGCAGAATCTACTGAATGACCTGCTGGAACTCTCACGTATCGGACGGCTCAAGAACGCCTCGACTATGATTCCCTTCGGGGAACTGGCGCGCGAAGCGGTGGAATTGGTACATGGACGCATCGTAGAGAGTGATGTGGTCATCCAAATTGGCACGGATCTGCCGGCTGTGTTTGGAGATCGACCTCGTTTGCTGGAAGTGCTTCAAAACCTGATCGATAACGCTGCCAAATTCATGGGAGCACAAAGGGAACCGCGTATTGAAATCGGTCATACTGGGCTGGAGGCGGAACATGGCATGCCGGTTTTTTATGTGCGTGACAACGGGACAGGCATTTCCTCGGACCACTTCGAGCGCATTTTTGGGCTGTTTAATAAACTGGATGTGAAAAGCGAAGGTACCGGGATTGGACTGGCACTGGTAAAAAGAATTGTCGAGGTCCATGGGGGCCGCATCTGGGTGGAAAGTGAAGTGGGGAAGGGGACCACATTTTACTTTAGCCTGCCACCCGCCAGCTATTCAGGAATCCTATGAACGAGAAAATCAAATCCCTATTCATATCGTTTCATACATGGCAAATCGTGCTGTTCTCCATGCTGGGCGCTATCTTGATCACCAATCTGGTTACGTCACTAGTCAGTCTGTGGATGTGGGGCAAAATCCAAACCGAGGTGTTGATACTGGGAACCATCAATGCAGTTCTGGTCCCGTTAATTCTTCTTCCCCTCGTAATTCGTAGCTTAAGAAGAACATTGCAGTTGGAGGAGCAGAACCAGGTTCAGATTGAGACAATTTCACGTCTCGAAAACCAAAGCCAGATGGAACTGGCGGCCCAATGGCGGGCCGATGAAATGTCGCTGTTGTATCAACTCGGAATCCTTTTGGCGGCTGGTAAAAATTTATACGATACTTTGCTCATCTTTCAATCTGAAATTGTCAAACTGGCTGAGGTGGACACACTATACGTTGCCATCTACAACGAGGCGACCGATATCGTGGATTTTCCAATATTTTTTCGAAGAGGTATCCCACAGCCGCATGAATCGCGTAGACTTGGCGAGAGATCAGGGTTGACCGGTGGAGTGATTTACAGCAACAAAACACTTTACTTGCCGGATATGTTGGCGGAGGCCGTCATTGCGCAATACGCGCCGGTGCGTGATTCCGAGTTGGTGTTGCGTACATTCCTTGGTATACCCCTGGTGGTGAATGAAAAGGTAATCGGTATTCTCTCTGTACAGAGTATAAAGGTGGATGCGTATTCCAAAGATCAGATACAACTACTCGAGAACGTCGCCGTGCAAGCCGCAACCGCCATTGATAAGGCCAGCCTTCTGGATCAATTGAAGAAGGAACTCAAGGAACGCGAGCACGCCGAGACTCAATTGCGCGAGCGCGAAGTGATTCTGGAAGCAGTCACTTTTGCGGCTGAACAATTTTTGAAGTCGCCAGATTGGCGGGCCAATATCAATCTGGTACTTGAACGGCTGGGGAAAACCCTCGATGTGACCCATGCCTATCTTTTTGAAGATCATCTGGATACACAGGGAGAACTGGTGACTTCGATGCGGTACGAATGGACAGCACCGGGCTATCCCAGCGATTTGGAGGGTCCCTATTTTCAAAACTCGAAAGTCCATCAGGAAGGTTACCAGGAACAAGTGGAGGCTCTGGGACGGGGCGACGTGCGGTCCGGCACTTCTTCCACATTTAATCCCATTGAAAAAGAGGCTATGGACGAGTTCGGCGTAAAGGCAATTTTGGAGGTGCCGATCTTTGTCAATGAAAAGGAATGGGGAGCGATTGGCTTCGACGACCTGGAGCGGGAAAGGGAATGGAGTAGCCCAGAAGTGGAGGCGCTGAAGATCGCGGCGGGCGTGCTGAGCGCTGCGATTCAACGTCAGGAAGCAGAATCAGCCGTTCGTGAGTCGGAGCGGATTTATCGTCGTGCTATTGAGGCGGCGGATGCCGTCCCTTATTATCAGGACTACAAGAGCGGCAGTTACCCGTTTATGGGGGAGGGCATTCTTGAGATGACCGGATATCGCGCTGAAGAAATGAGACCACAAACGTGGTCTGAGCTGGTTCTTGAGACGATCATGCTGGATGAAGCGGCGGAGTTCAGCGCGGTGGAGGCAATTGAAGCTGTAAGACAGGGTCGGATCAAAGCCTGGAAGTGTGATCAAAGAATTCGGACGCGTGACGGGAGGATTCGGTGGCTCACCGACAGGTCGGTGGAGTTGTTGGATGAGCGAGGCATCTCCAACGGCTCGATTGGCATTTTACAGGATATCACCAATCGCAAACTTGTGGAGGCAAATCTGCGGCAGCGTGAAGCGATGTTGGAAGCCATAACATTTGCCGCGGAGCAATTCCTCAAAGTCTCGGACTGGCGTACGAACATAGACAACGTCCTGGAACGGCTGGGCAGGACCATGGATGCAACCCATGCCTACCTTTTTGAAAATCATTTTCGGGAGGGTGGCACCAAAGTTTCGACCCTGACTTTTGAATGGACGGCACCAGGTTTCCCAAGCTATCTGGATAACCCCATTTATCCGAACACCCATGCTCTATGGGAAGGCGCGGATGGCATAGGTGAGCACCTAACGAAAGGCGAATTCTTTATGGGGAATTCGTCCAATTTTCCTGATGCTGAAAAGGAACGATTTGGTCAACTTGGAATCAAGGCAATTGTCGAAGTACCGTTGTTTGTGAATGGTGCCTGGTGGGGGACCATCGGTTTCGATGAGATGGTCATGGAACGCAACTGGAGTCCGCCTGAGGTGGATGCCTTGAAGATCGCGGCAGGCATTCTCAGCGCTGCGATTCAGCGTCAGGAGGTCGAAGCCGCGGTTCGTGAGTCGGAACGGATCTATCGCCAGGCGATCGAGGCAGCCGGGGCCGTTCCCTATTATCGAGATTACCGGCTGGACAGGTATTCCTTTATTGGTGCAGGGATTCAGAAGATAACAGGTTATTTGCCTGAGGAAATGAGCCCTTCGTTATGGGCCAGCATCGTTCAGGAAGTCCAGTTGGTTGGAGATTTGGCCGGCCTGGACGAGGTCGAAGCCGTGAGGCGAGTGCGGAACGGTGAATTCGAAAATTGGAAGTGTGATTACAGGATTCTGGCGAAAGACGGGCAATCCAAATGGATTGCCGATCGGGGGATCGAATTATTTGAGGATATGGGATCCTCACACAGCACGATTGGCATCATGCAGGATATTACGGAGCGCAAGCAGATCGAGGCAAGTTTGCGACAGCGTGAAGCGATGCTGGAGGCCACAACCTTTGCCGCGGAACAGTTCCTGCGCGCATCCAACTGGCGCGAACAAATCGACGCTGCTCTCGAAAGACTGGGCGGCGAATTCAATGCCTCCCACGCCTATTTGTTTGAAAGACATAGAGGTCAGAATAATGAAATCCTGAGCTCCATGACTTATGAATGGACTGCACCGGATTGTGTCACAGATTTGGAAGATCCAGCATTTCAAAACCTGCCTCTTCAATCCATGGGATTCGAGCGGATGTATGAGATTCTGGACCGAGGCGATCCCCTCATCGGCAGCGCCTCCTTCTTTAATGAGGCAGAGCGGGAATACTTGAGCTCCATCAATGTCAAAGCATTGCTCGAAATGCGGATCAGTGTGGACGGCCAGCAGTGGGGCACCATCGGGTTTGATGACGTGATACACGAGCGCGAGTGGACTCCAATGGAAGTGGATGTGATCCGCGTGGCATCCAATGTGCTGGGTGCCGCCATCAAACGCCAGAATGATGAAGCGGCGTTGCAAAAGGAATTGGACGAGCGCCAAAGGCTGATCGATGAGCTGGAACTCAGGAATGCGGAATCTGAAACCCTGCGTGAAACGACGGTGATCGTAACCTCCACATTGGACGTTACCGAAGCCGTAAAACGAATTCTGGAACAGTTGAAGCGGGTGGTTGCTTATGACAGCGCATCAGTCTGGTTGTATAAAGGCAATATCGCAAATCTGGTGGGGGAGGATGGCCTGCCGGAGATGGCGGAAAGTGATAAGACCTACGTGGTCGATGAATCAGAACCAGATTACCCATTGTGGGTGCAAAGTGCTCCTTATGTTTTGCTCGAGGATGTTCAGGCTGAATATGCCCAATTCCGCCAGCCTCCCATCAACTACATTCGTGCCTGGCTGTCGATTCCGTTGAGAGTACGAGGAAGATTGACTGGCTTTATTTCACTGGATGGCCGCAAGCCGGGGCAGTTTGATCAACGTGATGCCAAATTGGCGCTCACCTATGCCAACCAGGTTTCGATTGCCCTGGAAAATGCACGTCTGTTTTCCGACCTGCAGAGTCAATTAAAGGAACGTCAAAAATTAATCGGAGAACTAGAAAACAAAAACAGCGAACTGGAAAGGTTCACTTATACAGTTTCGCACGATCTTAAATCCCCTCTCGTAACGATCAACGGTTTTCTGGGCTATCTGGAGCAGGATGCTGCTTCGGGCAATACCAAACGTATGAAGGGTGATATCCAGCGCATCCATGAGGCCGTCAAGAAGATGCAGAACCTGCTCAATGAACTGCTCGAGCTCTCGCGCATTGGGCGTGTGGTAAACCCACCCATGAAGGTATCCTTCAATGAACTGGTACATGAAGCCGTTCTACTGGTAAGCGGACAACTGGAAGCCCGGCAGGTCGGGCTAGTTGTGCAACCCAACCTGGCGGTTGTGGATGTGGATAAACCGCGCATTGTGGAGGTGTTGCAAAATCTGCTCGACAACGCGACAAAATATATGGGCGATCAGCCTCAACCTCAGATCGAAATCGGGCAGCGTGGCGAACAGGATGATCAGCCGGTTTTCTACATTAGAGATAATGGTATAGGAATTGAACCTGAATTTCACGAACGCGTATTTGGTCTGTTCAATAAACTGGATCCTAAAAGCGATGGGACCGGTGTGGGACTTGCCCTCGTAAAGCGGATCATTGAAATTCATGGCGGCCGGATCTGGGTGGAATCTGAACTGGGACACGGCTCAACATTCCTGTTTACGCTTCCGCCGGCGCCATAGCCGAAACCTGATTCCGTTATATAATATCCTTATTCCACCTGAGGAGGATTTGACGTGAAACGAGCAGTCAGCATTAGCATCGGTTCGTCCAGGCGCAACAAGGCTGTAGAAGTAACCCTGTTGGGCGAGAAAGTCAGTATTGAACGCATCGGCACAGACGGCGACATGGAAGCCGCGGCGCAGAAATATAAGGAACTCGACGGCAAGGTGGATGCGTTTGGCGTGGGCGGCGCCGACCTGGGGGCCCTGGTGGATGGGAAGTTTTACCCGTTCCATTCCGTCCAGCCGATGGTGCGTTTCGTAAAACAGACTCCGCTGCTCGATGGTGGTGGGCTGAAAAACACCCTGGAAAACAAGGCCCCTGCTTTTTTGGATGCAAAGATCGGTGATTACATCAAGGAGCGCGGCCGAAAAGTTTTCGTGACGTTGGGTGTGGATCGCTGGGGACTTTCGAAGTCCTTTGTGGAGGCGGGTTATGAAGTGGTCTTTGGTGATTTGATGTTCGCATTGGGTGTTCCCATAGCGATCAAAAGCCTGAATGGATTGCGAACACTTGCCAGGCTGATGATTCCGATTGTGACGCGTTTTCCATTTGAATGGCTTTACCCGACCGGTGAAAAGCAGGAAGAGCGCATTCCCAAGTATCAACAGTATTATCAGTGGGCCACTGTAATCGCCGGCGACTGTCATTATGTCAAGCGTCACATGCCTGAAAACATGCAAGGCAAGGTGATCGTTACCAACACCACGACACCAGAAGATGTCGAATTGTTCCGAAAATGCGGCGTGAAATATCTGGTCACCACCACGCCGGTATTGGACGGCCGTTCATTTGGTACAAACATGATGGAGGCCGCGCTGGTAGCTGTTTCCGGCAAAAGGCGACCACTTACCTGGGCTGAATACAGTGAACTGCTCGATAAGCTGAGCTTCGAGCCGCAGTTGCAGGAATTGAATTAGCAAACAGGGAAACAGCTAGACATGTAAACAGGTGCTCGTAACGCTATTAAAACTTGTCTACTTGTGTACGTGTCTACTTGTTTACTTACCACAAGGAGAATGTATGGACGCAATTGTAATTGCAGGCGGAATACCAAATCCAGAAGATCCGCTATATCCCTTTCTAAAAGGTGATGCAAAGGCGCTTGTGGATGTTGCTGGCAAACCCATGATCCAATGGGTGTTGGATGCCGTAGGTGGCGCAAGGCATGTGGATAATGTTATTCTGGTTGGGCTTTCTGCAAAGAACAGCCTGACCTGCCTCAAACCTCTTCATTATCTTTCGAATCAGGGACGGATGCTTTCCAATATCGTTGCGGGCGTCAACAAGTCGCTTGAACTTAATAAGAAGACCAAATATGTGCTGGTTGTTTCCTCTGACATTCCCACACTAAAAGCTGAAATGGTAGACTGGCTGGTTGAAACTTGCATGGAAACTCAGGATGATTTGTATTACGGCGTTTGCCCCAAAGAGGTAATGGAGATACGCTTTCCCAATTCGAAGCGAACCTATACCCACCTAAAGGATATGGATGTGTGTGGCGCGGATATCAATATTAGCCATGTCCGCAATGCCACAGAACATCTCGAGATGTGGGAGCAGTTGATTGGCAGTCGCAAAAGTCCGTTGAAACAAGCCAGCATTATCGGCTGGGGCACGCTCTTTGCGCTCTTCATGAGACGGCTAACTCTGGAAGATGCGGTACGTCGAGTCAGCGAACGTATTGGTATTAAGGGACGCGCCATTATCTGGTCTCATGCTGAGCCCTGCATGGATGTGGACAAACCGCACCAGCTTGAATTGTTGCGTGAGGATCTGGCGAAAGCACAGAGCAAGCCTGCTACAAAAAGAAGGACAGCCACTTCAAGATCCAAACCTGTAAGAAAAACGTCCCCTGTCAAATCCATGAAAGCGAAAACTGCCAAGAAATGAGTGTGAGCACCATCCTGGAATTGGATGCTCGTCTCTCTGAAAAAATGCGCGTGGCTGAGAGGCCAGGCGCATTGCGCGCTATGGCCGCAGTCTTCGCGCACTCCGGTGACTCCTGGTTCTGGGGCCTGGCGTTGATCATGGGCTGGTTCTTCAGCAACTCCCTGTGGAGGAAATGGGAGGTGGTGGAGTTTCTCGGTATCAGCGTGCTGGCGGCACTGGTACTGGTGATCAAATTCCGTATACGTCGGAAGCGGCCGGAGGGCGAGTGGGGACGCATCTATCGCGACACCGATCCGCATTCGTTTCCATCCGGACATGCCGCCCGCGCGTTCCTGATCGCGGTGATCGCTTCGGCCCTGGCGCCCACCTGGCTGGCAATCCTTTTGTGGATCTGGGCACCGCTGGTGGCATTGGCGCGCGTTGCCATGGGTGTGCACTATCTCTCAGATGTCCTGGCTGGTGCGATTTTGGGAGCCCTGATTGCCTGGCTTGGTTTGCAGATTTACGAACCAATTCTCATGTGGGTCTCGGGTTTTATCGGTATCCCGCTTTGGTAAATTGAATTGGCTGCTTGGGGGCCTGGTTAATTTATTTCGCCTTTCTTAACTGTTTTCAGATGTTCATGCATGTGTGCCAAGTTGCGCTCGACCCAGAGCTGCAGTGTCAGGTTTGCGCCCAGCTTTTCATGGCGTGAGACGCGTGCCCAGGCTGCCGGGGACAGGTTATGCAATGTATCAACCAGCGACTCAACACTTTGGACGAAGCCATCCAGCATTTTTTCCAGCGATTCATCGCGCGAGTAATGCTCACGGGCATATGCATCCCCATCGAAATTTGCAAATTCAGGATTGTCCTCCTCGGCGGTCCTTCTTGCCCGCAGACCATACACCAATCGATCCACGTCGCGCACATGAGCCGCAATCTGGTGCACGCTCCAACCCTCCTCTTCCACTGGCTGGAACGGATCTCGAACTGCCAGGCAGGCCTTCCGAAACTCACTGGCTGAAGCAAGCAGTTCCTTGAGCAATTTCGTGCGATATTCGGTTATTTCTTTCATGTTATGCTCCGATCCTGCAATGACAGTTTTGACCATCCTGTTTGTTCTACCCTCCAGACAGGAACTTGGATAGGGGAAGACCCAATACGCCTGCGGTCGGACGTGCACATTCTGATATGGAAATCGCTTCCGCCTCCGCTTCGCGCCAGGCTGGTTCCTGATTCTCGTTGAATGGACTCGTGAATCAACCCAGGGCCTGATCTGCAATCGCGGCTAATCGGCTGCATCGCAGACCGGGACTCGATCGCGGTTTTCATAGCCATTGACCGGCAGGCCCAGATAGGGAGAGGGGTCGTAGGTGTTCTTGATATCGGTCTCGTTCTTGAAACGTCCTGTCCCATCGTCTTCCACAATCGAAAAGTGCAGATGAACGCCCACGGGGTTATTGGGATCGCCGGAGTAATCGCCCTGATAACCAAGGAACGTTCCAGCCTCCACATACTTTTCATGTGTACCGGCGGGGAATTCTTCAGAAATATACGAGTTGCCATATTGATCGGCCATGTGGGTGTAGTAAAGCCAGATTTGCCTGCCCGGTTCCAGTGGATCGCTGGGGACGCGGACGATGATCGCAGATTTCCAGGTCGGTTGGCGGGTCAGGTAACCTGGATACGCCGAAATTACCTGGGTGATGCCCACATCGGTGCCGGCAAATATATCGATACCCTGGTGGGCGTGGCCCGGGCGGAAGGAATCGCCCCACAGGAAGCCGATAAAGCCGTCGCTGGGGAAAAGGAACGGGGCGGCTCCACATCGGGATCCAGCGCTCAGCTTCCAATCCGGGTGAGAGGCGGGGTCGTTGATCCAGGCGCGAAACGCCAACAGGCGCGCCGAGTTGGGCCGATACATGAAATAGGCAGTGATTCCGGCTGTGAGGATGGCAACGATTACGATAGAGCGTATAAGGTAACGTCTGGGCATGGATCAGGATTATACCGTTGTAACCTTTTCATATAGAAAATATCCTTCGCTGACTTGCCTTTTGATGAGAATTCATATATTATTAGTCTAGAATCGAAAGGGCAAACCCGCCGTGAGACGGGGACGCAAAGTCATGGATCTTCCGGTCTGATGCGTACAGCCTGGAAGACCGCCAGACCACCGAGGTTTTTGTTCGGCGGTTTTTGTTTTTGCATACAGCATACAGAAGGAGGCTCCAGCCACAATTAAGGAACAAAGAAGTTTTATCCCATAATGGTATAGCCCGACCAACTCTTGAAGAGGAGACAAGATCATGTATCGAAAGTTTTTTAGTATGCTTTCGCTTGTGCTGGTATTGGCAGTGGCATTCTCGGCATTTTCGCCGGCTTCTGCTCAGTCTGGCAATGGTGGGGGTCTCTCTAAACATGACCGTGCATTGCTTGCTGAAGCAATCGCGAATGGTCAGTCCACAGTTACATTGATGATTGCATCGACGCCTGGTTCCAATAGTAAGGTTGCTAACGGCATCCAAAAGTTGGGAGGCACTGTGCGTTATAGGGAGGACGACATCAACTACATCAGCGCGATTGTTCCAACCGACAAGGTGGAGACAGTGGCGACATTGAGCGGTGTTCTGAGTCTCGACCTCAATGAGATCATCCCAATTGAAGACCCGCGCCCGGATCTAGGTGAGGGCGCAGAGGGTGTTGTAGGGATTATTCCACAGCCCGTGCCTGGCGCAGGTACACCGCGGGTGAACCCCTACATGCCAACCCAGGATACCGGCGCAGCCCAGTTCGTGAATGCCAACCCAACCTGGGATGGACGCGGCGTGGTTATCGGCATCGTTGATACGGGTGTCTCACTTGATCATCCGAGCCTGCTGACCACCAGTACCGGTGAACGTAAGATCATCGACTGGGTGACTGGAACTGATCCGTTCACTGAAAATGACCCGACTTGGGTTAACATGGCGAGCCAGGTGACGACAGCCGCCGATGGAACTTTTAGCTTTACGTACGTGAACTCCACGGTTGTAATAAACCCTGGACCACCTGCCACCAAGACGTTTCCAACCTCGACAGTGACAGAGAACTTCACAGCGCCGGCTGCAGGCACCTATCGAGTGGGTACGATCAACGAACATGATTCCCGTCTGGGAGGCGAAGTCGGACGCGATCTGAATCGTGATGGCAATCCGGCTGGCACTCGAGGTGTCTTTGCTGTGCTATGGAATACCGATGGCAACACAGTTTGGGTAGATACAAATCAGAACAACAGTTTTGCCGATGAAATGGCGATGACCGATTACAAGGTCAACTACGATGTCAACTATTTCGGTGTTGATAACCCAGCCACTGCGGTGGCAGAGCGCATGCCCTTCGTGATGCAGACGGATGGCGCACGGAAAGTCGTCAACATCGGTATCGTCTCTGGCGCGCATGCCTCCCACGTTGCAGGAATTGCCGCGGGCAACAGCCTGTTCGGCGGCAATATGAGCGGAGCCGCGCCTGGCGCGCAGATCGTTTCACTCCGCGCCTGCCTGTTCATTGCTGGCTGTACAGCGACTGCATTGTTCGAAGGCATGATCTACGTCGCCAAGCAGAGCAATGTGGACGTGATCAATATGTCCATCGGCGGCCTGCCGGCACTCAATGATGGCAATAACACCCGCGCGATCCTATATAACAACCTGATTGAAACCTATAATGTTCAAATGTTCATTTCCGCGGGAAACAATGGTCCGGGCATGAATACCGCTGGCGATCCAGCAGTCGCGACGCTGGTGATGAGTGTTGGCGCTTACATAACCGACGATACATACCTCGCCGACTATGGCGCGCAGTTGTATGAGGACGACAACCTGCACTACTTCTCGTCGCGTGGTCCTCGGGAGGATGGTGGCTTCAAGCCCAACATTGTGGCTCCCGGTGCGGCCATTTCCTCGATCCCGCTCTGGCAACCGCAAGGGTGTCTCGCACAGACCTGCCCAGTTGGATATGCCTTGTTCAATGGAACATCCATGGCCGCCCCACAAGCGGCAGGCGCGGCGGCATTGCTGGTGAGCGCGGCACAGCAGACTGGTGTGCAATATCAGCCGTCGCAGCTCCGCCAGGCACTGAACTCCACTTCGCGCTATCTGACGGGTCGTTACCAGGCTTATGAGCAGGGCAACGGATTAATCGATGTTGGTGCCGCATGGAGTTTGCTCTCGACCAATATTAAGACCGTTGAGATTCAGTCTTCAGTCCCTGTAAACACCATCCTCAGTGGATTCCTTGCAACTCCTGGAGTCGGTGTGGGTATTTATGACCGCGAGGGTGTGGCGGCAGGCGATGGTTATGTTCGCACCTACACATTCGTTCGCACCAACGGACCCGGTGGGACCAAGACCTACAATCTCTCCTGGGTCGGTAATGACGGAACATTCGGTTCCGCCGGTTCGATCGCATTGCCGAAGAATGTACCCGTCAATTTGGATGTAACGGTCAATCCGACCACTAGCGGCGCGCACTCTGCCCTTCTCAATCTGGACGATCCAGGCAATCCGGGCATCGAATATCAGACGATGAACACCGTTATCGCAGCGGATCAGTTCATCGGGCCCGATTACTCGGTAGTCAAGACTGGATCGATCGGCCCAGGTCAGTTTGAGACTTTCTTCTTCAATATCCCGTCCGGAACGCCGGCTTTCAAGGTGGATATGGATGGAGGTGGTGGTGCCGGACTGGGCGCCATCAGGTTCCTGCGCTGGCACCCGTGGGGCCTGGCTATCGAATCAAACGCGGTGAGCAACTGCTATAATGGCGCACCCGGTGGATGCTTTGTCGGCACCACCCCAGCCAGCCCCACCAGCCGCACGGTGACGGACCCTCAAGCTGGAGTGTGGGAGGTGACGGTTGATGCCCGCCGTAACTCTGATGCAGTGAGCGCGCCGTTCACGTTGACTGCCACCATTCTGGGCGCCACCGTCTCACCGAATCCGGATGTGATTCCTTCGGCAACGATTGGTGTGCCGATTGCCCGATTCTATGACATCACGAACATATTCGGTGCGTTTACCGGTCGAGCGGTCGGAACAGATCTGGGCAGTGCTTTCCTTGACACCCCATCCATCGCCCATCACGCCCAAAATGTGACTCTCGTTACTGTTGCCGCTGGTTCCACTTCCTTGAGGGCAACGATTGGCAGCCCGTCTGACCCGGCTGCTGACCTGGACCTCTTTGTCTTCAACTGTACCAGTGGCTCATGTGTCTTGGCGGGCCAGAATGCCGATGGCGACTCGGAAGAGTCAGTGACAATCAACAACCCCGCGGAAGGCCTCTGGGCAGTCCTGGTCGATGGCTTCTCGGTCCCGGCAGGGACTACCACGTATAACTATGTGGATGTATTCGCTAATCCTGCATTTGGTTCCGTAAGTGTGACCGATGCGAATGCGTTGCGTCCTGCTGGCAGCTCGTGGACAGTACCCGCCAGTGTGACAGCGAACGCCGCTCCGGCGGCAGGTCGTGTATTGCTCGGCAATGTTCAAGTCCGGACTGATACGAACGTTCTGGTTGGTTCGGGCGATGTCATCGTCCAGAGTGTTACACCATAGTGCAAGTCGTGATTTACAGCAAGTAGCAATAAAGGCTGGCAGGGTAACTTGCCAGCCTTTATTGTTCCCAATGGTATTCGAGAGGGTTCCAAAACTTTAGGGCTTTGGAAGGGTGGGCGGGTTCGTATTCTCGCAGTAGACAACATAGGTATCACGGTTTGAATGATACTCATACTGGGTATTATTAGCCTCCAGTAGAATTCTATAGCCCGGTGTTATAACCTGAAGATAGGACATACCCGGCTGCGGACAATCCAGGCTGGAATCGGACCATTCGGCCTCCGTGGCTTCGAGAAGAATAATTTGGCTAGCGGGGATGGAGAGTCTTTGCGCCAAATCTGCTTTGGCTTGTTCGACAAGGTTTTGTAGGCCGGAGGTAGCAGGTGTAGGCAAATTCGGGGACATAGGTGTGGAATCTCCTGGTTGGGATGGAACAGACGCGGTCTCTGTTATTGTGGATGGTGAAGGCGTTGTAGTGTTCGATTCATTTGAATTGGCAATCGTGTTACATCCCATCAGGGAGAATGATAAACATCCGATGAGGGTAATCTTGAGCCAATTGGATTTCATCACTTTTACTCCTGTTTTATTTATCCTGTATACACTATTAGTACAACGAGATTTCGTGGTACTACGAGACTTTGGGCCACGTTTTTGACCTAAAATCAGCCTTAAAAGGGGCTCCGAAATCTCGTAGTACGGCAAAGTCTCGTTGTAAAACTATTTCTTGTTGAGAAATAAGCATTCATTGAACGAAACCAAGTGTGAAGGAGTTCCCGGATTGCGGCCAGGAATTCTATAAATATCATCGAATTTGAGGGAATATCTCTCTCACTCACTCGGTGCGTGTGAAGGCCCAATATCGCTGTACCTTCTTCATTGGCAAAAGGTTACAGATTACACTTGTCTCTCACTTGGGGCGGCCTACAATATTTATAACTCGAAAAGGCAAACCCGCCGCGAGGCGGGGACGCAAAGTCATGGATCTTCCGGTCTGATGCGTACAGGCTGGCAGACCGCCAGACCGCCGAAGTTTTGATTCGGCGGTTTTTGTTGAAGGAGGTGTATTGCCACTTGAAATACTTAAGAGCAAACCCACAAATCCACATTCATCCTAATCAAGCTAATTGAGGAGAAATAGTTATGAAAACGAAGTGGTTTAGTGTACTACTCGTCCTTTCCATGCTGATCATCAGCTTTGCTCCTGCGGGCGGCGCCTATGCGGGAGCCGGTGGCGGGGGCGGCAATTCGGCCGATTCCACGAATGACGGGCCCCGCGTGGATACCGAGTATGCGCTGGTCCAACTCAGGGGTGACCCGCTCGCCACGTATGTGAAAACTAAGCCCCCTGAAGGCAAGAAAATTGATTTTGACAGCAACACCGTCAAGTCGTATCGGGCACAACTCTCAGCTCTACGCAATGAATTCAAATCCTGGCTGAGGCAGAATGCCCGCAACGCCAGGGTTACTGGAGAATTTGATTTAGCGCTGAATGCGGTGTCGGTGAAATTAAATGGCACATCACTCTCCACACTTGCCAGTGCGCCAATGGTTCTCCGGGCTGAGTATCAGGGATTGTACTATCCCACAGTAGATGATCCCGACCTCGCGATCATCAGCGCGGTCCAGGCCTGGAACCAGGCCGGAGGCGCGGCCACTGCCGGCGAGGGCATCAAGGTCGCCATCGTTGACACTGGTATCGACGCCAGCCATCCCTGCTTCGACGATTCCGGTTACCCTGCCCAGACTCAGCTCGGCGATACTACCTTCACCAATAACAAGGTGATCGTTGCGAAGGTCTTCAACATGAAGACCCCCGGTCGTGGGTATACACCCGAAGCGATCAATGCCCACGGCACCCACGTCGCCGGGACGGTAGCCTGCAACTACCTGACACCTGCCACCGTGGAGGGCGTGGATATCCCCTACGATATGTCCGGCGTAGCCCCCCGCGCGCTGCTGGGCAACTACAACGTCTTCCCTGCCGATGTAACCAATGCTCACAGCGAGGATATCATCGATGCGCTCGAAGCCGCCTATGCTGATGGTTTTGATGTTGCCAATATGAGCCTCGGCGGCGGGTCGAGTGGCATTAATGATCTGCTTGCAATGGCAGTGGATAATCTCGATCTAGCCAATATGGTTGTGGCGGTTGCGGCGGGCAACAGTGGTCCCGGTCACTATACGATTGAATCGCCAGGCAAAGCCGCTCGCGCATTGACCGCCGGCGCCTCTACAGTGGGCCACTTCCTTGGTGCTGAGGTGACGGATGATACCGACCCGGCGTCGTTCGCGGCAGCGGTTGGCGATTTCGGCCCCACCGCCGATGCGACTGGCCCGCTCAGCGCCAACCTCGGCACTTACTGCACCGCCGGCGCGGCCGGCACGCTAGCCGGACAGATCGCCCTGATCAATCGTGGGACGTGCACGTTCTCGATCAAGATCCGGAATGCGCAGACGGCGGGCGCTGTTGGTGCGATCATCGTCAACAATGTGTTCGGGCCGCCTATCTCGATGGGCTCGGATGGCACGGCCAACCAGCCGACGATCCCCGGCGTCATGGTTTCCAAGTCTGACCAGACAAGCCTGAACGGTCGCACTGGCAACACCTTTACCATCCACTCTGAACTCGCGTACGTCTTTGACGCTGTCGGCAACGACTTCATGGCCGGCTTCAGCAGCCAGGGTCCGACAGACGTGGACTTCCGCGTGAAACCGGACGTGGTCGCCCCGGGCGTCAACGTGCTGAGCTCCATCCCGATGTCACAGTGTGACAGCGCCGTGGATCCCAATGGCTGCTTTGCGTTCTTCCAAGGCACCTCGATGGCCACGCCGCACCTGGCCGGTTCGGCGGCGGTGGTGAAGGGACAGTACCCGACGTGGACAGCTGCCCAGATCCGCTCGGCGATCGTCAATACCGCCGATCAGGACGTACTAAAGAACAGTGATGGCACGATTGCAACCGATGTCAATGTCATCGGCTCGGGACGTGAAAACTTGTGGTCGGCTGTGAATGCTGTGGTTGCGCTGGATCCGGTCAGTATTTCGTTTGGTGCAGTGCCCTCTGGCTCTGGCCTGACGCAGACCTTTGTATTGACGCTTACCAATCTGTCCGGCGGCGCAGCGACATTCGATGTGGCTGTTGATGCGGGCGGTGGCGGTGTTGGCTTCTCAGTCAGCCCCTCCGACTTGACATTAGCAGCGGGCGCTTCCGGTACGGTAACCGTTACCATGTCGGCAGTGCACGGCGCGGCAGGCGGGGATCATCAAGCCAAGCTGGCAGTCAGCATGAGCGGAACGGAAGTTGCGCACGCGGCGGTATACGTGTTCATCAAGTAATGCAATAGGCAACTTCTACTGTAACCAGCAGACTGGCGGAGAAATCCGCCAGTCTGTTTTGTTGTCATTCAAATCAGTTACTGATGAGCCTACGAATCGCTGGGAATTCCTGGAACCGGCGGAGATGGGTTTTCACAAGTAACGATCGTATTGTGGCGGCTTGCATGATATTCATAGGTCCTATCAGCATGCTCCAGCAGAATAAGAAAACCCGGCGTAATAACCTGCATATATGCCATCCCAGGCTGGGGGCATCCCAGGCTGGAATCCGACCACTCAACCTCCGTGGCCTCGATAAGACTAATTTGGGTTATAGGAACACCCACGCGTTGTGCCAAATCCTCTTTGGCTTTTTCGATCAGTTTTTCTAAGCCGGAAACGGCGGGCGTTGGAATTGTTGGTGTCATGGGCGTGGTTTCTCCTTGGGACGGTAGGGTGGGTGCAGTCGATGTTGCCTCCTATGACGAAGGCGTCATATCCTCTGGTACAGTTGGATTAGAAACCGGGTTACATCCAATCAGGGCTACTAGCAAACATGCTATGAGGTTGGTTTTAAGCCAATCAATTTTCATCACTACTCCTGTTTTGTTCGCTGTCCTAAGTGTTTTCTTGCTTAGAAACAAGCACTTATTGGACGAAAACAAGTGTGAACGGGTTCCTGCGTTCCTTCCAAGAGTTCTCTAAATATAATCGAATCCGGAAAAGCCTATTCTATACACCTTGTAACCGAAAGGCTGACCCGTCACGTAACCTATCCATTTTCCCCCCGTCGTGTTTTTCACAAGCAAGAATTTTTAGCAAAAGGTTACAGGTCAACTGGTTTTGTCCACGTGACCGCTATAATGTCTTGCACAACGAAACGGCAAACCCATCGTGAGGTGGGGACGCAGTGTCAAGCATCTTCCAGTCTGCTGCGTAGAGACTGGAAAACTAGCAGACTGCCGGTGATCGAAAATCCGGCGGTCTTTTAATTCCTTAGGAGGTGGCTCGTCCAGTCTGTTTGTTTTTCGCTAGTACGTATTGACATCCACAAAAGAATAAAGGAGATTTTACGAATGCGTAAGAAAATGATCTTTGCTGTGCTTTCCGTGCTGATGATTCTGGCCGTTGCAGTCAGCCCGGTGGCAGCCGTTACTGATGGCGAACTGGATGGAAATCGCCATCCCTATGTGGGTCTAGTCGTAGCTCAGGATGCCAAGGGCAACCCACTGTGGCGATGTAGTGGTACGTTACTTTCGTCCACGATCTTCCTCACCGCCGGTCATTGTACTGAGGCACCTGCTGCTCATATGGAAATCTGGTTTGCGGCGGATGTTGAATCAGGTATTCCTGCCAATGGTTATCCTTATAAAGGGGATGTGGGCGGTACGCCGTACACCCACCCGCAATATAACCCGAATGCGTTCTATCTGTATGACCTTGGTGTCGTCGTGCTGGATAAGCCGATGAAAATGAGCAGATATGGTGCGTTGCCGCAACTGGACGTATTAGATAAACTCGCGACTCAGCGCGGAACCCAGGACGTCACATTTACGGCTGTCGGCTATGGACTTCAGATGAGCTTCCCTGATGCGGCTTCTTGGAAAGAACATAATCAGCGCGTGCGCATGGTAGCGTATCCTCACCTGCTCCAAATCAACACGGGCTTCACGGGTGATTTCTCTCTGTTGCTGTCCAATAACACGAATACGGGCGGCACTTGCTTCGGTGATTCAGGCGGTCCAAATTTCATCGGCAACTCCAATGTGATTGGCGGTGTGACATCCTACGGAATTAATGGCAATTGTGCCGGTACCGGTGGTGTCTATCGCGTAGATCGAGCCGATGACCTGGATTGGCTCTATAGCGCCTTTGGTAGTGAGCTGCGCTAAACACAGATCCAAAATAATCGTGTTGCTTCCCCTGTAGGATTTCCTGCAGGGGATTTTCTTATACAAATTCTATAGGGCATTAGCTCTTTTCTTACACATCAAAAATAAACTATGTCCAACATCATTATCAACCAAGGAGATAAAAAACATGACCTTCTATTTGCACCCATACTCTTATGCCAGACCTTATCGTCGCGTAGCGCGACGCTGGATGGAGAGCCGCGAACCTGCGCTGGGTATCAACGTCCGTGAAGAGGATGAGGCATATATCCTCTCTGCCCTCGTGCCGGGACTCAAATCTGAAGA
The DNA here is from genome assembly GCA_035720235.1 of Anaerolineales bacterium. GTDB lineage: Bacteria > Chloroflexota > Anaerolineae > Anaerolineales > Villigracilaceae > Defluviilinea. The sequence continues at coordinate 33,963 of DASTOH010000223.1, read as the reverse complement.
CTTGAACATTCAAGTTCTGGATGACGTGGTCCGTATCGAAGGGGAATACAAGCGAAGCAGTCCTGTGGACAAGGCGGATGAAAATGAATATTTGCTGCGCGAACTGCCGAATGGCCCGTTCACACGCACCCTGCGCCTGCCCGCTGCCATCCAAGCCGAATCAGTTGAAGCGAATATCGCAGATGGCGTTCTGACGCTGAGACTGCCCAAGGCAGAGTCGGCCCGGCCGAAGAAGATCCAGGTAAAGGTTAAGTAAGAAGCGCAGATCTTCATCCAACTTTGATTTGAAAAAAACTCACCCGAAGTTTATCTGGCGGGTGAGTTTTGTTTTTGCGGAACGTCCCGAAGGCGATGTCCTGACTGCCCGGTAGGGCGTGTCGAAGGGTTTCCTTGAAAACAAGTTGTCGGACCTATCAAACCTTCGGGAGGTGTCTGACGTCAGTTACGGATTATCCCACGGCGCGACGCCTCGCCCGTCCGCTGCGCGCAACGACCCGTAAATTGCCTCTGCCAGATTGGGCAGAATCTCCGCTGTGGCCGCCAGCAGACCAAAACATCCCGCGATCATCATATCTCCAAAAGGCACCGCGAAATAAGGTTTCAAGGTTGGGTCGTTTGCAAACATCGATCGGCGAGGTCCTGTTACGACTACATCAAACTCATGTTTCCCGAATTCAAATTGATCATCAGAATACATAAGCGCACCATGACCCATGTCATTGAACACATCCTCATGCTTCAATGAACCATCAGCAAGCTGGTGCAGTAATGATTCAAGTTTTGCCAGATCGATCTCGCCTGTGTGATGCTCAAACACGCCCTCGATGCCCGTTTCTCCCAGACGAAATGCCAGCGTATGGAAGTTGCCCACGTTGCAGATGATCTTCTGAGTTCGTTGGGCAACCATGGGATCAAAGGTCGCGCCCAGCACGGCGGCCGGGGCGGTATCCATTACTACCAGTGAGCAGGGCAGATTCCCCGCCGAGTCCGCCACGGATTGGAGGCGGGTCATGATCTTTGGAATATCATGCGAAAGGTAAGCAAATGCTGAAAGCGAGTTCTTGGCCCTGATCCTTTCATCCAGATAATCAAAACGGAATTGCCGGTCTGAGACCCCTGCTGGCGCATTGCCATGATCAAACACAGCCACGGCAATCGCATCTAAATCTTTTAGTGAAATGCCGTAATCGGCAAATGTCCTGGAGATCAGCTCGAAATCGAAATCTTTCAACTCCAGTTTTTCGACCTCCCTTATCCCTTCGACGCCACTCAGGAGGAGCTTTTTGCTTTCGTCTTCGGAAATGACCTTGATCCCCAGGGCCTCCACCTTTTCCAGTTCGTCATTGAGCGTGGTCGCGGCGGAGGGGGTCATGTACACGGGGATACCGGCACGGGCGTACTCCTCGATAGCCCAGGCGGAGGGTCCACCGCCCATTTGATGCCCGGTCAGCAGCATAGGTTTGCGCGTCCCTGATGGGGACAGCGCCTGCTTGAGGCGGCGATGAACCATCATAGTAGGGGAGGGCAGGATAAGCTTGAATCCGTTCTCGAGATCAAGATTCGAGTCGTACAGGAAAATATCCTGTGTGCCGGTGCCAATATCTACCGTTAAGATTTTCATTCTTTTCAAACGGTGGCCTCGATATGGGCTGAGCGCTTTTCTCAGCCCATATCGAGGCCACACCTTTCGATTTTAATATTTACTTGCTATTGCTGGTTTCGATACGCCGTCGGCTAGCGCCTCCGGCCACTCAACCAGCGGACTATACCTCAATCCCAAGCAATTGCCGAATGAGATACCCGATCACGAAAGAAAAGGCCGCCACCCCCAGACTCAACCCCGCCATCTCCAGAAAACGGGCGCGGAACGATTCGCCTTTTGCGACCGAAATATAGTAATTGAACACCGCGATGATCAGCACTGCGGTTGTCAACGCGATGACCAGATCGAGATAATAATTCTCGAAGAGCAAATAAGGTAAGACCAGCAAGGTCACGGTGATAATGTAAGCGATACCGGTATAGATCGCTGCACGGACGGGCTGTTTGGTGGTCTCCTCAGAACGCGTGGAGAGATATTCGCTGGCCGCCATGGACATAGATGCCGCAATTCCCGTGATGAGACCTGACAGCGCGATGAGTTTGACGTTTTGCAGGGCGAGGGTGAGGCCTGCCAGGGCACCGGTCAGTTCAACCAGGGCGTCGTTAAGTCCCAATACAACCGAACCGGCATACTGAAGACGCTCTTCGTCCAGCATGTCGATCAATTTTTGTTCGTGACGGTTTTCCTCCTTCTGATATTGCGCCGCTTCGGGCACCACTTTGGCAACCGCTTCATAGTTTGCCTCGGCGGCTCGTTCGCCCTGTTCCATCAGCTTAACTCCAAAAGTGAACCCAAAGACCATGCTGAGGAAGTAGTAGAACCAGACGTTGAAGTAGTGAGGCGGCACTTCCTGCTGGCTGTATTTTTTCCAGCCTTCATAATGCCGCCGTTCATCCTCGGCGATCTCATCAAGGATTCTGGCGTTCTCAGGCGATTTGATCTTTTTTGCGAGGCGCTTGTAGATATGGTATTCCGTGATCTCAGTCTGTTGAAATCGGATGATCTTCTGGCGGATGTCTTCAGTAAGATGCATGTCATCTCCAATTCAGGTATTTTGTTATTGTACGCCAATTCCATCTTGAGTATATTATGCACTTTGAAGACTTTGGATACGAAGTGCAACAACCATGGGAGAATTCGATGAATTTCCAGAAAGCCAATGTGACAATATCTGTGTTGTTGGTTCTTTTGACGACACTCAGCGCCTGTGGTCCTCTACCAGACCAGCCTTCACAGGTTACCTCCTCCACGCCCAGACCCAGCCCGGGGCCGACCCATACACTTACTCCCAGACCATCTTTTACGCTACGGCCCACCGACACCCCCAACCTGACAGCCACCCAGAAGATAGCAGACTTAAGAACGGCCACCCAGGCCTTTTTTGACGCCCGGGATGCTGAAACCCAGAAATATTACGAGTTGGGGTACCTAGCCACCACGAACGGAACAAACCGACAATATGCGGATTTTGTAGAAGAGTGGGCGCAGCTTGGCTGGTATAGCTGGCGGAGCTTTGAAAACCACGCCGAGAATTTTTATGTCAGCGCACATTTCAAGTGGTCGAGCGCCTATCGGAATGCAGATCTTTCGGGCTGCGGTATTGTCTTTGCCATTCAGGAAAATAATGACAAATATTCCGTATTCCTTGATCGAAGCGGAATCTTATTCTATATTTATGAAGAATCCTATGGCTATTACCGCCCAGTTGGCATCACGCGCGGGACCGGCAAGGTTGAGTTTGGAAATCCGTTCGATGAGCCGGTGGAAGCGGATTTCACCCTGATCGTCAAGGATGCCTATGCTTACGTGCTGGTGAATGGGGAATTGACTGCTGAATATACTCTGTCCAAGAACAAGTTTTATAAAGGCGGCTTTGGCCCTGCCATTCTATCAGGCACGAACAAGGATTTTGGCACGCGCTGCGAGATCACCAATTTTCATGGCTGGGTCCAGAGTGGGCTTTAAATAGTCCAGATTACACTGCCTGGAACGGGATCAGAACGTGTTCCGGGCTGTTTCACGGGTCGCAATGAACGCGGATTTTGATTCCGAAAAGGAGAATACAATGAAAACGCAAAAGGTAAGTTTCAGTCTGTTGATTCCAATGATTCTAACCTTCGTGTTACTGGCCTGTGGAGCCCTTGCACCCTTGCCCACGTCCACCTCCACTCCGGCACCGACAGATACGCCCCAGCCCAGCGCTACAATTACGCCCACCGCAACGAACACGCCACGGCCCTCGCCAACACCCCGTCCTACCAAAACGCCCAACCTGGCGGCAACCCAGCATATGGAAGAGTTTAATTCGCGGACTCAGTCCTATTTTGAAAAGGGTTACCTTACTACCGGCGATGGAAAAATCAAGGAATTCGATGATTTCGCCTACGATTGGGCCCAACTGAATTGGTATAACTGGCTGCCGCTGGGCGAAGAGGTGAGTGATTTTTACCTAAGCGCCCATGTAAAATGGTCCAGTGCATATCGCAATGCAGATGTATCGGGATGCGGGTTTATCTTTGCCATCCAGGAGAACCGGGATCATTATGCTGTTTTCCTGGACCACAGCAAGATCCTTTTTCTCAATTCAGATCAGACTTCAGGCTATTCCAGGCCGGTAGGGTTAACGCGAGGCACGGGACGTGTGCAATTTGATAACCCGGCCGACAGTGCCCAAGAGGCGGATTTCACCATCATCGTGAAGGGCATCTATACCTATGTGCTGGTGGATGATGAGGTGGTCGGTGAATATACCCTGGCGAAGAGCAAGGTTTTGCGCGGTGATATTGGACTCTCTCTGCTTTCGGGTACGAACAAGGATTATGGCACACGCTGCGAAATGACCGATATTCACCTGTGGATTCCAGATAAGTAGAACGGGTCTCGCTTTGTTCCGGGAGGCTGTCATGCTGGAGATGTGCAAGCCTTGCCGACTCAACAGCTTCAAGGGATCTTACGGGACGCTCAACATGCGTCCCTTTGCAAACCATAAGGGCGGGTGTATCATATCCTTGCGACATCCCCTGTGATGTTATTCCCAAACGGTTAGGAGTTTCGCTGCATGTCCAACCCCGCGTTGACGGAGTTGCTCGCCAGTTATGTACCCAGGTTGATTCAGAATCGGGTGATCTCAGACCCGGCGCCCATCGAGGCGCCGGTCTCTGAAAATTTTCAGGCCGCGGTCCTGTTTGCCGATATTTCCGGTTTTACGCGTCTGACAGAAGGTCTGGCAGAGCGGGGACCTGCAGGGGTTGAAACCCTGGCGCGTATCCTCAATGAGTATTTTGGACAGTTGATCGACATTGTGCATGAATATGGTGGGGATGTCGTGAAATTTGCCGGTGACGCCGTGATCGCGGTCTGGAACATCGTTTCGGACTCAGGGGAGCCCGATTCAGTCTCGAGAGCCGATCAGTGGCAATGGACCATGCGTGCCGCCGAGTGCGCCCTGGCCATTCGCCAGCGTCTCTCCAATTACAAAGTGGAAGATTCCAACCTGTATCTCAAGCTTGCGGTCAGTTCCGGGAATATCACGGCTGTGCATGTGGGCGGTGAATTTAATCGCTGGGAATTCATGCTGACCGGCAATCCATTGATCGAACTGGGCATTGCCAACAACCTTGCCAGGGCAGGAGATATCCTCCTTACGCCTTCGGCCTGGCGCTTGATACGCAATGATTGCATGGCCGACCCGATCGAGTTCGAATTAAAGATTGCGATTGCCCAGGGTGGACGGTTGAAGGAATTGGACAAACCCTCCTCTATTTTTGTTTCCAGCCCCAGGATCGAGATTCCCGATGATGCCGAGAATTCACTGCGCGCCTATATCCCCGGCGCGATCATCAACCGCCTGACGGCCGGTCAAAGTGGCTGGATCGCTGAATTGCGGCGGGTGACCATTCTTTTCATCAACATGCCGGGCATCGATCAATCCACTGAGCTGGCAGAGGCGCAGAAACTGGCGCGTCTCATTCAACGCTCGGTCTATCGATATGAAGGCAGCATCAATAAGATCAATGTGGACGACAAGGGTATCACCGTGGTGGCGGCACTGGGCCTGCCTCCATTCGCGCATGAGGATGACCCGGCCCGCGGTGTGCAGGCCGCGCTCGTGATCCGCAGGGAATTGCAGCATTTGAAGGTGAAGAGCAATATCGGTGTGACAACCGGCCGTATCTTTTGCGGCTCGATTGGCAATGATCAACGCCGCGAATACACCATCATTGGCAATGCAGTCAATCTCTCGGCGCGTTTGATGGGGGCGGCCAGTAACCAATACCAGATCGTGGAAAAGTATGGGGTTTCCATCCTTTGCGATCGTCTGACGTATGACAGCGCGAAAGATGCAGTGGAGTTCGAGTCTGTGCCGCCTCAACCGGTCAAGGGTCGGGCTGAACCGGTGGAAGCCTTCCATCCGCTCGATTTCAAGAAGAGCGTTATCCGTCCCACCACCGAGCTGATCGGCCGTCAGGAGGAAAAATCGATTATCGCCAACGCGCTGCAGGAGTTGTCGCGCGGCGTTCCGCATCACACCATCATTTTGCAGGGCGAGGCCGGCATTGGGAAAACGCGTTTGTTCGAAGACCTCGTGCGCCAGGCCGATACACTGCATGTGCATATGCTCAACGGCACGGGCGACCCGATTGAGAAATCAAGTTCATATCATGCCTGGCGGCCGATGCTCAACCGGATTTTCAATATTGAGGAACTGTTAGCTGGAGTGGATTCGGTGGATGAAGCTAGGGCCGTGATCGAAAAACAAGTGGTGGAGAAACTAGATGCCATTGATCCCGACCTGGTACGTTACGCGCCCCTGCTCGATACGATTCTCCAAATTAAGATTGAGGACAATGAACTTACGTCGGTGCTCAAGGGCGAGATTCGAGCCAGTAACATTCGTGAAGTGTTGACCCGTGTACTCACACATGAAACCAGGCAGGCGCCATTGTTGATCGTGATGGAAGACCTGCACTGGTTTGATTCTGCCTCCTGGGCCTTGCTGGTGGATGTACAGCAGAAAGTGCGCCCGATATTGCTGGCATTGAATACGCGCCCGTTGCCCGATCCGGTCCCGGTGCAGTATAAACAGTTGTTGGATGCACCTGAAGTCCAGTTCATCAAACTCGAAGCCATGATGCTGGATGATGTGGAAGCCCTGGTATGCCAGCGGTTGGGTGTGAAATCAGTCCCTCCGCTGATTGGCAGGCTCATCCGCGAAAAATCAGAAGGAAACCCTTTCTTCGCGGAGGAGCTTGCATTTGCCCTGCGGGATTCGGGGACTCTTTACATTGAGAATCAGGAATGCAGGCTTAACTCGCGCTCTATGAATCTGGAGGACCTGACACTTCCCGATACGCTGCAAGCCGCCATTACCAACCGCATCGACAGCTTGAACCCCTCGCAGCAATTGACGCTGAAAGTGGCAAGCGTGATCGGACGCATCTTTGCCTACCGGGTGCTGGAAGCCATCCACCCCATTGAATCAGACCGGCAGTCCCTGCCCGATTATCTGAACAGCCTGACACGTCTAAGTCTTACGCTGGTCGATGACGAAGCACCAGATCTGGCCTATATCTTCAAACATGCACTCACTCAGGAAGTGGCCTACAACTTGATGTTGTATTCGCAGCGCCGTCAACTACATCAATCGTTGGCACAATGGATCGAACAAACCAATGAAGGGAATCTGGAATCGTATTATGCACTGCTGGCACATCACTGGACGCAAGCCGCTGAAATAACCGAGTCAACTCGCAACGAGCTTGCCGTAAGAAAGGCCCTGGAATATCTCGAGAAGGCGGGTGAGCAGGCCATGCAGACCTATGCCAACAAGGAAGCCATTCAATTTTTTACCCAGGCTCTGGAATGGGACGCAAAATTACCCGCAGCCGAGGGGAAGCGGGAAACACGCCAAAAAGAATACCGCCGGGCCCGCTGGCATAGCAGGCTGGGGTTGGCACACTATGGGCTTGGCAACCTGCCAGAGTGTGACAGGAATGTGCGTGAGGCTTTGCGCCTTTTCGGAAGCCCTATTCCGAGGTCAGGTATTCAATTTGTGTTGGGATTGCTCCCGCAAGTGATTCGGCAGGTGTTCCATCGTTATTTCGCGGCGCGCTCCATTGGAACATTGCGCGGGGAAGAAAGAGCCGTGGCTCTTGAAGTGGCGCGTCTATATGAGTTGATGTCGCGCATATATTTTTACTCGAATGAGACAGTTCCCATTATTTACTCCGTATTGCGCTTCTTGAACGAAGCTGAAAAAGCAGGCACCTCTGCCGAGCTGGCTACGGCCTATGCCAGTATGGGAGTCTTGGCGGGCCTGATGCAATTGCATCCGCTCGCCGATTCGTATGTGGAGCGCGGCCTGGCGATTGCAAAGGAAGTCAACCAGCCTTCAAATATCATCACGGTCAATGTCGTGACGAGCGCCTACAAACTCACTGTGGGAAGATGGGATGAAGTGCAGGAAAAAGCCTTGGAAGCCAAAGCGATCAGTGAAGAACTTGGTGATTCCCGTCAATGGGGGGATAGTGTCGTGTTGGCAGGCGAGAACGCCATGATCTCCGGTGATACAGCATTCGCCATGAAGATGCAGTTGATTCTGTTGGAGGATGCACGGCGCCGGCGCAGCCCATTACACCAGGGCTGGGGTCTGTTTGGTGTGGCAGCGAACAACATTCGGCTGGGAAATGCGGCGTCTGCTGTTCCCATGCTCGAGGAGGCCCTTCAAATTTTGGAGGAGATTCCAAACATTGCATCTTCAATCAACACCAATGGAACGATTGCGCTGGCGTATTTGCGACTTGGTCAGAATGATAAGGCGCTCCAATACGCAGGCAAAGTGCTTAAACTAGCTGAGAATCTTTCGCCAACGGTGTACTCACTCGATGTTGGATTTTCCGCCGTTGCCGAAGTTTATTTCCATCTCTGGGAAAGTGCGCTTCAGGACTCCAGCCGGAAGCTCGATCCTGAACCACTACGTTCCTCCGCCCTGAAAGCGATCAAACTGGTGCGCTCCTTTGAAAAGGTCTTCCCGATCGGTCAGCCGCACACGCCATTCTATCAGGGTTGGTATGAGTGGCTGTCAGGTGATAACCAAAAAGCAGTTAAGTTATGGAACAAGAGTCTCGAAGCCGCACAGAAATTCCGGATGCTGTATGAAGAAGGCCTGGTACGATTGAAACTGGGCATGGCTGAGACAGAACCCAATATACGGGCAGCGCATCTCAAGCGAGCCATTGAGATCTTCGAGACGATGAACGCTCCCTATGAACTGGGAAAGGCAAAAGAACTCTCACGTGGATTGCAGTAATGATGCCCTGAGAAAATTCCGGCGCCAGAGGTTCTGAGGTAGTAACAGGTGCAGCAGATAAAACAGGACTGGGATATACATACAGCCGCGTTCATTTCCATGTACATGATTTGGAACAAGACATGGGCAGGTTTTACCAGACAACGCAGGGCCACGCAGTTATATAAACTATAGATTGGAAACTCAGCCTACAAATTTTTCCAGAAGCCTGGTAAATCATTAGGCCAGCGGCAAATCCCTGAGAGGAATCCTTCTTCCATGGCTACACTGAATATCAATCATAATTTCCGGCGGCATGTCCTCTATCATTACAATAAATTCGCAGCCCTGTATGACCTCGGGGAGTTTATACGCCATGGCACCCGCCGCAAAGCCATGGAGTTGAGCGGCTGGCGGCCGGGTGAAAAAGTGTTGGATCTTTGCACCGGCACCGGCGAATTGGCGCTGACATTTGCCTCACAGGGTGCAAATGTGGTCGGCATCGACCTGGCGCGTGGCATGTTGGAAATTGCGGCTGCCAAAAGCATGAACGGTCATTCCTCGTGGACGGAAATGGAGGCCACCCGTCTGGCATTTGCCGATAGATCCTTTGAGATAGCCATGCTTTCGCTGGCGCTCCATCATATGCCGGAGTCGGTGCAGCTAAATGTCCTGAAAGAATTGCGCCGCGTAACCAGCCGGAGGGTGGTGATCATTGAGCCAGATGTGCCCGTCAACCCGAATTGGGTTTCCACGTATGTGTTTGTGGCATCCATCCTTGATGAGTCGGAGTATATGCACGAATGGGTGCATCAGGATTTGTCGGAAACCTGCGAGAATGCGGGCCTGGGCGTGGAGGCAATTGTATCCACCACTTTTGGCCTTCACCGGATTATTCTATGTGAGCCCAGGCATTAATTCATTCCCAGCCAGAGTTGGTACAAGCCGAAACAAAACAACGCCCCGGCCGAGAGACCGATCAACGCGCGCTGGATCTTCTCGCCAAGGTTACTCAGGGTGCCAAATACAAAAATGAGCAATATCAGAAGCAGAATAAATGTGACATAAAACCCCAATATAAAGGTAATGCCAAACATAGGGGCTTCACGCCAGCCCGTTATCAGAATGGGGCCTGTGACCAGACTCCAGAAAATATACGGCCCTGGACTCAATATATTTACCAATGCGGCTTTGAATACACTCTGTCCTTTGGCTGTTTCGCTGCCGCGTCTGCTGGTCTCAAAATTTTTCCACGAGTTGTACGCACCATATGCAAGATACAAAACGAAGGATCCACCTGCGATATATAAGAATTTCTGGAACCAGGTGGGAACCTGGCTGAGCAGAAGCAGGCATAACGTAATGATCGGTCCATCACTGACGAGAGGCGCAAATGCGGCCTGGATGGATTTTTTCCAGCCTTTGGCGAGGGACTCGGAAATAATATATGTCTGCAACGGCCCAGGCTGGGCTGCCGCGGCAAATCCAAAGAGGATGCCTTGGAGGAGGTATGGCCACATGTCAAATCCTTTTCGCTACGATCAGGAAGCGATGTCTTTTTATTCTTACCACTGCTCTCAGAGAGTGTTTTGAAAATCTGCTGCGGACTTGTTGAAAGGCCTTCGAGCCAATTTCAGCCACGATTTTCACGGACCCTTCGCGCGCGAAACTTGCCTTTCTCGCGCCCAACCTTTGTGTACTCCCCGGTGGCGCCACGCCCGGGGCAAGGGTCGTGTCCTTTGGGGTGAGTCAAGAAACACGTTCTCAGGGTTTCAGAGATCGAGTGCTCAAGCATTCGAAATTGAATATTTTCATGGTTCGCCGATGTAAGGTGTATCCTGTGAATGCGTGTTTGTTCCGCGAATTCCATAATTTTAGCAGTAACACTTTACCTTTCACTACGTACCATAATAAAGAGCAGGGGCAGGCATGCATAAGGGTAGGGACGTTCCACTCACCGGGGTAAATACCCGACCATCCTGATGGGATGCCCATATGGGGTTTAACTTGAATTCATAATTCATCCAATTATCAGAGTATTTATATGAGATTCTAATAGTGTCTCTATAAAATAGACATACATAGGGCGATGATTTCAGTATGCCGCACGCATGCGCATGGCGGCCATGCGTATGTGGACTGCAGGTTCCGAATCTGGTTTATAAGGCAGTTCCAAAACTTTACTGGTACATATGACCAGCGGCAGCAAAGGAGAGACTTTATGAAATGGCAATGGAGAGTTGGTCGCTTTGCAGGAATCGACGTCTTCATACACGCGACGTTTCTTTTAATTCTTGCCTGGGTGGGGTACAACTACTGGATCCAATATCAGGATTGGGGCAGGGTCCTGGTTGGCATTCTCTTCATCCTGGCGCTGTTTGGGTGCGTCGTTTTGCATGAGTATGGGCACGCCTTGACGGCCCGCAGGTATGGCATCCATACGCGCGATATTACGTTATATCCGATCGGAGGGGTGGCGCGCCTTGAACGCATGCCCGATCGTCCCATCGAAGAGTTATGGGTTGCACTGGCCGGACCGGCCGTGAACCTGGTCATTGCCCTGGTGTTGATTCTCTATCTTATTCTTTCGAACAGTCTGGAACCGCTGACTGCTATGGGCATGGCGCGTGGCTCATTTCTCCAACGGTTGATGACCGTCAATCTTTATCTAGTCGCATTTAACCTGATTCCTGCCTTTCCCATGGATGGTGGCCGGGTCTTGCGCGCGTTGTTGGCACTCCGCATGGAATACTTCCATGCCACACGGATTGCGGCCAATATCGGTCAGGGCATGGCGTTTGTATTTGGGTTTGTTGGCATGTTCACCAATCCATTTCTGGTCTTCATTGCCATGTTTGTTTGGGTTGGAGCAGCAGAGGAAGCCAACATGGTAAAGGTGCGGCACTCGCTGGGCGGCATTCCCATTGTTCGCGCCATGCAGACGAATTTTCAGGTCCTTTCGCCCCGGGATACCCTCGCACGCGTCGTCGAGTTGATCCTCTCCACTTCGCAGCAGGATTTCCCAGTCGTGGAGGAGGACAATAATATCGTGGGTGTCCTGGATCGGGAAACTTTCATCTCGGCCCTTGCGAAAAAAGGCCAGTCCACCACGGTGGCAGAAGTAATGCATCGCAATGTGCCAGACATCGACTCCCAGAACATGGTCGAGACAGCTCTGACACGTTTGCAGGAATCGGGTTCGAAGACGCTGCCCGTTACAAACGGTGGTAAGTTGGTAGGCTTGATCACAGCCGACAACATCAGCGAATTTCTGATGATCCGCTCGGCTTTGAAAACGGCCAACCGGTTCTCGAATTCTTGATCACGCGCGTCCCGCAGGTTGGCTTCACTTCACCTCTTCATTCAGGAAATCCTGCGGGACGTTTTGCGTTAATCAGTGGATTATTCCGCCTCGAACACAAACTTTGTGGGGTTTTCTGTGAAATTGGACCAGGCAATGCATTGGCGCGGCGTAAACACGTATAGCCCACCTTCATCCCATGAATTGGCCTTAGGAGCGTAACCCATTTCTTTGTATTTTTTGAAAGCTTGCGCGAGTTTCTTTCCCAATTCGGGCGAGGGTTTTCCTGCGGGCGTAACGGTCCCCTCCAGGATGATGGCCTGGCTGCCGCTTTCGAGGTTGAGCGTGACGTGTGGATTTTCCATGATGTTGCGCGCGTGACGCGTCTCAGGGCTGCCGTCATAATAGAACTTGTTATCCAGAAATACACCCCAGCGCGGGACAACATGAGGACGCCCATTGGGACGCACGGAACAAAGCCAGTAATGTTTGGATTCAGTCAATTGTGCTGCTACCCAGTCCCAGGTCAGGAAAGAAACGGGTTTCTCTACATAGCCTCTGGGGAACTTCGGACGGGTAATCTTTGACGGGTTCATCAGATCTCCTTCTCTTTTTCCGGTAAGGTAAATCAAAATGTGGAGCCGTTGCCCAGGCCCTCTGATTCTACCCAGATTCTGCCTCCCTACACTTCGATAATTCGCCCTCCACACGAAGCGCTATGTCACGATTACCGCCCGTACGTCGCCGGTAAACATCTCCAGATCATCGAGTCGCAAATTGATTCTGTCCGCGTCCAGGGGAATCCTTTGCGATACCACGCGCGAAGTATCGAGGATTTTTCGCCGCGCCAGATCGACCAGCAACGGTAGTTCTGCCAGGAGATGATCGTTCGAGCCGATGATCTCCGCCTCCTTGCCCAGCACCTGCTTATACGTGTTGATCGAGATTGGCTGCTGGTTCAGGCCCACCATCACCGCGCGTCCCAGATTTCCCACGCTGTCAATCGCCTGTTCCATCGTTTGGGGCAGGCCGATCATTTCCAGTGAAACATTCACACCACGGCCGTTCGTCAACTTTCGGATTTCCTGCACCGCATCCACGCGACTCGCATCTATTGGGATCGCGTTGTATTCAGATGCCAGTTCGAGCTTATCCCGCATGATATCCACCGCGTAGACTTCAGCCGCGCCCAGCGCCCTGGCGAGCTGGATGGCGGAGGTGCCGAGTCCGCCCACGCCGAAAACTGCCACGGTTTCCCCAGCCTGCACCCGTCCTTTGCTTAAGGCGTGGAAAGCCGTCGCGGAGGCGCACATCAACGTCGCGCCTGCTTCAAACGGTATCTCTTCCGGCAGTGGGACCGCGTTCCGCGCGGGGACGGCAATAAATTCCGCGTAGCCGCCATCCACATGATGACCGATCATCTTTACCGTATCACAGAACTGTTCGTGGCCGATCCTGCAATAATAACAATCGCCGCAGGAAATGTTGTAATGTAAACAGACGCGATTCCCCACTTTCACATCGGTCACCTGCCTGCCGACCATTTCTACAGTACCTGCCACTTCATGTCCCAATGTGAGCGGCAATCTGCCCATTGTTGAACGCCCCGCGCGGTAGTGCGCGTCGGAGTGGCAGATTCCTGCCGCCCGCACACGCACCAGAATGTCCTTCTCGCCAATGACAGGCATGGGAACTTCCTGTAATTCCAAAGGTGCTCCGAGTTCAGTCAATCGGACGGCTTTCATGAAATATCTCCCTGTCTGGTCGGCGCACTGCGTCGAAGGAAGCCCGGCTGGCTGGTATAGCGGTTGCTCCACCACCAGCCAAAGCGATAACCGAGCCAGGCTGTAGTCATTCCAGCGATCACGTCGGCAACGTAGTGTTGTCTGGTGAAAAGCGTGGAGAACGCGATTATGATGACGATGCATGCCCAGAGCCATCGATATTTCGGATACCACTTCCCGTAAAAGAGGGCGAGTATGACGCTCAGGTAAACGTGGGCGCTCGGAAGGGCGTCATGGTCGCCGCCCAGGGAGATCAGCAGGAGCAGGAGCTTGGAAAGGATATCATTCCCGGCGATATCCGGATGGACTACATAGGTTGGAAACAGGATGTAGATCAACCCGCCGAGCGAAAAGGCAAAGAAGGAACCGGCAATGGTTGCGCGGAAAAGTTTTTCGTCCATTTTCCGGATCAACCAGGCAATACTGAAAGCCCAAAGTGGATAACATAATGTATATGGGATCACCCAGACCACTTGCAGCGGAAATACATCCCAGGGCAGTTTGGGTTCAATGCCACCCTCCAGTAAAAGGCTGGTGGGTGTATAGATGGATTGGATCGCGAAGGCCGCGAGCATGAGCAGGATGCGCTTTTTCAGTGGTGGTTTCATAGCCTCTTTTTTCCCAATATGCTTCCGCCCTGAGCGGACGGCGAATCAGTTTACCCTGGCACTGTTTACCAGGACATGTGTGCGATGCCCGCAGTCGACTACTGCGAAGCGTCCCTGTGGGAAGGGCGGCACTTGTGTAAATTTCATTTTTCAGGGTTATCCGCGCTTCGACTTTGCTCCGGCGCGCGAGGAACGCGCCCAGCTTGCAATCACGCGGATATCTTCCGGCGTGGTACGGCAGCAGCCGCCGATCAGACGTGCCCCGGCGGCATACCAGTCCCTGGCCTGCTCTCCGAACGATTCAGAAACAGGATCATTGTTCCAGTCCATTTTGTTAGGATCATACGTCTCACCGGAGTTCGGATAGGTGAGAAGTGGTTTGTTTGTCGCCCTGCTGGCAGAGCGGATCAACGATGGGATGTACTTTGGAGACGTGCAATTGATTCCAATGGCCGCGATTTGCGGGTTGTCGTCCAGGAGCTTTACGCAATCGGCAAAGGCCTGGCCTTCGGAAATATGTTTTTCATCGCGGGCCGAGAAACTGATCCACGCGCTGGTAACTGGAAATTCCTTGAGTAATTCAGCCAGTGCCTGCGCTTCTACCAGCGCAGGTATGGTCTCGCAAGCCAGCATGTCCGCTCCTGCTTCGATCAATGCCCTCATGCGTGGACGATGGAAATCCTTCAGCTCATTCTTGGTCAGCCCATAGTTGCCAACATATTCCTCACCGTGGGCCAGATACGCGCCATAAGGTCCTACTGACGCGGCAATGAACGGTTTTGGCCTGCTGGTGCGGTTGGATTCCTCTGCCCAGAATTCGTCCCGCGCTGCAATCGCCAGCCTGACAGATTTTTGTATCAAGGCCAACGCCTCCTGTTCGTCCAGGCCGCGTCTCATGAAACCCTCTACGGTAGCCTGGTAACTGGCAGTGATGGCGCAATCTGCGCCGGCTTTGAAGTAGTCAAAATGGAGTCGCTGGATGGCTTCGGGCTGTTCCAACAAGATCTTTGCGGACCACAATTCATCTTTCAGGTTATAGCCGCGGTGTTCGAGCTCGGTGGCGAGCGCGCCGTCGATCACCAGGGCAGGAAAACGGCCCAGGATGGAGGCGATAGGATTCTTCATTTGACTCCAGGTGCATGATGAGGATACCATTAAATTTTTTTGAGCGACAGTGATGTCGCTCAAAGGTCTTGCTCTCCATTGATTGCGTTTCTATTTCTGAAAATTCCATGCCAAACTCACCAGCAGTGCAATGGCAGCTGCTCCCATCGCACTCGTCGCCATCCAACCCAAAATATTCGCACCGGGTCCATTTGTCTTGTTCTGCATGATCTTCCGATTATTGCTCATCAGCATGACCATGAACAGCAGGAGCGGCGAGACCATGCCATTTAATACCGCCGCGTAATACAGCGCCGAAATGGGATTGATACCGATGAGATTCATGGCAGCGCCCAGGAGCGTTGCCAGGGCGATTACCCCATAGAATGCCGGTGCCTGCTTAAATTTTAGGGACAAGCCCTCACGAAACCTGAACGTTTCCGAAACCGCGTAGGCGGCTGACCCGGCCAGGATCGGGACTGCCAGCATGCCGGTCCCAATAATACCGGCTGCGAAGAGGACATACGCGAAATCGCCCGCCAGGGGTCGGAGCGCTTCCGCCGCTTTCGGCGCGCTGTCGATATGGGTAATCCCATTCTGATGCAGAGTGGAGGCAGTCGTTACGATGATGAACCAGAAAACGATATTGGACAGGAAGGCCCCGGAAACGACATCCCTGCGCATCCATTTCAACTCTGTTCTCGAGAGGCCTTTGCGCTGGCTCTCTGTCGTTTTGCCTTCATCGATCTCTTCCTCCACCTCTTCGTTCGCCTGCCAGAAAAAGAGATAGGGCGTTATCGTCGTGCCCAACACCGCCACCAGGTTCAGCAAGTAGTCTCGATCCAGTCGTAACGTTGGGATCAGCGTATGGCGTAATGCCTGTCCCCAATCCTGGGAGGTAAAAAATGCCGCGACAACATAGGATAGAAGAGTTAGCGTCAAAACGCGCAGGACTTTTGCATATTGCTGGTAAGGAATAAAGATTTGAAGCAGAACGGTAAGGACAGTTATGCCAGCCAGCAAGAGGAGAATGGGTAATCCAAACAGCATTTGAGCGGAGGCTGCCATCGCGCCGAGATCCGCGCCGATATTAATGGTATTTGCAATGAATAGGATCGTAATGTAGAAATACAAGATCGGCCTGGGATAAAACTTGCGGATGTTCGCAGCCAAACCGCGGCCGGTCTGCAGGGCAACCCGCGCACAGATTTCCTGAATGGCAGCCTGAAGTGGAAACGTCAAGGGCGTCATCCATAACTGGAGATAGCCAAACTGCGCGCCAGTCTGCGCATATGTGCCGATCCCAGACGGGTCATCACCGGACGCGCCAGCAATCAACCCCGGACCGAGGGCTCTGAAGTATGCCTTGATCTTCCCAATGGGTCCACTCTTTCGAACCTCTTCCTCTATCTCTTCTGCTTTGGATTTTGCCATGCTCTTTCATCCTTTCAAATGCACCAGTAAATCTTCCAAGCCTGTTTGAAAAGGATCTGGTCAGAATGTGTATGGTATTGGACGTGAGATGGAGCACAGGGAACAACGGCTTGATGGCTCAGTATAGCATGCAGAACAATGTACAAGATGAAAGCTGGATGAATGGATAAATCCGTTTTTTGCCGATTCCCCCATAGCATCTTATCTTAAGCTATTGCTTGCTCAACAACCACTCCTCGAAAAAACCAAGCAGCCTTCGTTGGTATCTACGCGGGTTATCCAGATAGATCATCATGTGCTGGACGTTTTCCGCCTCCCACAAAAAGCGTGGATCCCTGGCCGCCTCGTAAAGTTTTCTGCCTGCATCCGGCGGCGCGACTGTGTCGCCCGTGCCGTGGACAATAAACACCGGCCGCGGGCTGATCTGGGCGATGTCACGCATGGGATCGATTTCCGTGAGGGTGATCCCGGTTCGAATCTGTGCCAGGGCCTTTGCCAGCGGATTGATCATCGGATAGGGGATGAGAAAATCGAACTCGTCGTCCAGCGAGGCAAAGGAACTATCGATGAACAGCGCTTCGATCTCAGGGAAGGCTGCCGCGGCGCGAATCAGCGTCGCGCCGCCCATGGAGCCGCCCCACGCGCCGACATGCTCCACGTCTGGCTGCGCCAGCGCATAGTCCAGCGCGGCCCGCACGTCCAGCACTTCGAGATACCCGATGGTCGAGATTTCGCCGTCACTCTCGCCGTGCGCGCGTGCATCCCAGGCCAGGACTCCATATCCCTTCTTAGCCAGCAGCGCGTGGATCCATTCTGGGCGGTTGTCGCCGTAGCCATGTGCGAGCAGGATCACCGCACCTTTTCGCGGAGGTGTATACCATGCCGAAAGCCGGATGCCGTCAGCGGTGATCAAGTCCACGGCTTCGTATGGGATGTTGTATTTTCGAAGCGTATTCCCGGGCGGGATGATGCGCCGCGGATGGAGAACGTTGTTCACTTCGGAAAAGCCGAGCAGAATTATCAGGATAGACAGCGCAACGATCACTTTGATGGCAAAGGTTAGGACTGATCTCTTCCAGGAGTTCCCACTGGTTTTGTTCATGATTTTATTATACAGCAATGGACTTCTTCAGATTTTAAGGAGGTCGCCCACTATGCTATCCAAAAATATACCTATCCAGAAACGCGTTGCGAAATTTACCCTGTGGATCATACATCTGAAGCAGTTCTCGAAACTCAGGCAACTTTGCGTACAGCGATTGCAGGTGTTCAGGCTGCATCGTAAACAGTTTGCCCCAATGCGGCCGGGCACGGAACGGCGCGAGTTGTTCCTCGATCAGCGGTAATACCCTGCTGACGGCGGGCCAGTCCTTTTTCCAGGTGAAGTGAATGGAGACAGAATCCTGCTGGTAGCATGGACTCATCCATAGATTGTCCGCGGCAATGAAGCGTATCTCAGAGATTTGCAGCAACGGGGCAATATGCTCTTTGATTTGATCCATTGCGTGAAGGGCCGCCAATGCCTGTGGCCGTGGAAGGAAGTATTCACTCTGCAATTCCTCGCCACTGCTGGGCGTGAAATCCATGCGGAAGTGCGGCAGGCGTTCGTACCAGGGGCCGGCGATGCCCATTTGCTCTGTGCAAGGCTCGGCGGAGAGAGACGCGATGGGGTGAAGATGTCGAGTGGCAGGCTTTGCTCCAAACAGTTCAGGCTCCAGCTCAAAAGAAGTGTCCTTTGAAACGCGGCGTTTCAGCCAGACCTGGTTGAAGGTCGCATTGCGCCAGTCCGTGAACAGGCTGACGCTGTAGGCGCTCGAGACGAGTTCGTCGAAGTGATCCTCCAGTTGCGCCAGCGGCAGGTTTTCAAAAACATCCTGCCGCATCTCAAATGTTGGGAGGATATCCAGCGTAAGCTTCGTGACAATGCCCAGCCCGCCGAGTCCCACAACCGCTCCCTCAAACTGCCCTGGCTCGTGTTTGCGGGAAAATACGATGATCTCGCCGTCTGTTTTGACCAGTTCCATGGCCGCCACAGCCGTGGCAAGATTTCCATGTTGTCCACCCGAACCATGTGTGGCGGTTGCACAGGCGCCCGCCACTGAAATATGCGGCAGGGATGCCAGGTTATGCAGCGCAAAACCTGCACGGTGCAGCCACTGGCAAAGCTGACCGTAGCGTATGCCAGCCTCAACTGTCATGGTTCGTCGCGCGCGGTCCAGTTCGAGTACCTGGTCGAAGTGCTCGAGTGAGACGAGATCCTCAAGTGAGTCCGCAATATCGTTGAAAGAATGTCGTGTGCCGAGCGCCTTCAGCTTACGGCTGCGAGTGACAATTTCTTGTACCTGCTCGATTGTTTCAGGTCGGTGTAATCGAGCTGCACGATAAGTATGATTGCCGGCCCAATTGGTTAGATTTTGCATCATAATCGTTTTCCTTATGACAACACACCGAGCTCATCCAGCGAATGATGCAGTTCGGCAGTATCGCGATATACGCGGAAGGCTCCCGCCTTACTCAATTCATCTTCCCCATAACCGCCACTCAGTAATCCAATGCTCAACATGCCAGCGCGCCGCGCCGCCAGGAGATCCCAAACCGCGTCGCCAATCACGTAGCAATCGCCTGCGCCAACACCCAACCGCTGCTGGCAGGCCAGGAAAAGATCAGGTTCGGGCTTGGCACGAGCGACATCGCGGCGCTCGACTACTACAGTTTCATCACCAATACCGAGCACCTCCAGTGATGCGTTGATCTCGGGTCGACGACCGGATGTTGCAATCCCAAACAGAACGGTGCTCGATTTTAGGAAGCTAAGTAACCCTACTGCTCCTGGCAAGGGGCGACGCTCAGGCAGGAGTTGTAAGAAAAGTTCCCCATGTCGACTTAGAAGGGCGGCCTCTTCTATCGGACTGATTTCACGCCCAAGCTCGCGCGCAACTGCGCGGGTAAAGAGACCGCCACTCATACCAATCCGGCGGTGTATGCGCCAGCCATCGATTGCCATTCCCGCCTCAGCCAGTGCCCTCTGCCAGGCAAACACATGAGCATAGACTGTATCAACGAGTGTGCCGTCCAGGTCAAAAATGAGTGCTCTCATAGCGTCCTCTGCAAGAATCTTGGTAAGATTTCTACTAATTAGTCGCTGGAAAATAATGGTACGGGTATCACCGTTTATTCGTTTTCTGTGCCACTAATGAAATAGCCGCCATCTGGTTGATAGGCCCTGAAATAATCAATCGTAAACTTTTTGGGATAGGGAGCGCTCGGATCATAAATTCCAGTCCACGCGCCTTCGAAGGGATGCTCGTACAGACCTAACATAAATTGCATGGGATATCTTGGTGATTGATGGATCGTTTTGATTTTTGCATTGTCTACGTAAAAATCAAGATGGGTAGGTGTCCACTCCAGTCCATAGATGTGATATCGGGCAGCGTCTATGTTTAGAAACTCCTCATAAAATTCGTCTTGCAGGTTTTTATCTCCCCAGGGATGTACGCCAAACCGTATCCCTGACGAAGTGGGGCCTGTGTGAGAGCCGACTAACTCACAGATCGCGATTTCCCCGGATCTTTCTGGGACATCTTCATAGCCGATCATCCAGAACGCCGCATGATTGGCGCTGGTGCTGACTCCTTTGGCTCTGAGTTCAAAATACCCGTATTGGGGAGTATATTTTTGAACATTGGTCTGCGCTTCCCTGACTATGCAGGCATCGCTGAACCTGAGCTGTCCCAATTTACTTCCTACGGCACCCGCAAATTCACCTGTCTGGATAGAGGAACATCTCACTTCTCCATCAAATTCAGGACACCACGGTCCCTGGTCCTTTGTGATTTGCAGGATTAAGTTACCGTCCTTGAAATAATGGTCTGGTGCCGATTGCGCTCTTGAACTCCAATGCGGTAAATAAAAGGGAAACCACTTATCGGTATCAAGACCTGGCCCGTCAAATTCATCGCTGAATTCGAGCCGATAACCTGTTTTTTCCAAAAGATTGGCAGGAAAATCTCGCTGAGATAGTTTATCTGGCATAGAATCCTTCCATATAGTTCGTCCTATGTATGAGTTACTGAAGAAATTCTGCCAGCCATCCATATGATGAAGAAAACACCTGCAAGTAGCAGGATGACCAGGCCATAGGCTGACGTTATGCCTATCGCGTCGGCCAAACGTCCCAAGGCCAGGGGAAGCGCCAGAATCGCGGTTCCAGAGGCCAACGTAGCGCGTGCTCCGGCCTGGACTGTGTTTCCATCCGCGGCGTTGATGGCAAGGGAAAGGATCAAGGGATAGAGGTTTGCCACACCCAGGCCTGTGATAAAAAGACCACTCAGGCCGGCAAGGTTGTTGACTGGTTTCCAGAATAGTAGAAAGCCGATGCCCGCCATGAGGATAGAAATGATCACGATTGCCCGCGCCGAAAACCGCTGAACGAGGCGACTGCCGAGGACGCGGCCCACGATCATTGCAGCCAGGAACAGGCTCACAGCTTGGGCGGCCGCGGCTTTTGACATCCCTAAAGCTTGTTCCACGTAATTGGCGCTCCAGAAGATCATGCAGAACTCCACCGAAACTCCGAGAATGATCGCCACCCAGTATAGCCAGAACAGGGACGAAAGAGGTCGTGCAGACTCAATTGGCTCTCTGGAGATGGATGTGGCAGTCGGAGAGGAGGGGTCTTTCCCCAGGCCCAGATACATCAAAATGGGAATACCTGCCATCATTCCCAGCGCCAATCGCCATCCAGCACCGGCAGCCGCGAACCATCCTACCAGCAGCGGCGCGGAGGTCGCGAACAGTGACGCAATTACATTCGCTTCTGATAACGCCACAGCCTTCAGCTCGCCATGTTGATCAGAAAGCGCGGCCGGGACAATGGCGAGGATCAGCGAACCGATCAGCCCCATGAGGAAAGATGCGCCAATGGTGATGATTGGATTCCGGCCTGCCAGTAAGAGCAGGGCGCTCAGGCCCATGCCAAAGAGTCCCAGCCACAGGGATCGTTGGTTTCCGAGGCGCTGAATGACCAAATGTCCGCCTAATCCGATCAACAAGATGCCGATGGCGAAAGCTGTGAAATGAAAACTGCTGACCGTATAAGTGAGCTGAAGCTCTTCCTTCAGGAAAGGCGTAATCGGCCCCAGCCCATTGAGGAAATATCCGTAAAAAGCGAGTGATAGGTAAGCCAGCCAGGTAAAGCGATCCCGATGAAAAGTTCGATGCGTCATGAAGGTTCCTGTTTGATGACCACTGCCCGCGTTGGGAACAGCCACGCGGATGCGGAGCGTGCACTTTCTATGGTACAACATCGTTGTTCCCTCTTGCCCATTCCAAAACATGCACTGGAGGATTCTATCATGCCCGACTCTTCTTCTCTCCCCGTTGACCAGCGCCTGGATCTGGCCCAGATAACCCGCAGCGAATTTGTCAATGCCATGATTCATCTCTATCGAGGTGAGCTTGGCGAGGCCACAGCCTGGCGCAGCCGCATCGATACCACTTCGCACTGGGCGATTGTCATGAGCGCCACCGCGCTGAGTTTCGTGTTCAGTGATAATGACATCGGGCGGCACGTATTGATCCCCATTATTGCCCTGCTCTGTACCTTCCTGCTCACGACAGAATCGCGCCGTTACCGGTTCTTCGATATCTGGCGTTCGCGCGCTCGGATGATCGAGATCAATTTCTACCAGCCTTTGCTGTCTGGCTCCAAGGCACCCATGACCGACTGGGCTGACCGGCTGGCACAGGATATGGAATGGCCGCGTTTCCATATGCCGTGGTGGGAAGCCATGGGGAGGCGATTGCGCCGAAACTATGTGGGAATCTATGGGGTCCTGCTCGCGAGTTGGCTTGTGGTATTGTCAACTCATCCAACCCAAAGCGCTTCTTACGTTGAAATGATCCAACGCGCCGCCATAGGTCCTGTGCCTGGAGTTGTGGTCTTCGCGGCGATGATGATTTTCTATGCCGGCCTGCTGACGTTGGGTATTTACAGTTATTGGAAGAGCCGCTCGGCGAAAGGATTACCCGCTGGTCACCCTGAGCGCTTGGCAGTCAACCGTCGTGAGAAGTTCGAATAAAGTGATCTGCCTGGGACTGCTGCTATCTGTCTTCCATGTCTGATACTTATTCCTTCTGGAAGAGTAAAGATACCAGCCTGGGCGGTTTGCCCTGGTCGGCTGGGTGCCAATATTCGTTGAGAATCACCAGCTTCAAGCCACTGGCGGACGCGGCGTTCGTAAAATCCGAAATGTGATGGACGAACGCCTCCACTTCGATGGTAGAGTCGGCGCGCTCAAACCGAGCCTTTGTCCCCAGGTATTGGCGGAAAGGATGCAGTTCATTGACAAAGAATTTGCCTCTCATCTCAAGCACGCGCGCGGCTTCAGAGAAAATGTGGGCAAGCTCCTGGATATGTTCCAGGACCAGGTTGCAGACCACGAGATCATACGCCGCGTTCGCACAATTCCATGTTTGGGTAAGGTCAGCCATCTCAAAGCGGACGTTCGCCGCCCTGACCTTCTCTCTGGCTTTCTCGATCATTCCCTCCGAAAAGTCCAGCGCGTGGACCTGTTCGCCAATTTGAGCGAGAAATATGGTGTTTTTGCCAGTCCCGCAGCCAATCTCGAGAATCGACTGGAAACGTAGATTCGACAGCTTCTCTCTGGTTACTTTCTCGTCCAGGTCGCGGGTCAGGTTTTCGTTTGAGTCATAAATCTCTGACCATTCATTGTATGAGTCTTGAATGCTCACGATTTCCTTTTCGATTTATCGGTCCACTCTAAAACAGCCTGGCGGTTACGCATGTCCGATGGGAATTGTATCGCGCTTCGTAGTCAATAAAGACCCCTGATGTCTTTGCGAGTAAAGACATCAGGGACCTAAGAAGCGTTCTGTATGGCGGGTTTTCCGCGCAGCCTCCCTTGCGGACGCCGTCCCCACGGGCGGCAGTACCCGAAGGGTGCGAAGTGAAACGGAGGGGGCAACCCGCCAAACATTATGGTGTCAATGATCGTCAGGCTGGAAGTGTCGCCACGGCGACGCCTGACCTACTTCCTTGATTCAAGAATCGCTCATGGCCTCCATTGCAGCTTGTCGAGCTTAAAACTAGCAACACCTCGCCCAACGGGCAAGTCTGCCAAGAATACGGGTGTTGTTGGAGTTAATGGAGCGGCACCTAAATCCAACACGAACACTTGTTTATCGCTGATATATGCTAAGCATCCGCCATCCACTGAAATAGCAGGCGCATGGGCGGATTCAGCCAATTTGACGAGCCCCATACCATCTGCATCGGCGAGATATACGGCACGGTCCGACGCGCCTCTTCCAAAATCGAATGCTAGTGACTTGCCATCTGGCGACCAGCCTAAGTTTGCAGACTCGGGGATCGAGGAGCCAGATCCTTTGGGGATAGGTAAGGTCGCAAGGACAGTCTTGTTATCTGACGGTAACTCTTGCGCAATGAGGCGAGCTTCACCCAGAGTTCGATCCATCTCAATGTAGGCCAGACGTGTGCCATCTGGAGAGAACGCAAAACTGTTCTCGTTATCCACCAGATCGCTGACCATCTTGATTTGTGAGCCATCTACCATTGCCTGAAGAAGGCCATCGGAGCCGGATGCATCTGCTCCGTAGAAAAGGAGGCTCTTGCCATCCGGTGCGAATTGTGGCATCCCAAAAATCTGTGCGTCTAGTGGTCTTTCGACCAGGTCGTTTCCACCTGCATTCACCACATACAGGAGCGAATTGTTTTGGCTTGACCACATGAGCAGTTGTTTCCCAGTCCGAGACCAGGAAGCGCCTGTCAGGTAGCCTACTTCCGAGCTTGAAATGACATATTGAATTGATTTTCCAAAATCTCTTACAGATATCTTGCCCTGGCCGGCTAGATTGCCAACGACTGCCAATTGTGTACCATCAGGTGACCAGGCAAAGGAACGTATTTCCTCAAGGTCTGCATATTCATCGAGCATTACAAAACTGGTTTTGTATTCATCGGTCAGCGCTACCGAAAAATTGTGTGCAACTGTCAATAGGCCTGCACAGCGATTGCCTTGTCTTACGTCCTCTTCGAATGAGCGTTCTGGGGTTGGCGACTCTGCTGCTGCAGGCTGAAGGTCTGGAATCACAGAACGCATGGTCGAACTCAGCAGGAACACGGCACCTATGGCCAATATTGCCCATCCGACCGCCGGCATAATTTTTGTATACCAGCCCGGCTGTGAGGACTGCGTTTTTGTTTCATATTGTTCCATCAATTGAGTCTCCAATTCCCATTGAAAGGTTGGGGAAAGCTGCAAGTCCTCCACTAGGGCATCCAATTGGAAGGCAACGAGTTGTTCATCAGCTGGGGTTTGTTTCAGGATTTCTTTATTCATAGTCCACTTCCAGTGCCAGAGAGGTGCTGGTCCGCAGGTCTCGCAGGCCGCGCGAAATGAGCATTTTGACAGCCGCTTCGCTTTTGCCGAGTACGATGCCAGCTTCTACAAAAGACAGTTCGCTAAAAAAGCACAGGATGAGTGCTTCAGCGCGGTCCCGGCTGAGGTGCTTGAGCGCGCCCAGGACCTGATCCATCTGGAGGCGCCGCGCAGCTGCTTTATCGGTGGACAGGCCGGGGTTTGGGAGGTGAAGCGCCGCCTCCCACGGGACCTCAGGCCTGTTCCTTCGGAAGAAGCGGGCGCGGAGTCTGGAAGCGATCCCCATCAGCCACGTGATATAGGGCCCCGTCCCACGATACGAGCGGATGCCCTCCAGCGCCGCCATGAAGGTCTGCGATGTCAGGTCTTCAGCATCCTTTTCATTGCCCGTATGCGCCAGGTGATAGCGGTAGACACTCCTGACGTGGCGGCGATACAACTCCGCAAAAGCTTCGGAATCGGCGTGGGCCCGACGCGCCAGGCTGGCATCGTCCATGGACGGATAATGGGCTGGGACACTCATAAGCGTCGTCATGCATCTCCTGCGTTGTGCACAAGCATACTGTTGTAAGTTCCAGGAGAGGGCAGAATCGTAACAGGGAATTTAACAGGCAAACCTCCGCGCTATATTGAAGCTCGGAGGTCTCAACCTGCAGGGCAGAAATAGGTCTAAATCGTTGTGCTTTGATCCTTGTACTTCCAGATCAGAGAAAGCTGCAGAGAGTTAATGAGAATGAGAAATGTGTAGTAGAAAATAAATGCCAGTTCCTGGATCGCGATTGCCCGTACCAACAGACATGAACAAGTAATCAGAATCAGGATGAAAGTTGTGGCGGACAGGTCGCTTGCCTTCTTTGTTTTTATTGTCTTGATGAGCTGGGGAATGCCAATGAGCATTCCCGTTGAAGTTCCGATCCAGCTAAGTATCTGTGTAAGTTCCATGATTTTTACCTCTCCGGGCCTCCGAGGCTTAATCCGTCGCACGACGGGTCATGATCTTTTCGCGCGCCGCCGGTGAAAGCGGATAGAACAAGGCAAAGGCAATCCCGTCCAGCAGAATCATGGAAGATAAGGGGCCGATCATAAAACGGATGGCATTGACGGCTTCAGCAGGCTGGCCAGCGCTGTTCGAGAAATGCAAATCTCCGCGCGGAGGCGGAGCCTTATCAGTTATTTTAGGACAGCCAGGGATTTTGCCTGTCTTCAGGAAAACCCCGAAACACTCCGTCTTCATCCACAGAGTCGGCAAATTCCTCAAAGTCCATGTTACCAATGGACAGGTTGTTTTCAATGCCTTGAATCGTCGACGGGATGGCACGGAATTCACGGGCAGACTCATCAAACAGATCAATGATGAGCAGCGGATGTTCAGCTCCTGAGATTGCAGTTCGGTCAGCAACGACAATAAAGCTGTGATTGTAGTTGGCGGGAATCAGTTCCAGCAGTTGATCCTTGGTGATATCTGCAAACCCAACATCGTCAATAAAGTTGACGTTGGCACGGAAACGCAAAATACCGACCGGCCTTTGAATTTCCCTGCAGATTTCCTCCCAAGCGGCCTGGTCTGAGAAATCAGCGCGTAGGACAGGCGCGTTTTCTGTATCAGGAATTTGCTTCATAGGTGCAACCTGGCAAAAGGCTCTGCTATTTCTCGCGTTGCAAGGCGATTTTAAGATGTTGTGTTGACTGATTCACTTTGGTGGTTTGCATTTCCATTTCGTAGTGAAGGGAGTCACCTTCCAGTTCAAACGTGCGCGCGGACGATATCATGCGCGGGTCGTTCATGATGGATTTGCTCACAAAGTGGATCCGGAACATGGCGCCAACTGATTCGATGGAACCGATCAACACCTCGCTGCGACCGATTTGAGCGCTGACCCATTCCAACTCGTCGCTTTCAAGGATTCGGATGAAACCATTTTCCCAATGAGATTCAAGCCAGTCGGTTTGACCGTCATAACGCTTTTGGGCGCGCTGTTCATAGGCCAAAGTCTTCTCATCACGGCGGGTGAAGGTGAGCGTTTCGCGATAATCAAATGAAGTAACGGTGGGAAATCCCCCGCGACCATCGCCCGCCCAGGTTCCTTGGAGGAGGTCAAATAGTTGAATACCATTTGTGAATGGATTGCTCATCATTTGATTGTACAGCAAAAAGGCCCTCAAGTTTTCGTGAAGCAGAACTTGGAGGTCTCACTCACGATTCGCGCCAGATTTTGATCATATCTAGATTGTTCCTTCGGGCGATTTTTGAATTTTGAGAAATTGGGTATTGAAAATGAAAGTTGTCTATGCTACAATGATTTCACGGGGTTAGATTCCGAACCATTCTTAGAAGCCGCGACAGTCTAGTAGGCGCTATGGCCGAATGATCGAATTTTTCCCAGTTGCAAGAATTCAAGGATGGTGGAGGTCGTATGAGCGCATCGGTAGATAAAACGGTAAATCGGAACTATTGCAATGGATGCAATAGTTTCTTGCTTTAAGGGCGCTCTCTAACCTTCAGCCATCAGGCTGAAGTCCCAGAAACTTCAAGAGAGGAGGTTTTGCAACGTCCAAAAAAATTGGCCTGGCGAGCCCTGTTGTAATCTTCAAGAGGTTATGACCGATACATCGTACACCAGCCACTACAGCAAAGATGGCCATGACCACGCCTAGTCAGGAACAAGGAGAATTTAATGGTAGCTTCAAAATTCCTTAGAAGGCTTCTCGCCGTCGTGACGGTGGCCTCACTCTTGATGGCATCCTTTGTTCTGCCTTTGGGGGCGTCTGCCAGTTCTCATGAGCAATCTCCAGCAAGAGTTGATTCCCTCGTTCTACAACAACTTGCCGCTCAGAATGAAACGACCTTCTGGGTGGTCCTTCGCGAAAAGGCAGACCTCTCACCAGCCTTCGCCATGCGCGATTGGAACGCAAGAGGGTTATTTGTCTTTCACCGGCTTCAAGCGGTGGCAAACAGCAGTCAGGCGGAAATCCGAGCCCTGCTTCAAAGCCGCGGTGTGGAGCATCGCCCATTCTGGATCGCCAATACAGTTCGGGTGACAGGCGGCCAGGCTATCCTTGAGGAACTCCAGGCCCGACCGGAGGTTGAGCAGATCCTTGCGGACGAGGTATATGAGATCCCGCCGCCCGAACCCGGAAAGGAAGAGCCTCGCATCCAGACAGTGGAGTGGGGCATCGATCGCATTCGCGCACCGCTCGTTTGGTCAACCTTTAACGATCGCGGCGATGGTATCGTGATCGCTAATATTGACACCGGCGTGCTCTACAACCACGCGGCCCTGGTTCGCCAGTATCGCGGCAATCTAGGGGGTGGCAGTTTCGACCACAACTACAACTGGTTCGACCCTTCTAACGTTTGTGGTAACCCGTCGCTGGTGCCTTGCGATAACAACGGCCACGGCACACATACGATGGGCACCATGGCCGGTGACGACGGCGATCCGGGCACGAATCAGATCGGTGTGGCGCCTCACGTCAAGTGGATCGCAGCGAAGGGCTGCGAAACCACCACCTGCTCGGACGCAGCATTGCTGGCCTCCGGTCAGTGGGTACTCGCACCGACCGATTTGAACGGCCAGAACCCACGCCCTGATCTTCGTCCGCATATCGTCAACAACTCATGGGGAAGCAACAACGGCAGCGACACGTTCTATCAGGCGACGGTCCAGGCCTGGATCGCGGCGGGTATCTTCCCGGCGTTCTCGAACGGCAACGCGGGTTCCGCTTGCGGTACGGTCGGCTCGCCCGCCAGCTATCCTCAGAGCTACGGCACCGGTTCCTTCGACATCAACAATGCGATCGCCAGCACCTCCAGTCGTGGGCCAGCTCCCGCGGCTGTCGGCGGGGAGATCAAGCCCGACATCGCCGCGCCGGGCGTCAACATACGCTCCTCGTGGAACAACGGCGCTTACAACTCGATTAGCGGCACTTCGATGGCCTCACCACACACCGCCGGAACGGTCGCACTGATGTGGTCAGCGGCGCCATCGTTGATCGGCAATATCTCGCTCACGCGTAGTATCCTCGACCAGACCGCCATCGATACCTCAGTCCTGACCTGTGGTGGGACGGCCGCGAATAATAACGTCTGGGGCGAGGGCCGGCTCGACGCCTTCGCCGCGGTTGATCAATCTCCCCGCGGACCTGCTGGCACCCTGAGTGGCGTTGTGACCGATTCGAGCAACACTCCGATCTCCGGCGCGACGGTCCATGCTGTTGGTCCAACCGACCGAACGACCGTCACCGATGCGGCAGGCGCTTACAGCTTCCTGTTACCCATTGGGACATATGATGTCAGCGCCAGCGCCTTTGGCTATCTGACTCAGACCGCAAATGGCGTTGTCGTCAGCGAGGGGCTGACCACGACCCAGAACTTCACGCTGCAATCGGCGCCAGCGCATCAAGTCTCAGGCTACGTACGCGACACTGTCCAACTGCCGATCGCGAACGCGACAGTCACGATCCTAAACACGCCGATCGCACCAGCAACGACCGATGCGAACGGTTTCTACAGTTTTGCGAGTGTCCCGGAAGGCACCTATAACGTACAAGCCACGGCCGGACGCTGTAATATCTCCCAAACACAATCCCTGGTCGTGGATGGCGACGAGATACTCGATTTTAGTCTGGCGAAGCGGACCGACAGCTTTGGCTATTTCTGCCAGATCGAAACGTTCAGCTTTATTGATGCTAACACCGTCCTGCCGCTGACGGGTGACGATGCCGCAACGCAAGTGAGCCTGCCCTTCCCGTTTACCTACTATGGGCAGACCTATACCTCAGCCTTCGTTGCCACCAACGGCCACGTGAACTTCCTGGCGTCGAGTACCAGCTTCTCGAACGGAGCCATCCCCAGCACTACTGCACCCAACGGCGCGATCTACCCGTTTTGGGATGACCTGGTCGTGGATGCTTCGTCCAGCGTCCGCACCCAGCTGCTAGGCACGGCCCCTCTCCGCCAGTTCGTGATCGAATGGCGCAACGTGCGCTTCCTCAACGACACGACCAGGCGGATACGCTTCGAGGTGGTGCTCCATGAGAATAGCCAGATCCTGACCCAGTACACTGACATCGCCAACGATGCCCGGGAGCAAGGCAATTCCGCAACGGTTGGCATCGAGAACCATAGTGGAACGGTAGCTCTGCAATACTCCCTCAACGAAGCAGCGATCACCAATAACCTGGCGGTGCGCTACCGCCTGCCTCCCCAGGGCTTCTTGCAAGGCGTCGTCACCGACTACAACGACGGGCTGCCAGTTGCCGGGGCGACGGTGCGCGCGTTGCAAGGTGCGAATGTGGTGCGCCAGACAACTACCGACGCGAACGGTTTCTACCGCATGGTGTTGACACTCGGCGGCTACACTGCCGAGGCCTCCGCTACGAACTACAGCACCGAATCTGCCCAGGTCGTGCTGGACACGGAAGACGCGGTCGTGACGCAGGACTTCGCGCTGAAGACTGCCCGTGCTGAGGTCAGTCCCGCTTCATTCCAGTTCATCCTACCTGCCGGCAATACCCGCACGCGCAACCTGACCCTCCGCAACACCGGCAGTGTAGACATGATCTGGTCAATTGTCGAGAACCCGCCTGTGTCGTGGCTGTCGGAAAGCCCATCCAGCGGCACGCTCGCGGTGGGCGGCAACCAACTCATCGCGCTGACAGCGGATAGCACCGGCCTGGCACCGGGAGTCTATGACACCACACTGTTGGTCCAGAGCAACAGCGGCCGTCAACCGTCCATCTCGGTGCCATTCCGGCTGATCGTGCCGGCCTACCGCCAGGGTGTGAACAGTGGCGGCGGAGCCTACACTGATGTCGAAGGTGACCCGTGGGCGGCAGATCAAGCCTACACCAGCGGAAGCTGGGGCTATGCCAATCAATCCGCCATCGTGACTACCAAACAGCAAATCGCTGGCACCGAGGACGATCCACTCTTCCAGGACGCGCGGCGCCTGCAAGTCGAATATCGCTTCGATGGGTTGCCCAACGGAGTCTATCAAATTGAACTAGACTTTGCGGAGATCCAGGGCAGGCGTCGTGGTCAGCGCGTCTTCGACGTCACTGCCGAAGGAGTACTGTTGTTACTGGGCTTTGACATCGCCTCTGAGGTTGGCCTCTATACGGCTGATTACAAAACCTTCTTCGTGGTGGTGACGGACGGCCAGCTCAACTTGCGTTTCCTGACGCGACGCGGGTATGGCGACCCGATCATCAATGCCATCCGTGTGACTCATCGGCCAGATCAGTAATGGCAGGTTGAGTCGCTCCTTTCATCCCGTAGGGCAATGAACCGCCCTACGGGGTACGTCTTCATTCACTGGTGCGAAAACGATGAGTCGGGGAAGCTTTGTCGTTAGCGATCTTAGATCGTTTCGCCCTTACATGAAAAGGCCTCTGAAGCTTGCAAAACTTCGGAGGCCTTTTCTTACTCGTCGCATGTCGGTGCAGTGAGTTGTCCATTGTGGCGAAGCCAACCAGGGCTAATATCGCTGCCACCTTCCCAGAATTATCGAATTGGCATGGTATAGCAAACCGCGTTGCCTTCCAAAACAACGCTTCCATCGGAAAGCAAAACGCTGGTGTTCAATTCTGTGATCGGTTTGTTATCTCGCACTTTGGTGACTTCCACTGCTCCGGTGATGATGTCGCCCGGTCGAACGGGAGCTTTGAAGTGCCAGTTGACTTCCAGGAACACAGTGCCAGGACCAGGAAGATCCTCTGCCACGACCGCGTTCAGGATCGCGCTGATGATTCCGCCCTGGACCACGATACCGCCGAAGCGAGTCTTCCGTGCGATTTCCTCATCGTAGTGCAGGGGATTACGGTCACCGCTGATCTCGGTGAACAGCTCTATATCGCGTGCTGTGACCAATCTCGATCTTTGCGCTTTCTGCCCAACTTTAGGAATTCCATTCGGCCAGACTTTGCTCTCTGTTTTCATCTGATCTTCCTGTCGGCATGGTGTGTGAAAATTATAAGCCCACTTGGTAAACAAGGCTGAAGTTTTGCCGTTTCTGGCGCTTCATAGGTCTTACACAGCGCGGCGGATGCAGAGTGTTGTTCACCTCGGCGAAAAAAACACTATTACTTGATACGATGAGACTTTCTCGATAATCAAATGAATCAACGTTGGGAAATTGCCCGCGCCCTGCGCCTCTTCAGGTTCCTTCGAGGAGGCCAAATACTTGAATGCTGGTTGTTGGGTTGTTGTTCATGGCTATATTACTTTCCCAATAACGAGTAGGCTGTTTCAATTGCTTTCCATAATTCGGGCACTCGCCACAAAATTAACGATGCAATAATAATTCCAAGCCATTTAGACGGGCTGTGAAAGTTTAGCTTCACTTGGCCATTATCTACGGTGACACTCATTTCGATTATTGGCTTTCGAGCTTGTCGTTTCATAAACACCTCAGGGGCTGCAGAACAAATTTCTACATTTATAATACTAGAACATGTGTTCTAAGTCTATGGTTTTTATCGAAAGTGTGAATAATTGTGAATCAGGATGAAAAATTAAAGGTCCGTAGATTTCTATAAACCCCGATGACCTTACCTTTTGGAATTAATCTGCTGGCTAATATGATGTAAGGATTGGATTGATTATTCTTCTTCCAGCCAAGGCGATAAACTTTTCTGTTTGAATTTACCTGTTCTGAATACACCTTAAGTGTCAAATCCATAAAATCGGATTCAGGAATATCGTCTGCTTGATTTTTCTTTTCAATATCAAGTGGGTAATATCTTGCTACTATCAAATCACCTTGTTTAGGCCACTCAATGCCATCATACTCTTCCACAATGACAAAATCACCGTCAAATATCCCCTCATGTTCCATGCTTCTTCCAATAACTTTTAGTGCATATGAGTTCTTCTCGAGTTTTGTTTCAGGCAACAAAATAAACTCCCCGCTATCACTCATATTAACTTCCAATTCTTCAGGAATTGTTTTTCCCGCCTTTACAGTACCAATAATTTGGACCTGGGTAGGTGCGACGCTGTTGGGGCGGATGGGCCTAAGCACGCCAGAAAAATAGCGCTCTGCTTTTTTTGTTATTCCCATCAAATTCCCTTGTTTTTCAATAAACCCATTTTTCTCGAGCCTCTTGGCGACTGTAAGCAGATTACCCAACGAGGATCCGAAATCATCTACTAATTGCTTGGGAATAGGTAACTCGCCATGTTCACTAATGTGACGATGAATTATGTTTAATAATTTCCTTTCCATTGGTGAAGGCGAGTCTTTTGTCATTTGTTGCCGGTTAATAGATTATGGTGGCTTTGGTGCATAAATCGAAAGGTAGGCGTAATCCGTTCACTCGATTGAATGAGTTAGGCGACTTTGTAACTTTGCGGCATACCCAGATGCGTCATTTTGTTAAGGGCGGCGCAACGGACGACTGCTTGGGTAGTCTGTG
>DASTOH010000222.1:0-16381 GCA_035720235.1 Anaerolineales bacterium | reverse complement strand
CTTACTGACCCTTCGCAAATCATCCCCGCGCTGGCTCAAGTCTTTGGCTTGCAGGAACTGCCGTTTAATTCATTGACAAAATCCAGGCGCCGATGACAGACTATGAACGCGTTGAGTACGATCAGGTGGTTGCACAAGTCCGATCCATGCTTACTGAAGCTGAGTTCAATGAACTTTGGGCGGACGGAAGGTCGATACCGATGGAACAAGCCATCAAGTTTGCGTTATCAGAGTAATCGAATTTATTCTGAAAACCATCTCGAAACAAAAGAAGATTTATGGACACCCAAAAATTCACACTGCGAGAACTACAACCCTCCGACAGTCCCGCGCTTGTAAAGCTGATCACAGAATTCGGCGGCGACATGACAACACATTTTCAGGTGGATCCGTACAGTGCGATCATTTCTGGGACTGAAAACCGCACCCGTGGCGTTGTCGTGGAGTGTGCCGACTATGACGGGTTGGTCGGGATGGGAACTGTCCGTTTTAGCAAAGTTCAGTTTAACGATGAGATTTTGCCGCTTGCGTTTTTGGATGGACTTAAAGTGCAGAAGGAATTTCGTGGGCATGGGCTTGGGTATCAAATTGCCAGTTGGCGCATTCAAAAGGCCAGGGAGGAACTCGGAGATCAGTGTGTGATCGCCACAGGCATGCTGCATGACAATCATGCTTCGCATGCGGTAGCCAGTAAATGGTGCCGCGAATTCGCCGAGTCAGCCGTTGATGTGCGATTCGTTCCCACCTTGACACGAAAACCCAAGTCGCTCGCAGGGGTTAAGGTTCGTGAAATTAATCCTGAGGAATACGAGGAATTTGTTCATAAACAAAACACATTTTACAGACAGTACAATCTTTACCCGCCGAGCAGCCCGAATTCTATTTCCGACGCGCTGGGTGTTTCAGTCGAGGGCAAAAAGCCCTATCGTTATTTTGCCGCCGTAGACTCCCATGGAAATCTTTTGGCGGGTGCGCAGACTTGGGCGCGCGGTATCCTGAAATCGGACACGCTCAACAACCCGCCTCTACCGCTTCGACTTTTGAACAGGGTAGTACATCTTCTCCCATCAGATTTCATCATTCGGGATATTGCGGTGAGCGGGATTTGGTATGAGTCCGGTCAAATGAGAATTGGTCAACACTTATGGGAAATAATGCGCTGGGAATGCAGGGATCAAGGCACAATACTTGCCGGGAGTTTCGATTCGCGCGATCCCACCAAGGATGTCGTAACCCTTAAGCCATGGCACCAGCCACGACCAAGAATCACCTTTGCCATTCAGGCTCCCACGCCGCTCCAGCGCGACCGGTTACTGTTTGCCAGCGGACGGGTGTAACGGGCTAGGTTCCAAGCCCCATGCAACGTGAGTTGGGTAAAGAGCGAATCTACGATGGAACAGCAGATAGAATTCGTCTCGGAGAAAATGGATGGCTAATCCTTCGATACGCCCTATCGGGCAGTCAGGACAGCGTCTTCCCGCCGGATCCGTCACCTTCCTCTTCGCCGACATCGAAGGCCCTACCAAACTCGCACAGGTATTTTCAATGGTTTGGCCTGTATTTACTTTACCGCTTGTCGCATAGATAAGTAAACTCTTGGCACCGTTTTGTAGGCCAGAATCCAAACCTGAAGTTTACGGAATTATGCGGCACTCCGTAAATACCCCAACCATTTCTCCTGATAGGTGATCATTGTATCCAGCATATCATCCAGTCCTTCATATTGACTGACGATCGGATCCACCAGCAGCGCCTGCAGAGCGAATGTCTTTGATTTATGGATCACCGCCTCAGCGGTCATATCGTGCACTGCGACCTGATTCATGAGCAATCCGGCAAAACCGCGCGGCAGATCACCCAGGGGCACGCCATGTAATCCATCACTATGCACTGTGGCAGGGACTTCCACGACAATCCAATCGGGGAGATTCTTAATCAGTCCATGGTTGAGGATATTCACCGCGGCTTCTTCATAACCGGAATCAGTCAGAATCCCTTCGATGATCGACACAACCCGTTCACCCAACTTCAATTCGATCTTGGGTTTGGCAGTTGAGAGCTGAGTCTTATACAACCGATAAAAATCCAGAATTCCCTTGTGATCGGTCACGTCATATGCCCACTGGATGTATTCGCCAAAGTGACTATCGCTGGTGATGGGCATCAAACCGAATTTCTCCAGCATGACCTTGAAAACACGTCGCTCAGGCCAGGATTCTTTTTCAATGGACGCAAAATCTTCCGGCTTCTCAGCCCAATGACCAGTCTCTTTGAAATATTTCAACTCTTCTATACTCCGGGAAGGCATACTGCCAAAGAATTGGGGTGCTTGGGCGCGGATATCGGGGTAGGCATCCGCGCCGGTAGCCTTATAACGGGCGGTCAATACACAACTGAAGTGATTCAAACCGCCCGCGCGCACTTCCAGCGCTTCATACGGAACCCCAAGGATTTGTGGAAGAAAATACTGCAGTGAGGCGATCTCATGACACAAGCCGATGAACTTCAAGCCCGGCAGCGCGCGATGTATAGTGGTGCAGATGCGGCTCATCGGGTTGCTGTAATTGAACACGAAAGCGTCGGGGCAGATCTTCATGATATCTGTGCAAATTTCCAGAATTGGCGGGATGATCCGTAGCGAATGGAACAATCCACCAGGCCCGCCATTTTCGCCATACGCCTGGCGAATCCCATATTGCTGGGGGATGCGCCAGTCCTCCTCCCAGAGTTCGAAGCGGTTGCCAACTTCAATCGAGTTGATAACGAAGTCTGCCCCCTGCAGGGCCTCCGCCCGATTCGTGGTCGCGGAGATCTTGAAAGGCAGTTGATGTTCTTCAATGAACTTCCTCCCGTTCGCCTCCACCACGGCCAGGGCGTCAGGGTTAATATCATGCAACATAATATGGGTGCCCTCCAGCACCTTGCTCTGCAGAATATCACCAATGGTGCCATACCCGAATTGCGCACTGCCTGCGCCAATAAGAACAATCTTTTTTCCCATGGAATGTGCTCCTGTAAAAGCCAGTCCTTAACTGGCCTGATGAATGGTTGCAGGGGCCATTATACATCCCGACCAACGCCACTCCGGGAGGGATTGGCACACCTCCCTGCGGGTTGGTCTCATAGGAAAGTTGGGGAGTGGCGAAAGGGGTGAGTAAAAGCCTTCTTAGCCACCGTCCCCTGAAGGGGATAATAAAGAATACTGAGCCCTCTGAGAGAAAAACTCTTAAATCTCTGTGAGCTCTGTGGCTTTACCCACTGGATTAGCCACTCCCGAAAGTTGTAAAAGGCCGAAGTCTACTCGATTTGTTATAAAATAAACCTATGTCCACACTCCCCTCCGGCACCGTCACCTTCCTCTTCACGGATATCGAAGGCAGCACCAAACTGTCCCAACAATATCGGGAGGCGATGCCTGCCCTCTTGGCACGACATAATCAGATCCTGCACCAGGCAATTGAATCCCATAGCGGCTATGTCTTTCAAGTGGTGGGTGATTCGTTCGCCGCTGCCTTCCACTTCGCCCATGATGCAGTGAATGCCGCGGTGGATGCGCAACGCATATTGCAAAACGAATCATGGAACCCTGCGCCGATCAAGGTCCGCATGGGGATCCATACGGGTGCAGCACAGTTGCAGATCAATTCAAATGATAACCCTTATTCAGGCTACGCAACCATCGCGACAGTCCAGCGCATTATGTCCGCCGGCTATGGCGGACAGGTGTTACTTTCAGGCGCGTCGCGCGAACTTGTCCGCGATATTTTGCCAGCGGATACCGAACTGCTGGATATGGGCGAGAAACATCTCAAGGATCTATTGCGCCCTGAACGTATCTATCAACTCAGCGTTGCCGG
The DNA here is from genome assembly GCA_035720235.1 of Anaerolineales bacterium. Lineage (GTDB taxonomy): Bacteria > Chloroflexota > Anaerolineae > Anaerolineales > Villigracilaceae > Defluviilinea. Next base: position 12,524 of record DASTOH010000222.1, on the reverse strand, counting down.
TCTCCCCGCAGCATTCCCACCGCTGAAGACTCTTGATCTGTTCCCGAACAATCTTCCCGTTCAACTTACCTCATTTGTAGGTCGTGAGAATGAAATAGCGGAACTCAAACAGGAATTGGAAGCACATCGACTCGTCACGTTGACCGGTTCCGGCGGCACCGGCAAGACGCGCCTCTCCCTGCAAGTGGCGGCAGACTTGCTTGAGAAATTTGACCACGGCGTTTGGTTCGTCGAACTCGCGCCGCTCACAGATCCTGATTTGATTCCGCAGACGATCCTTTCCACCATTGGCATCAGTGAGCAACCGAGCAAAACGCCGCTTGAAATATTGAAAGAATATTTCCATGAGAAGAATGCGCTGATCGTACTCGATAACTGCGAACATCTCATCACAGCCAGCGCGCAGGTGACAAATGCTTTACTGAATGCCGCGCCAGGGCTCAAGGTCCTGGCTTCGAGCCGTGAGGCGCTCGGCGTCAAAGGCGAACTCTCGTATCCTGTCCCTTCGCTTTCATTGCCCGATGTAAAACATCTGCCTGCCATCGAACAACTCTCACAGTATGAAGCGGTGCGACTCTTCATTGACCGCGCCCTGCTGGTTGCTCCGCATTTTGTTGTGGATAAGGACAACGCGCCGTTCATCGCCCAAATCTGCTACCGTCTCGATGGCATTCCTCTTGCGATAGAACTGGCCGCGGCGCGCATCAAGATGCTTTCTGTGGAACAAATCTCCGAACGGCTCGATGATCGTTTTCGCTTATTGACCGGCGGTGCACGAACGGCATTACCCCGCCAACAAACCCTGCGCGCCTTGATTGATTGGAGTTACGACCTCCTGACTGAAAACGAGCGTTTGCTTTTGCGCCGACTTTCCGTCTTTGCAGGCGGCTGGACTCTCGAAGCGGCGGAAGAAGTTTGTGTAGGCGTGGAGCGAGATACGCAAAGCGTCTCGCCCTACGACATATTAGACTTGCTCACCCAACTCGTAAACAAATCGCTTGTTGTTGTCATGGAACAATCACAGGGGAGAGAGACCCGTTACCGCATGTTGGAAACCATTCGTCAGTACGCGCGCGAAAAAATGTTGGAAGCGGGTGCCAGTGAAACCGTTCGAGATAAGCATCTCGCTTATTTTGTCAAACTGGTAGAACAAGCCGAGCCTGAACTGTATCGTTCTAATCAAGTATTCTGGCTGAACAAACTGGATGATGAAATTGATAACCTCCGCATGGCAGTGGAGTGGGCAATTGCTAATGATGTTGAATCAGGTTTGCGAATCGCGGCGATTCCCTGGCGATTCTGGCTGGGACGCACTTATCTTCAAGAGGTAGACAAATGGCTGAAACAATTATTGGAGCAATACAAAGCAACCAATGCTCTACATGCCCAGACATTGGCGATTCACTCTTTATGCAAATCTAGACAAGGCGATTTTTCCGAAACAATCAAGCTTGCGAAACAAAGTTTGGAAATGGCGCGTACCTTATCGGACAAGCAAACCGAGGCGCTCAGTCTTGCTTTCCTGGGTGTTTTCATGGTAGCTCAGGGAACTGTTGGAGATGGCACTCCTCTGCTGGAACAGGCTCTTGCCATTTATCGTTTACTCGGGGACAAAGTTGGTCAGGCAGATACGGCCGAACGGTTAGCCATCAACAATAATGATATGGAGCGTGCCATTGCTTATACAAAGGAAAGCCTTGCACTTGCCCGAGAGTTAGGTGATCTATCAGGCATGGTTTTTCGCTTATGCTGGTTGTCGAGATTGATGTTTTGGACAGGAGACTTTATATCTCCAATCGTATGGCTAGAAGAAGCACTTTCGATTGCCCGTCAACTTGGAAATCAAACAAGTGAAATGGATGTAATTCATACATATGGAGATCTTAGCTATTGGCAAGGTAATTATCCACAGGCGATTACACATTTTGAAAATCTAATCCAGCTAAGCGAGAAAATTGGGGATCATTATATAATCCTTTGGGCACATGTTAAAATGGCTTATGCTGTTTTGCGAGAGGGCAAGATTCAACAAGCCCACGAAATTTTTAGAGAAAGCATTCACCGCGCACAAAAAGCAGACTTGATCATCGCTCTAGTTTTTGCTGTGGAAGGATTAGCCAGCCTGCAGGTGAATCAAAACCAACCCAAACGCGCCGCACAATTCTTCGCCTGGGCAGATGCCATGCGTGAAAAGATTGGCAACCATCGTCCACCTGTGGAACAGGCTTCGGTCGAAAGAGATTTGGTGGTCATCCGCTCTAAAGTGAATGATGAGGAATATGCAAGACTTTCCATAGAAGGAAGTACAATGACAGTCGAACAAGCCATTGCCCTTGCATTGGAGGAATAAAATGCACCACAACGACGCGCCGAACCTGGATCCCCGCACTGACATTACCGATCTCTTTGCCTTTCAGAACCCGCAGGATGTGACCAGATCCATTTTGATCCTGAACGTCAACCCCGAAGCCCCGACCCGCGCGGAGGCCTTTGATCCTCAGGCCAGTTATGAGCTCAAAATCGATACGGACGGTGATTTCGAAGCGGAGATTGCCTTCCATGTGTTATTTACCACCCTGGAGAATGGAAGGCAAACCGCGACCCTGTACCGGGCCACTGATATGGCGGCGCGGGGAACCGGTCCCGTGGGCGAGGTCATCATCCAGGACGCACCTGTCTCTTTTACGCGGGAAGCAAAAATCATAACCACAGGACCCTATCGATTCTATGCGGGGCTCCGGAGCGAGCCGTTCTTTGCGGACCCGGATGGGTTCGTTGATAACATGCGGTGGACAGGCAGGGATGGCTGGGCAGGCAAGAATGTCTTTGGTATCGTGCTCGATGTACCAAACGATGCATTTGGTCTTCAACCCCAGCTTGGGATTTGGGGCAGAACGATGGTCATGATGCACGGAACCCTAACCCCGGTCAACCAGGCGGGCCGGCCCGGAAACAACGTCTTACGGCAGGGAGCAGACACCAATAGGACGCCTCCCGCCCAACAACGGGAATGTTTCTTTGCCCAGTATGTGGCAACCTTCAAGACGTTTGGTTATAGTGAAGCAGAGGCGACAAAACTCAGCCTGGAGTGGTTACCAGATATCCTGCCTTACAATTATATGAGCGCCGCAGGCTATCCCAATGGTCGCAAACTCACCGACGATATTGTTGATAATCTGGTTGAGATCATGACTCAGGGAAAAATGAAAGATGATCTGGTGGGTCCGCACACGAATTATTTAGCGGAATTTCCATACTTGGGCACACCCCATGAGTTATGAGGCCAGTCAGCATGCAGCCGTTGAACAGCTTGTACGCCCAACGAGTTACGGACGATGGAAGAGCTACAGCACTTGCTAAAGAAAGTTGATTATGCCTTCTGACCAATACAAATTCCAAATGGCGATCCACGATTTCCACTCGGCGCGGCAGCGCGCCGGGCTGGAGGAAGTCCTGGCGCGCCTCACTGGCAAATCCACGCAGCTTCTTTCTTATGAGGAAGTGGCTGAAAAACTCAGGCTCCGTGCCCGCACTGAGCGTGGCATACAGCATATTCCAGTTGATGCGATTGTCGGCAGTGTCGGGCGTTACACCGATTTCACGCGCACTTTTCTGCCGCGCCGCGGCGATAGCCGGGAACGCTGGGCACGCGTCAAGGCAGCATTCCTGGAGCAGGGCGCGGGGCTGCCTCCCATCGAAGTATACAAAGTAGGTGAAGCATATTTTGTGATCGATGGAAACCACCGCGTCTCCATTGCGCGGCAGGAGGGGCTGACCACCATCGAAGCGCGCGTCATCGAAGTCCGCACCGATATCCCGCTTACACCCGACGTCCAACCGGACGACTTGATCATAAAATCGGAATATGCGCAATTCCTCGATGGCACCCGTATCATGGACCTGCGCCCCAATGTGGATTTGAACGTAACAGTCCCAGGGCAGTATGAAGTCCTGATGGCGCAGATCCACCTGCAAAGGTTCATTTTGGTGGAGGATCAAAAACGGAACGCTTCGCTTCAGGACGCAGTCAAAGACTGGTACGACAACCTCTACATTCCCCTGGCTGAGACCATTCGCGACCGCGGTCTCTTGCATTGGTTTCCTGGCCGCACCGTCACCGATCTCTATATCTGGATTTCGGAAAACCGCTCAGCGCTGGAGAAAGAGCTTGGGTGGGAGATCCAGTCTGAGACGGCAGCCACAGATCTGATTTTGGAAAAAAATGTCAAAGTAGAACCGGGGAACTGGCGTAAGGCGCGCACTACTGCGCGCTATACCGATCGTCTCTTCGCCGACATCCTCGTCCCGCTAAGCGGATATACAGAAAGCTGGGATGTACTTGACCAGGCGCTCATCATCGCAGGGCATGAGCAGGCACGCTTGCATGGCCTGTATATCGTTGATACAAAGAATGAGGCAGAAGGTTCCAATGCCCTGGACATCAAGGGACGTTTCGAGCAGACCTGCAAAGAAGCAGGCGTGGAAGGTACCCTGGCAATCGATGTCGGTCATGTTACGCAGCGAATCATCGAGCGCGCCGTACTTACCGACTTGATTGTTCTGAAAATCAGTAACCCTCCCTCCGCTGGGATCTCAGCGTTTCGGTCTCCCTTTCGCACGATCATCCAGAACTCATCACGTCCGTTGATCACAGTTCCAACCCAGGCAACTCAGTTCCAACGCGCGTTGCTTGCCTATGATGGTAGCGACCGTTCCAAAGAGGCCTTGTTTGTGGCAACGTATCTTGCTGAAATGTGGAAGACGCAATTGATCATACTCACCGCACTGGATGGCACCAAAGTAAAAGCAGATACACAGGATTATGTTCGCCGCTATCTTGATATTCACGAAGTACAGGCAGAATACATGATTAGTGAACAAGGCGTTATGGATCATTTGAAGAAAACCGTTGCAGAACAGCAGGTGGACCTGGTGCTCATGGGCAGTCACGGCGGAACTGTGCTGCAACAGGTGTTGATTGGCAGCGCCCTGGATTACATGTTGAGAGAATCAAAGGTTCCCACGTTTATCTGCCGTTAAGCAAGCCTAATAAAGACTCAGTATGGTTTAAGGACTTTCCCTACCAAGTGGGGTATAAAAGAATCAACATTAGTGGTAAGGAGCAGCAATGTATATAGATCCGAATACCGGCGGCATCCTATTTCAGGTGCTGGCTGGAATATTAGCAACGCTTTCAGGCGTACTATTCTTTTTTTCACGCAAGATTCGCGAAGGGCTTGCACGGATGCGCCGAAAATTGCGTGGAGGTGAGGAAGAGAAAGAATACACCTCTTCAAAAGACGTCAGCCGCAGAGCGCACTGACGCACTGAGACTCTGAGAGAAAACTCATAGAATTCTGTGATTTCCCCTGGCATTGTCTCGAGGAGACCACCAGGGCAGGTGTGTGGCTAGGAAAGAATACCCTATCCCTTCCGATGAAAACCATTATCCTTGGTTTCGACTCTTTCGACCCCACTGTCTTTGAAGAGATGGCCTCTCAAGATGAGGTCCCTCATCTTCAAGAGTTTTTGGAGATGGGTGGTTATTCGCGCCTGGAAGTTTGTTCCCCTCCGCAGACAGAAGTTTCGTGGACAAGTATTGCCACAGGGGTAGATCCCGGTGGGCATGGTATCTTTGATTTCGTGCATCGCGACCCGGGCTCCTATATGCCATACGTTTCGATTTTGCCAACGCGCAAGAATGCATTAGGTGAGCAATTCGTCCCTCCCTATACAGCCAGGACGTTATTTGAAGAGGCCGCTGCGTTAGGGTATCCCGCGACGGCTTTGTGGTGGCCGGCCATGTTCCCGGCCCGGCCGGAGTTGCCCGTGATGACGCTCCCCGGTCTGGGGACACCTGATATCCGCGGGCAGTTGGGCGTTGGAATGCTTTTTTCCACTGAAGACGAGAGAAAGGAAAAAACAAAAGTCCTGCGTTTGGAACAGGCAGGAAGAGGTCACTTCAAGTCTGTGCTGCCGGGGCCTCAAGTGCAAAGTCGTTCTGGTCCGGTGGAGGCAAGCCTGCCTCTTAGTATTGAGATATTGGATGAGGAAAGGGCCAGGGTGACCCTGGGAAATCGGCAGCTACAGTTGCGCCTGGGAGAATGGAGTGAGATCGTCGAACTGCGCTTCAAAGTCGGAATGTTTTTTACTGCACATGCGATTACGCGCCTGATCCTGACCCATGTGCATGGCATGGTCCGTCTCTATACTTTGCCGCTGCAAATCCATCCATTGCATTCCATCTGGCACTATTCTTCCTCAGGATCTTTTGCAAAAAATTTGTGGAAGGAGGTTGGTCCCTATCTGACACTCGGCTGGCCACAGGATACGACTGGTCTGGAAGAAAGGTGCATCACCGATAACCAGTTCCTGGATTTGTGCCAGTTGATCTTCGAGCGGCGCAAACAGATCTTTTTTTATTTGATGAAGGATTTTCGTGAAGGCGTTCTGGGTGGGGTGTTCGATTGTCTGGATCGCGTCCAGCATATGTTTTTCCGCGAGAGACCCGATATAGCCCAGGATTGGTATCGACAGCTGGATCAGTTTGTGGGCGAAGTACAGGAGCGGACCGCAACCTGGGATGAGAAATATCGCTTTCTTGTGCTTTCTGATCACGGGTTCAGTCCATTTCTGCAAAAAGTCCATTTGAATCGCTGGTTACTCACGCATGGCTATCTGGCGCTCAAAGATGGCGAGGCCCAGGGAGATCTTTCCAGTGTGGATTGGAACAGGACCAGGGCCTATGCGGTCGGTTTGAACAGTATCTATCTCAACGTTCAGGGACGGGAAGGACAGGGAATTGTGAACGCGGAGTCAGTGGAGAGTCTGCTGACGGATATCAAGGAACAGCTTTCAGACTGGAAGGATGCGAATGGGAACTTCGTCGTTCATAAAATTCGCATGAAGCATGAGATTTATTCAGGTCCCTACACCCGCCTCGGTCCGGACCTGTTGGTTGGTTATGCCTCCGGGTACCGCGCCTCCCCTGAGACCGGTCTCGGCAAAATCCCTGAAAAGCTGATCGCAGCCAATCACGATCACTGGGGCGCCGACCACTGCATGGATGCGGAAATCGTGCCCGGCGTCATTTTCGCCAACCGTGACCTGCGGGATTTCGCGGGCATTTCATTCCGGGATATCCCGTTCTTAGCCATCGGCAAACATCTGGATCAATCGCATCTAAAACCGCCCTCTCAGAGAGATTTTCATGGCCAAAAAGACCTTGAGGAACAATTGAAAGGGCTTGGGTATTTGTAGAACGTCCTGTCAATTGCGAAGCACCCGGCAAGTGAAAGGTTTTCTCGAAAACGTGATTGAGTCTTCCAAACCCTTCGCCACTCAGGACGGTATAGTGACATGAATAAACTCTTCACACCTTTTCACAAGACTGAGAAAAAACCGATCGTCATCGTCTCCGGCTTACCGCGTTCTGGCACATCCATGATGATGAAGATGCTGGCAGAGGCAGGCCTGCCTGTGCTGACAGATGAAATACGCCGCGCGGATGACGACAACCCAAATGGCTATTTTGAACTGGAGGTGGTCCGCAAGCTGAAGGAGGGGGATTTTGAATGGCTCAAAGAGGCGAATGGCAAGGTCGTGAAGGTGATCTCTGCGTTGCTGGAACATCTGCCTCAGCAATTTTCCTACAAAATCATCTTCATGGAACGCGATCCCAAGGAAGTTCTGGCCTCTCAAAAGAAAATGCTCGATCATCGAGGGGAGGTCTCCAGGGTCAGCGATGAAGAAATCGAGCAGCAGTTTCAGCAACATCTGGCGGCCCTCAAACCCTGGCTTGTTCGCCAGCCGAACATGGACGTATTGTATGTAAACTATAACGCGTTGATCTCGAAACCCGAGCCCTTCTGCGAGCGGATCGAGGAATTCCTTGAATCGCCCTTGAACCAGAAGAGGATGTTATCGGTCCCAACTGAAAAGTTATATCGAAACCGGGTCGTGGTTGAAAAATAATTATCACAGGTTGGTATGCTCAAGCACCTTCCGAAACTACAGGCTATTCTGCAAGTCTATGCTGTGATTGCCTTCATGCTCTCGGCATGGACGATCGTTGCTTTCTTATGGAAGCTTTCCGCCTGGTTGTTGCTTCTCAGCATCGGTGAGATCTTTACCATCTTTTCCTACTCCATGCTGACCAACCTGCTGGAAAGCCTTTTGGTGTTATTGTCCTTACTTGTGATCGGTGCTCTCTTGCCGCCGCGCTTCTTGCGTGACGATTTTATCGTGCGTGGAACTATTTTATCCATGGGCCTGATCGGTTCTCTCATGGTCTACCTGGGTCTGAACAGGGCATTCGGAATGGGGAATAGAGTCTTGCTGCTGGCTGGCCCATTTGCAGTCTTGTCCCTTATGATCTTTCTTCTGAGTTTCTCTTCCAAGTTTCGCTGGCTGCGCTCTGCCACAAACTGGATATCAGATCATCTGACAGTATTTCTCTTCATCCTCGTGCCTCTGTTCCTTATTCTCTCAGCCTATGTGATCATCCGGAACATTGTATAACGATGAAAAGGGCCAAGATCAGCCGGCGCGATTTCCTGAAGTTGTCTGCCCTGACGGCAGGTGCAGCCCTGGGGGCTGCACGAGTCATTTCCCCACAGCGTTTGCTTCAGGCTGATAAACCCAATATTTTGATCTTCGTGTTCGATGCCATGTCTGCCCGGCATCTATCGCTCCATGGATACCCGCGTAAGACGACTCCCAACCTGGAAAAGTTTGCCGAACGAGCCTCGGTTTACCACACCCATTATTCCGCCGGGAATTTTACAACTTCAGGGACAGCTTCGATGCTCACAGGGTTGTACCCGTGGACTCACCGAGCCATCAATTATCGCGGCATGGTAGACCGTTCCCTTGCAGAGAGAAACCTCTTCCATTTGGTCGGTAACGGATATACTCGTTTTGCATTTACGCAAAACCTGTGGGCAGATATCCTGCTCAGCCAGTTTGAAAAAGACTTGGATTATCATCCTCCATGCGATTCGTACAGCCAGGTTGCTCAATCTCTTTTCCAGCCGGATGAATTATCCAATGACCGTACGATAGCTTATTATCTGTTTCAAGACTTTCTAAATCTCAGAACTGATGAGCCACATCCATTGCCCGGCTCGCTTTTTATCGGCTCTACCGAGCTTTCACGGGCTTTAGCATCGGATAACGGTCATAGCTCTATTGATTACCCCAGAGGACTTCCGACAAACTACGATTTCTATTATGAAAATGCATTGGTTTTGGATGGTGTTGGCCGCATGGTACAAAGCAGCCTGCCGCAATTCTCGCCTTATCTTGGTTACTTTCACTTTTGGTCCCCTCACGGACCGTATAATGCGCGCCGGGATTTCATAGGCATTTTTCAGGATGATTTGAGCGTACATGCCAAGCCTCGACACCCCATCGCAGGGGATGATTATTCTGCGGAACAGCAACGCGAAGACCGCCGCAAATATGATGAATATATTGCGGATGTGGATGTGGAATTTGGCCGGCTGATCTCCAACCTGGAGCAATCTGGCGCTTTGCAGAATAGCTATGTGATCGTGACTTCGGACCATGGTGAGCTTTTCGAACGCGGCGAGATCGGCCATGCCTCCGCTTTGCTGTATGCTCATGTAACACACATTCCCTTACTGATTCGTGCGCCGGGTCAGCAGCAGCGTATGGACTACCATTCCATGACGACCAATCTGGACCTTGTTCCAACGATATTAAAGATCATCGGCCAGGATGTTCCAGGCTGGCTCGAAGGCAGTCTCCTGCCCGGGTTCGGCGGAAACGAAGACGCCTCCCGGAGTTTCTTCCCTATGGTGGCAAAGGATAACCCCGCTTTCCAGCCGCTCAAACGCGCCACCTTTACGCTGCTTAAAGGCCCTTATGAATTATTCTTTTTTACGGGGTATCCGGACTATGCAGACAGCTTCGAACTATATGATCTATACGAAGACCCGAACGAGTTGCGGGATTTATTCAAAGAGGATATAAATACTGCATCCCAAATGAAGGAAGAACTGCTGGATGCCGTCAGCGCGGCCAATCGTAATTTTCAAGAGAAATAATAAATCACGAAGACATAGGAACCGCTGCGTGTCAGTTGTTTCATGAGCTGAAGCCATGGCGGCCTTACCCCATTTCATAAGGAGTCAATCATGACCATCGCTGCCCCGCGCTGGGACCTGACCAACGTCTATCCCTCGCTTGAATCCAAGGAGTTTCAGAGCGCCATCAAAAAATACAAGAAGATGCTTGGTGAACTGGAAACTTTCATTGCCCAGAAAGTAAGCAAAACCAACTCGAAAACGGATGCCAAAAAACTGGGCAAACTGCTTGGCGAATCCGTGGATCGTTTCAACGACATCGCCTCTCTTGCAGGGACACTTGGAGCGTACATCTCGTCCTTTGTCACCACCGATTCGCGAAATCAGACCGCCGCGCGCATCCAATCTGAATTCGAGCAGATCAATGTGCGGCAGACCAAGGCAGTCACCCAATTTCGCGCCTGGATCGGTGCACTGGGCGACAAACTCGATAAAGCCGTCGACACCAACCCTTTGGCCAAGTCACACGCCTTTACACTGAAGGAGACGCGCGACCAGGCCAAATACATGATGAGCGAAGCGGAGGAAGTGCTGGCCGCAGAATTGACCCTGAGCGGCGGACGAGCCTTCAACAAGCTGCAGGGAAAGCTCACTTCGCAGCTGTCAGTGGAGTTTGAACTGGACGGCCAAATGCAAAAACTTCCCATGCCCGCGCTGATCAACCTCCGCACGCATCCGGACGAAGAGACCCGCTGTCGCGCCTACGAAGCCGAGAACAAGGCCTGGGAGAGAGTGAAGGAAACGCTGGCAGCGTGCCTCAATGGGGTCAAAGGTGAGACGAACGTCCTCTTCAAAAAACGTGGTCGCAAGGATGTGCTCCATTTTGCCGTGGATTCAGCGCGTATCGACCGCAAAACTCTGGATGCCATGCTGGACGCCATGAAGGATTCATTCCCCATGTTCCGCAGATATTTCCAGGCCAAGGCGAAAAAGCTTGGCAAGGGTAAACTCGCCTGGTGGGATCTCTTCGCACCCATAGGCAAAACCGACAAGCTCTATTCGTTCGACGAGGCGCGTGATTTCATCGTCGAAAATTTCGGCAAGTTCTCACCAGACCTGCGCAGTATGGCAGAGACGGCCTTCCAAAACAGCTGGATCGATGCCGAGCAGCGCGACGGAAAAAGGGGCGGAGCATTTTGTATGAAGGTTCCCGCAGTGAAGGAGAGCCGCATCCTTTCGAATTTCGATGGATCTTTCGACCAGGTCAGCACACTGGCGCACGAACTGGGTCACGCTTTCCACAACGATTGCGCCTACAAAGCCGGCAAGACTCAGCTTCAGCAGGATACACCCATGACCCTGGCCGAGACCGCCTCCATCATGTGTGAGACCATCGTTACCGAGGCTGTGCTGTCACAGACAACCGATCCGCAGGAGCAACTGGCCCTGCTTGAGGCACAGCTCAGCAACGCCTCCCAGGTGATCGTAGATATTTACTCACGCTTCCTTTTCGAAAAGGAGGTGTTGGAACGCCGCACCAGGGCCGAACTCTCGTCGGATGAAATTTGCGAGATCATGGAACGCGCCCAGAAGGAAACTTATGGCGACGGCCTCGATGAACGCTACCTGCAGAAATTCATGTGGACCTGGAAGCCCCATTACTATAATCCAGGTTTCCCATACTATAACTTTCCCTATTCGTTCGGCCTCTTATTCGGGACAGGCCTTTATGCCATCTATCAGCAACGCGGCGAAGCCTTTGTGCCTGATTACATGAATCTGCTCGCCTCCACCGGTGAAGACACGGCAGCAAAACTTGCCAAACGCTTCGGCATCGACATCACCAAACGCAAATTCTGGGATGACAGCATAGCTATCATCGGCAACCGTGTGGATCGATATGTTGAGTTGTAAAACAGGTAGACAGGGAAACACGTAGACAAGTAAATACGTGTGTACCTGTGTACATTTTTACCTGTTTACACCCGGAGTGCTCATGCCAAAAACAAAAATCATCTTCGCAATCTCGGCTTTGATACTTATAACCCTGGCGTGTAATACGCTCCTGCCATCCGCCTCCGCCGGACCAACGTCCACGGTGGTCGCGATCACGGAACCGACATTTCCGGTTCAGCAACCAGATCTGCCCGCCACCGAAGCCGAAGTCCCGCGAGTTTCGCTGGAACAAGCGCTGACTGCCTACACTGCCGGCGCGGCGGTCTTTGTGGATGTGCGCAGTCAAGAAAACTTTGAGATCAGCCATGTCCCGGGTGCGATCAATATTCCATTGAGCGAGTTCGAAAATAACATCGCCAACGTGGATCTCGACAAGGATGCATGGATCATCACCTACTGTACCTGACAAAACGAACACACGAGCGCCCGTGCGGCGTTCCTCCTTTTGCATAACGGGTATACCAATGTCACACCCATCCTCGGCGGTTTTGATGCATGGAAGGAGGCAGGGTATCCGTT
>DASTOH010000221.1:0-134264 GCA_035720235.1 Anaerolineales bacterium | reverse complement strand
TACCGAGAAGCTCACCATTAAGCGAAAGACTGGCGTGTTTACACCAGCCGGGGATACGTACCGTGAATGTGAATCGTGCAGGTCTTTCAGGTCGAACGTCAAACTCAATGGACTGTTCACAGGGATAGGTGGTGCGGGCCGTGATCATGACCGGAACACCAGCCAATTCCGTCTGAACGCGGCCCGGTCCATAGAGGGCTGCGATGATCTCGTTGTCAGTTCCTTTCATCCATTGGCGCGCCACAAAGTTTGGCATGGCGCGGTGGACGTTGCCCGGGCAGCATTGCACTTCGTGATCGGGGCGGAAAGACATCCAGTTGAATCCCCGCATAAACTGGTTGTGGTTGCTCGTGTGTGTGGCCAGAACTTGATTAGGGCAGGACAAGTATTGGAGGGCTTTAAAGTCCTTGGTAATCGCGCCGGGCAGGGCATTGAAAATGATCTTTTCTATGCGATCAGCATATTTTGCATCGCGCGTAACTTGGAGCAGGTACCCCAAGGCCCAGGTGTAGTCGGTGATGTCACAGGTCTCATGGCTGTCGAGCGGATCGCGCCCGCGCAAATCCTCCGAACAGGAATGCAATCCATCCGCCAGCAGCTGATCGCGATCGACCTTGGCATATCCATTCACCACCGCCTGAAGATATTCTTCCTTACCAGTGGCTGAATACAGGATGGCAGCCAACTTGGCGATCTCATTAAAAGAAACTCCGTGCAAGGTTATTTTTTTTCCTGAGTTCATGGTTTCAAGCGAGCAATCATGATTCGGGAATTTGGTGTTGAAGCGCTCGTAAAGATCTTCGGCCCGTTCAAGAAAAGTTGGGTCGTTGGTTTGTTGATACAGATACACTAAAGCTTCGATCCCGGTCACATCCCGGTCCCAGTCCATTGGGTGTGGTGTGGATTTGTAATGCCGCGCAAGCGCATTCAAATAACGCGCATCACCGGTGATCTCATATTGCGCAATGACGGCTCGAAAGAAGACCGCATGCGGCCAACGGTCCTTTTCACGCATACTTTCGGGACCGATGAAGCCATCGGGGTCGGCGTTCGTGAGGGCGGTTTCGATCTCCTCCAAAGCTATTTTGTAAACCGTTTCATCGCCGCACAAGTAGCCGCACTTCAGCGCGCCGTCCAGCCAGTAGGCAGTCTGTTCATACGGCCACCAGGCCGCGTACGGGCCCGTATCGTCGTTGGGCGCACCCCAGAATTTTTGGCCGAACGGGTAGCCATGCACGGATGGATGACCCGTCAGCCCGGACGCCTGGGTCTTGAGGAAGTTTTCGATCCAGCCAGCCGGGCGAATTTCACGAAGAGGGAGGAAAGTGAGGTGGGGCATGGAATGTATCCTGGGTCTAGAGTTTGGGTTAATTTTACTTTGACTCGTCGCTGTCCGTGCTGATTTCTCACAGAACAAAGAATTCCTCAAACCTGTCCATTTTATTTGTAACCTTACGATGTCCTCGATTCAGATTTGCAGGACACTGCAAATCTGAATCGCCATGGTGCACAAAAGCCATATAGAATCCAGCCAGCGGAACTCCGCTGGCTGGTTGTTTAGTTTTGAAGTTGCGCAAAGGCTCAATTGATGTGCCTGGCGCCCGGGCCAATAACTATTGATTAGGTTTACGGATTCGGAAACGATGATGCTCCGGTTACCAGGGTTGTCCCTATCGCGGTGTTATCCGCGGGTAGTGCGTCGCGGCCATTCACGATGGTCGCGACAGCCTTGAAGACAACCTTTCCGACTGCCGCATCGTCGGGTGTAAAAGTGTAGCTGAATTTAAAGGTAGTCGGCCGGTTGGCGCGTGCAGGGACGTAAATGGTCAATGTGCCGATTAGCTGTTCGCCGCCTCCTGGTAAGCCTTTATACAGCGTGACTTGAACATAATCGGAATAGCGATTGTTGTACACATCCACGTTGATCGCCTTGGTCTGATTGACTTTTGTGGTTTGCGGTATGCTGAACTTGGTGATGGCGACATCTTTCGTGCGTACATGAACGACCTGACTCGCCGAACCAGACCGGCCATCAAATGTGGTGGCAGTCAGACTTATCGTGTAATCACCATCTGATGCAAACTGATGGAAAAAATTATATTGGTCCGATGATGCGCCATCGCTGCTTGTCCATGCATAGGATGCTATCCCATTACCTCCCGGATCAGATACGGAAGGATAGAAAGTCACGTTATCAAAGATACTGGGATCATTTGGGTAGTAGTAGAAATTAACTTGCGGGGGCGGTGTGAATTCGAGAGAGAACGGGAAAGTCCCTTGATACCAGGGATAGAAGCTACTTAGTTGGAAATAGTAGGTGACACTAGCTTGAGCCGGAAATGCAATCTGGGTGCTATAGTTTCCGCATGCTATCTGGGTCAGGTTGCCCCATGATCCCGTATAGATTGCCAGAATTGGCGGATAATCGTAATAACTAGCCCTTACTGTAAGGGATGTGTTCGCGGACGGGGTGTAGGAATACCAGACTGAGATAGGTTCATTACCATAACCACATGATGGATATGGTTCGCCACCCTCAGAGGTCGCACTGGTGTTATCTGCGTTGGTACTATAAGGCAGGTCGGTGATCTGCGTGGCATCTGCAAAGTTATCATTGGAGCCCACTGCGAAAACAGGCTGCACACTGCTCATAATGATAATCAGAATGATCATCACCGTGACAACCCTTGTTCGAAATCTTTCTGTAGACATTCGATCCTCCTAGTTGGAATGACGGGTGACCGAAGATATTTTTCCAGTGTAGCTGGACAAGGTTTATCCAGTCACCCAATGATTACGACCGGGCTTGCCAGGCCATTAGAAAGCACTTCTATAACCTCCTTCGGAGGGAATGCAACGGAATGCATTCCCTCCCTGTTCGATGTAAACTGGGTTGACCTGGTCTGGCAACTACTTTGCCACCCTGGTGGGCGGCGAAGAGATTGCCTCGTTATCAGATGGAAACGTATCGCGCGCGCCTACGATGGTCGCCACGGCCCGAAAGGTCACTTTGCCAACCTGAGCGTCCTGTGCCGTGAAGGTATAGTTGATGCTGAATGTGGTGGTCTTATTTCCAGACGATACAGGGACTTGAAGCGTCAACGAACCAACCCATACGTAGCCGCTCGGGGTGCTTTTATACAAATCAATCGTGATGGTTTCGGGGTAATTCTTGTTGCGAACCGAGATTGTTATGGCGCGGGTTTGTCCGGAACTGGCAGACTGTGGTGCTGTGATCTTCGTGATCGCTACATCATGCGTGCGGACTTGTACAACTTGTGGGTTGGCGGCGGCGGCGCGACCATCAATGGTTGTGACCGTGTGCTGGACCGTATAATTTCCGTCTGCCGTATATCGATGGGTCGCACAACCTTCTGTGGCGGTTGCTCCATCGCCAAAGTTCCAGGTAAATGATTGGATGCCAACATTGCCTGGGTCGTAGGAGCTGGAGCAGAATTGGACCGTGTCATACTTGGAAGGATCTGATGGATAGAAATAGAAATTGGCTTGGGGGGGCGGGGCAACCTCTAGGAGGAACGTCCCATAGCCACTCTCCCCATAGTAGCCACCCACCTGAAAGTAGTAGATCTGACCCTGAAGGGCACGGAATGTCACCTTATTTGAGTATTGACCGCAACCCAACTGAGTAAGGTTGTTTAAATCGGTGCCGCTAAAGATAGTCAGGAATGGAGCGAAGTTGGAACTGGGAATACTTGCAGATACAGATCCAGTCTGGGACGCTGTAAAGGAGTACCAGATCGTTTTATACGGTGGAGATGGATACCCACAGGCTGAAGGTTCATTGGTTTCGAACGTTGCTGCGATGGTACCGAAATCTATTGTAGAGGGCAATGAACTGACCGGGCTTGCAGCAACAAAATTATCATTGACTGGCGGAGGAAACTGCTCCAGGTCGATCCTTATGTAGCCAACTTCTCCAAACTCAGAGCCAACCTGCAAGTAGTAGGTCTGATTAGCTTCGGCGATGAAGGTCGTGAAGGCACCAGCACCTGTGCATGACAGGAACTGTAGGTCAGAAATCCCAGAACCCGCACGGTATATATTCACATTGGTAAAGATGGCTCCGTCGGCTGAGTTAACAACGACTACCATAGATTCTGTTGGGGTGAAGGAGTACCAGAGAGTCCTATCCATGGAATAGCAATTCTGGGGCTCGTTTGATTGTTCGTTCGTAGCATTCGTGATATCGGCTATCGCAGTAAAGGGCAGTGAGGTGAACGGTTCTGCATTAGCGAAATTGTCATTCGCCGGACGATCAATTTGTTCAAGATTGAAGTTCACCGATCCAAGCCCGCCTGCAGCTGCTACTACAGTGTAAGCACCTGCCTGGTCATTTGCAATGAAAGTGGACGTAGTTGCAACCCCGCCTTCATCAGTGACGATCATCGTTGTATTGGAGCTGGTATCTGCAAAAGTTCCACTCGGGCCACTCGCAGGAGCGGTGAAAGTAACCGTGACTCCGCTTACCCTGTTGCCTTGATCATCAAGTGCCACAACTCGTAAGGGTCTAGGAAAGGCGTGATTCAGCGTAGTCTGTTGTCCACTACCGCCGATAATCGCGAGACTGGTGGCAGGTCCAGGTGCTGTAAATGTGTACTCGTATGCACCGATATCACATGCAATGCCTTGGGGACGGGTAATCCCACGTTGGTCAGAAGTAAATGGATTCCCATCCTGGTCGGCACAGCCAAGAATATTGCCACCATCAATTGCGGCACTTTGCGGGAGCAACGCGTGCGTGAAGGTCGGTCCACCGTTGTCTTGCAGTGGTCCCAGGGCCGGATCTTCATTGACCACGTCGCCAGTAGCGGCACCAAAGTTGCAGTTGGATGTATTGCCGATCAGGTTGTAGCCTGCAGAACCCACATTCCCATTGCAATCTGAACCAATACTAAAAGCTGTATTGCCAGCCAGTATAGTATTCTTCAAGATAACATCCGTGGGGGAGGAAGGAGAGTTGTAAATACCTCCACCCGTATTGGCTGTGTTATTGCTGATGGTAACGTTGCTTAATCTTGCCGTACCGCCGCCACCCAGAAAAATTCCGCCACCATTGGATGTTGTGTTGCCGCTGATGGTGGTGTTGTTTACCGTGAGGATGCCTCCATAACTGTAAATACCGCCCGATGCATCCGTTCCAACATTACCGCTTACGACACTATCATTCATAAGCAGCGTAGCATAATTGTAGATACCGCCGCCAGTTGGGTTGTTCTTAACGGCAGTCTGAGTCATTGTCATGGTGCCGGAATAGTTGATTACGATAATCGAGGCGCAATAAATCGTGGTGGTTATGTTCTCTTCAATGACACTGTTATTTGCGCTGAAAATGCCTTCATTGGCTATGACGAAGCAGATGCCCGGGCTGCCGTTGTGGTCCACAGAGCTATGATCCAGGGTGAGAACGCCGCCGCTCATGTTGTAAATGGCACTTCCGGTACCGCTGCCTGCAGTACTATTGCTAATAGAACTGTTCGTGAACATCAAAGTTCCAGCGTTTAGAATCCCGCCTCCATTGCCGGTAACATTCCCGTTCTGCAACGCGAAATGATCCACAGCCGAGGTTACACCGCTGTTCACGGTAATCCCCCGACGAGCGTTCTGCCCGTCAAGAGTGGATGTTCCGCTCTGTGTAGCGAAAGTCTCATCCCACCCCCCTGTAAGCGTCATGTCTCTATCGAAAAGCACAACCTCATTTCCTGATCCAGTGTACATTCCTTCGGCAACATAGACGATATCCCCGCTTGATGCCTTCCCAATCGCGCCATTGATCGTGGCGCAAGCAAAACCTGGGCTGAGGCAATCATTGCTGTCATCGCCTGTGGGAGTCACGTACCAAAACCCGGCAGCCGCGGCTGATTGAGGCGCCTGTACAGCGACCAACCCGGTGACAAGAATTAGAACGAAAAAAGCGCGAAAGATTTTGTGTGACATTGCATGCTCCTCTTTACATTGTCTAAACGAATAGACCTCAAATCGCAAGTTGCAGAGGAAGATCCATGAGTATGATCCTCTGCAAGGGTGCCTTGATTTCCACGATTGACAAGAAATAAAATGTTATACGTTTCAATGATTTGATCCTCCGTGAAGTCATGAACAGCTGAATGGGCCCGTTGTTCTCATTACATCATTGTCAGAGTGCCAAAACCAGATAAAAAACTGCCAATAACTGCCAATCTGGGAGTATGTCGAGAAAATGCGTCGCCAGGCAGTCTAGACTTCTGCCTAAATACAAAACAAAAACCGGCTGAACACAGCCGGTTCATAAATCGGTATAGGTTATCCGAGATCACAACGAAGGCACGCAACGACAAAGATTCCGAAGGCAGATGATCGCCTTCAGCCTCTCGATGCCAGTGCCACATTCCCCGCAGCCAACGAAGCATGCCTCTCCTATATTTACTACAAAGCAGAATTCAGGCAGAGAATATATTGTTTTTTAGAATCGAGCCGATTGGCGCCTTCAACAAGTGTCCACCAACGCCGGTTTCGCTATTGGCTCACCAGGGGCTCCGTGGCGCTTTAGCGCCACAAGCGACCACATAAGGGCACCCTGGGTCATTGCCTACCATTTGTACCTTAACTATTATATTACTTATTCGCTGAATTGGGTCACAAACTGGTCGCAATTAATCGGAAAAGGTTACAGTTCATGGTGTTTGAGGAAAAGTCATTCAGACATCTCTAGCGCTGAACGGATGCGTTCCAAGATGATCGCGATGCTTTTCTCATATCCTATTGTCTCATTTGAACCATCCAACTCCAAGAGATGATCAAAAGGAATGAATGCAAGCCACTCTTCCCAATAGGAGTTGAATATCGTTGTGTCTTGCGCTCTGGCGGTGTTGATCCAGACACGCGGGGACAAGAGAGCCGCCACCATGATCTCATCTACGCTTTCTCATATTATTGCATCCTTGAATACATATCCAGTATTGGCCGTCCCATTCCCACGTATCTGTGATGGCGGTGCCGCCGGGTTCTTCCACACCGCCGAAGGCGACCAGCCGGTTTCGTCCCGGATCATACGCGCCGCCGAGTCCACTGCGGGCCGGCGCGCCGCTCTCGCTGATCTGCGACCAGCTCGTTCCATCCCATGACCACATGTCGCTGAGAAATGCTTCTTGTCCGCCGCCAAATAACAAAACTCTCTTGTTCAGCGGGTCGAAGGCCATCTGGGCAATATTGCGAGCGCCGGGTTTTTCTCCCTCTACAATGATCTCATGCCACGCCATTCCGTCCCATTCCCAGAAGTCGCTGAAATTGATGAAATCGTTGAGGCCAACAAAGTGACCGCTGAATAACAGGACCTTTTCACGCGCCGGGTCATAAAGGATCGCACTCGGGAAGCGCGGCGGGGGACCGGACGTACTGACCTGAGTCCATTGGGCTCCGTCCCAGGCCCAGGTATCGCCCAGGATCTCGAACTTTTCATTGGCCCCGCCATACAGAATGGTCCGTCCGCGCGCCTCATCGTATGCCATGGCTGCGCCCTCACGAAAGCCCGGACCGGGCACTTTGAACTGAGTCCATGTTTGACCGTCCCATTCCCAGGTGTCTTCCATTCGGCTGTTTCGATCCTGCACGCCTCCATAGATGACCAGCCGGTTTCGCTTCGAATCGAAGGCCGCGCCTGCAAAGTTGCGCCACACAGGTCCTTGCCCCTGCGGGTCAGCGCTGATCAAGGTCCACTGCGTTCCGTCCCATGCCCACAACTCAAGAGGATCATTTTTCGATTTGCCGCGGTCGGGTCCGCCATTGACCAGGACGACCTTTTTCAGTTCCGGGTGATAGAAGAGATAGTTCCACTGTCCTGCGACCAGTGAAACATTAGATACCACTGTGGGAGCTATTGTTGAGGTGGATTCTGTTTCTGGAGAGGGGGTGAGAGTCGCAACCGCAGTTGGGGTGCGCTGACTGCTGCAACTGGCAAGAAGACATACCACGACGCTACATAGGATCAGGCCTACTATTTTCATTGGAACTTTCCTTTGGCAGTTGGAATCAAAACCAGAAGTTCACTAACGCACGGCAAATGTGCGTGCGGCGCTCTGTTATTCCAAAGTACACACCGCTCAGCCTGAAAAGGTTCCGCGCTATAAATTCAAATATTCAAGGATCATCCTTTTGCTCTCTGCATAATCCAACGTCTCGTGAGATACATCCAGAGTCATAACCTGATCAGATGGCACAGACGCGAGCCATTCGTCCAGAAAGGAATCAAACAGCGCGATGTCTTCCGCGCTGGCGATGTTGATCCGGTCACGCGTGGAAAGGCGGCTTGCTACTGTTCCTTCATCCGCCACCAACCTGACGATCAGTTCCGGCGGAGGCAAATATGCGCGGATGAACGCGTAAAGGCGCCGGCAGAGATCATACTCAGGTTCAGCCAATAGTTTCCGGCTGAGGAAGAGGCGGGTGAAGCCATGGAAGTCGAGATCCATTCCGCCATCCATCAATCCGATTTGTGAGGCGGCGCGCAGTTCCTTTTCCTGTTCAGCGCGCAGGAGCAGATAATCGATCTGGTTGGCGAGGGCGTATTTCTTATCCCGTTTGAACAGGGCTTGAAATGGACGGTCGGCGTGGTGCTCGAAGGCTGTCGCAAATCTCCCGGTCGTTGCCAACGAGCGGACGAGCGTGGTCTTGCCGACCCCGCTGGTGCCCACAATGCTGATCAGTTTATTCACACGTCGTTGACCTTTGGTTGCTGCCGGCCTCTCAACTTTGTGCAGTAGCAGTATACAAGAATGAGGTGATTCTGCAATGCAAGGCTCTCTGACGCTTGTGGTAGAATATTTTTCGTCCAAATCGCATATGAATGCTCCAATCGTCATCACTTCCACTGATTCGGTTTTGCAGACATTGAATTTCAAGCCCTACCGCAGTAAGGTGGAGCGACGCGTCATCCCATTTATGCCCGCGCCCGATGAGGCTCAATCGATGGACATCAAGACACCCTGGGGAACGGTGCTGACCGCCAGGAGTGGAGATTTTCTGATCAGTGAAGTGGATACGCCCAACGACTACTGGCCGATCAACGCCCAGATCTTCGAAGAGAGTTACATCCTGCTCCGACCGGGCTACTGTGCCAAGAAAGCCATCACCTGGCTGACACCGCTCACCGATATTACCGGTGGCGACCCCAACACACTGGTAACCGTGGAAACCATGGAGGGCCCTGAGACGGTGCGCGCGGGTGATTTTTATCTGGCGAAAGGTGTAAAAGGGGAGGTCTGGCCTTATCCCAGGGAAAAGATCGAACAAGTGATGATACCCGCTGACGATTAGATCAGCGGGTATCTTTTTTGTAGGTATTCTCAATACAAGGAAAAAGTTGTGCCTATGTCACCCTGAGTCTCTGTATGAGGCGAAATGTCTCCGCCGCACAGCGGCGGGATTCTTCGTGGCGCTCCAGCGCCACTCAGAATGACATTAGGCATTCATCATTTCTTTTTCGACTTTCTTTTCAAGGGAGTCCTGGTATTTTCGGTGGATTCCGACGATGGTTGAGTGACCGGTTGAGCTACCGGGACCGCCGGTGGTACGACTGGAGGGGTTTCGCTCAACACTGGCGGTGGGCTGACTTTGACCTCCAGGGCCGGCAGCTTAAGCGGGTTGATCTGTTCGATGATACCACCCGTATCACGCATCAGATCCACCATGTGCTTGACCAGGCGGGTATCCAGATCTGTAGGCATTTCATTTTTACCATCCCAGACTGCAATCAAACGGACCTTATCAATGCCGCGGATCAGCGCAGAATACAACGCCCAGCGATTGTTGCGTTGATGAATGTTGTCACCTTCCTTTGGCAAACCAACCTGGTCGGGTTGATAGAATTCATCCACCAGGGGATGGTTACGCAACTGGTAGAAGCGTTCCACCCAGCCTTCGCCGCCCGGGCTGACAAAATCACGAACGTAGGGCGCTTCGGAGAGGGGGAAATAGGCCCGGACCGGAATGCCGCGCTCCACACAAGACTCCACAAAGAGGATCTCAGTCCCCGCATCCATGCCGGTAGTCACGGCCAGATCGTCGGGTCCCGCATTATGTTTTTGCAGCGCCGCGATAATCGCGTTCCTGATATCCTCTTCCTTTTCCGGCGGGAAGTGGGTCCCCACTTTTGTCGGATTGTTTATCATGTAACCGGTGAACAGAAAGACATAGCCTTCGCGGGTTTTGGGCGCCTCAATCCGTTTGACAGCACCCGCTTTGAGGACTTCCGCACTGGCTTCCTGCTTATTCATGCGACGCATCTCCTCCATGATCACCATGATGCCCGCCTCGACGAATTCAGATCGCATCTCGAGCGATTGCATCATCTCCAGTTGTGCCAGTGAGGATTGCAGAAAAAACGAATTGCGGCGTGAAGCCGTGAGAGCTTTGCGATAGGCGCGGATCACCTCAGAGACCTTTTTGGCCGTCAGAACCCTCAACTCAGCCATGGATACCAGTGTCCAGTAATCGGCTCTGTCTTCATCGATATAACTTTCCAGGGCGAAACTTAGCGATCCCCCCAGTTCCTGGAGATTTTGCCGCACCCAGTCAATCTCAGGGTCCGGACTCTCCGGGTCATCAAACCGGTCCGCCAGATTCACGAGCATGGTGGAGAGGGTAAGCGCATTCACACCTGGATAGGTCAAATTCAGATCGCTTCGGAAACCTCTCAAATAGGTGTCAATCGCCCTGAGCAACCAGTGATATGAGTCGAAGGCGGTACGCAGTCTTTTTTCGCGCTCCTCCACCCACTTCCACGAGTCGATCCACATTTCTTTGTAGATGCGGCCCAGATACGTGATGGCATCACTGTCCCTCGGATGATTTGCCAGGATCGCTTCCAGCTTGACGATGGCCTCATCCACTTTGCCGAGGCGGTTCAGGTTGAAGGCTTCTTCGCGGCGGAAGTTGAGGTTGCGCGAATTGATCTCCAATCCTTTGCGGTATTGATCGAGCGCAAGTTCATTCCGGCCCATGTTCCTCAGAGCACTTCCGGCCTCACCCAGTGCTTCCTCCTTGATAAGCGGGTTTCTGATCTCCTCTGTCAGCAGCAGGATATCACCGATGCGCTTCTGGCGCTGGGCAATGGTGACGCGCTGCCGCCATTCGTTGTATTCGCGCCAGAAACCAGTAGCGAGTGGCGTCCGCAGGGTCCTGCGGTCCGGTTCCGCCAGGTTGGTCAGAATATTGAAGACCGGGCTGTGAATGGCATCGGGATCAGAGGCCCAGGTGTCGCGTGTCACCCGGGCGATGGCCGCTTTGTCTTTTTCCAGAAATTCGGGGTCGGGTACGCCTTCAGGTGTCACATGATAGGGAATGGTGCGCACATTGAAGACATCGAAAGGCATATAGGCGCGTCCCGCCTGGATGTGTACGATGCCGCGTTTTCGGAAGGCATGCCGAATGCCAAGCTCGTAAAATACGTTGGCGTTGTCGATACTCATATCGACAAGACAAAGGTCCGCCAGCAGCAATTCCTGGAACATATCGGTCAGGATATCGCCGCTGGTGGTCTCTTCATCGGCACGAAAGGCTTCGAACCCTGCCGTTTCAAGCGTGGGCTTGATCAACTGGGTGTAGATGGCGTTGAAATCATAGATCGAGCCATCTGCACCCTTTTTCTTCCCAAATGGCATGATGACAAACGCATGCGGACGGTTTTCCGGGCGAATCGAAGCGGCAGTTCTGTTTGCCTGCTGTGCCAACTCCAGCGTCTTTACCTCCGGCGCCTTCTTCGTCTCCTCAGGTGCCGGCCGGTCCGGCACCGCCCCTGGCGTTGGCAGGGGTGCAGGCGTTGGTGTGACGACGGGAGGTTGTGTCACCTGTATCTCGGACGACGCGGTAGTTTGTGTGTTCGCGGGTTGCATGGCTTGCTCTACTTTCTTCTTTCCAAATAAGCCGAACAGACTCATCTCATCCTTTTACATCGCTCGATTTCGGGTAGCGGGACAGGATTGCGTTTAGCTCTTCCTTGGAGGTATGGCGCCCGATATCGACGTTGGCATATTCCCTGGCGAGATGCGCCAGCTGTGCCGAGAGGGTTGAGAAGCGTTCGGTGGCAGTCTGCACCAATTCCTTGGCGGCGTTGCCCATGGCTTCGAGTTCCTTCTGGACGACTTCAGAGGAGGCTTCCTCGGCCAGGGATCCCAACGCGGCTTGGAAAGTCTCCTGAACCTGCTCTTCTGTCCGTTGCAGCGTTTCTTTTGTAAAGGCAACCGCTTCTTCGCGCATCGCCTGCTGCGTGCGCTCGGCTGAGGCGACCGATTCTTTGATGACACCTTCGATCAGGCTGGCTTCCTTTTCGAGCCCGGATTCCTCCAGAGCCTCCTGCATGGACCGGATGTATTCCCTATTTTGCGCCCAGAGCACCTTTTCACACTCATTGACCATCGTGTAAAACTCGGCGGGTGTGCGTTCCTCCGGCTCTAGGTTCTGCCAGTGATCGTACAGGATCGTCAGTTCCATTACCACTTTGCTGTAGTTCTTGATGATCTCATCCACATTCCTTAATTCCTGCCAGCCGAGTAGCGCCGCAACAATCGAGGCTGTGAACGCGACCCAAACCGCAAATGGGCCACCCAGGGCGGCCAGCACCGATCCCAGGCCGCCGATCGCCAGGACAAAGATGGTCATCCAGCGCCGCTCCATTTTGCGTTGATTTACCTTTCGATTGTGCCAATCCAGTTGATGCTCGAGCCTGTATTTGAAATATTCCTCACCGTTCAGGTCATGAAAGCCGGGGTCACTGTTTGGATCACCAGGCCTGTAATTCGATGGCAGGGGACCAGAATAGCCTTCGAAGGCAAACTCGCCGCTCAAACTGCGGAACAATCCCCTCTGAATCTCGCCAAGTCGTTTTTCCAGATAGGCCCTGCGGTTTTTATCTTTTTGCAGGATGGTGCGGTAAAAATAGATTTCCTTCTTGATTTCTTCACCACCGGCGCGGTAGATCAACCAGGCGCCATTGGAGTAGAACTTGGTGGCAAACGCCGCAAAGATCGAAGCCAGCACGGGTATGGCTATAAAGAACACTTTGACGACAAGGCTCAAGACGTAATAGCCAAAGAAGGGCTCAGGTGAGACGTCAAGCGTTGGAAAGTACAGTTGAGTCATAATGGCAAATAATGTTGCCAGCACGCCGAGCCAGGTGATCCATTTACGAATGTCATAAAATGCTTTGGTGCGACGGTCAGCAGCGAGGTCCAAATTGGCGTAGCGGGTCCACGCGATTTCCAGGATGGGTGCGGGTTTCGGGGTTTCAGTTTCTATTTCCATATGATTTCTCCATCAGTTCCATTTAGCGCGCGACGAACCAGGCGGCCACATAACCTTCCATTCCGGCCGGGTCTTTTACCTTCAACCACTGGTCGTTCTTGCCAATCTTGCCCTGGGCATTGGGCTCGGTGACGGTAAACTCCGTTCCGAGCGGCAGGCGATAAATAAGGGTTGAATCGCTAACGACCGGCTGCTTGCGGAGCGCGATCCCCTCCGCCGTGGCTTTGACTTTCAATACACCGCCGTTGCTGGACACCGATGGCGTGGTGGCCGCAGCCTGCTGAGCAGTGGA
This sequence comes from Anaerolineales bacterium, assembly GCA_035720235.1. GTDB lineage: Bacteria > Chloroflexota > Anaerolineae > Anaerolineales > Villigracilaceae > Defluviilinea. The sequence goes on along the minus strand of DASTOH010000221.1, from coordinate 120,679 downwards.
ACCGCTGGCGTACTTCACATACCAGGCCGCTACGAAACCTTCCTTATTGCTGGCGTCACGCACTTTGAGCCACTGCCCGGTCACTCCCACTTTGGGAATGGCCGCGCTGGCTGGTTCAAGGCTGACCAGCATTTCACTGGTAGGAACACGGCGGATCACCGTTTCGGGAAGAATCTCAGGCCTCGAACGGAAGGAAAGCTCCTCTATGGGATAGAATGCCAGGGCGCCGGGAGGCAGTTTCGCGGCTGAGGCCGCCGGGGCCGAGGTGGTTGTCGAGGAAGTCGTGGGAGCCGTAGCAGTCGTCCCCGTGGGCGAAGTTGCGGCCGTGGCCGGTTTGTCCTTCGAATCAGAGACATACCATCCCGCCACATAGCCCTGGTCGCCGTTCGGGTCTTGTATATTGATCCATTGGCCATTCACACCTAGTTTTGCTTTTGCGGTGGCTTTGGGTTCCAGGCAAATCAGTTCCGTCCCCATGGGCATGCGTTTCCACAGGTAACCTCCTACATTCGGATCGGCGCGCAGAGCGAGGTCATCTTCCGCGGCGTACAAAAGGTACTTGTCAGCAGGCAGGGGCACCTTGGTTACTTTCGGTGGTTCAGGCGGCGCAGCACTGAAGGAGTCGAACCACAACACCGCACTGATCTCAGAATCAACTTTGGCGCCATTATATTTATAGCGCGAGGTCAGCAGGACTTCCTTCTCGGGGCTGTCACCTGGATATTTGTAGGGGTCGTAGAGGACGTAGTCGTTACCCTTCTTTTCCTTCACCAGTACAAAATGGGTTTGAATGCCAGCCTGCTTGTTCCAGTCCACCTGCAGGATGACGGGTTTCCCTTGTGCAATCGCCGCGTCAATCTGCGCGATCGGCGCCGGGAAGCTTTCACACGGCTGCATGTCGCGGTAGGCGGCATTGGGCCACACATACGGCAAAACGCTGGGGATGAAAAACGCCCCCTGAAAGCCGCCGGCCTTTTTCATCTTTTCATTGACGGTTTCAGGGGTTTCGCTATAACCAATGCCATTCAGCATCATGGTGACGGAGGTAAGCAAACAGCCCCAGCCGCCGATGGTTTCGTTGGAGTTGCCGAGTTTTGCATTCTTCCACTTTTCATCGTTCTGATAGAGATTTTGGGTCTTAAACATTGCCTCTCTCCTATGGCTTTAAATAATTGACTGATTGAAAGATATGGGAATTAAGTACTAGTTGAATTCTACTCGAAATCAGACTCCGCCAGAATTTTACTTTTGTTAACAGGATCTGTATATATCACAGAACCAGCCAAAATCTCCCGTTTCGCATTGTGGCTAAGGCTGATTCTGTTTCTGGTCTATCTCCTTCTCTGAAACAAAAAACGATACCATGCTTCAAGAATTTGCCCTACTGTACCACAAATTCATTCGCTTGGAGATTCCTTATCCCACCAGGGCGAGAGATGCTGGGATGGACGATGCGGATGATCGGCATAATGTGAAATGTCGTTGAACAACATCAAGCGCGCCCGCACAGGATCCTTGAAATCCAAAACATTCAGGCAGGCTGGGGCCTGATCGAGTCGGTCACGGTAACCGCGCGCATCGAATCCCAACATGCTGCTGAGGATGAGTCGCAGCGTCGCTTTGTGCGAGACGATCAGGATGTTTCTGTCCACGTGATTCACCACCACTTCGCGGATGACCGGCAGCGCCCGCGCCAGGACACTGATGCCTGATTCGCCGCCCTCGGGCGCAAACGTAAACGGATCTGCCTCCCAGGCGGCGTATTCCTCTGAAAATCGTTCTTCCACCTCTTTGCGAGTTAGCCCCTCCCAGTGGCCATGGCTGATCTCGCGCAAGCCATCGCGTTGAGCGGGAACCAGGCCATGTGGTCTGGCGATAATGCGGGCGGTCTCCAGCGTACGATCCAATGGACTGGAATACATGGCTTCGATTTTGTCATCCATCAGGCGCCGTGCCAGATGATCCACTTGCAGGCGGCCTTCATCTGAAAGGTGGACGTTCTCCGCGCCAGAGAAGCGATCTTCAGCCGTGAGGGGAGTCGCTCCATGACGGACAAGATACAGCCTGGTAGTCATTTTGAAAAACCTCACAGATCAGTCTTAGGTGTACACGTTGCAGCCGCGCCGGCTCAGCTGTTTCAGCCATTTGGGAATGGACAATGACTTGTTCCAGCGCAGGTCGAGTTTTTCAAGTTTGTCTAACTCTGCAATCGCGGCTGGGAGTAACGAGAGCCTGTTGGCGCGCAGGTCCAGGAATCGGAGGTTCTTCAACTCTCCGATTGAATCAGGCAAACTCGTAAGCTGGTTCAACCTCAGGTCAAGGTCCGTTAATTGCTGCGCGCTACCCAACGATTCCGGCAGGGATGAAATTGGATTTCCCTTTAAGATCAGTTTATTGAGGTGCGGCAGATTTCCAATTGAATCTGGAAGCCCGGTCAATGAGTTGTTCATCACATGCAGTTCGCGCAGACTCTTCAGCTTGCCGATTGAATCTGGCAGGGAGCCGAGTTGATTGTTGTAGAGCCTCAGCTCGACCAGTTTGGCAAGCTTCCCGATGCCCTCCGGGATGGACGACAGCTGGTTATCAGTGATGTTCAGATAAATGAGCGCCTTAAGATTTCCGATATCCTCAGAAATAGTCCTGAAGTGGTTATTGCTCAGATACAGGAATTTCAGGCTTTTCAGCTTGAACAGTGACTCTGGCAGGGATATCAGTTCATTGTGTCCGAGATCCAGCATTTGAAGCTTCGAAAGATTACCGATGTGCTCTGGAAGCTGGGTTAATTGGTTGTCAGCCAGATTCAACTGTTCCAGGTTCACGTGTTGCCAGACGGATCGTGGAACGCGTTGGATGCCCTGACTGTAGAGGTCCACAGATTTGTCACCGCGGTGGTTGTCAGATCGCTTCATGTTAGCTAGGCCCTTTGCAGCTCGTTTCATTAGAAAGTAAACGTTTCGAACGCTTTTGCAGGCCAGACTCAAGATCAGCCATCGATCGCATGAAAACAGGACGCTTCGCGGCTTCGCGAAAAGCGCTCGCAACGACATGCTTGTAGTGGAAGTTATTCACCGAGATTCAAGGATTAGCGGCTGCTTTGCTTCACCCGCTTGGCGGAATTCGTGATGAGTTTTTTCAGGACCTTGGTATCCACATCTGCCAGTTTCTTGACATAGAGACAGCCTTTGCCCAGCGAGTGTTTGCCCAGCTGCCCGAGCAGTTCATCGTACCCCTCGAAGCCACTCCCAATGTAAAGAGTCAGGTTTTGCCTGCGAGGGGAGAAACCAGTCACGAACCAATCGCCTTCGCGTCCGCTTTCATATTTATAGTGCTGCTGACCAAAGCCGATAATGCTGGTGCCCCACATCTTCGGCTCGGCCCTGGTGGCCTTCTGCATCATATCCAGGATCTGGTAGCAGTCTGCGCGCGCCCCTTCATCTTTAATCGTCTGTAAGAATTTGTCGACGCTGGCATCGTTGAGTTTGGTTTTCAGCTCGGCCATACAATTCTCCTGTCGGCATTCAAAGCAGGCTGGATCGATGCGGCGAGTATACCGCTTGTCCACCCTGCCGCTCCCGAAAGTCATCGGGACTATAGTGTGCGGCGTGCTACGCTTATCTCATAATATGCTATATTTTTTGATTAGATTATAGGCCAGATTTTCAGCTCTTGGTTTAGATAATTGGACTTTATCGGTAATAAGCGAAGAACCAATTTTTGGACGCAGAAAAACGCTGATTTTCGCTGATTCAAACAGGAAAAAAATCTGCGTTTTTCTGCGTCCCGATTTAATTTCCGATAAAGTCTATTATGCGGCACTTTGTAACATGCGAGTCACCACGCCTCATAATGGACGTAATCCGCATCGGGTTTGCGGCCCCGCTTCAGGGAGGGTGACGGCATATCCGCCGCGCGGTAGCCTACCGCGATGACTCCGACCGGGGTGACCTCAGCAGGCATCTTCAAGATGGAGCGCAGCGCATCGAGATCCTGGGACCCGGCAAAACCTGCAACCAATCCTTCGTCCACCGCCGCCAGCAATGTGATCATCACTGCGCAGCCGATGTCCATGAACCAGTAAGGCACTAGCCATTCGATCTCGGTGCCGTCCGCCCTGATTTTGTCAGGTTCCTGGTAGCGGCGATGATAGGCTGCTTCGCTTGTACAGGGAACGAACAAAACGGGCGCCTTTGAAATGAAGGGAGCATAGCCACTCTGCACATAGTACTGTTCTCCACACGTTTCAGCGATTGCCCCTTTTGTTTCCGGGCGGGTGACGACCACCAACGATTGTCCCTGAGTGAAGCCGGCGCTCGGCGCGTGCCGGGTCAAATCCACAATGCGCTGGATGGTCTGAGGATCTACCGGTTTATCGGCAAAGTTGCGGACCATACGCCGCTTGAGGACTGTATCCTTGAATTCCATGTTCTGCTCCTTGGGGCTGGATAGCACAAAGTATAACCCCTTGAATCAAAAATCTGTGCGGGCCTGCCGGCAGTGACTTCTCAGAAAGCGGCTCCAGCTCCCACATACAAGGTATTGAATAGTAATAAGGTAGGGTTTGAATCTGGTTCTACTTCGTGCTACATTGATACTGTCATGATTTCTCGTTCTTGAGATGGGAGAGAAAATGGAAGTTGAAATTGGCTGGGTAACTGAGTATCTCGATCAAATAGGTATGGCGGTGCTGATGCTGAGAAGGACGTTGAAGGTCGGCGACCAGATTCGAATCCAGGGGCAGGTGAGAGATGTCACGCAACAGGTCACATGCCTGGAGATCGACCACACCAGCGTACTGTGGGCGCAACCCGGTGATGATGTGGCGTTGGCAGTCACGGGGCCGGTGAATGTGCATGACCGTGTGTATCGAATTGCCAAGAACAGTTCCTAGAGTCAGGATGTTTGGCGCCCGGTATCAGGTCGTGCGAAAACTCAAACGTCCGTGCAGGGAGGAGGGTATAGACGGCCATCTCGCGATAAGGTTTTCTCATTTTTTGAGAAGGCCATCCATCTCGCGACGATGGGTCTGGTGCTGAACGTTAGTTCGTGCTATAGTGGAGTCGTGAGATAGCGCTCGGCCCTCATAAGTAGAGGGCGGAAGAAGGAGTAACCTATGGAAGTCGAAATAGGAAAAGTGACACATTACTTCAATCATCTCAGCGTGGCGGTGCTCGCGCTCACCGACAGCCTGAAACTTGGCGATAAGATCCACATCCTCGGTCACACCACGAATCTGATCGAACGTGTAGCCTCCATGGAGGTGGATCATCACCCGGTGGATTGGGTGAAGCCCGGCGACAACGTGGCGATCAAGGTCAATGAACCGGTGCACGAGCACGATATGGTGTACCTCATCGTCGAGGAAGCACCTCAACCGCATCATTCTTAATTGAGTCAGCCGCGCAGAGCCAGGCTGCGCGGCTGAACACCCAGTGGGGGATCATCACCTCATTTTGCGCCATTCCAGGAATTGGAGCGTGGCAAGGATATCCACGCATATGGCTGTGACACCGATCGCCCATTTGGCTTCATTGTTGAAGCTAAAAGTGGGGAGGATCAGCAGAAGGATGCTGCCGAGTACCCAGGCTGAATCACCGATGACCGTGAAGAGTGCAAAGCCAGGTTTGATTTCCGGGCGGAGGATGTTGGCCGCGATGAGAAGCGCATAGCCGAACATCACGATTGCCAGGATATCCATGACTGCTGTGGAAGTTCCGAGAAACTCTGCCAGCGGATTACGCGCCAGCAGGAAGAAGAGTCCGCTGGTGAACGAAAAGACGGCATTCGTATGCAGAACGTGATGGAGGGTGGATTGGTTGTTCAGGGTATTCATTTTTTGTCTCCTTTCCGCCCATTGTAGGGAGAGCACACTGCCAAGTCCACGAAAAAGACTGCCATGTACTGCCAAGTTGTTGGGCGGGTTGTCAACCCGCCTTACGAATATCTTCCGCAATAAGTTTGGCGGCGGCCATCTGCCAGTTGTGTAATGTCCGTTCGGGGACGAAAGTTTGGAACCAATCGAGCGCGGCGCGGGAGGCCTCATCGAGCGAGTCGTAGTCGGCGCGGCGGCTGTAGGGTTTGAGTCCCAGCACATAGGGGAAGTAGACCGAGTTGTAATAGCGCCATTCGTCTGTTGTGCCGAATCTGGCATCGGAGTGCGGCTTGAGCCTCTGGATGCTCTGAACCAGCAGGGACTTTAAGGTATGGGCGCGGTCGAGGGGATTTGTTCCCGTGATCCGCGATAGATTCACAAGCGGACTGGTCGCCAATTTCGGCAGATCGCCCAGGTGGGATAAGGCGCGTCGTGTCAGCCGGGCAAACTGCTCCTCGTTCCCCTCAACCAGTTCCAGCGTGGAGAGAAGCGGAAGCGCCTCCGCAGTTTGGCGCAGGGTTCGGCGTTCGTCCGTTGTCTGTTGAGAGAGAGTCAGTTTGTCCAACAGCGATTGAATCGGGCTGGAAAAGGTCTGGGTAAGGATCCCGAAGGTAATCAGGAGCAGGAGCAGCGTCTCATCATTGCTGAACAAGACCGCGAGGAGGGCGAGTGCCCCTGCATAATACAGGGCCGAGACGAAGGAACGTACCAGATGCGCACGGATGGATTCGCCCTCGTCGAAGGCATCCCAGGCGGTGATGGTGAGGCCAAGCAGGATGAGATCGAGACCGAGCAGCGGCAGGCCCCACGAAAGTGGCAGCCAGTTGAGCGGCAGGATCAACAGACCTGTGCTCAAGGTGACAAACAGCGCCAGAACTGCCAGGAGCGAAAAAGTATTTTTGAAGCGCGAATGGAGCGCGAGTTTTGCGATCACGGCTGCGCAAAGGACAAGCTCCAGGATGATGATCACAGCGAATAATCCGTTGAGTTGTGTGAGGATGGCCAGCGGAATGGCTGTGACCGCCCAAATATGTATGATGGTAAGGCGTGAGGTGTTTTCTTCAGGGATAAGATGCAGCGCCGCCCCGATCCATAAGAGCGCGGGGGCGAGCAGGATGACGGGGAAGAATTGGTCAAAGAGAATTGGCATCGCGATGGCCAGGGCATAGGCGATCAATCCCCAGCCCGTCAGGCGGACCGTGGCCTTTTGCGAATTACGCGCCAGCAGATAGGCACCCAGCCAGAGCGTGAAACCATAAAAGAAGGGTTGCATGAACGATATTGTAAATCCTTCCGTCATCGCGAGTCTTTCCTGACACCGTGCGTCAGGACGGTGCGAGAAGCAATCTCCACACAACCTGGGCGGTAGCTTCGCGAGGATGCCTTCTGTTCGCGCCTACCATTCGTATTCTCCAGTTTGGGGCGAGCTCACTTGAAAAAATCCCCGACTTGCCGAAGAACAAGCCAGGGATTCTTATTGATATCGTTTTGCGTCAAGGAATGTTGTAAGAGACCAGTTCGATGGTGCTCTCGAGTCCAGCGCCGGTGGTGGAGGTCTTGACCATCCCGATATTTTCAGCGTACCAGGAGATGTTTTTCGATGAAAGTGGCGTTGAGATCGGGTTGTTTGGGTCGAGGGCGACGGTGATGTTCATGTCGGTCTGGCACTCCACTCGCATCGCGTCAAAGGTGCCGGCTTCCACCGTCACAGACTCGATGCCAATGGCTGTGCAGTCGTTCGTGAACTGGTTGCTGGCGGCGTAGGAAGTGCCGCTAATCGTCTGTGTGCCCTCGAGCGTCAGAGACTGGGTCCATGTATCGCCCGGCTGGATGGAGGCTGGCAGCGTGACACCGCTTTGTTCCGTCGTCTCAAAATCGACAGAAACGCCTTCCGCGCTGACGCTGGCAGAGCTGCCACCGGTTGGGTTGAGTGCAATCAGATTGCCGTCTTCACACTTCCATTTGCCCTGGCGCGTGACGCCGGTGCCAAATTCGTCCTGCTCGGTAAAGCCGTCACTTTCCACGGAAAGGATCGTGTGTGTGAAGGTATCGGGGATCGGTCCGCTCAGTTTGTAATTCCAGGTTGCGCCGGCAACAACAGGCTGGTAGGGATTGTCACAAGCATTTGTGGAAGCTGGAGGCATGGTAGTGGGTGCTTCGGTAGCTGATACCTCTGTTGCCGATGTGGCTGGAGTCGATTCCGTCTCGGGTGTCTGTGTAGCGCCGGTGGTTATGTTATCTTCCGGTGGGGCAGTTGCGCCGATGTTGCAGGCCGATATGGAAAAAACCAGGGCGCCCGCCAAAAGCCAGTGGATATACCTGTAAATGTTCATACTTTTTTGGATTCCTTTTCGTAATCTTATAGTCTTCTATAAAAGTGTAGCATCAGTTCAGGGGCAAACTCTGAATATAAGATTAGAGAGGGGATTCGCTATGCCAGGTGCCCTCAAAAATGATTTCCCCGATGTTATCTCATTTTCAGTTTTACACGTGCACAGAGTCTGTTTGTGTGATTGAACCCAAAACCTCTTGGGCAACTAGCGTATAGGTTAGGCTTTTCGCCTGACATTTTGTTATATCCCAGCGTTTTGGCCGGATGTCATCCCGCCCTACAAAAACCTCAGCCACCATTTGGATGGATTATTTTCCTTATACTTTTGATACCAACTGCAAATGGGATAAAGTAAGGCAATCACAAGAATCCAGACCAGATAAACCCCGCTCAAACTCAGCCCGAAATCACTCAATGTCCCCGAGCGGAGCGCGGTGAAGGACAGGATGTATTCATGCCAGTCCCGACCAGAATACGAAAGCCACAGCATAGCCAGCGCGTGAATAAGATATAGGTGAACGATATAAAAGAAGAAGGGCACCCTGCCAAAGGTCAGAACAGGTTTTATGAGACTGATGCGCGATATTAAGGACTCGCTCAGCGAAAGGAAGACCAGCGCGGGGCCCATGGTCATCAGCAGGAACTGCAAAGAGGGCGGATACTTCGTCGTATTCAGAAATGCCATGGCTGTAAAAAGAGAAGAGCCCTGTTGAACATGCCAGTTGGTTGGCTCGCCGTAATGGTTGAATCCACGCAGCAGGATGAAGAGCAATGTTGCGCCAATGCCAATAGCCAGAAGCAAGTGCTTTCTTCGTTCAGGCGAGAAGCCTGCCGTGTACAACACCCCGCAAGCGTACCCTAATGCCATCAACCCGATCCAGGGTAGCACGGGATATACAATACTCACCACATGGCCTGCTAGGATGACCGCCTGACTGTGATGAAGCGCGTACCAGGCGATATCTGAGAGGTTATTGCCTTGCACTTGAATACTATCCAACAGGTTGTGCCCAAATACCAGGGCCAATCCGATGGCAAGGATCAGCATGTTAGGCAAAAATACCAGGGCAGATAATGTGATCATGCTGATGCCAATGGCCCAGATAACCTGAAGGAAGATGAAACTATAGGTGATATCGAACGTCCATGCAAAGTTGACGATCGTAACTTCCGCAAAGATCAGCCAGATCCCACGGGTCAGCAAATACTGTGAGAGTCGATTAACATTTTCCTTCTTCATCCCAACCAGAAACGCCGATGTTCCGGCCAGAAATACAAAGGCGGGTGCACAGAAGTGCGTGATCCAGCGCGTGAAAAAAAGCAGGGGAGTGGTTGTAGTCAGGTCGGTTGGCGCGGCATACCATGTGCCGTAACCAAAAAACATGCGGACATGATCCAGCGCCATGAGGATCATTACCAGTCCCCGCAACAGATCAATGGAAGGGAGGCGCGGCGGAGCTACAAGTGAAGATTCCATGCTGGGCTCTTTTTGAGCGGGCCCAGGTGACGCTTCGCGGGAAGCCACTGGGGTGGAAAATTTTTGGACACGGATTTTGATGCTCTTTACAAAGCCCGTGTCCAAAATCTGGATCAATCTATTTCCCGGTTTGTGCCGGGTCGTTACGGTCCCTTGAACTTCCAGAGTTCCTTGCCTGCACCATCACCGCCATTGGCCTGGAAGTACAACTCGTTGTTGTAGACAGCCAGGTATGACGGGAAGGAATCACCGGTCGGGTTGATATCGGCAACGCGGGTGGCGTTGGTGCCGTCGAACTTCCATAACTCAAAGCCCGTGCCATCATTCCCAATGGCGCTGAAATACAAAGCGCCATTGAATACCGTCGGAAAGGCGGGGGCTGAATCGCCGGCACCTGCGTTGATGTCGGCTGCGCGAGCCGTGTTCGTGCCATCGTGCTTCCAGAGTTCCACGCCCGAGCCATCACCGGCGTTGGCGCTGAAGTACAGGACGTTATTGAACACTATCAAATTGGCGGGACTCGAATTTCCAACGCCGGGATAGATATCTGACACGCGGCTGGCGGCTGTGCCATCATATTTCCAGAGTTCCGTGCCCGCTCCGTCATTGCTGGTAGCGCTGAAATACAGAGCGTTATTGTAGACGGCCAGATGTGCAGGGTTCGAATCGCTGGATCCGCTGTAAATATCTGCGGCCCGGGTGACCGTGGTGCCATCGGTTCTCCAAAGCTCCACACCCGCGCCATCGTTGCCATTCGCACTGAAGTACAGGTTGGTATTGAAGACCGTCATGTAAGACGGGTTGGCATTTCCGGCTCCGATGTTGATCTCGGTCAAACGGCCGGTGTTGCTGCCGTTGAAGCGCCAAAGCTCCACACCAGCTCCATCGTTGCCATTGGCGCTGAAATACAACGCGGAGTTGTAGGGCATCAGATAGGCAGGGTCTGACCCGCCCGAGCCGGGATTGGTATCCGCCACGCGGCCGTGCGTTTTTGTCGCGGCGTCGTATTTCCATAACTCTGCACCTGCGCCATCATTGCCATCGGCTCTAAAGTAGAGCACGTTGTTGAACACCGATAGATAGGCCGGGCTCGAATCGCCTGCCCCCGGGTTGATGTCTGCAACACGTTCCACCGAGGATGGGGGCGGCGCTACGGTGGGAGGAGCTGGCGTGGTCAGGCTTACTTCCAGCGTATACGGCTTGATGTTGGAACCCGTCAGGCTGGCCACGTCAATGAAATGATCTCCATTGGACGGGATGGTGCCGGTCCACGTGAGCGTAGCGTCCATCGATTTGAGCACTACATTGGCGGGAGAATACACGGCCAGGCCAACTTCATTGACGGTTGCGGTGACCTTGACGCTCAGGGTCTGACCCTGAGCCGCGCTCAAGACGTAACGCACAATGCTTTGAGGGTTCACGCTACCAGAAACCATCACACTCGTGGAGCCAGCGGGGATCGTGATGGGGATGGGCTGGCTGGTCGGAGGCGGAGTGGAGGCCGCGCCGCCTCCGGCTGAGTTGATCGGGATCTTAAGCTTGACTCCTGCCGCCAGGCCTGTATCTTTATTGGCCTCCTTCAGCACGGCAAGTTCGGCATTGTATTTGGCGGCGATGGACTCCCAGGTATCCCCTGCCTGAGCAGTGTAGTACACCACACAGGGCGGACCGTAGATCGGGCCATTGCTGCCTACATTAGGAATCGTCAATACGTCGACGGGCCAGATCCAGTCAGGATCGATCACCTGCGGATTGGCGTTACGCACTGCTGTGAAATCTGCGCCATAGCACCGCGCGATCTGGAGCATCCATTCCCCGTCATTGACCTGATGTTTGATGGTGGAGCCGCGCACGATATTGGAGGGTGCATTACCCGGCGCGGATGTATTCGTAACAGCGATGCTGAGGGGCGCGACGTTTGTCGCACCTCCGCCGGATATATTGGCGTTGAACGTCAGTTGATTCACGCCCAGGTCGTTTTGTGTAGTGGTGTACGTGGCTTGGCAGGTAAGTAACTGACCGGCCGCGATCGTGGTAGTGGCGGCGCCGCAATTGATGGAACCCATGTGGTCATCCTGGATGACGAATTGCGCCGGACCCAGCGGGGTCGTGCCGGTATTTTTGATCGAATACGTGAAGGTGATCGTTTGCGCCGCCTGGTTGTAGGTGGTCGGGTTGGCGATGCCGGTAAACTCCAGTACCTTGGCTTGTGGTATCTGCACTGCGGTGGAGACCGGATTCGACGTGACACCTCCGGCTGTCGCGGTCGCGACATTGGTCACGGAACCGGCATTGATATCAGCCTGGGTGATGGCGTAGGACCCTGTGCAATTGACGCTTTCGCCGGTGTCGAGATTATCGTTCTGGTTGCCAACCGTGTTGACTGCCGGGCAATTGACTGGTGTCACTTTGTTGTCCGAAATCGTGACTGGTCCAGGGAGCGCTGTGGCTCCGTTATTGGTCACTGCGTAGACGTAGTTGATGGCCTGTCCCGCCGTTTGAGCCTGGACTGCTAGACCAAGCGCAGGAACGTCCTGGGCGAACGTGGCTTCCGTGCTTTGCGGGTTCGCAGATCGGCCGAGCGTGCAGGCGTAGAGGATAATGATAAAAAGTACCACCAAACCCAAAAGTATTATGTTGCGCATGCTCCACATCCTTTTCCTGGAGATTCGTGGTCACTGCTCAATGACAAAAGTATAGCACGAAAGGGATGAAATCCATCGAGCATGGGGTATTGGGAGATCGGTGGAATGATGGGCTGTTCCGACTTAGCCACTGAGTCACTGAGTCCACAGAGAAAAACCAAGGAGAATCCCTGCGTTTTCAGAGAGCCCAGGGACGAGTGTACATCACCTTTACACGTTCATGAAACGGTCTTTAGAGGTTCTGACTGCTCTGCCTCCTCCAGCCTGCGCTTGAGCGCGGTCATGGATCTGTTCATCGAGCGCCTGCCGATCAGTGGATAGATGAGCAGGCGGAAGGGGATAGATGCAAGAAATCCGAGGGTTAGTGTCATCGTACGCGTGATCAGGACCGCGCCATCCTGATCAGTGAAATCGAAGGCATGGAAGACTTTCCCAAAGTCCGGATCCTCGGAGACGAAACTGAATTTACGTGGAGGGGCATATTCTGTGACCTGCACAGTATTCGGGCGGTTTTTCTGAGTGGCCACCACGCCATGCGACACGTATTCCTTCCCCACCGCGACGGGACCTGGTGATACGGCCTCGATCTTCAACCCTCCGTTCCATTCAGGGTGCCGGCTGAGGTCAGAAACGTAGTCGAACACAGCCTGCACCGGGGCACGGACGCGGACTTGATGGGTGCGGACAATGGTGCTCATGGCTTGCTCCTTTTAGAAAATGGGCTCTCCCGTTTCTGGCGGGAAGAGCTTCACCACGAAGGACAACAAGTACACCAAGGGTGGGCAAAGTGGCACACTTTACACGGCTTTTTCCTTTGTGCCCATTGTGTCCTTTGTGGTTAGAAAACAGAATCCCGTTAAAAACGGTAGAACCAGAAAATATTATAAGCATCACAGCGGGAGCGATGTGAAGAGGACGTGAGAATTTAAGGATATCGGCTGACTTCTTGCCCCTGCGGATCGTATAACACAGCGGGGTCGGATTTTTTATCATGCCAAATAGGCCTCGGGAACCGGCAGCTAAAACCAGCCTCCCTCGTGCCTGACCAAACCCTCAGGATGGCATTCGGCTCCAACACTCCGCTCAGCGCGCAGGATTGGCGCCCATATTGAGAGACGAGCCGCCACCCGCCGAGATTCACCGTATCATTGCTGACATTCTTGATATCTACATATTCCATGATTTTGTCCACGCCGAGAATGACGACGGAACCGGTGTTGGTAGCTGGCAGGCTGGTAGCTGTAGGCATGAGGGTCGCGGTTGCTGAAGGGACCGTTGGCGTGAGGGTCGCGGTTGCCGCAGGGACTGTTGGCGTGAGGGTCGGAGTTTCTGTGGGAGGCTGTGGAGTGATCGGCAGCCCGGTCGATGTGGGGAACGTAGGGAACGGCGTGAACGTTTCCTGGCCAAAGTTAAATAACGCGGTGGGTGTCGCCATGATTCCTGCACTTGGCATCACATAGGGGCTTGGCATCCCGTTGGAGGAATTGGGTGAGCGGAACAAGCCGGCCAGAATGGAGCAAAGGCAACACAAGGCCAGTAGAGAGAACCCGAGTAAAATGGCTTTGGCTGCCGTTCCTTGCTGGTTGTATATTTCTTTCCAGCCAGAGATAAATGAGTCGAGTTTTTCCATGAGTCTTTCTGTGGTTTTATGGGGCGCCACAACCTGAGATTTTAGGGACTTTCCCCATTTTACAGGGAAAATAATTGCGGATACAATTGTACTGATTTCCTCATATCTTGGTCTGCGGGTGCTTTGACCCATTGCCTCTGTTTGGTCGCTAATGCGGGTGCATGGAATAGGCAGTGGTGAGCAAATTGCGAAACCGACCGCGTGGCGTCGGTTTCATTTTTTTGATGGATTGAAACCGGCCCTCTAAGGATAAAAATGAATAGGTCAATACGATCTCTCCTGTTGGTGGGGGTATTGATCCTTTCCATCTCGGTGCCGGGGCAAACCGTACAAGCGCAGGGGCTCTCCTTTCCAGCTGAAATGAATAAAAGTTTTTCGCCCATCTCCATCCTGCCGGGCGGGACTTCGCGCCTGAGTGTCACCATATACAATCCGAATGTGTTCCAACTCACCAATGCAGCCTGGACCGATAATTTGATCGGAGTCCAGCCAGGGCTATCCATCGCAAGCCCTGTAAATCTGACCAATACCTGTGGCGGCACGGTGACGGCGGTGGCTGGCTCGACGACTTTGTCGTTGAGCGGAGGCACGGTCCCTGCTCAGGTTGGGACGACGCCTGGGTCATGCACTGTCTCAATCGATGTGACTTCAACCACTTCAGGGAATCTCATCAACACGATTCCTGCCGGTGCATTAAGCTCCACAGGCGGTGGCGGTACGATCACCAATACTACACCCGCGAGCGCTACGTTGCGAGTTGGTTCGGTTCAGGCACCCTCGGTGAGCAAAAGTTTTTCGCCAAATACGATCCTGATCGGAGAGACGAGCCGCTTGACGATCCGAATCAGGAACAATGATTTGACCACCGCGTTAACTCAAACTTCCCTTACAGATCAACTGCCTACAAACGTTGTCCTTGCCAATCCTGTCGCCCCGACACTCAGCAACTGTGGCGCTTCCGCCTCGCTTACGGCCGTTCCGGGAGGCACTTCGATCATCTTGGCGAATTCCACCATCGCTGCAAATACAACCTGCACGATTCGAGTGAATGTTACCTCAACTGTTTCTGGGGTTTATGTCAACACCATCCCCGCGGATGCGGTGGATAATCAACAAGGGGTCTCAAACGGTTCCCCGGCCTCCTCTACTCTCAATGTGCAAGAGGTGGGTATTAGCAAAGCATTTTCGCCTGCAAACTTTCAGGCAGGTGGTACGACCACGCTTACCATCACATTGGAAAACCCGAGTAGTTCTCCTTACACCGGTGTTGCGATATCAGACACACTTCCAGGCACCGTATTGACGGTTGTCCCTGGCTCTGCGACCACTACTTGTGGCGGGACGGCCTCTACCACACTGCCGCGCACCGTGAGCCTTACAGGCGGCACCATCCCGGCTGGTACTCCCGCTAACCCGGGCACCTGTACGATCACAGTTCAAGTCACTGCGTCTGCTAACGCATCTACAGATACGTTTACGAATACGATTCCCATCGGTGAACTGCAAACGGATCAAAACGTCACCAACATCGTTCCAGCGACGGCGCCAGTGCGTGTGTACCAGGTTGGAACAGGTATGACCGGCAGTAAATCCTTCAGCCCGGATACCATATTGGCCGGTGAAAACTCAAGATTGAGAATCAATTTAACTGCACCTGCCGATACCGACCTGACGAACTTTTCGATCACGGATCAACTCCCGCCGGGTGTGACGGTGAGTAACTCATCGCCTGCCACAGCTTCTGCGAGTTGTGGCGCTTCCGCTGTGCTTACGGCGGTTACGGGTGCCACCAGCATTTCCCTGACGAATGGAACGATTCCTGCGGGGGCGACTTGCCAGATCGACGTTTATGTGACCGGCAGCATAGCTGGTGTTCATACCAATACAATCCAGCCCACTGATATTGCCAACAACGAAAACCGGACCGTCCCGAACCCTCTCACAGATGACCTCACGGTGCAAGTGCTCACCGATTTCTCCATCAGCAAAGCCTTTACGCCGCCTACGGTCAGCCCGGGTGGTATTTCAACGTTGACCATTACTTTGCAGAACACGAATACCTCACCGCTGATCAACGCATCTGTGACCGACGACTTGCCTGGTACACCAACCAATGGCATTATCGTGGCTCCCACGCCCAACGCGAGCACCACCTGCACAGGCGGAGTCGTCACCGCAGTAGCAGGTACACAAACAATTTCAATGACGGGTGGAACAGTCCCCGCGCAAGTGGGGAACGTTCCTGGCACCTGCACAATCAGTGTAGATGTTCAGGGTATGGGTTCTCTCACGACGCGTACGAACACAATTCCAATCACCAATGCAAGTGCCACGATACAGAGTACCAGCACCAGCATTAGTCCCGGGCAGCCTGCCTCGGCCAATCTTATTATTGGCAACCTGGCGATTGGTGTCGTGAAAGGTTTTAATCCGCTCACCGTGTTCGGTAGCTCAGTCTCCACGCTCAGTGTTGAGTTAGTCAATTCCAATGCTGTGGCATTGACGGGGATTGCCTTCACCGACACTATGCCAAGTGGGATGATCATTGCCAACCCCGCTAATCTTGCTGTGGGCAGTTGCGGCGGGACGCTTTCAGGCATCCCGGGAAATGGTACTTTTTCATTGAGCGGCGCCAGCCTGCAAGCTGGTTCAAGCTGTACCTTGACCTTGAGCGTAACCATAACCGTCAACGGCAATCTCACGAACACACTCCCGGCTGGTGCGGTGACCACGCTCAATGGCGCCAGTAACCCGGATCCGGCAGAGGCTACCCTGACCAACCTGCCTGGCGCGAGCGTCAGCAAATTCTTTACTCCCAACCCGGTTCCCGCGGGTGATCATGCGCTGCTGACGATCAGAATTCAAAATACAGGCGGCGTTGCATTGAGCGGAATGGGATTGACAGATACGCTCCCCGCAGGTTTAGAGGTTCTCGATTCGCCTGCACCGGTCAATGATTGCAGCGGGACACTGACTGCCGCAGGCGGGACCCGGACGATCCGTCTGTCCAATGGAGCGTTGGTTGCCAATTCCTCCTGCTCCATGGTGGTCAGTGTGACCGCTGGTACGACGGGCAGTTATGCCAATACGATTGAGGCGGGTTCCCTCACGAATGACCAGAACGCGACAAATCATGAGGTTGCCACAGATACCCTAGTGGTGACGAACAGCGTTATAGGTGGCGGAGGAACGGGTGGCGGAGGAGGCGGCAGCGGCGGAACTGGGACTGGCGACTCAACGCCGGTTTCAGGAACGAGGGCGTTCATTATCCCACTAACAGGTTTCGCACCCGATGTTGTGACTCCCTTGGAGCCCGCCGCGGGTCCGCAGTATGACGCCACAACTCTCTCACTGGAAATCCCATTTCTTAAAATTGATACTTCTGTCGTCGGTGTGCCGATGAAAGATGGAGCATGGGATGTCTCCTGGCTGTATGATCAGGTCGGATGGTTGAACGGAACCGCTTATCCCACCTGGGATGGGAACAGCCTGCTGACCGCACACGTCGTCAAGGCCGACGGTCAGCCCGGACCGTTCTATAATCTAAAATACCTGAGCGTTGGCGAATATATCTTTATCTACCACGGCGCGTATCGCTACACATATCAAGTGCTGTCAAACACCCTGGTGCATCCGAGCGATGCCTCTGTGATCAGGCATGAAGAGAAATCCTATCTCACGCTGGTCACGTGTGATGCCTATGATGAAAAGACAGGCACGTACCTGCGCCGTGTGGCAGTGCGTGCAAAACTGGTCGATGTGCGCGAAGTGCAATAAATAACGCCGGCTTTTACAAAAAGGGCCCTTGAAAAGGCAGCCCTTCTTATTGTGTGTCGTATGTGGGTATAATTTGCGTTCATCGAACATGACGCTGGAACTCATCAACGCCACCACCTCACTCTCCAGAAAATACAGCAGGCAGTTTTGGGGGAAAGCCCTGGAACTGGCTCGGTCGTATGGCTGGAAGCCATTAGGCACACAGCCGCCGATCATCCCTGGTTTCCAGAGCGTGAAGACGCTATGGGATGGTACCTATATGACCAATGACGCGCAAACCGTGGCGGCCGCCGATGCGAGGTCGCTGGCAGCTGCTCTGACAAAGGCGCTGGACGACATTCCCGATACTGGCGCCGCGCCGGAGTGGAACCCAAAGCTCTGGGTGGAGGACGACCTGCCGGAATGGTTATCGCCGGAGGAAAGGGAAATGATAGAAGATGGGCTGGAGGCGTTCGCACCCGATGTAAGGGCGATGCCTCCTCTTGTTTTTTTTGCGGGTGCTGAAAAACATTATCTGATCGGATTGATTCGGTTTTGCCGGTTGGGGAGTTTTACTATTTTGTGAATGTAATGTGCTCATCAAACCAATGTGATGAGGAAACGCGTGTGAGAAATTCTTCCGCATACGATGCTGGCCTATCAGGTGTATAATGAAAAAATTGTATTCATCAGTAACTAGCGTGAAAGAGCAAAAGAGAACGTGGCGAAGAGCATCAAGAAGACACCTCAGCCAGTAAAAGCCTCCCATAAAAAACAAAAAGCCAAGGGTCAGCGAGAGGAGAATTCGCGGGTCCAATCCGCCTTGCAAGCGCGTGTCGTGCAGCGAACTGAACAGAGGGATGAGGCCAACCGAAAACTCAGCCAGACTCGCAGCACATTTGACACCTTCTTTCAAGCCAATCCAATTCCGACCGCTCTCACGCACCTGGAGGATGACTCGTTCATCCATGTGAATAAGGCTTTCCTGAAATACTTCGATCTCAAACTCGAAGATGTCATTGGTCAGACCGCGCAATCCCTGAAACTGGGGCTGGAACCAGGTTCGCACGAACGCATTGGCTTAATCGAACGATTGAAAAAGGAAGGCGGCATCCTCAATTATGAGAGAGAGGTACTGCTGCCCTCCGGGAAACCTGTAACCGTCCAGGCATCGCTGCAGTATCTCTGTTTTGATGACACCGAAGCCATCCTCTCTGCTTTCGTCGATATCACGGAACAAAGACTTG
Organism: Anaerolineales bacterium; assembly: GCA_035720235.1. Lineage (GTDB taxonomy): Bacteria > Chloroflexota > Anaerolineae > Anaerolineales > Villigracilaceae > Defluviilinea. The sequence goes on along the minus strand of DASTOH010000221.1, from coordinate 101,723 downwards.
CGGAGCAGTTGCTCCGCAACTTGGTGGATGCCGCGCCGGATGCCACGGTTGTTATACGTGAGGATGGAACGATTGTCCTGGTAAATAAGCAACTGGAGAATGTCTTTGGGCATGCCCGTCAGGACCTGATCGGCAAGCCCCTCACCGAGCTGATCCCGGAGCGTTTTCACGAACTGCACGTACAGCATCGACTGGATTATTTCAGCGGAGCCGCGGTGCGCCGGATGGGTTCTGGTTCAAAGCTGTATGGAAGACGCTGGAACGGAGCCGAGTTTCCGGTCGAGATCAGTCTAAGTCCGTTGAAAACACCGGAGGGTACGCTGGCTATTGCTGCGATCCGCGATATCACCAAACGAATTGAGGCGGAAGGAAAGATCCGCCGCCTGGCCACCCTCCTTTCCGAAGCCGAACTGAAGGAACGGCAGCGCATCTCACAGGTGCTGCATGATGACCTGCAACAGCGGCTTTTTGCGGTAAAGCTGCAGCTACCAACCGTGGAGGAGGCATACAGCCAGGGAAACTCGGAAATGTTGCAACTGACTCTTGCTGAGATGAAAGAGAATCTTACAGAGTCCATCGCCATAACACGGAATCTCAACGTAGAGTTCAGCCCGGGCACCTTTCAAGGGGAGAATTTGGCTGACGCGTTTGCTGTACTGTCCACGCAGATGCATAAGCAATATGGCCTGAATGTGGCACTCAAGACCAATGATATTGAAACCAACCTTGACGGCCGACTGAGTGGTTTGCTCTTCCAGATGGTACGCGAACTGCTGTTCAATGTAGTCAAGCACTCCGGAACCCTGCAAGCGGACTTGACCCTGGAGCGAATGGAGGACGAGATTAGGATCACCGTCAGCGACAGAGGCAAAGGCTTTGACCCTGCCGCCGTGATGAGCCATACAGAAATTGCGCACGGACTGCTCAATATCCGTCAGCGCCTTGAACTGCTTGGCTGCCGGATGGAAATCACCTCCAAGCCCGGTGTTGGCACCAGTATTGCCATTTTCTGTCTGGATTCAAATTAGGTCCTGGTCTATCCACGCCTACTATTTATGACTCCGCACTCTGGTTGCAGGTTTGTTCTTTAGCACTTTCAGGATAGGGTTGATCAAGATTGGCTTTGGCATATTCTTGAACAGCAGCCACCAGCGAGTTCGCATCGCTGCGTTTGTATATAGGGAGTGACCCAAAATCGCCGCCGTCTGCAGTCCCAGATAATTTTGCAACCCTTCCAGATCTTCGATCGTTTGCTCGATGCTGATCTCCTCGAGCCGCAGCTCACCCCGCGACCTGCCTCTCCCTCTTTGATCGTAATAGATCAGCCGATACGAATCAGACAGGCGATCCATATCGGGCAGCAAATAGGTGTGGTCAAAATCCGGTCCGCCATGGATGACGATGATGGGCTGTCCCTGGCCAAGGTCGCGATAATAGAGCTCGGCGCTTTTCACCGGGACAAAGCCTTCACGGGAAGTTGGGCGATCAGAGAGGGAAGTTGCGCACATAGCAGAATTTTTAGATTGGCTGCGAATCGAGGTGGGCCACCTCACCCTTTAAGCGTTTGCTTGGGTAGGATTCAAGGCCTTCTCCAGACGCTTCTGTAATCCTTGAAAATGCTCATCATTTTCTTTCTGCAAAGCGTCAATATACATTTGCAAACGGGAAATCAATCCGTGGAGCGTCCCCTCAACGAGTGGGGATTCCTGTTCCAATTTCTCGGCAATCGTATTTTCAACTTCAGCTACCCGGGTATTCTCAGCCTCGCTAAATCGCAGACGCCGATAAAGCCAGCGGGCCAGCCTGGGTGCACGTTCTCGTAACCTGACCGCTACCTGGCGGCGAAGCCACACCCGACTCCGTCTGAAGGCTAGATCCTTCAGACTCTGAGATATCTGCTGGACTGCCTTTATAACCGATGTTCGACTCTGGTTGAAACTCGATTGCACGATACGCTTGACCAGATCTGTATTTGCGTTCACGCGCGCGCCTTCAATTGCCGATCGGAGCTGGTCAGCCCGCTGGGGATCACCCGGCACATACCAACCCTGCTGGAAAGTATAGTCCATCAGATAACCCACGTAGTAGCTACGCGTGACAATGTCGATGGCCCGCCGCCATTCCAGGACCACGGTCAATTTGCGTATCAGGCGCTTCAGGAGGTATTCAAGCGCGCCGATCAAACAACCCCTGATCAGTCCCTGTCCCCGATCTTCCGCCAGAATGTTTATCTCAGCCGCGCTCAACGTCAGCTTGTAGCTGGCTGCCAGCGATCGAACCAGCCTCCGGTAAAAGAAAGACTTTGCAAGATCGTCCAGCGCTGGAACAGGTATCAGCGGCGTGAGACCAATGAGGACCGCGTGGGTGATGATCAAGGTTTGATTCATGGCTGCAACGATGCCTCAAGCGAGACGGCTGGCTCTATCAATCAGGCAAGGCCGGGAATTCTTCAGGCTCAGATTATTCTTCGCGTCATGGGACGCTGTGCGATGCCAGTGTTTCATTGTGCACAGGAGAGAATTATATCGTCCAATATTGGTATTATTCGCAATTCCCTGCCTGTACTGTCGAAATAGAAGCAAAAAGCCCCTGATAGCCAGGGGCTTTTTTTCTACCGTGCGATGACACAAGCGACATTTCCGGCACATACGCGTTGTGGCTGCGAACCGCGTGACCTCACTTGGCTGGCGGTCGCAGCACATCGGGAACCAGGGCGGGCAGCAGCCGCGCTCGTCCCGCTGCTCCCGTATTGGTGACCGTTGATGGGGCCGTGAAAGGCACCCAATCCTGATTGCACACCGTACCTTCTGGGGGCAGCTCACCGGTGAGCAGGTAGTTGAGAACTGCCAGGTCAGCACACTGGGAGAGAAAAGGTGTCGTGTGGCCCCAGCCGTTGACCGTCAGCAGCCGCGAGTTGGGCAACAGGCCGGCCACCGTCACGGCACCCTCGTAGCGCGTGGCCGGGTCAAAGAGTGTGCTGGTCACCAGCACCGGGTTGGCAGTGGTTGCAGTAAACGGTCCGGCGTACCGGTCAGCCTGTGAACCAGGCCAGGTCGCGCAAATGCTGGTGATCCACGTCCAGAGCGGACCGAAGTAGCCAAACTGGCTCTCTGCGTCCTTGGCGGCTTGCGACCAGGCGGCATAGGTATCGGGGTTATCGGTGTCACTACAGGCCACGCCTGGAAAGCCCTCGACAAAATTCGGATAGTTGGGGAAGCCTCGCTTGGTAATGAATCCCTGGCTGGCCCAAAATGCCTGCAATTTTGCTGCGAGCGTGGTCGCTGAGGCCTCCGCTTCCAGGAACGCCAGGAACTCTGCAAAACTCTGCCACGAGAACGAGTTGTACATGGCACCGAGGGCATTGGCGATGAGGAAAGAGTAATTGATATAGAGTATCGAGCCATCTGGGAATGTGATCAGGACAGGCTCGGCCTTTATCTTCTCAGCCAGGGCGTCAAAGCGACTGGCGGAGTCCGGTGCAAAGGCACAATTGGGACCACCCTCATCACACAGGCGGAAGAACTCCTGCAGGGTCGCAATGGCGCCGGCATCGCTACGCAGGCGAGTGGAGAAGGGTAAATCCTCCTGGCCTGGCAGCCCCGTGGCCCAGGCGATCGGGTCGAGCACGCCATCCACGACCAGGGCGCGGAAGTTGTTGGGGAACAGGTTGGCATATGTCACGCCCAGATATGAGCCATAGGAGTAGCCAACGTAATTCAGTTTTTCATCGCCGACAGCCTGGCGAAGCAAATCGAGGTCGCGCGCCACGTCCGCAGTTGACATATGATCGATGATATGACCGGCCCGTTGTTCGCACTCGCCAACCAGGAACCGGTCGGCTGCCTCCCAGGCCGCTTCCTCTTCGGGTGTGGTGGGGAAGGCGAAGGGTGTGAAGATCGGCCCCCATTGCCGGGGAGTGCCGAAGCAGCGCAGTGCGGTGCTTCGGGCAATGCCTCTTGGGTCGAAGCCAACCATATCGAAGTGTGCACGCATTTCTTCAGGAAATACCGCTGCGGCGAACAGAATGAAATCCACGCCGGAGCCGCCCGGTCCGCCCGGATTAAAGAACAATGACCCAATCCGCTGGGAGGGATCGGAAGCGGGTAGGCGTATCAAGGCAATCGAGATGGATCCAACGCCGGGGTCATCATAGTCGAGTGGTACCTGTACGGTCCCGCACTCAAAGGGCAGGCCAAATTGCTGATAGCAAGGGCTCCACGTCACCTTGGGTTTTGGCGGCGCGGCCTTGGCCGGCGCGGCAGCCCAACTCAGGCACAGGCTCGCTGCGATTACGAAGGCGAACAACGTGCGAACGAATCGGTTCCAGATATTCATGAGGAATCTCCTTTACGTTCTATGGAATTAAGTGTAATGAGGGGTGGGATGTTTTTGGCTTGCAAACGATCTGCTATCGTTATACCATAAGGCATAATGCAGTTCAACCGACGATTTTCCGACGATTTGGAAACCCGGCTTTCTCAAAGCATCTGCCGTTCCTTGGAAATAAGAGTGGTATAATCCTGACTTATGAACCCAAAGATAATTTTTGTCCTCTCTGATACAGCTCAAGCCGCCGCTGCTGCTTTGCGTGTGTTCTACGACCCTAGGTCGCCTGCTACGGCGTGAGACTGACTGAACTCTGTCCTTCCGGTCCCGAATCTCCAGCAGGTTCGGGACTTTTTGTTTGGATGAAATCCCTAATTCTCCAATCGCTAGTCTGTATTGTATAATTCTCATACCCCACACCATGGAGTACAAATGACTAAGAAACCGACCGGAAACGAAATTCGCCAAACCTTCATCGATTTCTTCGTTGAACATGGGCATACCGCCCTGCCTTCGATGTCGCTTGTCCCGGGTGGAGACTCAACGCTGCTGTTCACCAACTCGGGCATGGTGCAGTTCAAGGATGTCTTCCTCGGTATCGAAAAAAAGCCCTACAAGCGGGCTGTCGATTCTCAGAAGTGTTTGCGCGTGGCAGGCAAACACAACGACCTTGAAGAGGTGGGACGCGATGACACGCATCATACCTTCTTTGAGATGCTCGGTAACTGGTCATTTGGCGATTACTATAAAAAGGAAGCCATTGCCTGGTCATGGCAGCTGCTCACCGATGTTTGGGGCTTGCCCAAAGACCAACTCTTTACCACCTGTTTTGAGGACGATCAAGGTAACGTGCCGCGCGATGATGAAGCCGCTGATATCTGGAAGCAGCAACCCGGCTTCGACCCTTCACATGTCTCATTCTTTGGTCGTAAAGATAACTTCTGGCAGATGGCAGAGACGGGTCCCTGTGGTCCCTGCTCTGAAATTTTCATTGACCTTGGCGAAGAACGCGACAACTTGCGAGGTGTCGACCACGTGTGCGGCGTGAACGGCGAGTGTCAGCGGTATCTCGAGATTTGGAATAACGTCTTCATTCAATACAACCTCTTCGACGATGGCCGCCTTGAGCCATTGCCGCAGAAACATGTGGATACCGGCATGGGCTTCGAGCGAATTGTGTCCATTTTGCAGGGCGTGGACTCCAACTACAAGACCGACCTCTTCGCCGGCTCGTTGAATGTCCTGCGTTCGCTCACGGGCCATACCGAAAAGGAAATGCTTGAGAACTTCACACCATATCGCGTCATATGTGATCACGCGCGGTCTGCCGCGTTCCTGATCGCCGACGGCGTGGTCCCTGGTAATGGTGGGCGCAACTACGTCACCCGCATGATCATCCGTCGCGCGGCGCGCTTCGGCACCAAGATTGGTCTCCACGAACCCTTCCTGGCCAAGGTCGCCCAGGCCGTGATCGACTATTATGGCGACTTTTACCCCGAACTGCGCAAGAGCCAGGCGGCCATCTTCGATCATTTAACGCGGGAAGAGATCCGCTTCGCGCGGACGGTGGAGGCTGGTACGGCCCATTTACAGAATCTACTCGATAAATTGCGCGACTCCGAAATGCGCGCCCTGGATGGCCTTGCCAATACAGGCGTTCTCGACGGTCACCGCGCCTTTGATCTGTATGCCACGTATGGCCTGCCTTTTGAAATCCAACGCGATATCGCACGCGAACAGGGCCTCGATGTGGATGAGGCGGGCTTCAATGCGGCGAAGGAGGAACATAGCAAGGCCTCCGGCGGAGGTAAAGCCATGGGCAAGCTGGGCGGTGAAGATGCAGAGTTCTTCGCGGGCATATTGAAGAAATCGCAGGTCTCCGGAAAGCTCGGCGAACACGGCGTCGAATATGACCCATACACCAGTCCACGCGCGACAGGTGAAGTCCTGGCGCTGATTTCCAACGGCCAGTTGGTTGATTCTGCCTCCCTGGATGACCAAGTCGAAGTCATCCTGCCGAAGACCGGCTTTTACATCGAGTCTGGCGGTCAGGTGGATGACACAGGATATATTCGCTCGTTCCCCTCTCCCAAGGGGACAGGGGCCGGGGGTGAAGAGCAATGGGAAATCGAAATCAGCGGCATGCGCCGGCCCTCGGCGGGTGTGATCGTCCACATCGGCACGGTCATCGAGGGTCGTCCCAAAGTGGGCGACCCATGCATCGCTGAAGTGGATATGACCCGTCGCCACGACATCATGCGCAACCACACCGCAACGCACCTTCTTCATGCCGCGCTGCATCAGGTGCTGGGTCCGCATGCACGGCAGGCCGGCTCGCTCGTCGCGCCGGACCGTCTGCGCTTCGACTTTACCCATCCGGAAGCGATGACGCCCGAACAGTTGGAACGCGTCGAACACATCGTCAACGACGCGATCGCGGCAGATATGGAAGTGTATCCCCATCTGAAATCGCGCCAGGACGCGATTGCTGAAGGCGCGATGGCACTCTTTGGCGAGAAATACGGTGAGACTGTCCGCACCATTACGATTTCCCCGGTTGGTTTCGATACGCCACCGGATGAAGCCGTGATCCATCCCATGGCGGCCGTGGAGCATGAACACAAATACTCCTACGAACTGTGCGGAGGTACACACCTGGATCGTACTTCCGATGTTGGCGCCTTCCTGATCCTCAGTGAAGGCTCGGTGGCGTCTAACGTGCGCCGCATTGAGGCAGTGACAGGCCGCGGCGCGTATGAGTTGATCGCAAAACGGTTCAAGATTCTCAAACAAACTGCCAGCATGTTGAAAACTTCGTTGGATGAAGTTCCACTAAAAATGGGATCCATGCAAGATGAGATCGCAGAACTGAAGAGAGAGCTTGCCAGCTTGCGCGCGCAGCAGGCTCTGGCTGCATTCAGTAATCAGCTTGCGGACGTTCAAGTTGTGAAGGATGTGAACGTGCTTGCGATGGAGATCCCGAACGCGACGGCCGACACCCTTAGAATGCTCGCCGACAAGTTCCGCGAGAAATATCCCAAAAGCGGCGTAGCGGTCCTTGTCGCCGGATCAACCGTCATCGCGACCATGACCGAAGACCTCGTCAAGCGCGGGCTCAAGGCTGGCGATCTCATCACGGGTATCGGTGGTAAAGGCGGCGGACGTCCCAATCTGGCGCAGGGCAGTCTGCCGGATGGCGATGCCAAAGGTGCGTTGAACAGCGTCGCAAAAGTAGTTGAAGCGAAGTTGCAGTAAGTGTGTAGGGGCAGGCTTTGCGTCTGCCCTTGTTGCTTTGCAGTACAATAGTCCCCCTTTATGTACAATTACATGAGGTTATGATTGTCCTCAAAAGGAGATTTACATGTTACGTATGTCAAGATTTCTATTGGTAGCTGGTTTGGTCGTTTTTGCGCTGGCCTGTAATTTTGTCACCCAGCCCATCCGCGATGCACAGGACACGGTGAGCACAGTACAGTCGGTGGCCTCGGCCCTGCCGTTGGAAACAATTCAGGCTTTTGCCACCTCCTTACCCGTTGAAACTCTGCAGGCGATCAGCTCCGAAGTGCCTGATTTTGGAAACATGTTCAATCCGCAAGGCGAACCTGTCTCTGAATGGAACGGCATTCCCATTATGCCGCAGGCCACCGCCGGGCAGGAGCACGATGCCAACAACTACAGCTTCAAATTCACTGGCACTGCGAAGGAAGCCCAGGACTTCTATGAAGGTGAAATGAGTGACCTGGGTTGGACGTCCTTGTTTTCAATGCCGTCCAGCGACAGTGGCGCCCTATTGAGTTTCCAAAAAGATAATAAATCCCTGACGATAACCATTGTCACGACGGATGATGCTACAGTCGTCGTCCTGACCATGGCCGGATGAAAATTCGAAAACATCAGAACGGACAGCCACCGGGCTGTCCGTTCTGGTTTAAGCCAATCGAATGGTCGCTTCGTTGATTTGTTTTTCCAGTTGGGCGACCGTCGAACCACCCCGCGCGACATTCCACGCTTTGGCCGGCCCCCGCCGCTGAATGTGGATGGTGTCGCCTCTGCACTCGATCGCAAACACGGTTTCGATCTTTCCGTCCAGTGAGGGGACCTCCACTCTCGAAGTGTGTCCATCTTCCATGGAGAAGATTTGAAGCGTGACGCCGTCGCTGAAATCGTAATCGGGCCTATCTGTTCGATTCCCTATGGGAATGATTGTATTCGGACGCGCCAGCAGCGGCAGACTCATAAAGTCGTGCGTCTCCCGTTTCCAGCCTGGACCTTCAACCTGCTTCCCGTTCAAGAAATTGGTCCATTGCCCCTCAGGGACATAGTAACTGACACTTCCATCGTGACTGAACACTGGCGCAACCAGTAGCGAATCGCCGAGCATGTACTGCTGGTCCAAATAAGCACAGCTGGGATCATCCGGGAATTCGAGCAGCATCGAGCGCAACATGGGAAGCCCCTGCTCGTGGGACTGAATGGCGGCGCGATATAAATATGGCATCAGACTGCATTTGAGTTTGCTAAACTTTGACAGGACACCAACCGCCTCTTCATCATAATTCCACGGCACGCGATAGGATGAACTTCCATGCAGGCGGCTGTGTGATGAGAGCAAACCGAACGCCGCCCAGCGTTTGTAGACATCCGCGCTCGCAGTTTGCTCAAAGCCGCCAATGTCGTGACTCCAAAATCCGAAGCCTGATAATCCGAGCGACAACCCGCCGCGCAGACTCTCTGCCATCGATTCAAATGTTGCGGTGCAGTCGCCGCCCCAGTGCACAGGGAATTGCTGCCCACCGGTGGTCGCGGAGCGGGCAAAGACCAGCGCATCACCCGCTTCGCGGCCGTGCTCTTCGCGCAACAGGTTAAAGACGGTCTTGTTGTAAAGATACGTGTAGTAGTTGTGCATCTTGAACGGATCGGAACCATCGTAATAGACCACGTCGGTTGGAATGCGTTCGCCGAAGTCGGTCTTGAAGGTATCCACGCCCATTTTCAATAAGGCGCGGAGTTTCTCTCCAAACCAGGTACAGGCCTTGGGATTCGTGAAATCCACGATGCCCATGCCCGCCTGCCACATGTCCGTTTGCCAGGTGGAGCCATTCGGCTTTTTCAGCAAATATCCGTTCTGTACCGCTTCATCGAACAGGATCGAACGCTGCGCGATGTACGGATTGATCCATACGCAAACGTGCAAGCCGCGACCCTTTAATCGAGACAGCATCCCCTCTGGGTCGGGGAAGAAGCGGGAGTCCCATTGCAGATCGGTCCAGTGAAATTCCTTCATCCAGAAACAATCGAAGTGGAAAACGTGCAGGGGAATATCATGCCTCGCCATTTCATCGATAAAGCTCGTGACCGTCTGTTCATCGTAATTGGTGGTGAACGACGTGGAAAGCCACAAGCCAAACGACCACGCCGGTGGAAGGGCAGGCCGACCTGTCAGTGCCGTATAGCGTTCAAGGATTTGTTTGGGCGAAGGACCATAGATAACAAAATAATCCAGCGACTCGCCGGGAACGCTGAACTGGACGCGTTCCACTTTTTCTGAGGCCACCTCAAACGAAACCTTTTCGGGATGGTTGACTAAAACTCCGTAGCCGCGATTAGTGAGATAGAACGGGATATTCTTGTAGGCTTGCTCACTGCTCGTGCCGCCATCCTCGTTCCAGATGTCCACTACCTGCCCATTCCTGATAAAGGGCGTAAAACGTTCGCCAAGTCCATACACACACTCACCGACACCAAGGCTCAGCTGCTCGTGGAAGAAGCGTCCTTCAGGCGTATCTACAAATCCCAGGGCTCGCCAACCGCTGGATGTGACGGTTTTATCAGCGCCGATGAACTCTATCAACCAATCTTGGCCTTTGTGGATGCGAACGCCCAGATCGCCGCTTTTGAGTGAAGCAAACTGATCATCATTTGAAATGACAACTTTCAGATCGGGCTGGTTGTATATCTCAAATTCGGGCGTGCGCGACTGTGTGCCTTTGTGGTGAATCGCCCTGACGCGGATGACATTTTCCATCGGGGAGGAGAATTGAACCGTCAGCAGCGGCAGGTTGAGCGTATCGCCGCGTCCCCGCAGTTTTCCGGTCGGCGCATAGACCGTTAGGGCATCTGTTCCGACTTGAACATCATGCACCTGTGCTGCGTAATGGGGTGTCACCCCTGCGCGCATTTGCCAGTATCCATCAGTGAATTTCATCGTTGTGATCCTTTCCATGGCTATGATACCGCAATGGGGAACATTTACTTAAGCGGTACGTCAACAATATAAGTACTTTGAGCTGCTCTCTTCCTCGGCCATGTCATGCTGAGCGTAGCGAAGCATCTCTACCGCAACAAGCGAGACTCTCCCCGGCACTTGCGCCCGGGGCAAGTGTCGGTCGCGACGAACGCTCCCTCAGAGTGACATGCCTTTTTTGAAAGGAGGGCATATGATTTAACTTCATCACCTATTACGGACAATGGGAACGCCGACCTGTTGTGCATTTCATTGCGTTTCAATCCAATATCCATAACACAAGGAGCAGAAGATGTACACCAAACGCAACGCCCTCCTTTCGGGCGTCTTGTTACTATTGCTTGTGACGACTGCCTGTGGAGGCGCGCCGTCGACGCAATTGCCGAACGCGCCCCATCAGCAAAATTACAATCCCCAGCAACCAGCTGCCACGCAGGCTCCCGGGGTTGAGGAACCAGCCTACAGTCCTGAGGTAGGAGCGCCGAATTCTCATATCCCTCAAGCCCAGCGTGAACCGTATGACATGTTCTTCCAGGATTATGGGGTAAACCCGCTGATCGATACAGAAGACGACCATCTCTCCACCTTCGCCCTGGATGTGGATACCGGTTCATACACCATCATGCGTAACTATCTCAGCGAAGGCAATCTGCCGCCCAGCGATTCCGTACGGGTGGAGGAATACATCAACTATTTCCATCAGGGCTATCCCAACCCGTGGGCTCATCAGGCATTCGGGATTACTGTGGATGGCGCGCCTTCACCCTTCACGCAGACCGAACGCTATCAGATGCTGCGCATCGGCATTCAGGGCTACCAGGTTCCAGCTGAGGAGCGAAAGGTCGCCTCTCTGACGTTTGTGATCGATGTCTCGGGCTCGATGGATATGGACAACCGCCTGGAGCTCGTGAAGCGCTCGCTCGAATTGCTGGTGGAGCAACTGGACCGCCGCGACACGGTCAGCATCGTGGTCTATGGGACGGATGCCCGCGTCGTGCTTGACCCGACGCCTGGTTCTGACAAAGATGCCATTCTCTCCGCGATTTACAGCCTGCACCCCGAAGGCGCCACGAATGCCGAAGCCGGGATTCGGCTAGGCTATCAGATGGCCCTACGCGCCTACAACCCGGACGGTATCAACCGCGTGATCCTCTGTTCTGACGGCGTCGCCAATGTGGGGAACACGGAAGCCGAAGTCATCCTGGCCGAAATTCGCAGACACGTGGAAGAGGGCGTCACCATGACCACCATCGGTTTCGGCATGGATAACTACAACGACACGCTGATGGAACAGCTCGCCGACAACGGCGACGGTTTCTATGCCTATGTGGATGATATGCGCGAGTCCAAGCGACTGTTCATCGATAATCTCACCAGCACGATCCAAACCATCGCCATGGATGCGAAAATCCAGGTGGATTTCAATCCTGAGGTTGTGATGCGTTATCGGCTGGTCGGCTTCGAGAACCGCGCCGTGGCTGACGATCAATTCCGCGATAATTCCGTGGATGCCGGTGAGATCGGCGCCGGTCATTCCGTGACGGCACTCTATGAGGTCAAGCTCTACCCTGAAGCTTACGGGAAGATCGCCTCTGTGTCCATGCGCTGGGAAGACCCTGACTCAAGATCAGTCACCGAATTATCGAAGGATTTTTCCACCGGAGATCTGGCGCGTGAGTTTCATGACGCGGATCTGTATTTCCAGCGCGCGGTGGTAGTTGCGGAGTATGCCGAAATCCTCAGGCATAGCTACTGGGCGGAGGAAAGCTCGCTCGATGATGTCTATCGCGAAGCGATGCGAATTTATGAGGAGATGCCGCGCGAACGCGATATGGAAGAGTTTGTGGACCTGGTCCGGACAGCCGTCCAATTGGGAGAGTGAACGAAAGCCTCCAAGCAAAACCTGCTTGGAGGCTCATTTTTTTGGCCCATAATGTCTGATTAATGTATTGTCGACCAACCCTGATAGAATGTAAATGTGAACGAGACGAAGCCGATTCGCGTCCTCATTGCTGATGACTTTAAAGTTTTGCGCGACGTGATTCGTCTGCATCTGGAACGCGCAAGCGATATGGATGTAGTGGATGAAGCTCCTGATCTGGAGGAGGCGTTGGAGCGCAGCCGGATTGTCCAACCAGACATCATTATCATGAACGATTATTTGCCGCCCGTGGATAGCGCGTATGCCACAGCGCTCTTTCGAGAACATGGATTGAATGCCGCGATTTTGATCATTTCGATGCATCTGGAGCCCGACCTCATTCAACGGTCATTCGGCAGTGGTGCAGATGGCTTTATGCACAAGGATGAAATTGATGACCATCTGGTGGATGGCATTCGACAGGTTCACCAGGGCGAACGTTATTTATCCCCAAAAGCCAGGGATGCCTACGGCAGTATTCAAGAGTAGATACGTTCTCTCATCTTAATGCAGGCAACTTTGTCCAGGTTGCCAGGCTGGGGGCCGTTTCCGTGGTTGCCACATCGTCCAATTCTCCTCCTGTACTGCAGAGAAGAGTGAGCTGGTATTCGATGATACGGGTTGCCTTGGCCGAAGATCATCCAGAGATGCGAGTAGCCCTTCGACTGTTGCTGCGCCTATCCAAAGAGATCGAGCTCGTCTGTGAGGCAAGCAATGGCCTGGAGGCAGTGGATTGCGTGAAACGCCTGCAACCCGATGTGCTGGTGATGGATATCCACATGCCTGTACTGGATGGTTTTGCAGCCACAAAGCAGATTACTGAGTTATTGCTCCCCACGCGGGTAATTCTGATTTCCACGGATATCGGAATGTTGGTGGTCAGGCAGGCAATCGTCGTTGGTGCGCAGGGCTACGTAGCAAAAGACGACCTGGCGGAGTCCCTCCTACCGGCGATAGAGGCTGTCTATCATGGGGAAACCTTTCTTAGCGGATAAAGCCGGACAGGGGATTGCTTCTCGCACCGTCCTGACGTACGGTGTCAGGAAAGACTCGCAATGACGGAATGCGCTATTTTTCTTCTCCCGGCATATATTCACGTTCGAGATTTGCACGAATATCAGCTTCATCAAACCAGACAGGCTTCAGCTGGCGTTCTGCAAGTAAAGTTGCTTGATCTGCATAATGCAGAGAATCCTCATGTAGTGTAGAGGACCCAAATTGATGGACACTCATGGAACTAACATTGCCATGCTTGTCCCAAATCACCAACAGCACATAGGAATCGCCGTCGGTGATTTTCAGGCGACCATCTTCCTGTAATGCGCCATACGTCGCGTGGAGGATGTCCGGTCCGCCGCCGATGGGGAGATCCACCGTTCCGCCGCGCACTAAGCGGTTGACGTCACCCCAGGGCATGTCCACGCGACCGAAATGTTCATTCAGGGTTTTCACCGCGCTGGTAAAGGCATCCATGAGCATGGCTTCATTCACGTTTCCCTGTCCCAGTTTGGAAAGGCGAATGGAGCCCGGGTATTTTTCGCTCAGGGCGTTGAGTGTGTACACCATCAACGCCGCGCCGGTGTTATCCGGGTCGGTGCTCATGTCCCAGTTGCGGATGACATCCTGTGCAAGGGCAGAATCAGGGTCAGGCATCTGCATGTTCGAAATCATTTCAACCAATCGTGGCACAATCGAGTCTTTTGAATAGTGTGTGTCGAACTTGTACTTCGCAAACTCTTCAGGGGTGATCGATTCATCTGCGCCGAAGAGTTCAAGCATGCGCAGGGAACGGCTGGAGATGTCGTCATCGATGCCAAGTGTTGGGGAGTAGCGGCTGGGGTCGGGGTTGCCAGCTCCCAGCGTAGTCCGAAACGGAGTCCCGTTAGCGTTCTGGATAAAGCCCGAGGGTGGATTCAGCACCTGAGGCAGATCGTCAAAAGGCAGGTACTCTGTCCATAAAGTTCTGGAGGTATCGCCAGGCAGATAATCTTTCCAGTTATAGGCTGCTTCACGAATTGGAATCGTGCCATTATAGAGGTAATAGATGTTGCCTTCCTTATCGGCGTAGGCGGCGTTGAATAGCGGCAGTTGACCGAGGCGCATGGCATCCTGCCACTCTTTGAAATCCGTAGCTTTGTTCATGCGATAGAGTTGCTCCCAAATTCCAGCCATGCCGAAGTCCCCATAACGGATCGCGTAGGTTTGACCCTGGTTGCGGACAGCAGGTCCGTATACCGACCACAGCGCCTCACGTGTCACCGTGATCTTGAGATTACCGATCAGCCTTATATTCAGCTTAGCATCGCGCACTTCGAGATCGCGCCACGCACCATCGAACAGATATTGGTTCGGATTCTCAGGATTGATGGTGAGGCGATAGACATCCACGAGATCGGGATGATTGACCGTGAACGCCCAGCCGAGATTCCGATTGTGACCGTGAATAATGACCGGCGAAGCCGGGAAGGTGCCGCCGACCATATCCCAGCCTTCGTCGCTGTGGACGTGCGCTTCATACCAGGCCACGGGACCCTCATACGGCTGATGTGAATTGACATCAAGGTAGGTCTGTCCGTCCGACGTGCGGCTGGGACCGATGGCAAATGTATTCGAGTTATATCGCACTTCGGTGGGTGTGGGAGCAGGCTCGGGGTTGTCGCCAAAGAGATGACCAATGGTTTCATCCAGCCCGAAAAACAACGGGGATTTTTCCACCGAGGCCGCGACGATATCTTTCCCATTGACGGGAAATAAACCGGGCAGCACTTCATCGGGATGATGGGCAGCATAGACGTTAAGTCCATCCGCATAAGCTTCGACGAGTCGTCGCGTGGCGGCGCTGAGTTTTTCATATTCGGCCTCCACCACATCCCAAACGCGCAGAAACTCGACGAGATAATCCGCAGGGGCTGAGTCCGCTCCGTAGACCGTGGCAAGGTCGCCGCGCGCCGCCAAAAGGACCTGTTGAATCGTGAGAAAATCATCTTCGCTGTGGGCATACGCGAGCCCATACGCCGCATCCACGTCGCTGTGACCGAAGATGTGCGGCACGCCGTAGGTATCACGCAGGATCTTGACGTTGTAGTTTTTGGCTAGGAGGCTAAGTTGAGTATGGTCTTCGGGAGGTACAGGATAGAAAATATACGTGGCAGCAAGAACCAGGAGAATAACGAACCCTGTCAGAATCTTTTTCCAATTTCGTTTGAGCCACGTCATGAAGGGAGGTCTCCGTGGTAAGGGATGAAGAGGTCATTGTACACAGGAGGAGCGGTCCATGCAATTGTTGTGTTTTTCGTCAGGAGGTTCGGATGATTCGGCGGACTGAAGTCCTGCCTCAGTTCGTGGAAGTCGGATAAATCCGACTCTGTTGCGCCAGTCCGAAGGACTTCCATGGACTGAGCAGGCGGCTTTCGCGAAGCATCCCCGAAGGGGGCAGCTCCGCTCATTAGCTTGCTGGCGATGAAATCGGGTCTGCTCGAGGATCGTTGTCTTTTTGTGGGGGTCATTCTATAATTCTGCATAACAGTCCAGAACAATGACGAAACAGACAGACACTTATTCGTTATCGACAAATGGCAATATCGTCAGCAAGACCATCCATATCAACGCGCCAACTTCAGTGGTATGGGAGGCACTGACCAATCCAGAATTAATGAAGAAATGGATGTCCGAAACAGAAATAAATATCATCACCGATTGGAAAGTCGGGAACCCTATGATGATTCGCGGCATCTTACACCGCATGAAGTTTGAAAACAAGGGAACTGTTCTGCAATTCGAACCTGAGAAATTTCTTCAATACACCCACTTGAGTTCGCTCTCAAGACTTCCTGACAAACCTGCAAACTACACCATCCTTGAATTTCGCCTGACACCCATCGACCATCAGACAAGGCTGGCATTCACCGCGAGTGATTTCCCAACGGAAAACATCTATAAACATTTCGCCTTTTATTGGAATGTTACGCTTGAAATACTAAAGAGAATGATTGAAAAGAAGGACGATCCACGGGTGGTGGGATGAGAGTGATGGGATCTGTCTCTTTTGGTCAAATTTTATGACTACCCTTTACCTTATGGTGGGATTACCTTGTTCCGGTAAAACAACCAGAGCAAAAGAATTGGAAAATGAGGTATTTGCCTTAAGACTCACGCCAGACGAATGGCATGTCAATTTATTTGGTCATGACGTTTATGATCCAGAGCATGATAAAAGACATGGTTTGATCGAAGATATGTTATGGCAAATTGCCGCCCGTGCATTGTCACTAGGCACTAATGTCATCCTTGATTTTGGGTTCTGGGCCAAAGAAGAAAGGGAGGATTACAGGTCCCGTGCCAAAAAACTGGGCGCGAGAAGTGAAATCGTGTTCATGGACGTTGATAAAGAAGAGTTACTAAAAAGGGTAAGAGCAAGGAATGAGAACCTCACCAATACCATTCATTACATCCCAGAAGATATGATGAAAGTCTGGATAGGATTTTTTCAAAAGCCTGATATGGATGAGCTACAACCAAGATAGAGTATGTCGTTGCGAGGGCGAAGCCCGAAGCAATCTCCCGTTTGTTGGGGATTGCTTCGTCGGGAAAAACGCCCTCCTCGCAACGACATATTTGATGTTAGGCACTCCCTGAATCTATACTTTGCTGACTATTTTCGGCAGTACGGTAAAATCAGGCTTATGAATCCAGAAATCGAAAATCAAATCCGTGCCTGTGAAGCCCGCCTGTATGCCGCCGTGTTCGCTTCCGATGTGGCTGAACTAGACGCACTCATTGCCGATGATCTGCTGTTTGCAGGTCCAACGGGTGAATTGGCAACAAAAGCAATGGATTTGGAGTTGCATCGCACAGGTGGTACAAAATTCCACGAGTTTAGGCCCAAGGAATTGGAAATCCGTGTTTGGAGTGAGCAGTTTGCCCTCGCCTCAGCCAGAATCTTCCTACGTGGTACATATTTGGAACAGGAGTTTTCTGGGGATTATCGCTACACAAGAGTTTGGCGCAACGGCCAGGATGGCTGGCAAATTGTCGGAGGCAGCGTTACTGCTATGGGGCAAGGCTGAATCCATCACAGCGGCGTTGAAGGAGATGCTATGAGAAGGCGTCGAGAGTTCAACAAACAAACCCTACGGAATGAGATCGATCTGGATGCGATCAATAAATTTCGTGCCAGCCTGCTGGGACGGCTCATCTTGCCTGCCGATCAGGAATATGATCGGGCGCGTCGAGTGGAATATTGGAACCCGACCACTGACAAGCATCCCGCCATGATCGCGCGCTGCGCACAAGCAGACGATGTCGCGCGCTGCGTTAATTTTGCACGCCAGCATGATCTCACTGTCGCTGTGCGGTCGGGAGGCCACAGCTTTCTGGGATGGGGGACCTGCGACGATGGCTTGATCCTTGACGTGTCACGGATGAAGGATATCGCCATTGACCCAGACAAGCGGACTGCCGAGGCCGGTGCCGGCGTGGTCGCACAGGAACTGGAGGCCGCCGCGGCAACCTACGGCCTTGCTCCCATTTTAGGGGAGTGTCCGACGGTTGGCATTGCGGGTCTCACTTTAGGAGGTGGGCTGGGCTGGCTCTCGGGCAAGTATGGCGCCATCTGTGACAACCTCCTCTCTGCGAATTTGATTACCGTTGACTCTCACGCCATCGTCGCAAGCGCAGAATCAAATGCTGACTTGTTTTGGGCTATTCGCGGCGGAGGCGGCAACTTCGGAATCGCGACGTCCTTCGAATATCGGCTGCATCCCGTGAGCGAGGTGCTGGCAGGAGTGTTCACATATCCAGTGCAAGAGGCCCGTCACGTGCTCCGCTTTTACCGGGAATTTATGGCGGCCGCACCGGATGAACTGCAAGTAGTTGCCTCGCTCTCTCCCAGAGAAAATGGAGTTGTGAACGTGGTCTTTGTCTACCCGGGTGATTTGAATGCTGGAAATGAATTGATCGAGCGTTTCCGCGCATTTCTGACTCCTGCACGCGACACCGTGCAGCGCCGACCTTACACAGAAATGTTTCCGACACCCGCAGGATTTGTGCCACCAGCGTTCAGCTCCATTAAGGGTTCCTACCTTGAACAGCTATCGGATGAAGCGATCGATATTGCAGTCGAATGTTTCGCACAAGCTCCCTCGGGCTGCGCAATCGGATTTGATCACTACGTGCACGGTGAAGTTTGCCGTGTGGCACTGGATTCGACTGCATTTGAGCTTCGCGCCTCCGGTGCTTTGCATACGTGGATCATGTCGACGTGGGATGATCCGGAAGCCGCAAGGACATTGATGACCTGGGCGGAGAATACCTGGCAGTTGCTCCAACCCTATTCTGGTGGCCGCGTCTACGCAAATTACATGAGCGTCGAAGGCGAACCAGCGGTCAAAGCCGCGTATGGTTCCAACTATTCACGTCTGAGAACTGTCAAGACCAAATTCGACCCGGACAATTTCCTTCGACGAAACCAAAACGTGCAGCCAATCAAATCGTAGCCGCACAGTGGCAGGGCTTGTCCCGTCTGCTGGCGGTGGGATGACGATTCGGCGGACTAAAGTCCTGCCTCAGTTCGTGGAAGTCCGCTCAAGCGGACTCGTTGTGCAAGTCCAAAGGACTTCAATGAACTGAGCAGGCGGCTTTAGCCCCGCTCATTGGTGATGAATTCAAATCGGCGAAAGATGTTTCAATCCCGTGCCTTGCGGAGGGCAGTCCGCGCTAAAATGGGAGTAGACTACGCTCAAGTTAGTTTTGTCAAAGCGGCGTAGTCTTGTCCCGTCCGCTGGCGGTGGGAGTAGGTCAAGTCCACGGATGAATTTATAAAAGGAGAAAGAAATGAGCAATGCGGATGAACTCTATGCACGTTGCAAAAATGTGCTTCCCGGCCACGGACCTCGCCGGGGGATGAAAGTCATTTTTCAAGAACTGGCGGATGGCCTGGATGGCAGCGAGACTCTGGACATTTACGGCACGGGTGATTACCTGGCAGCTTTTGAAAAGGAAGTGGCAGAGATGTTCGGCAAGCCTGCCAGCGTGTTTCTGCCCAGCGGCACAATGGCGCAACAGATTGCCCTGCGCATCTGGTGTGAACGTTCCAACAATTTCACGCTTGCCATGCATCCCACCGCACACCCGGAAACATCCGAGCAGTTTGGCTATCTCTTCCTCCACGATCTGCAACGCCTTCCGTTCGGCGCCCCGGAGTCTCTTAGAAATCGCATGCTAACACTAAAGGATTTCCAAAGCCTGGGAAAAAAGCCTGGAGCGATTCTGCTGGAGTTACCCTATCGCCCGCTGGGCGGTCAGCTTCCCGAATGGGATGAATTGATGGCGATCCATGACTGGGCACAGGAAAAGGAGATTCCCTTTCATTTGGATGGCGCGCGTGTCTGGGCATGTCGACCTTTTTACAACAAAGAGTATCGTCAGATCGCCGATCTGTTTGATAGTTTGTACGTTTCCTTCTACAAGGATTTGGGCGGGCTGTGCGGATCCATGTTGCTCGGACCAGTAGATTTCATCGAGGAGGCCAGGTTGTGGCAGATTCGTCACGGCGGCCGGTTGGTCACCCAGGGACCTTTTGTCGTATCCGCCCGTCTGGGAATGCAGCGCGTCGTCCCACAAATCAGCACCTGGGTTGAGCGGGCGCGACAGGTATCAGTCATCTTTTCAGAATTTGATGGACTGACAGTAAATCCCAACCTGCCACACGTCAATTTCTTCCAGTTGTATGTGAAAGGCGACCCCGAACAAATGACCGAACGGCATTTGGAGGTTGCCGAACAGACCAGTATCTTCCTGTTTTACAGGCTGAGTCCAACGGCTGTGCCGGGTGTGGGTACCACCGAAATCCATTGCTTTGAGAATGCCATGCGCTTCGATCTGGATTCCCTGCGCCCATTCCTGAAAAAATGGCTGGCATGAACTTCAATTTCGTGCTGTATTATTCAGGTTAACCAAAATTGCCTAACTATTTTCCCGTCAAATTACAGGTGTTTCGGCGCCGAAGTGTAAGGGAATTAGTGTTAAGCTGAATAGTTACGCAATGTCTTTATTGATGGCGAGGAAAGATATTTCAGGTCTGCGCCTTGCGGAGGACAGTCCGCGGTCACTGGGATGAGGGTGAAGGTGAATTGTCCCATTGTTGGCGATGAAGATAAAATCGGGTCTGCATGAGGGTTGTCCTCTATTTGTTGGGGAGTTTATAATCTGAGTTACAGAATTTACAGGAAAGAGTTAATTTGTCTTCACGCCAAACCTCACAAATCTCAGTGACATGGGATCAGGTTGCCGCCTTTCGACTCGCGCGGCATCATCTCCTGGATCGAGCGTCAAGCAGGGACCTTTTGTCTGTTGCATACGACATGACCGGGGCACAGGCACAGTTGCCCTCGGCAGCGCATATCTCGCTTTGGTCGAGGATTCGTGATTTACGGCCGGAGCATGTCGTAGAGTCCATGAACAAGCGGACTCTGGTCAAGGCCTCGTGCATGCGCCGTACGCTGTTCCTCGTCCCTTCCAAGAATCTTGCGGTCTTCGTTCGAGGGTCCGCACGACGCGCGGAAAAAGGGATCAACTGGACGCGCGGAAAAGGCGTGCCGGATCGTGTCATTGATGCAGCGATCGAGGCGGCGCTGGGTGCCTTGGATGAGCCGCTCACGCGACCGGAGATCGCCGAGCGTGTGAGTCGGTCTTTGGGCGTG
Organism: Anaerolineales bacterium; assembly: GCA_035720235.1. GTDB lineage: Bacteria > Chloroflexota > Anaerolineae > Anaerolineales > Villigracilaceae > Defluviilinea. Next base: position 80,533 of record DASTOH010000221.1, on the reverse strand, counting down.
CAGAAGCAGGATGTCCATGGCGGAGGTTGGGGAAGCCGCGGAAAGGTCGCTGCTGTTCCGATCGGTCATCTCACGTTCCCGATCGTTGACGTGCTTCATCTGGCAGGCGCCCGTGGGGTCGTCTGTTACGGTCCATATCGCGATAACGAGCCGACGTTCGTCCGCGCCGACGCCTGGATTCCACGCTGGAAAGATTTATCAAGGGAAGAAGCGGAGGGAATGCTTCTGCGAAAGTATCTACAGGCTTTTGGTCCAGCGACGACCGCGGACTTTGCATTGTGGGCCGGCTTGTCACTCACGGAGGCGCGTGAGATCTGGGCGCGCGAGCAAGCGGACTTCGCAACTGTCAATGTGGAGGGTTGGGCAGCGACAGTCCTTCGGGAAAATCTCGATGAACTGGCAAATGTTTCGTTCGAACGTCCGCTCATTCGCCTCTTGCCATACTTCGATACGTTTCTCCTTGGTCATAGGGAGAGGCAACATCTCGTGGAGTTCAAACAGCAACCGAAAGTCTTCCGTCCACAGGGATGGATATCTCCTGTGGTCCTTGTCAATGGCCGTGTCGCTGCTGTTTGGAAACTCACGCCAGAAAAAAATCGGCTGCTCGTTAATGTGGAAAAGTTCGGGTCAATGTCGCGGCGCATCCTCGCCGGTGTACATGATGAAGCGCAAGCCCTCGGGCGCTTCCTCGGAGTCCCAAACGTAGATATCCAAATAAGGTAAAGTAATGTGAAATGTCATTCTCCTGGTTTAAGTATCCAACCCTGAATATGTTTCTGATCCTCGTTGCCGGGAGCTGTACCTCCCAGGTCGTCGATTCCCCAAAAGCGACAGCCACTGCGATGCAAACAGAGGCTGTCACCACTAGCATTCCCCCGACCCAGATGCCCACTGCTTATCCACCTCCCGCGCCGACACAGGATCCATCCACATTTCTATTCGACTCTTTGCAGATGATATCGGAGTCGATCGGTTGGGCCACCGCAGAACTGTCGGATAGCCTGGGCGAGAACTGGTCCACGCGAATCCTGCGCACCACGGATGGAGGTTTGAACTGGCTGGATGTTTCCCCAGCAAGCGATTTACAGAGGACAGAAAAATTCTTCCTGGATGGAGAGAATGCCTGGGCAATAACACATGCCAATCAAACGGATCCAGCAGAGTCGCTAGAGGTGCTGGTCTGGCAGACTCATAACGGAGGCAGTACATGGACCAGAGGAACGTTATCCGTCAGACGGGGTATGATTTCTGAGGTGAGGGTGTTTTTCCTTGATGCTCAACACGGTTGGTTGATCAACACCTATGATGTGGCAATGGGAACCACCGCAGTGACACTCTATAAAACCGAGGATGGCGGAACCAACTGGGCAGAGATCCTATCGACCGCATTAGATGACCTGCCACGGCCAGGCGCCATGTCATTAGCCTGTTATAAGGAACATTTATGGTTTCGGGATACTTCCACAGGCTGGGTCATGGGGGGCTGTTGGTCAGACCCGGACATTCTTTTCGCAGTCACCCACGACGGCGGGCTTACATGGCAAACCCAGGAACTGCCGCAGCCGGGCGATCCCCTTACCGGACCTTCCTGCAGTCCTTACCCGCCAACTTTCTTTTCTTCGCAGGAAGGTGTTTTACAAATCGTTTGCCCGACCACCAGCCTGCTCATTTACCATACTCATGATGGCGCTCAGACCTGGGATAGGCCTGTCCATCGAACTCGGTTATTAACCACCACCCCGGTCGATTTTGTCGACCCCAATAACGGCTGGTATCTGGCGACTCAAGATAGTCCCACCAACAATACGGGTGTAGGCTTGTATGTCACGCACGATGGCGGCAAAACCTGGGATCAAATCACGCCAATCATCGATGTCGGTGATATCTACGGCGCGCCACCGAATGGCAATGATTTGGAATTAATCAGGCATTTTGATTTCATTGATACGAAAACGGGGTGGGCCGTACGTACCGGCAGCGATATGTACGATTATTCTTTGATCCTAAAAACCACCGATGGTGGTTACACCTGGACTCATTGGGTGCCCCATTGGCAATTGAGGTCTCAATGACACCCATAGAGGAAGTTGATCATGGAAAAAGCAGAGATGACGCAATCTGGCTTGTAGAAAAAGGAATCATGAGAGGGTATCTAGCATTTGAACATGGAACAGTAGTCGGTTGGCGCAATATGAGTGACAAAAGAGCTTTTTCAAAACTGAATGATGTGCAGACAGATGAAGAAAATGTGATTTCGATCACCCGTTTTGTTATCCAAAAAGAATATCGAGGGAAAGGAATTGCACAAAAATTCCTGGATAAAATCATCGAAGATGCGAGAATCAACAAGAAAAAGATCATAGAGGCTTATCCAAGGCGGAATGCCAAAACAGAATTCGGAAATTTTCATGGACCGTATTCGATGTACGAGAAGAATGGATTTACATAGTGCCGCACAATTAGGCAAACTTCAGGTTTTGATTCCGGCCTACAAGGCAGTTCAAAAAGTTTACTTATTAATGAGACAAGCGGTAGGTGGGAGAAAGTGCGCAACGTGGAAGTGGTAAGGCGATATTTTTGAGTATATTAAATGTCTAGCTGAAGGTGAAGGTTATGGAACGAGCAGAGTGGCTTAAGCGGATACGGGAAACGGTCGAGGAGCTGTATGATTTTCTCTCGCCGGAGTATTGGGTGAGTTATGGGTACTATGAGAATGAGACACACCTGGAATACCTGGAGAAGTTTTTGAAACGGGTGGCTCCGCAAAGCACTCTTCTATCCGCGGCGTGCGGGGCCGGGCGCTATGATGGGAGGCTACTGGAGGCGGGACACAGCGTCGTAGGCATCGATCAGTCCGCGGGGATGTTGGCGCGGGCGAAAGAGCACTTCCCTGAGGCGCGCTATGAGAAGGTGGGTTTGCACGAGATGGATTTCCACGAGACATTTGACGGTGCGATCTGTATCGACGCGCTGGAGCACGTCTTCCCGGAAGATTGGCAAGACATCCTGCGGAGATTCCACGCTGCGTTGAAACCGGGTGGTGCCCTGTATTTCACGGTGGAGCTGCCAGATACAGATCTGGATGTTTCCTACGAACGGGCAAAGGCGATGGGACTGCCGGTGGTGTTTGGGGAATTGGCGGACGAAGTGGAGTCATCCTACGAGCGCGTGAAGACCTTTAAGTCATCGGAGGTGCCCAAGGACTTGGCGGGCGCCGCGGCATACCACTACTATCCGTCACTGGAGCAGGTGCGGACGTGGCTCGGAGAAACCGGGTTTGTGATCGAGGAAGCGGGTACAGGGAACGGGTATGCGCATTTCATAGTGAGGAAGAGGTAATCAATGCACCCGACATGGACATCATAACGAGACGAGTGAAACAAGTCACTCTCCTCGTTTTGATTCACTGGATGTCTATCCCCTGAAATCAGGGAACTGTGTTTTGTAAAACGCAGGTGCACCACGTGACCATGCCTGTGTCAGTTGGAACGCTTTCAAATCCTCAAACGTGTCTATGATGATCTGCATTCCCAGCGGAATGTTTTCGGCCGTCATTCCATTCGGTACATTTACAACGGGATGTCGTCCCAGCAGGTTCCACATCCAGGTGGTGAAGAACTCCATGTGAGACTCAACCTGCTGGCCATTGATGGTAACGAACGCTCTTTCAGGCGTGGAGAACCAGTCCGCCGCGACGTAGGGCGTCAGCATGGTTGGCATCACAATGGCGTCAAAGCCTTGCATGAAAGTTTTTTGCTGTACCTGTACGTTGTATTGAATGAGCAATTCCGCCGCAGCAACCGCGTATTTCGGTCCCATCTTATCGCCATAGGTGTTCAGAAAGTCCTGCACATAGGGAGTCAACACATCCGGGTTCTCAGACGCTATGACTGCCAGCAACCCCATCTCTGTGGACATCAACCCGGCGCTCATCGTCTCGAAGTCGGTGTGACGGAATCCCAGATCCATGACTTCCACCGCACACCCAAGCGATTGCAGCTTCTCAATCGCCTCTTGCATGGACCTTGAAACTGTTTCATCTACATCGGCCCCATACTCGCTGAGGGTATCCACCGCGATGCGCCAGCCTTTCACGTCACCATAGGATTCGGGGTAATCCAGCTTCGGGCGCAGGGACGAATGAGAGAATGGATGTGGTCCGCTGATGTGTTGCTGGAGGAGATTCATGTCGTCGAACGTGCGTCCCAACGGGCCGAATGTTTCATAGGCGACTTCAGAGGTGGGGACGCGTCCAAAGGGTGGCTTGAAGCCGTACAGTCCGCACATCGAAGCGGGGATGCGGATCGAGCCTCCCATATCGGAACCAATCGCCAGGGTCGTGAATCCGGCCGCGAGCGCCGCGCCTGATCCACCCGATGATCCGCCTGGAGTGTATTGTATGTTCCACGGGTTGCGGGTCACGCCCCACAGATGCGACCAGGTCACGCCTGCCAGAAAGAATTCCGGCGCGGTGGTCTGGATGTGCATGAGTACGCCCGTCTGCCGGAGCATGTCAACGATGGGGTAATCGAACGTGGCCGGCTCGATGTCCTTCATAAGCAAACTTCCCCAGCTGTGCCGCCAGCCTTGCACCTGGGCGTCGTCCTTGATGGCACAGGGAATGCCCTCCAGGGGACGCGGGTTGCCATCCATGTAGCGCTGTTCGGACTCTTTGGCAGCCTGCATCGCCTCCTCGAAGTGCTCCTGAATGATGCAATTTACTTTATCATTGTAGCGTTCGATCTGCTGAATGTGCGCGTTGAGCATTTCAACAGGGGAAAGTTTTCGCTCACGATACAAGCGCAAGATTTCTAAAGCGGGTAAATAGATGAGTTCGTCCTTTTCCATAGTCCCTGCCCTTTCCTCGCGTTCACTCGTATTTATCAAGAGTGGAGTCAGAGCACTCCGACTCCACTCTTCCTTGTTTACCTGTGTACGCGTTTACTTGTATACCAACGTAAGCCGTCCACCTATCCCTTAAACTTCCAATTCTGCACATCCCAGGTCATGCTGCCCCAGGTGCTGACGGTGTAGCCTTCCAGTTTGGAACTGAAGCCGTACCCATCCTGGAATAGATAGATGTAGTTTTGGACTGCATCTTCCTGGATCAGCTTGCCTAACTCACAATAGGCCTCACGCCGCACCGACTGATCAAAGGTACTGCCCGCTTTTTCGATGGCGGCATCCGCGGCAGGGTTTTGCCACCGGAAGTAATTGCCACCGTCCGGGTTATCTGCGCTGGGGATATTTGAGGAAAGGTACGAGCTTTGTACATCACCCTGCGGTTCGAGATAATAACCGCGGTCGAAGATCAGCATATCGTAATCGCCGGTCATGCGCGGAGAACCATCGGCGAAGGAACCGAAGATGATAGAGAAATCATAGTTCTGAATATTCGCTTCGATGCCGGCCGCTTTGAGATTCTCCACGATGAATTGCTCGGTGCGGTCCAGCGGATCGAAGTTGGTGTAGCCCTGCAGCTCCAAAGACAGGCGCGTGCCATCCTCTGCGTTCTGGGCGCCCTGGGCCACACGGATTCCATCCGGGCCCTCCACCCAGCCGGCCTCGGTCAGCAGCGCTTTGGCCTTCTCCACATCATAGTTATACATGCGGGGGATGTCACACTTGTACCAACCATAGGCAAACGGGCTGGTCGAGGGTGCAACTTGCCCGTTCAACACATCTTTGATCAGCGTGTCGTAATCGATCGCATGTGAAATTGCCTGCCGCACGCGGATGTCGCCGAGGATGGGGTGGGGTTCCGCGCCGCTGGGATCGTCATCGCCGGGCTTGCTCAGGTTGAAGTCAATGGCCATATTCCAGATACCCGGCACCAGCACCTGTTGGCCAGCGCCTTTCAGCGTTTCGTCATAGACCGCTTTATCTTCACCGGGCCACAGATGCACATGCGCTTCGCCATTGATCATCAAGGCGGTCTGCGCGGCAGGTTCAGGAACGATTCGGAAGACCAGCTTATCGACATAGGGCTTGCCCTCTTCATAGTAATTTGGGTTGCGTTCCATGGTAATGCTTTCACCACTGCGCCAATCTGTTACCACAAACGGGCCTGCCACCACAGGCTTCATGTTGTAGGCCCAGGTGGTCATCTCTTCGGGCTTGCCGGTAGCGTGGCGTGGCAGCACCGCGGCCGAGAACTGGCCGAGGTATCCCACGTAAGGTTCGCTGTAGTGAATTATGGCGGTAACATCATCTGGCGTATCAATGCTGTCGATCAAATCAAATCCAGCGAGATAATTATAGGCGCCACTGTTCGGGTTTGATACCGCTTCCCAAGTGAATTTGATATCGTCGGACGTAAGCGGCTCACCATCTGACCACTTCAGCCCTTCGCGCAATTTCCACGTGACCGTCTTTTGATCGTCAGAAACGGTCGGCAGCTCCGCCGCGAGCCGCGGGGTGTATTCGCCTTTTTCATTGGGCGTGGTCAGGCCGATCACGCTCGCGTCTGACACCTGGTAGACGATGGCCGCGTCTGCCAGATAACGGTTTAACCCGGCAGGCTCTTCGGGGATGATCAGGGCGATCGTCCCGCCTCCGCCGGCACTGGGGGCTGGCGCGCCGCCGCAGGCCGTGAGCAACAGGCCAAGCACAATCAACCAACTCCACAACTTGATTTTCATATTCTTCTCCTTTTTGAATATCATTGTCATCTGGTGGTCGAGCGTCCTGAAGGGACAGTCGAGACTACCACTCAGCAAAACAACTCCTTTTACAAATTTGCTTCCTGTAAGGGTTGGTCTCGATATGGCGACGAAAGATCACTGTTGCCTACTCGACCGACGGTGTGTACTATTTCTCATGCACCACGTATGGATCGAACGCATCGCGCAGGCCATCGCCGATGAAATTGATCGCCATCACGGTAATGAAGATCATCAGGCCCGGAAAAACAGCCAGCCACGGCGCCCGATAGACCTGGATCTGGGCACTCTCTAGAATATTGCCCCAGCTGGGAGTCGGCGGTTGAATGCCAAAGCCCAGGTAGCTCAAGCCTGACTCCGTGATGATGGCATAAGCCATCTGCAGGGTCGCGCTGACCAACAAAGGCCCCAGACTATTGGGCAGGATGCGTAAAAAGATCAGACGCGCGTCGTTAGCGCCCAGGGCCCGTGAAGCTGAGACAAATTCCTTTTCGCGCAGGACCAGGAAGAGTCCACGCGCCAGGCGGGCGGGCCACATCCAGGCAAAGGCGCTGATGGCAATGATCACGATCCAGACGCTGCTGCGAAAATCCGCCAGCGCGGGCAGTTCACGCAGCAACGCGCTGAAAAGGATCAGCACAAAGACGACTGGCATGATCAGGAAGGTATCCGTGATGCGCATCAGAACGTTATCGATCCAGCCGCCGTAATAACCCGAAAGCGCGCCGATGGCGATTCCCAGGGCGAGCGAGAACAGGGTGGAAAAGATTCCGACCGCCAGTGAGACGCGACCACCGTAGAGAATACGTGTGAAGATATCACGCCCCAGTTCGTCGGTGCCAAACCAATGCTCGGCCGATGGGCGCGCGAATTGATCTTTGGGATCCTGTTCGGTAGGGGAATAACCGCTGTATGGCGCGGCCAGCACCAGTATCACCAGTAGCAACAGGACAATGGCGGAGAAGAGCGCCAGGCGATGTCGTCTGAAGCGCCGCCAGATGAGCGCGGACAAACTCTCGGGCTGTGCCGCAGAGGAATAGATGGGTTCCAGGGTCGCGATGGTGTCAGTCATAGCAAATCATCAAGCGCCCGCCGCCGAGGACGGCGGCTTGAGCAAGCGTTTAGTCATAGCGGATGCGTGGGTCGAGGAATCCGTACAGGATATCCGCGACCAGGTTGAAGAGCAGGATGAGCGCAGCCTGAACCATGACCACGGCGAGCAGCACGGGATAATCTCGCCCGCGCGCAGCATCCCAGAAGAGACGTCCCATACCGGGCCAGGCGAAAATCGTTTCGATGAAGACCGCGCCGCCGAAGACAGATGGCAGATCCAAAGCCAGGAGCGTGACCAGGGGCAGAAGCGCATTCCGCATACCGTGCCGAAAATGGACAATGCGGATGGGGAGGCCCTTGGCGCGTGCGGTTCGCATATAATCTTCGTTCAGCACATCGCGCATAGAGGAGCGGAGAAAGCGCGAATACCAGGCAATCCAGCCTGCGCTGACGGCGATGATGGGCAGGACCATATGCCAGATCAGATCCAGCGGGTTGCCCTCCTGGCCGATGGTATACATGCCCCCAGAGGGAAACATGGGTCCATCACCGAACGGACTGCTCAGGTTGAGATAAAAGATGACGATGAGCAGCAACCCCAGCCAATAGACCGGCACGCTTTGCCCCGCAAAGCTGAAGGTGGTGATGAGATTATCAAAAAAGGAATAGGGCTTGATCGCTGAATAAACGCCCAGCGGTATCGCGATGCATAGCGTGACCAGGAATCCAATGCCGAACAACAGCAGGGTGGCGGGCAAGCGTTCCCAGATCATATCGGCCACCGGCCTGCGGAATTTGATGGAGTAGCCCCAGTCGCCTTCCAGGATGAAGGCCTTGATCCATTTCACGTATTGCACCGGCAGAGGTTGATCAAGTCCGAGACGGACGCGCATCGCTGCCAGCTGTTCCTGCGTAACGTTGGGATTCCGTTCCGCCTGCGCCAGCGGACCGCCTGGCATGAGGCGCACGACTCCGAAGAGAAACACGCTCAGGAGCAGCATGATTGGAATGGCTTGCAGCAGACGGCGGGAAATGTAGGTGGTCATTTCAAAAGGAGCATTGGTGGTCGAGACCCATATCGAGACTACCCGTTTCAAGTCAATACTATGTTCGTATGTAAGTGGTGGTCTCGATACGACACTCTCTGTCGCTCGTGTCTACTCGACCACCGGATCGCGTTTATTCTTCATACACAATCCTTCCATCCATCACCGTCAATACGGGTTTGGCGGACATGATTTCCTCAGGCTTCAAATCAAAAAGATCGTGCGAGAACAAGACCATGTCGGCCAGGTAGCCTTCCATGATCTGTCCTTTTTCGTGTTCCATGAATTCCACGTACGCGGCATCACGAGTGTAACCGATAATACACTCCTGCAACGTCAGTCGCTGATCCGGGTTTTCGGGCGCGAGTTTTCTGCGATTCAGGGCAACATGGATGTTGACCATGGGATCGAATGGCGCGACCGTCCAATCACTGCCCAGTGACAGGTGTGCGCCCGCGTTCTTCAAGTCGCGCCACGGGAAGGAGATGGGCCAGCGCTGCGGCCCAGTACGCTTCGTCCAAACCATATCCTCCTCCAGACTGAACGGTGCATGACTGGTCTGCATGGAAGCAATAACACCTAATTCCTTGAAGCGTGGCATATCCTCAGGCTGGCAAACTTCGATATGTTCGATACGGTGGCGGCTGTCACGTTTTCCATTGAGATTTTGGATTCGTTCATAGCCATCCAGCGCCTGACGGACGGCGCCATCGCCGCAACAATGGACGGCGATCTGCAAGCCCATTTTGTCACAGGCTGAAGCCATGCGAACGAAATGTTCAAATGAGAAGATGGGCGATACCACACCTACCGTCGGATCATCCGCGTAGGGATCAAGGTTGAAGGCGGTGTAGGATTCCCAAACGCCATCCATGAAGAATTTGGCCGCGCCGCCGCGCACATAATCCATCTGGACTTTCGCCATCTCGGCGGCTTCCTTTAGTTTCTCCTCCGTCGCATCTGGCTTGACGTGATAGGGCACATACACCCGCATGTTCATCTCACCTGCATCTTCGAGCGCCGCGTATGCCATCAGCTCCTCCATATCCCCATTCATGTTGTGGATGCTGGTGATGCCGGTCTTGTTGAATTCATGGATGGCGAGTTTGAGCAGTTCCCGTTTGCGGTTAGCGTCGGGCACTGGGACCAGATCCATCACGGCGCGCATCGCGTCACCTTCGCGCAGTTCGCCGGTGGCAAGTCCATTCTCGTCTCGCACGATGATGCCATTGACCAGTTCGCGTCCATCATCTTGTAGAATGCCGGCCATCTCAAGCGCCTTGGTGTTCGCCCAGCCCGTATGACCATCGTACGCACCAATATAGATGGGGCGATCCGTGATGATCTCATCCAGCTCCTGCCGCGTAGACACGATGGCATATTTGATGCCGCGTCCGACGACCCACACATTGGTCTTTGTCTTGTCCGCGAAATCGAGCAGGACCTGTTTCAAATCGTCTTTTGTTCTGACTTCCTGCAATTGTGCGTTGCCCATCCAGATCGAACCCCACAGCAGGTGGACATGAGTGTCAATGAAGCCGGGTGTCAGTGTGCGAGCTCCTCCATCAATGACGCGGGTATTCTCACCGCGATGCTCTTCCGATCCTTTGCCATCTCCTACATAGATAATGCGATTGCCCTTAATGGCAACCGCCTGCGCGCGTGGATTCGATTCGTCGCTCGTGAAAATTTTTGCATTCGTGATAATGATGTCGGCCGATTGGGACACAAGTTCTCTCCTCTGGTGGAGACTTCGGAAGTCTCCTTGAATTTGTTCTGGCATGTAGACTCCAGAAAAGACTACCAAAGTCTGTTGGGAGTGAATATACATAAAGTAGGGCTGCTGGTCAAGTCATTAGCAAACCCCTTTCCATTCCCATGGGATTTTTTTCTGTTCTTCCCTATGATATTATTTCTCTAACAGGTAAATAAGTAAGGAGAAAAATGAATACTAACAGTTCTTTGCGTCAGTTCGTCAAGGATGGATTGATTGGCCTGGCGATTGTGTTTCTTGTATTTGTCGTACTCTTGGGGATATTACTTAGATTCTTGAAACCTTCCACTTACGAATTTTGGTGGCTTATCAGGGAGTTGTTTGTATTTCCGAAAGCTTTTCAAAGCCTTGCGAATGGAATTCCAGATCAGCATGTTTTCAACAGCCCAATGCCTCTGATTATTGTGATAACTTTTCTGACACTTGGGAGCAGTGGAAGTTTATTTGAAAATATCACTTCACGTGTATCCTGGATGAAGCCCATCATGATAGTTGTTGTAAAGTCGTGGTCTATGGGAGTTATCCTATGGCCCATATTGTTGTTTCTCATCGTCCGGCTTTGGGTTGGAAGCAGCGATTCACTTCATTTTTCAGCAATCAGTCCACAGCTAACGGGAATAATTGGGGCAATTGTCGGCTTGTTAATCGGATTTCTGGCTGGTTTTATTCTTAATCCCAGGAGAAGGCAGCTTAGAATAGCGATTGGGGCCATTGCCAGTGTTTGTGTAGCATATGGTGCTGGTGCGGGGATACTTCTTCAGCAAGAGTGGTTGTGGTAGTTTATAATCCTTTTCGTGAAAACGCAGATCATCACGCTCGAAACGCACGATGACCTCATCTCTGTGCGCGACCGGCTCTCATGGGCTAAGACGCCGCGCATTTTGCTGGTTTGGCCCAAGTTCGAGAAGGTCACGCTGCGGCAGGTGGATCTGAAGATCCTGCACAGGCATGCCACCACCCTGGGCGCGCAACTGGGACTCGTGACGCGGGCGCGGCAGGTCCGTGCGGATGCGGAGGCGTTGGGAATCCCGGTGTTCGAGTCCACAGGGGAGGCGCAACGGTTAGCCTGGCCTAAGATGAGGCGCAGGAAGTGGCGGCGCAAGGTACCGGCGAAGAGTCTGAGAGAGAAACGGGAGCAGGCTTATCCTGAGCAGACGGCTGGCCGCATCGCGGAAGCGAACGCATGGCGCAGCCATCCCGTCACGCGCATCGCAGCATTTGCCGTCGGCGTGCTGTCTGTGCTGGCCATCGTGGCCGTGTTCATCCCGCGCGCGCAGGTGCGACTGGAGCCGGTCACCAAGATGCAAATCGTGGAGTTATCGGTGACTGCCAATCCGTCCATTGATTCAGTGTTCATCACCGGCACAGTTCCTGCGCGCGAAAAACGAATCGTGGTGGATGGTGTGCAAACCATTACCGTGACGGGTGAGGGCGTTGTGCCGCAATCGAAGGCGCGTGGTACGGTGGAGTTTCGCAACGTCACGCAGCAGGCAATCACCATTCCCACTGGAACTGTGGTGAGTGCGAATGACATCCGTTTTGTCACATCGAAAGATGGCGAAGTGGACGCAGGAGTTGGAAAGGTTGTCAGCCTGCCGATCGTGGCAGTGGAGGGTGGTATCGCGGGAAATGTGGATTCGGAAGCGATCAAGGCCATCGAAGGCCGCCTGGGCCTTTCGCTTGTCGTCACGAATCCCGAACCCACAACAGGCGGCCGCGAGCTTTCTTCGGTGCAGGCCAGCGACCAGGACCGGACACGCCTGAAAACGCTGCTGATGAAGAATCTTGAAACGGCGGCGCGCGAAAAATTCCTGGCTGAGTTCAATTCAGGCGATTTGCTTTTTGAGAATACGATGGAGAACACACAAATCCTTGCGGAGAAATACGACCCGCCGCCAGGCGGCGTTGGCACGAAGTTGACACTCTCCATGCAGGTGGAATTCACGGCCTGGTATGCTTCCGCCTCAGACCTGACCGAGCTTGCCACGCTGGCGATGAACGCTTCTCTCCCCTCGGGCTTTGCTCCGGCGTCTGAGGCGGTGACGGTGAAACCCCTGACGAATGCCTTTTTGGATTCAGATGGTTCCCTGCGCTGGAACATCCACGCGGAGAGAGAGATCATCCAATCATTTGATTCTGTATTCGTGACTCAACTCGTGCAGGGCCTGGGTGTGAACAAAGCACAATCAAATCTGCAGGAGCATCTCCCTTCGGAAAGCGAGCCAATGATTCAGGTGTCACCTTCATGGTGGCGGTGGGTTCCGCTGCTACCGTCTCGGATCGAGGTGATAACACAATGATGAAAACTCTAACCACGGAGACACGACACTTGCACCTCCCTGACATCCGGCTTAAGCTGGAACCGTCAGGTCCCGCTGAAGCGCGAGGTGCGATTTTTGAATTTTGAAATGCGTTAGCATTTCATGGCAATTCATGGCAAATCGTGGGTTTCCTGACACCGTCCGTCAGGATTGGGCTGAAAGCCCATGCGGTGCAGTGCAGGTGAAGCACGGAGAGTGTCTAATTAAGAATCTCCGTGATCGGCGCGAAGCGTCAGTGGTTCAGAATCGTTGACCATGAGAATCCTAGCAGTTGACCACGGCGAAAAACGGATCGGGCTGGCGCTCAGTGACCCCACCGGGACGATTGCCAACCCATTAACCGTGATCAAACATTTCTCGCGGACGATGGACGCGGCGCAAGTGGCGAATCTCGCGGCGGAATATGGAGCAGAACTCATCGTGATCGGCCAGTCGTTCGATGAAGAAGGCCATCCCAATCTGGCGGGCCGGCGCGCAGCCAAATTCGCGCAGGCGCTCAAGGAACAAACCCAACTCCCTGTCGTTTTATGGGATGAATCGTTCAGTACGCAGGACGCCCGGACCGCGCGCATCGAACTGGGCGTTTCACGAAAAAAGCGTGCCGGTCATCAGGATGCGCTCGCGGCGGTGATGATCCTGCAGTCGTATATTGAATCTCAAACTCCGTAGACAGGTAAACATGTACACACGTATGCACGTGCCTTGTTTCCCTGTTTACTTGTCTACTTGTGTACAGCCACCATGCGTAAACTGATCCCCATCTTTAGTATCGTTTTTGGCATCCTCTGTTTCTCCTGCCTGTTGGTCCTGTTCTTCATCATCCCATCCCAGGCCGCGCGGATCTATGGTCCGCCTGCTGCGTCACTCAATATGCCTCAGCGTGTACAGTATTCGGCCCAGCTGTTATGGTACGACGGTTTGCTGACACGACCCGTGGATATAACTGGAGGCGAACAGACTTTTACCATCGAAATCGGCGAATCGGTGAATTCGGTGGCTGCACATCTGCAAGAGGTGGGCCTGATCCGCGATGCAGAAGCATTCCGCGCCTATTTGATCTATTCCGGCCTGGACACGACCATTCAAGCGGGTCAATACAAACTCAGCCCCACCATGTCCGCGATTGACATTGCTCACGAGTTCCAGGACGCAACCTCCGAAGAGGTCAACTTCGTCATCCTGGCCGGCTGGCGGATGGAGGAAATTGCCGCGACGCTGCCCACTTCCGGACTGTCCGTCACGGGAGACGAGTTTCTCGATGTCGCGCGCAGTCCGATGGCTGGTTACGATTACCTGGATGGGGCTTCGACAACGGAGGGATTCCTTTTCCCAGATTCGTACGTCCTGGCGCGCAATACGACCGCGACGGAAATGGTGAACGCGTTCGTCCGCAATTTTGGGTTGAAATTATTGCCTGATCTGCGCAATGGATTTACGCAGCAGAATCTCACGGTCTATCAGGCTGTGACGCTCGCGTCCATCGTGGAAAGGGAGGCCGTTCAGGATGAGGAAAAGTCGTTGATCGCATCCGTGTATCTCAACCGCCTTCAGATGGGTATGAAGCTGGATGCCGACCCGACGGTCCAGTATGCATACGGATATGATTTCACAGCACGAACGTGGTGGAAGAATCCGATCGATTTGCAGGACCTGCAATTTAATTCGCCCTATAACACCTACCTCTATGCAGGTTTACCGCCGGCGCCGATCGCCAACCCCAGCCTGGAGGCGTTGCAGGCGGTCGCGTTCCCCACGGCTTCACCCTATTACTACTTCCGCGCGAAGTGTGATGGCTCCGGATATCACGAATTTTCCGAGACGTTTGAAGAACATCTTGGGAATGGGTGTCCGTAAGAATTAGGGCGCCGATAAAAAGACAAGGGATCCCATGTTTAATACGGACACCTGCACTCCCTAGCACCATGCGGCTTACGCCGTATCGGGGCAGGTGTGCGCCGGGTACAAGCGTTTTCGCGGAATCAAATAAAGCAAATCTGCGTGATCAGCGTCCCTCAGCGTCTTGGAACAGACTCACCCACGAAAGATTTATTTCGGGGTGAGTCACGTTTGGCGTTGTGCTTAGGCTTTTTCGACGGGGAATTGAACCTCAGCCGTCAGGTCTCCTCTTTCAGCCGAGCCGTAAAACAGTTCACGCGGTGACCCAACAATCTTATAGCCATTCTCTTCAATCCATTGCGCAACGGCGTTGTAAGCGGGTGTCAGGCCGTCGACTTTTTTATAGAAGTCATCGGTCACGATGGTGGAGGCTGTCAAAGGCAGCGCCTCCATCTGACGAATTTCGATGCGTCCGTCTGGCCTGACCCTTTTGGCGGCAGCGGAGTTTGGGATGATGAAAGCGCATTCGGTGTCGATGTCTTCGCGCGTGTAAGCCTCGTTATGGTAAATGGTTATAGATGGGCCAAAGGGCAGACCATTTTCATTCATCCACCGGGCAAGCGTATCGAACATTTCACTACAACGTTCGGGCATTTGTTCGATGGTCGGCACATTTTCCCGAATGGCAGCTACTGTGTGCTTCTCAATAGTTTTCAGCGTTACTTCGTATGCAGGCATGGTGTCCTCCAAATCAAGATAATTGAGGCGAGCCAGGACGCGTCCCCGGCGCGATTGAGCCGATTCGATTTCGCTTTCCGCTCGGACCAACTGCGCCTTGAGCATCCCGCGTATTTGATCGCTCGTCAGCTCTTGCTGGAGAATGCGCGCGATTTCATCCAGAGAAAAGCCGATCTCTTTCAGAGCCAGGATGCGGTTGAGTGAGGACAACTGGCGGGCGGAATAGTAGCGATAGCCTGTGAACGGATCCACTTTCGCAGGCTTAAGCAAGCCCAGCGCATCGTAATGACGAAGTGTGTCGACGGTCACTCTACCTAATTTTGAAAACTCGCCTATGCTGAACATAACTGTAATATACCCTCTCGTGTAACCCAAGAGTCAAGAGGCAAAACTGAGGATTATCAGCCTCTTGCCCACGTACCAAGCCAGTCCGTTGACGGATTCCATCAACGATTTCTCATCGCATCCCAAACCTCCAGCGCGGGTTTGGGAGAACCATCAGAATTACGAAGCCCGATATTAGCAAATGCACCGAGTGACAGCGCATCCTGTGGGTCGCGCCCGTCTTTTTTCATTTGTTCTGCATACGATTCCAGATTGAAGTCGTCGAGCAGCGTGTTGACCCAGAACGCGAGTCGCGGTCCGAGTTGAGCGTGGATGGCGTTGAGGTACGCGACCTGGTCTTCGGGTGAGCCTCCTGCGAAACCCACGGCCTCAGAGGAGAATCCACCCTCTGCAACCGCGATAGGCTTATCGGTTCGGGAAAGCAGCGGGGTGTAGTAGTCCGCAGGGATGTCTGACCCGGATGGGAAAACAAAATACGGATAAGTCGAGATCACCCACAGATCCAGATTCGGTTCGAAGGCCTCGATCTGCTCCCAGTTTGGCTGGAGCCGCGTACGATTTCCTTCCTCGGGTTGAGGGAACATGTTGTTGAGATCGTCCCATTGAAACGTGACGAAGATTCTGGTTTCGGGCGCCTCCGCTTTGACCAGGGCGTAGATTTCGTTGTACAGGCTGATGAAGTTTTTTACATCGTCGGGATGCGCGTCCATGTAGGTGTTGATCTCGGAAGCGAGGCCGAGGTAGCGCGGATGAAAGGTGCGTACAACCCACAAAGCGTAGTTCTCATATGCGGTTCGCACATCCGAGTTGGCAAAACTGGCTTCCCAGCCGGAGGGCAAACCGATGAACTCGCGGCGGTTCAATCCGTTGAGCGCGTCAATGACAAAGATGTATTCAAGATTATTTTGTCGTGCGAGTTTTACCTGATTGATAAGATCAGTCCGCGTCCGTGATTCGATCTCGGTTTCACCTTCGACAAAATCCTGCCAGGCAGTATTTTGTTGGATGAGGACGAAGTCACCGTGCTGACCCATGTCTTTATACAATTGGAGGATGCTTTCGATGGAGACTTCGGGAGGGGAAGGGAAGAATCCATATGCAGTTTTGCCGGAGTCGAAGATGGAATTTTCAGGCGTTGACGGGATGGATTGCGATTCACCACAGGCGATGGAAGCCAGCAGGAGAATACACAGGGCTAAAAGAAATCGCTGCATGAGTGCCATCTTTCTGTAAAGCTTGTGCCGGGGCTTCCGGAAGCCCCGGCCAGAGCGAACGATGTAAGGAATACAGAATCCGATGGCCAATTGTTGCAGGTTATGTCTGTCGTTCCTTCCGGTATGTGAGGAACAAGCTGGTCAAGACCATGACGAATCCAATCACGGCCAGAATCGATGCTTCGTAGAAGACAGGCCGCAGAATCTCGCCGGTCACCACGCTGATCGTTTCACGGATGGCAGAAAACAAGATAGGCGGAATAAAGCCTAAGCCGTAAATCTCGAGGATAGCTTGCACGAGGCTTCCGACGAGGGGAGCACCCAGCAGGGCAATCAAGGTGCTGATTCCACCCGTGATCAGGAACGGGTAGCCCCACCATTGGAGCCAATCCATGAGACTACGGACGACGAAGATCGTCAGGCAGAACAAAAAGAACAAAGGAAAAACTGGCGTGATGTTCATGAGCGTGCGGACCTGATGCAGATTTCCACGCCGGTCTGTTGTGCCGGGCACACTCGAGAGCAGGGTGACCTCATTTGGTACGGAGAGTGTCATGAGCTGCAGTTGCGATTCGATCAAGGGAGTTAACAGCCCGGCCATTTCTGGCGGCGGGTTGCACAAGGCAAAATCACCGGCCAGAAAGCCCATACCCATTTGTAGGAGTTGCTCCGCCGAGCAGGCGGGTTGGGCGCTGAGGATTTTCTGCACGACTGCCATACCACCAGGTCCCATAAGACGCCCTTTGATGGGCAATAAGGAAATCTGCACGGAATCACTTCTGTGATTCAGGTAATCGAAGACTGAATCGAGTGTGCTGTCCGTCAGCACCTTGAGTTCTTCGGGTGGCACAATGGCTGCGATGGTCCCCCTCCAGTCCTCCAGCGTCAATTCTTTGAGATATGCGTCTGAGTTTGGGTTTGCTGAGAGAAAATCATAAAGGGCGCCTGCCAGAATATCGGGCGCGCGGGCATACAGGTTTTGTCTTTCGAAAGCCCGCTTGTAGACAGCGGCATCAAACGCATACCATTCGATATTGAATGCAATCAACGCGATGATACCGGTGAGGACGAACAGCAATGTACAGAGGGCGGCGACGGTCTTTCTGAATAGCTCCATTGTTTTGATCTAAAACCTGTGCGGTGCTCCCTAACGCTCCCTAGCGCGGGAGGTGTTCCACAATGTCAATGTAATCCTCAGTGACCACTTCACTACCGGCAGCGCCCAGCAGTTCCAGCAATTCGTTGAGCATATGCGATTTGTTGTCGGCGTCTTTGCGGCTCCAGGTGCGGCTTTTGATCTCCAGGAAGTATCCCAGCGGGGGCGTGATGACGTTATCGAGGTTCACATAGAATTCGGTGTCCTTGTACTTGATGAACCAGCGCAGCCGGTCCTTTTCGATGCCAACTTCAGTCTTCGGCGTAAAGTATTCACGATAAAAGCGCAAAGAGTTTGCAGCAGGCGCCAAGAAGCGGCTGCGCGACAGCAGTACTTCATTCTCGAACTTGCCTTCGCGTTTCCTCCCGATCAATGTCAGGCGGGAGCGTGTACGGGTGGGACGACCTTTGGGATTGTCAATAAAATCATCTTCACGATAACGAAGGCGGCCCTGGGTCTCATCTTCGAAGAAGAAATACACATCGTGTTGGCGGTAATGCCGTTCGTACAAGATGTCGATGTCATTTCGCATCAGGGCCTGGATGATGGGTTCGGCGTCGGCGATCCGCACCTTGATCTGCACCTCGTACGATTCCTCCTCCCTCGAACCGCCCAGCGCGATCAGCTTCGAGAGCACAGATTGCTCGCGCTCCACCAGGAAAGAATCCATCTGATTGGCTATCTCCGCGGCTTGAGCCAGTAATTCGCTCTCATTGACTGTGAGCAACTGACGGTCACGCATCACCCATTGGCCATTGATCATCACGTCGCTGACATCCGTGGACTTGGCGGCATACACAATCTGGGCGTAGGCGTTATCGGCCGAGCGGCGGAAGGAGGGGGAGTTATGTGCAGGACTGAGGTCGACCACGATCAGGTCGGCGCGACGGCCCGGGGTCAACGAGCCGGTCAAATGTCCGATGTGAAGCGCCTGTGCGCCAAGGCGGGTGCCCATCAGCAAAGCCTGCGGGGCAGGGAGGGAGGTCGGGTCGTTGGTCACAGCCTTGGCGACGAGCGCGGCGAGCCGCACTTCCTCGAACATATCCAGGTCATTGTTCGAGGCCGGGCCATCCGTGCCGATGCCCACGTTCAGTCCCACTTCGAGCATCTTCACCACCGGCGCGAAGCCCGAAGCGAGCTTCAGATTAGAAGATGGGTTGTGCGAGACGCCCGCGCCCGCGTGATACAGCGTGCGGATCTCACCTGCGTCGATGTGGACGCAATGGGCGGCGATGAGTTTGGCCTCGAGCAGTCCCTGCTTTTTCACGTAGGGAATGACGGGCATGCCGTGTTCGTTGCGCATATTCTCCACTTCGAAGAACGTCTCGGCGAGATGGGTGTGAAGCGGGATATCGAACTCCTTTGCAAGATCGGCAGTCTCGCGCAACATTTCGGCGGTACACGTGTAGGGTGCATGAGGCGCAATCGATGGGATGATGAGCGGGTGACCTATCCACTTCTTGATGTAATCACGAGCCCTCTCCATTGCATCTTCGTAGGATGCGGCATCGGGCGTTGGAAACTTGAGGATGGACTGTCCGCACACAGCGCGCATGCCAGCCTGAGCCGTGGCCGTCGCGACATCATCTTCGTAAAAGTACATGTCGTTGAAGGTGGTCACGCCACTTCTGATCTGTTCAGCGCAGGCGATGGAGGTTCCCAGGCGGATGAATTCCGGTGAGGCAAACTCTTTTTCCACTGGCCATACGTAGCCTTGCAGCCAGACATCGAGACGCAGGTCATCTGCAATGCCGCGCAGGAGCGTCATGGGCACATGGGTGTGCGCGTTGACCAGACCGGGCATGAGAATCTTGCCCTTGCAGTCGATGGTTTCGCTCGCGGAATATTCCTTTTTGATCTCATCCTCGGGCCCCACAGCCACGATACTATCGCCCGTTACCGCAAGCGCGCCCGGGTTGAACTGCTGCATCTTTTCGTCCATAGTGAGGATATGGGCGTTGATGAAGAAGATGTCTGCTGAGGTCATAGGCGTTCCTCATTTTGAAACAGGCGGCAATGTGAGCCGCCTGTTTCAAAATTGCTATAGCTTCCTGCTGGTATCATTCGGCTTGAAGCAGTTTGCGGGATTCTTCAAGGAAGAATTCAGCTCTTTTAATTGCCTGAGTCGAATCTTGTGCGTTGTACACCTGGCTGGGTATTAAGTCCGGCAGTCCGTTCGGGTAACGCGTTGGGATATAGAATTTGTCCAAGTACGCCGCTTGTGCAAGCCAGTCCTGGATATTCCGCAGCAGGTTTTGTTTCGGAAATTGCAGCACCAGTTTTTGAACTGAGTGTCCCCACGGGTCGCTATCGATGTCAAACCAAAGTGCTTTCATGGCTTTTTCAGCGCTCTGTTGCGATAAGAAACAAGCGTGCGAAAATTTGCCTGCTTGATGCATGGTCTTTGCGGCTTCCAGGTCATCCTGCGCGGTAAGCCACCATCGTTTGGCTTCATAGCGCGATTCAGTCTGACTCATACAGTGTTTTCCCTTCCTCCAAAGCCTGCCTGATGAAGCGCCGACCGGAAATTCGAGCCAGTTCTTCAGGCGTGTAGATGAGCAGGTCAACATCCCACGCAGGAAGGGCCTGACTGATTGCCGCCAGAATGCCATCGTACCGGTCCAGAAACCGGAGGTTTGTATTTTGGACGAGAATCAGGTCAATATCACTATGACGGGAGCCTTCATTTCGCGCGAACGAACCAAATAATATCGCTTTCTTGACCTTGTGCCCTTTGAAGATGGGCTCAAGTTTTTTTTTCAAATCGTCAATTTGCATGGACCTATTCCTTAAATCATTATAGCATGTCCATTTACGGAATAAAACTCAACAGCGCCCGCAAGGCTCTGAGGTTCTTGTCAAAATCCGTATTTTTGTGATTGGCCAATTCCATATCCACGGCTGCCCCGACGCCGTGTTCCACGGCCCAATCAGCGAGCGTGCCCGTGTATATACAGCCGGTATCGATGGGAGGATAAGGATATTTGGTCACAAAAGCCATAGTGCTCGCCAGGCGTTTGGAATCCTCTTCCCATGGCACACCGCCGGGGAAAATGCCCAGCGCGGCGGAATGGTAACTGATCAACGCGGAGATCTTGCGGGAGGCGATGAAGTTCATCACCGCGCGTGTCTCGGGTTCTGAACCGCCGTGTGTGCCGCCGCTGGTGGGCAGATAGACCCAGCAGCCGTCGCGGTCCCACTCCTCCGCCCAGTTGCTGGAAGGAAAGTTGCGATTCAAGTCCACACCGCGGTTATTCACACGCCCGTCCACGCCGTCCGAGCGCGCTTCGCCGTCCGGGTTCATGTTACGGATGATGTAAAGCGTCGCATCGTTCGGGATCACGTCCGGATGCTCGTTGAGGTATATGATCAATTCATTGGCCAACGCCACCGTATTGCCTTCATAGCCGCCATGTATTCCGGCCACAATCAGGTATTCTCTTTCGCCGCTTCCGAACGTATACACGTCAATGGGGCGGCCCGCAACCGAATACCCAATCGCGCCAGGGAGCGGTCCATTTGCGAGCACAAAGGGTGTGGGCGTCTCAAACGGAGGCGGCGTATAATACGGGTTGGGCGTCAGTGTTGGCAGAAAATAACTGGTGGGGGGGACGATCTGAACAGCATTGCGGGTTGGTGGACCTGAAGCGGCGGCATTGGAGGCCAGGGCATTTTGCCGGTTAAAGTAGAGCAGCCCCGCGCCCAACAGGCACAGGACTGCAAGCCCATTGAATCCCCAGATCCAATAGACCCAGTGATGTACTTCCTGTTTGCGGCGGCGGCTCATCTTAACCAGCTTCCGATTCCATGGCCCGGCGTCTCAACCAATCCAGCGCCAGGTTTACAGCCCAGCGCTGCACGCTGCGCGGTGGGCCGCCATACGTGATGTGGTGTGTCTTTTCACCGCGCGGGACGATCAGCCCGAAATCTGCCGTACGTTCCGCGACGTTGGCGACGATGCCCAGCGCCACATCTGCCTTTGCTTCTGAGCGGGCCTCTCGTAGAGCCTCCATCAGATTGGAGGATTGGAGATTGGTCACTGAAACCGCGTGAGGGATTTTGCGCGCCAGCAAACCATCCAGCCCGGATTCAATGGCGGTCAAGGTCCAGCCGCGGGCTGCTACGGCATTAAGGGCCGCATCTGCCAAAGTATCCTCATCCGCTCCGAAGACCACCTCCCCGAGCCTTTCGCGTACATCCCGCTCGATCAGCGCGATCATCCTATCCGCTTCGGCCTCGGTTTTGGCTTTTGCCGCGATGCGGATGTCCACCACACCGGTATGCGCGGCCAGACCCACGGTGGGATTACTGAGCGTTTCCAGGTCGGAGATCTTTTCGTCGATCATGCCCTCCCCTAGACCTGAGCAATGCAGGATCCTGATCTTGATGATCTCATTGAGGTTAAAGCGCTTCTGAAGGTATGGCACAATGGATTCATGCAGGATGTATTCCATCTCGTTTGGAACGCCCGGAAGTGAGATGATCACACTCTCTTGACGCTGTTCTACTACATCTTCCAGTTCGTCTTCCCGGTGAGCGCGTTCAGGATCGTGCAGTGACCGTTCAGCGCCATGGACCTGAGGTCTCTCTACGATGAAACAGGGAGCGGTGCCCACCGGGTTTTTGATGGCGATGGCGCCCTGAGGCACGTACGCCTGGCGTCTTTGATTTTCAGAGGGTTTGCGCCCATAGCGCGAGATCACTTCCACCACTTGTTCCCAAAGATCCTCGCGAAATTCGGTTTCCACACCCACTGCCCTGGCAACGGCATCACGGGTAGGATCGTCTACAGTGGGGCCCAGCCCGCCAGTGGTAATCACAATCTCCGCGCGTTCCATGGAATGACGGATGGCATCCGCGATGCGTTGTGTGTTATCGCCAATGGTGATGGTGCGATAGAGGTCCACGCCCATGTTGCGCAGGACGCGCGCGATGTGGCGGGTGTTGGTGTCGACGATTTCGCCGAGCAGGATTTCTGTTCCGATGGTGATAATTTCTGCTGATGGCATACTTAAGCTCTAGGCGGCGTCCTCGCCGCCGTCCCACGGGGATGTGTCGCCATGGCGCCATGCGACACTTCGCAAGGGAAGACGGCGGGAGCATAATCACGATGATTCAAAATTTGACTTCCACACCGAGTTTCAATTCACGCGCATTCTTGAGGGCGAGTTGTGCGGCCACCGCATCCTGCACAGCATTGCCGACTGATTTGAAGAACGTGATTTCATCATCTGATTCTCGACCGGTTTTTTTGCCCAGTACAATCTCTCCAAGCTCGGCATGGATGCCGGACTGCTTAATTGCACCGGCCTGTATGGCTTTGACGATGTCACCAGCCTCTTCCATTACGGTGGCATACGAGTCTACAACGATACGGGCTCGCGCAAGCGTTTCGACCGGTACCTCCTGCATTTCCGGCGTGTAGGCGCCGATAGCGGAGATGTGTGTTCCTGATTTTACATCCTTATCGTCAAAGACTGCCATTGAGGAGGTGGTGGCCGTGCAAATAATATCTGCAAGTTTCACAGCTTCCCCCGGCGAATTGGCCACTCGCATATCTTTCGTGACGGATCGGTAGCCTGCCATTTGTTGGGCAAATTCTTCCGCCTTTTCGCGGTTGGAATCAAAGATGAAGGCGGTTTCAATCTTCCGTGCCGTGCAGGCGGCTTCGAGTTGGGTGCGTCCTTGCGCGCCAGCACCGAATATGGCGACCACTTTGCTATCCATACGTGCGAGCTGGCGAATGGCCGCGCCGCTCCCTGCGCCGGTGCGGATCGCGGTGAGCGTGCTGCCTTCAAGCAAGGCGACCGCGCGGCCCGTATCTGATTCAAGCACCAGCACGGCGGCCTGGATGTACGCGAGTCCACGTGCGGGATTCTTTGGGAAGAGTGAAACGATTTTTACCGCAAGGGCTTCGCCTGACTCCGTTTTCATGTAGGCAGGCATGAACAGGCTGAGGGCGTCGTGGTTCGAGATGGGCAAACGCGTCCGGAGCGGCACAACAGCCGTCCCGTCGGAAAGAGAGGCGTAGGCGTCTTGCATGGCGGCAATGGCTTGATCCATTGGCAGCGCCTGCCGGACTTCTTCCGCATTGAGAATCAACATAGTATGCTCCTACACAGTTGATATAAAAAAGCGCAGAGACACAAAAGCATCTCTGCGCTATTCTGCCTGCTGTAATCCTACTCGATGCCCAGGTATGCTTTTTGGACCGTCGGATTCTTTTTGAGGTTTTCGGCTGTGTCGCTCAGCACGATTTCGCCGGTTTGCAGCACATAGCCGCGATTGGCAATGGACAGCGCCATCAAGGCGTTCTGTTCAACCAAAAGTATTGTGACACCTTCCTTATTGATTTGCTGGATGGTTTCAAAAATGAGTTCCACCAGCACGGGCGCCAGGCCCATGGAAGGCTCATCCATCAAGAGCACGCGCGGATTTGCCATCAGGGCGCGCCCGGTAGCGAGCATTTGCTGTTCACCTCCGGAAAGCGTTCCGGCAACCTGGGTACTGCGTTCCTTGAGCCGCGGAAAAAGAGTGAATACGCGCTCCATATTACGCTGGAACATCTGCTTGTCGTTGATGGAATAGGCACCCATCTCAAGGTTTTCGGTGACCGAGAGGCGGGCAAAAATGCCACGTCCTTCCGGCACCATGGAAATCCCTTTGTATACGATCTCATGCGCCTTGTATTTAAACAGATCATTACCCTCGTAGGAGATCATTCCTTCATGCGGTTTCAGCAGACCACAGATGGTGCGCAGCGTGGTTGTCTTGCCGGCGCCATTGCCGCCGATCAAGGTGACAATTTCGCCTTTGTCCACGTGCAGGCTGATACCCTTGAGGGCGTGAATATGACCGTAGTAGGTATGGACGTTCTCGACATTCAGGATGGCCATGTCTATTATTCCGCCTTCCTGTTCATTCGTTCTTGCGCCGTGGACATGCCCTCTGTGGCAGCGCCGCGCCCAAGGTAGGCTTCAATCACGCGCGGGTTGCTCTGGATCTGCTGGGGGGTGCCTTCGGCAATTTTCTCGCCGTAGTCGAGCACCGTAATATTTTCCGAGATACCCATGACGACTCGCATGTGATGCTCGATAAGCAAAATGGTAATGCCGAGTTCATCACGCAGGCGGCGAATGAACGCAGTCAGGTCATCGGTTTCGCGCGGGTTCATTCCAGCGGAAGGCTCATCCAGCAGAAGCAGTTTCGGTTTGGTGGCCAGGGCACGGGCGATCTCGAGACGGCGTTGTTCTCCATAGGGAAGGTTGCGCGCCAGCATATCGCCTTTTCGTATGAGGCCTACGAAGTTGAGCAGTTTCTGGGCATCTTCGAGGGCAGTCTTTTCTTCCTGAACCACGCCCGGCGTATGGAGGACAGCCCTGATCCAGGAGGCGCGCAGGAACATGTTCTGTCCTACCAGGATATTTTCGAGTGCAGTCATTGCGGCAAAGAGGCGGATGTTCTGGTAAGTGCGCGAGATTCCGAGCCTTGCGATCTGGTCAGGGCGCAGCCGTTGGATCGGTGTATCCTGAAATGCGATTTCTCCTTCATCGCATTGGCCAAACCCAGTTATGCAATTGAAGAAGGTGGTTTTGCCCGCGCCGTTGGGACCGATGATACTCACAATGGATTTATCTGGAATCTCAAAGTCCACGGCATTCACAGCCACGAGTCCGCCGAAGCGTTTGGTCACTTTAGTTGCAGTGAGAATTGGTGTCATGGTGACCTCTATTCAGACCATGGTTTCAGCGGTGATATTTTCGGCTTCCGCATGGTGCAATTCGCGTTTTGTGGCTTGTGAGGGCCACAGACCCTCCGGCTTGGCAAGCATTACGGCGATCAGCGTGGTGCCGTAGATCAGGTAGCGGAATTCGGAGACCTCGCGTAAGAGTTCGGGCAATCCAATGAGCGCAATGGCGCCCACGATCACACCCGGGATGCTGCCCATGCCGCCGACAATAATGAGTGATGCAACGTTGATGGATACGATCAACTGCATACTGCTGGCAAAGATGGAGCCAATGAGCACTGTGAAGATCGCGCCGCCCAGACCCGCAAACGCCGCGCCGAGGATGTAGGCCAGCAGTTTCGTTTGAACAAGGTTGACGCCCAGGGCTTCGGCGACGTCTTCATCTTCACGGATGGCCATCCATGCCCGGCCCAGGCGAGATTCGCGCAATCGCCAGGCCACAAAGGCAATGAGCAAGGCGCTTACAACGGCGATATAGTAAATAGCCTGCGGTGTGCCGAATTCTATGCCATTACAGACGCGTGGCACATCCACTTTGAGAAATGGTTCGAGGGTTCCAAGGCACGGTTTTTGGATGCCAATCACGCCCTGCGGACCCCCAAAGTAGCCCGCCAGAAAATCGGATCCGGCCAGCAGGCGGACGATTTCACCGAAACCCAGCGTGGCAATGGCCAGGTAATCTCCACGGATGCCAAGCACGGGCAGGCCCAGAAAGGCGCCAGACATCATAGCAACCAATACGGCGATGGGAACGGACACCCAGAAGGGGATGTGTTGCAAGCCGAATGGACCATAGGAGGTTAGCAGACCTACGGTGTACGCGCCAATCGCGTAGAAAGCCACAAAACCAAGATCCAGCAGGCCCGCAAAGCCCAGCGTGATGTTAAGGCCAAGTCCCATCAGGATATAGAGGCTGATGATCACGATAACTTGCGCGATGAACGGCCCGGAAACCTGTGGCAACCACAGGGCAATCAAAACGATCAGAACGAGAGTCCCAATACGCAAGGCGGTTTGCCTGCTTTTGGGAAGCTGGTTGAGTTTTGCTTTGTACTTATCCCCTCGTGCCGACCAGAATGCGCTGATAAAGACGGCGGCTCCAAAGAAAACAACTGCGCCGATCAGGGTAAGCCCTGATTGACCAAACAATCCCTTGGCCATGGGCTGCCAGATGCCGCCTTGATTGATGAGTACCACGCGGAATAAGCCAGAGAACAGCGCCATGAGAATCAAGATGAGCAGGCCGCGCGATACGGGGCCACGGATATTTTCCGGCAGGAGCAGGAAAGCGGCACCGACCGTACCAGTCACAGCGCCTATCAGCGGCAGGATCCAAACCCCGGCAATTCCCAGGTTGAATGTAAGCAAATTGTATAAGGTTGGCGATGCATTGATGAAGACCGCGCGCAGGTTGATCTGGCCACCGATGACCGCGAGCAAAACTACCAGGATAGCGGTGACGAGTCCGGCGACGAGTCCCGAGAGCAGGTTGAGAGCAGCCTGATTCTGGCCGAGCAGGTCTGAGGTCCGACGCGAGGCGATGAAGCCCACGGACGCCATCGTAGCAAGCAGAATGAATTGTCCGAGGGTAACGATTCCCTCGATCACAGCGCGTTTGTTGAAAATCTCAACCATGCCAACCAGGCACAAGAAGACTCCAATTGCACCGCCTAGCAGGCCGGCCTTGGTGGCAACCCAGAGGAAATGTTCTTTTTTCATGAGCGTACCCTCCCTCTATGCCTTCTGTTTCGATAATCGTTCGCCCAAAATACCCTGTGGGCGGAAGAGCAGGATCATCACAAGCATGGTGTAGGCGATGACATCCTTGAGCTGGTAGGCGCGGGTGATTCCGAGACCTTCGAGGAAGAGCGATGGTCCCACAGACTCGAAGATGCCCAATACCAGTCCACCCACCATGGCGCCGGGGATGTTGCCAATACCTCCCAGAACAGCGGCGGTGAATGCTTTGATGCCCGGCGTGAAACCGACAAACCAGTCGAACTGGCGATAGACCAATGCGAACAAGACTCCCGCCGCTCCGGCCATGGCCGCGCCGATGGCAAAGGTGGAGACAATGATCCTGTTCACATCGATGCCCATCAGCGCCGCAGTGTCTTTGTTCTCGGATACGGCGCGCATGGCTTTGCCCACTTTAGTATACATTACTATGAATTGGAGAATTGCCATCATGATAAATGCCGCGATAGCTACCACCACCTGTACCTTGAGAATATCTGTCCCAAATAAGTGCCAACTGCCTTGAAGGGCCTGGATGGGTGGGTACGCATACTTGCCGGGGCCAAAGATACCGCGAAAAGCGTACTCAAGGAAAAAGGAGGCGCCGATGGCGCTGATGAGCGGCACAAGGCGTGGAGCTGTACGGAGTGGACGATAGGCGACACGCTCGACCAGCATGGCTATGGCAGCGGCTACAACCATGGCAAATAAAATTGGAATCATGAGGCCCAGAATAGGATTGCTATCAATGAAACCAGTACTCGTGAGCCACGTCGCAACAAAATAGCCGGCGAAGGCCCCGGTCATAAAGATATCACCATGAGCGAAGTTGATCATGCGCAGGATGCCGTACACCATGGTATACCCCAGGGCGATCAGGGCATAAATGGCGCCCTGTGAGACGCCGAATACAACAAAATCAATCCACTGCTCGCCGGTGTATTTGCCAGCGCGGATCGTAGAGAATGTCCCCAAAACCAGAACCAGGACGATAAGGATGCGGAACCCCCATAAAAATCCGCTGACAGCCAGGTCTACCACTCGCTCGGTGAACGTCGTGCGCATGAACGCCTCCACAACACAGGGTTATAAGGAGGGACGAGCTTATTGCTCGTCCCTCTAAAGATTCGTGCCTTGTCGTCGACTTACGGGTAGACCTTCTTCGGATTGGGGTTGGCCGCATCCTGCGGGTTCCAGGAAGCCGGGTCGGAGTTCACGACTTCGTAAACCGCAATGACCGGCGCGCCACAGTCGCCGGAGGCCGAGCATGAGAGACTTCCGGTGATGCCTTTGTAGTCCTTGGTGGCGTAGATGGCGTCGCGCAGGGCCTTGCGCGGGACATAGATCGTGCCGTCATCCTGCACCACAGCGACCTTTTCGAGCGCCGCAAAGACGATACCCGTCGCATCATAGGCATGCGCATGGAAGATGGAAAGCGGCGCGCCACCGTATTTGGCGTTATGCTTTTCAACGAACGCAGCGTAACCTTCGGGGAAGGCGCTGAAGTCCGGGCTGGAGAGGTACATGCCTTCCACGTTCGGACCAGCCCCCTTCACGAAGTCTGGCGTGAAGATGCCATCAGAACCGGCGAGTTTGACATCCTCGAGGCCGGCAATTTCGCGCACCTGGGAGGTAATGTAACCACCTGCTGCCACGAAGACCGGGAAGTAGAGGAATTCAGGGGCAGCCGCAGCAATACTGGTCAAAACAGGGCGCATGTCCGTGGCATCC
Source organism: Anaerolineales bacterium (assembly GCA_035720235.1). GTDB lineage: Bacteria > Chloroflexota > Anaerolineae > Anaerolineales > Villigracilaceae > Defluviilinea. The sequence continues at coordinate 51,170 of DASTOH010000221.1, read as the reverse complement.
TTGGCAACGGCTTCCTGGGCGACGATCTCACCACCCAGCGTCTTGAAGTTATCCGCGAATACCTGCTGAAGGGCCTCAGCGTAAGCAGAACCATCATGGATGGTGGCAGCTTTGCGTGCGCCGAGAACATTGTAGGCGAACTCGGCAACGGCTTTGCCCTGGAAGGCATCACTGTGGGCAGTGCGCAGATAGCCGGCGTAGTCGGGACCACGATTCGGATCCGAGAGAGCCGGGCGGGTGTTCGATGGAGAGATGGTGGTCAGGCCGGCGTTGGTGATAGCCGCAATTCCACCGACAGTCTCATCGGAGCAGGAGGAACCGATAAGGGCCACGATCGAAGTATCTGCAGCAAGCTTGGAAGCCGCAGTCGCACCGCCTTCGGGCGTGCACAACGCGTCTTCGGTGGTCAGCAGGATGTCATGATCGTGGAACTTGCCGCCCATATCGTCAATGGCAATTTCGACACCGCGTTTGGAGTCTTCACCCAGGGTGCCGTCTGCGCCGGAGAGAACGCCCCAGTAGGCGACGTGAACGGGCTCACCCGGGCCAATCGTCACGCAGCCGAGCGCGTCGGTGCATTCATAGGCCGCCGCACCGCCGCCACAGGCGGCAAGCAGCATGCTGGCCAGGACCAGCAGTGAAAGCAAACTAAACAAGCGTTTCATTTTCTTACTCCTCCAGAAGTAGTTAGGAATTTCCTTTTTGTATATCCAACTGGATACACAACACTGCTGCAGACCAGGCGAATCGGTCGGCATCACCTCCTTTGAGAATACTCTTGATTCAATTTCATTGATAACCTGGGAAAATGGACAGCCTTCCCCGGGGTTATGAAATGATACGCTTCAAGCATGTGACATAGCCAGTGTGCACATGAAATTAACGACTAATGGTACGTGAAATTGTTCACGGGGTCAAGTGATTTTTGTAAGGTTATTTCTTTTCATGAGATTTGTACAGCAGTTGCTCCCGAATACGGAGGTCTGTGTTCCTGATCTTCATTGCCAGATCCGCCGCCAGGTTATACATGAGGCGGTAACCCAGCTGCGGGTATGTTTCGCACAGCATGATCAGCTTGTCACGCGGGATGATCAACAGGCGGGTATCGGGCTGCGTGGCGCGGGCAGAGGCAGACCGGAGACCTTCATCCACCAATGCCACTTCCCCAAAGGATTGTCCACGCCGCATGGTGGCAATTGTTCTGTTTTCTATGCCGTCTTCGGTAGTCCCCACGAGCGAAGGATCCACCACAATATCCACTTCACCCTGGATGATGATGTACAGTTCTTTGCTGCTGGTATTCTCTTTGAAGATCAAATCATCCTTTTGAAATGTCACCTCCTGGCAAATATTAGCGACCAGTTCCAATTGTGTCGGCGTGAATTGAAAGAAAATGTCGCTTTGTTTCAGGAAGTTGACAGTGGATGGATTTGGCACGGTGACCTCCAGGATTTTTATGAGTGTAGCATAAACAGAGATGAAGTGCAACGCTTCATATTCATTTGCTGGCTACGCCGTCCTTCGCGAAGTGTTGTCCCGCCTTGCGGGAGCGACACATGCCCGAAGGGCGCAGCTTATGTGTATAACACGCCGCCGTCCCGCAGGGATGCGTCGCAAAAGACGACGGCTTGAGCTATGAGCAGGAAATACAGCGCTTCGCGCTACGGGTATACCCTATGGGTATACCTGATTCAGCCAATCAAGTGGATCCACCTGGACGCCGTTCACCCACAACTCCCAATGCAGGTGCGCGCCCGTGACCCGGCCTGTCCCTCCCACCAAACCAATGACCTGACCCTGCTCCACCATGTCACCGACGTTCACCAGGATTTGTGACTGATGCCAAAAGCCACTATAGACGCCCAGTCCATGATCGATGATGGTGGCATACCCACGAACCGTCAATGGCGCGGCGAACACCACTTTACCGGCGGCGGGCGCAAAAATCTGCAAGCCTTCGCCTCCGGCGAAATCCAGTCCGGTATGGAACCCCTCGATGGTGAGATCGGTTCCGAGACCATGATACGTACGGCGCACGCCATAACGGGATGTGAATTGATCCGGGTACACAGCTGGAGAGGTGAAGAGACCTGTCCAGTATTGTGTCGGCGTGAAGGGGCTGGTGAGGGCAATCACATTTTGGTTTTCCGGCTCAGTGACGGCCGGGTCGATCGTTGCCGGATCCACGTATAGCTCTTCGCTATAATAGTCACCGAGAGAGAGCAACACCATCTGTTCAAAGGATTGGGTGCTCCCATCTGGCATTTCCGCCTGCAATCGCAAAGGATATACTCCCGGCTCCAACAATGGATGAACACCTTGCAGCGCCACCTGCTCTGTGGCTGTCTGGTGGAAATGCAGCGGACGGTCCACCAGCAGCCCTGTGACCGGGCTGCTGTCCTGGGTCTGCACACGGATAACTTCCGTTTTGCCCTGTACCAACGGAAGGGGCGCGATGCTGGCGCTCAAGAACGCGGAAGGCAAACCCGTAGCTTGAGCATCGCCTGAGCCGGTGGGAGAGTAGAGCACGTCACCCGGCAAAGCCTCCCATGTGCCTTTCTGTTTGTTCGTCTCGACCAGGGCCCACACGTTTGTATGCTGTTTGACCGCCAGCTCCAGCAAGGACTCGCCGATGCCGATATGTGCACGGGTCTTGACATCGGTCTGTCCCTCCTGTTTGGGAATGATCAGGCTGATCCCCACATAGAGTTCAGTTGGGCTGACGAGACGGTTCAGCCTGATCAGATGCTCATCGGAAACTTGTGTACGCCTGCTCAAACTTCGGAGCGAATCGCCGAACGCAATGACCTCCGTATCCAGGATGCCGGTGATGCCCTCCAGTCCAGGGATCACGATTTCCTGGCCCTGCGCCAGCAGGTTCGGGTCGACGGATGGATTTGCGGTAAGCAATTCATTCAGAGTCACGTTGAAACGGTTTGCAATGGCGGATAATGTATCGCCCGGCTGGACGAGATACCGAGGTCCGCTGGTTTGCGCGGCAGCCGGTTGAATGACCAAAGCGGTAATAAGAAATAATAGAAGAAGAGGGAAAATACCTTTACGCATCCTTGAATTCCACCATGTCACCAATTTCGTAATCGCCCCACCGATCCGGGTGGATTTCGAGCACGTAGCGCGCGGCCTGTTTGGAGAAATAGGCCGGCCGCCACGATTTGGCGATGACTTTGTCCACCACTTTCATTTCGGAACTGATCCAGAAGACTGCCAGGTCAAAAGGGACGAACAGCATATGAATGGAAGAGTCGAGGCGAGAATCACGACTCCCAACCAGGAGCAGGCCTTCCTCAGGCGTGAGGCGGGAGCGGAACGTGAAGCCGCGCAGCTGGGTCAGAAACGTATCGCAAAATTTGATGCGCGGTAGATTTCCAACCGGCCTGGTTTTGTTTTCCACGGTAATGAACTTCGTCATGGGTCAAATTGAAAACGAACGCGCCCCTGGCACTGCCCGGCGGGGCAAGTGTGTGGTTTCCGCACAGGGTGGCGGCCTCGTCCATTAAGATTGCTTTTGAAGAACTTTTTCTACGCTATTCAATAGTTCCTGCGGGCTGAATGGTTTGGCGATGTAGTCGTCCACTTTGGCAATATGCAAGCCAAGTACCTTGTCGATACTCTGTGCCTTGGCCGTCACCACGATCACCGGAATGTTCCTGGTTTTTTCATCCGCCTTGAGTTGTTGGTATACTTCCCATCCATCCATATCTGGCATCATCAAATCCAACAGAATGAGATCCGGCGCACTTTCCCGTACCAGCCTCAACCCTTCTGCGCCACCATTGGCACCCTTGACCTCAAACCCGCGTCGTCCTAAGATCAGACGCATTAGATCGATCATTTCAGGCTCGTCTTCCACACACAGGATGCACTTCGAATTTGAGCTCATTTGGAAACCTTGCAAGAGTTTACCATAAAGTGAAACCAATGAAAATCATGACATGGAACGTCAACGGTCTACGTGCCCTGCTAAGAAAGGATGCCCTGACCTGGGTTTGGAATCAAGACCCTGATTTATTATGCTTGCAGGAAGTGAAAGCGCGCGCCAATCAGTTGACGGAAGCACAGCTCGGTTTGCTGCCCCTGCGACACATCTGGAACCCCGCCGACCGCGCTGGTTATAGTGGTGTAATCACCTTATATAAGGAAGAGCCGCTGGAGGTTCAACTCGGTCTGGGCGAGCAGAGGTTCGATGTGGAAGGACGACTCATTTCCACCCTTCATCTCGCCGCCCACAGCCATTTCCGTCTATTCAACCTTTACTTCCCGAGCGGCCAGCGCGGCCAGGAGCGTGTGACCTACAAACTCGATTTCTATGCCCATTTTTTGAATCTGTGTGATCGCCTGCACGCCCAAGGTGAGCACTTGATCCTGACTGGCGATTTCAATACCGCTCATCAGCCAATCGACCTGAAAAATCCCCGATCGAACCAGAAGACCTCCGGCTTCCTGCCTGAGGAACGTGCCTGGCTGCAGAAGTATCTCGACCACGGGTTTGTGGATATCTTCCGCCAGCTGTATCCGGAGCGGGTGCAGTACACCTGGTGGACGAACATCCTCAACGCCCGACAGCGGGGAGTCGGCTGGCGGCTGGATTATTTCCTGATCTCAGAGGCGCTCGTGCCACACGTGCAGGATGTGATCATCCATGACGCTGTTCTGGGGTCCGACCATTGCCCCGTGGAACTGATCCTGAGGTAAGAGCGGGGCAATTCTTGGTATCCAAATCTTTAGTCAGACGCCGGTTGGAAGCAAAGGGGGGGTTCCGGGCTGATTTCACGGAATTAGGCGGTAATTGCAGTATTATTAGAGAAACATATAAAAAATTTCAGCGGGCTATTCTCGCAGTGCCCGTGTTGGTATAATGACGAGAGGAATTATTACGGAGGTAGTGTGAATCCTAGAAACCAATCATTTGTTGTAACCATGCTGCTGATTGTCGCGGTGATTGCCATGGTTGTGACAGCTGTGCAACGCGAGTCCGGCTCGCAAACCCCGTTGACAATCAATGAGGTGGCGGAAGCGATAAAGTCTGGCAGCGTGGCGCGGATCGTCATCCAGAACAACGGCAGCCTTAGAGTCATTTACAAATCGGGTGACGAAAGCAGAACCAAAACTGGGCTGGAAGCTTATAAGGAAAATGAAACCACCCTCGTCAATCAGCTCCTGAACCTGGGTGTCACTCCTGAACAACTTTCTGCAGAGAGCATCAAGGTCGAGGTGGAGGCCCCTTCCATTTGGGAGGGCGCGCTCGGTGGCTTTGTCGTATACCTGTTGCCAATCCTGCTGATGCTCGGCGTGTTCTGGTTTATTTTCCGCCAGGCGCAGGGCTCGAATAATGCCGCCATGTCGTTCGGCAAGTCACGGGCCCGCATGTTCAGCGGAGAGCACCCCACAGTGACCTTTCAGGATGTGGCCGGCGCGGACGAATCCAAGCAGGAACTGGCTGAAATCGTCGAGTTCCTCAAGGAGCCGCAGAAGTTCATCCAGTTGGGAGCGCGCATCCCGAAGGGTGTGCTGCTGGTGGGGCCTCCCGGAACCGGGAAGACCCTTCTGGCAAAAGCCGTTTCAGGCGAAGCCGGTGTGCCGTTCTTCTCCATTTCCGGCTCGGAATTTGTGGAAATGTTCGTGGGCGTCGGCGCCAGCCGTGTGCGTGATTTGTTCGATCAGGCCAAACGTCATTCGCCCTGTATCATCTTCGTGGATGAAATCGATGCAGTCGGTCGCCAGCGCGGCGCGGGACTGGGTGGCTCACACGATGAACGCGAACAGACCCTCAACCAGATGCTGGTTGAAATGGACGGTTTTGATACGGACACAAACGTCATCATCATTGCCGCCACCAACCGCCCTGACATCCTTGACCCGGCGTTGCTGCGTCCCGGTCGCTTTGACCGCCGCGTGACGCTTGACCGTCCGGATATGAAAGGCCGCGAAGCTATCCTTAAAGTACATGTCAAAGGCAAGCCATTGGAACCCGGTGTTGACCTCGGTTCGTTGGCGCGTGGCACACCTGGTTTTGTGGGCGCCGATCTTGAAAACTTAGTGAATGAAGCCGCCATTTTGGCTGCTCGCCGCAACAAGAAATCCATTGGACAATCTGAAATGGAGGAGGCGATCGAGCGCGTGGTGATGGGGCCAGAACGCAAGTCGCGCTTGATCTCAGATGAAGAGAAGCGCATCATTGCCTACCATGAAGCGGGTCACGCGGTCGCGATGAATGCCATCCCTGAATCTGATCCGGTCCAAAAGATCACGATCGTGGGCCGCGGTCAGGCTGGTGGCCTGACGTGGTATCGCCCGGAGGATGACCGCATTTTGACCTCCCGCAAGAAAATGACCGCTGCCCTGATCGGTCTGCTGGGCGGGCGCGTGGCTGAGGAACTGGTCTTTGATGATATCACTTCCGGCGCTTCTAATGATATTGAGCGTGTTACCCAGATGGCGCGTATGATGGTAACCCGGATGGGCATGTCTCCTGAACTGGGCCTGATGACCTATGGCCAAAAAGAGGAGTTGATCTTCTTAGGGCGCGAAATCTCGGAACAGCGCGATTATTCGGAGGCCGTTGCTGAAAAGATCGATATCGAAGTCCGCAGGCTTGTGGACGAATCGTACAAGATGACGAAGAAGTTGTTAACGAAATACCGTAGGGAACTGGACGCCGTCGCGGAGAAACTCCTTGAGGTCGAAAGCCTGACGCGCGAGGAATTTGAAGCCATCTTCCCACCACCGTTCCCCAAGAAGAGTGGCACACCTCAGATCGCAGCGAGAGTACCGGCCTAACTGAATTAGCCAATAAGAACACAAGAGCCTGCTGTTTCATCAGAAGGCTCTTTTTTCTTTTACCTGTTTACCTGTATACTTATCTACCCTTGCCCTATGCCTGCACCGTTTCCTTGTGTTGCCTTACTAATTCACGCCGCAGGATCTTTCCCACCGTGGTCTTGGGCAATTCGGTCCTGAACTCATAGTGTGTCGGCACTTTGTAGGCGGCTAGCCGTTCTTTGCAAAAAGCCTTTATATCATCGGCTGTGGCGGTTTCGCCGGGCTTCAAGACGATCCACGCTTTGACGGTCTCGCCGCGGTATGGGTCAGGAATGCCTGCCACACCAACTTCTGACACCTTCGGGTGTGCAGCGATGGCCTCTTCCACTTCGCGCGGCCACACCTGGTACCCGCCTGGCTTGATCAGTTCCTTCTTGCGGTCAACGATATAGAAATATCCATCCTCGTCCATGCGGGCAATGTCGCCGGTGAACAACCAGACGTTCCCATCCTTGAGCGTACGCAGCGTATTGGCCGTTTCGGTTGGCATGTTGTGATAGCCTTTCATCACCTGCGGACCGTGAATCGCGATCTCGCCGATCTCGCCCATTGGCATTTCTGTTTCGCCATCATCCAGGCTGATAATTTTCACTTCCACGTTTGGCAGTGGCATGCCGATCGAGCCGGTCTTATTCACACCCAGCAATGGATTGCAGTGGGTCGCAGTGGGCGCCTCAGAAAGCCCGTAGCCCTCGAAGACTTTGCCGCCGCTCAAGTTTTCAAAAGTATCCTTGGTCTCACGCAGCAGTGGGGCCGAGCCAGAGATGCAGGCCTTGATGGAGCGCAAACTCACCTTCCCTTCCTTCACTTCAGGGCGATTGTTAATGGCGTTATATAATGTAGGCACGCCAGGGAAGATGGTCGGGCCGTATTTGTGGATATTTTCCAGCACATCGGGAATGTCGCGTGGATTGGGAACCATCACCAGACTGGCGCCCAGCCTCATCGCCATGCTCAGACCTGCCACCATGCCGTACACATGAAAGAGCGGAATGGCCATCAGGTAGATCTCCTTGCCCTCCTCGCAGTTCACAAACCAGGCGCGCATCTGCAAAGTGTTGGCCACCACATTACGGTGTAAAGCCACCGCGCCCTTCGAGACGCCCGTGGTCCCGCCCGAATATTGGAACAGGGCCGTATCGTCCGGACCCACTTCCACCTTCGGTCGAGGCGCGTCCTTGTACTTTGCGAGCAGCTCCTGAAACCAGATGTCGCCATCCCTGAGTCCGCCCTCGATCCTGAATCCGCCCTTCTTCTCACGCGCCAGGGTAAAGAGCACGCGCAGCACGGGTGGCAGCGTCTCCTTTAGGTTCGTCACGATCATTTTCTTGATCTTGGTTTTCGGCTGGGCCTTCTTGATGGTGTTGTAAAAGTTCGTCATGACGAACATGTATTCCATTCCCGCATCGTTCGCCTGATGTTCGATCTCGGGCGGCGTATACAATGGATTGGTCGCCACTACCACACCGCCCGCCTTGAGGATCCCGAAAAAGGCCATGACAAATTGAGGCGTGTTTGGCATGAAGATGCCCACCCGGTCACCTTTCTTCACGCCCATATCGACCAGTGCGGCGGCAACCCGATCCGTGATCGCGTTCATCTCCTTATATGAAATAACCGCGCCCTTAAAGATGGTGCAGGCGCGGTCGGGATATTTTCGTGCTGAATCCTCCAGAAAATGGAAGAGCGGGACATTCGGAATTTCAATGGTTGGCGGAACCCCTTTATCGTAATGAGCAAGCCAAGGTTTAGCGTTCATGATGCCTCCTCCGTTGATGAACCCAGTATATACAAGGTGGAATCAAAAGTCAACCGACCGTCGGTTGGTTTTGCATTTGCTCTAGCCGCCGTCCTCGCCGGCGTGTCTCAAAGATCGCTGAATCTGCGCCTCAATCTTCTCGACGACTCCCTCCTCAACTCTGAACCATGAGATATTTGGATCGGACTCCTTGAACCAGTTGCCCTGCCGGCGGACAAAGACCCGCGTCGCGCGACCGATGAGTTGCTTCGCCTCCTCAAGCGTGATCTTCCCTTCGAGCACCGCCACACACTCACGGTACCCGATGGCAGACATGGTCGGCAGGGTGGGGGAGTATCCCATTTCTAGCAAGTCTTTAACCTCTTCCAGGAATCCATTCGCAAACATGGATTCGATCCGGGCATCCAGACGCACATAAAGCTCAGGCCGAGGGCGTGTCAAGCCGATCGTGATGAGCTTATAGGGCGAAGCGATTTGCCCGCGCTGCTCAGAAAATTTTTTGCCCGTGGTGAGGATGACTTCCAGGGCGCGGACTGTCCGGCGAAAGTTGCGCGGGTCGATTTTCTCTGCAGCCACTGGATCAAGGTTTTTTAGTTTTTCGTATAGCCAATATACCCCTCTTTCCTCTTTCATCCTTTCTAATTCCTCCCTCAAACCTTCATTTGGAACTACTTCAGGCGGAGTCCAGCCCTCAGTTACCGCGCGGATATATTGTCCCGTGCCGCCAACGAGCAGCGGCATTTTCTTGCGTGTATGAATATCCGCGATAGCCTCCCGCGCTCTTTGCTGAAACACCGCCAGACTCAAGATTTCATCTGGATTAGCAATATCGATCAGATGATGCGGCACACGCTCCTGTTCTTCACGTGTTGGTTTGGCTGTGCCAATGTCCATACCCCGGTAAAAGAGGCGCGAATCGGCAGAGACGATCTCGCCATCGAGTCGTTCCGCCAGTTGAATCGCGATTTCCGTTTTTCCTACAGCAGTGGGGCCGACGATGAGAACAAGTGGTGGTTTAGCCATTTTTGCATAGTGCCGCATAATTTACTTTACTTTATGTTTGAATTTCAGCATATGAATTCATGTGAAAAGTAAAGTTAATAATGAGACAGGCGGTAAATAGAAATTCCCATTTATTCCATCGCAGGCATTTTATGTGATTGCGTTCTCAAAGTAGGTTATCTTTGGCACTGACCCTGGTCTTCCCTCAATCGATAGGACATCGATCTGCCAATGATCGATTTCCGTCTCTGCGGCGTAATATTCAGCCGCGGAAATCATGTGTGCACGTTTGCGCGGCGTAATGGATGCTTCCGGTAAGCCCATGCTATTGGTTGTCCGCGTTTTGACTTCGATGAAGATAGTGACGTCACCCTGGCGCGCGATGACATCAATTTCGCCATAGGGTGTGCGGTAATTCTGGGCGATGATCACATAGCCGCGTTCGAGCAGGAATGCAGCGGCGGCGCCTTCGCCCCACTTGCCGATGCGCTGGTTATGCTTCATCGCATGAATTCTTCCAAAATGGTGCGCAGGCGTTCGTCCAAACTCTGCCGTACCGGCTTGGTGCTTTCCATGAGGCGGTTGTAATGACCCAGCATGATCTGGGTGGTGCGCTCAATGGAAAACTGCTCGGAGGCCTTCAGCGCCGCGGCGCCCATTTTCTTCTGTAAATTCCTGTTCAGGCTGAGATACGTCAGTTTGGCAGTGAAGGAGGGGATATCTTCGGTCGAAAGTAGGCCACTGACTCCATCCTCGATCGAATCGCCCACGCCCGGGGAGTCGATGCCCACGATCGGGAGTCCGGTTGCCATGGCCTCGATGACCGAGTAAGGATGAACCTCTGTGACCGAAGCGGTAACGAATATATCGCACATCGCCAGATAGGAGGGCATTTGGTCATAGGGAATCAGCCCCATGAAATGGACTCGGTCTTCTATGTGGTGCTCAGCCGGCAGTGACTTAAGTTTTTCTTCATGTTCCTTTTGTCCGCCCCCAATGATCAATAAATGCACGTTGGGAATCGTGCGAGCCACACCCGCAAAGGCCTGCAGCAAAAATTCGAGATTCTTTTCGGGGGCCACCCGTCCCATGTAGGCGAGCAGCACGTCATCCTTTTTAAATCCAAGGTCAGCTCGAGAAAGGGGCTTTGCCTTGTGGAAAGGTTTCAGATTTGCGCCGTTCGGCACCACCTCAATATGACTCTGCACGCCATATTGCCGCATCACCCGTTCCATGCCGCGCGAGGGCGAGATGACCAGATCGACAGCGCTGCAAAAATCGGGCATGTAGGTTTGCAGCAGGCTCTGACTGACCTCCACAGGCATGAAAGGCAGGCGCGCCTGCGCGTACAGATCATACCGCGTATGATTGGTGAACACCACCGGAATGTGCTTGCGGGTACAGTAGATCAGCGCCAGGCGTCCGCTCAGGAAAGGATGGTGGACGTGCACCACGTCCATGCTTTGGAGGAGTTTTTTGGCGACTGTTCGGTACCTAAGGGATACGTAAAAGCCCGTATTGGCGAGAGGCAGGCCCGGGCTGCGGATGACGCGTGGGTCGTCATCCTGATACTCGAGATCGCCAAAGGTGAAGACGTAGACGTCGTGTCCCAGCTCCTCCAGAGTGCGCTTGTTCAGATCGATATAACTCGTCACGCCGCTGACGTGCGGCTTGTAGGCGTCTGTCATCATTCCGATTCGCATGCGTTAATCGTACAGGCAAGCGGGTAGAGAGTCAAGCAAAATGGCTATGATAGAATTCCATTCATGACAGTGAAACTGATTCTCCGTAACAAGGAATATGAAGTGAAGCCCGGTATGACGCTGCTTGACTCGCTGAAAAAGGCCAACATCCTGCCCGAATCGGTGATCGCGACCCGTGAAGGAGAGATGATTTTGGAGGATGAGATTCTGAACGACGGAGATGTGGTGAAGTTGATCGCGGTGATTTCTGGAGGTTCACTGTTAAACCTGCATGATTTGCTATGAATTGCCATGAAATGCTAACGCATTTCAAAATTCAAAAATCACGCCAGTGCAAGTGTTGCGAGTCTTCGATTGGTTTTGATATCCTCTTCATTATGGAGCACTCATCATGCGAGAAGCCGAGTTTCTAAATCAACTATACGCTCTACTGGATGCTCCTGTGGCTGGCCTGGATACGCAACAAAAGCTGCAGTTAATCCAGGAGGTTTGCGAAGAAACCCAACGTGCCAACGGTCAGGGCCAGTCGATCGCCTGTCACATTGTGCCTTTCATTACCGGTCGTCGCCCGACGGATGAGGCAGCCTATCCGGGTCTGGGATCCAGTGACAACGCAAGTATGATCCTGCCGGCCGGATCAACAGATGAAAATTGGACTTATATCCTTTATACTCTTACAGGCTTGGATGGTTGTACCGCAGAGATGCTGGACGAGATCGCCATTGATATCACCCTGTCTTTTTGTGGAACAGATGCATCGCAAACTACGGTCCCCATCCCCGGTTGGAACAAGCGTCCGGTCACACCCGCGATTCTTGATACAACGACAACAGGTAAGCCGAGCTTGAGCCCTATCTCGCTGGCAGATGCATACGGGCGACGCCTGGTCCTGAGGCTGTCACCGTCCGAGGATTTCCTGCCCGGCAAGGACTGGTCCTGGCAAGATTTGGATCCACAACTGCAAATACCGGCTACCGATGATGCCGACCCATTTACCTTCGGGCATATGTTCACGCAAATGCTGCATGTGCAACTGCGAGTCACCCGCCGCCAAAAACCAGTGGCTTCGGCTCATACCTGGATCGACATTTGTGACACCCGGCGCTTCGGTTCTCTTTATGAACGAATCATGGAGCGGGTCATCAAGCCTGACGTTGAGAGGCAGGCCAGGAAAGCCGGATTGGATACCCTGGACTATGCTTACCATCCCTGGTTTCCAGTTCTGTTGATGGGTTCTGACAAGGTGGGACTCTATGAACGCGCCCTCATTGAAGATATTGTCCACAAAAAACGCCATTTGACCGATCCCGGCTGGTTAATGCGGATCGGGCTATATCTGGAGTTCTTAACCTGCCTTGGGACTTTCGAAGCCGTCAAAGAAGATGTTGGCGATCAGCTCACCCCGGCGGAAAGAGCGGCTTTCGAAAGCAATCCTTTTTTCGCAGAAATCCGGCGAAAACTCAACCCGGCGGGCTGGCGCAAAGTGTGGAAACAGAGGGACATCGCTTTTCCCAAATTCGGCGCACCACAGACCGGACCAGTCTCAGCCCTTAATTTGCTCGAAAAGCGAAAGGCGATTCTGGCATTTCTGCATGTCCACCATCAAGACCTGAAGAATGCCATCGAGTTGGCCGGACCGAACACCCACAATGCGCAGGAGACCTGGCACCGCGTCTTTCGAGATGCCGAGCGGGCAGTGCTGCGCCAAACGCCTCACGCATTTCCAGAGTTGGAGTATCTTAACCCACATGTTAAGGATTTCATTCTCTGGCATCAAAAAGGCAAACTGGAACTCCCCGTCGTGAAGTGGGTCCCCAAACCATTCATGGCCCTCTTTGGCGATCAGGATGGTTTATTTGCTTCAGCCTGCAATCAGTACCGGGAGTCGATGAACGAAGTGGCAGAATGGGCCAAACAGCGTAAGCTGATGGACTACACTGGAGACGAGTGTATTCCGAGCCTGGTGAGTCTCTTGCAGGCGTATATGGGTGGTGAAAATACAAGGCTGGAACGCCTGCAACGCCGGGATGGTTATGCCGGTCAACTGGATATTGAGGCCGAAATACCGGTGGAGTTAAAGGTCCTGACGGAACAGATCGATGCGCTACTGGCCGAGGTTCCGATTTTTGAGATGCTCTCGGAGGACGAGCGTCTTCAACTCGCCAGGACGGCCCGCGCGATCTTCCTTGGCCCCATGGAACGGATTATTGTGCAGGGGCGTGAAGGCTCGTCCCTGTTCCTGGTTGGAGATGGCCGCCTCGAAGTGTTGGTCCGCCAGACCGACGGAACCGACCAGCTGATGGACATTAAGAAAAGAGGCGATGTGATCGGTGAAATCTCCCTGCTGACGGGGGCACCCCGAACGGCGACGGTAAGAGCGATCGAGGGCGGCATCGTTTATGAAATCGGAAAACATCAATTCGAGCCGATCATCCGAGCCAGGCCAGAGCTGGTGGAAGAATTGGGCGCCATCATGCAGAAACACATCGAGAGCACGCGCAGATACAGGGAGTCTTATGCCGCCGGATTAGAAACGTTGAACCTCAACCAGCGCATCAGACGGTATTTTATTGGAAGTACGGGTGAGCTAAAACGCGGGACCTAAGATCGCCTCGCGAGGTCATGGAGTGATTTATGAAGTGCAAAAAATGTGGAGCCAAAGCCTCGGTGAACATGCGCCAGCATAAACTGGCGTTGTGCAAGGAGCATTACCTCGAATGGCTGCCCGAGCAGACCGAGCGCTTTATCAAAAAATATGAGATGTTCACACCTGACGAGAAGATCCTGGTGGCGGTTTCAGGCGGCAAGGATTCACTTGGGCTTTGGGAAATTCTGGTGCGATTGGGTTATCAGGCTGATGGGCTGTATCTGGGTCTTGGAATCGACGGTCGAAGATCCCCATCTGAGGAAGGGATAAACTATTCACATGAGTCGCAAAGATTGGCGGAGAAGTTTGCCAACCAGCATAATCTGAAATTACATGTTGTCGATATTGAAAAAGAATATGGGCTGCCCATCCCGATGCTGGCGGAAAGATCGCATCGCGGCTACGGAAAACCCTGTTCTGTCTGCGGGCTAGCAAAACGCCACGAGATGAACCGCATCGCGCGGGACCTGGGATACGATGTGCTGGCGACGGGCCATAACCTCGACGATGAAGCCGCGCAGCTGTTTGGAAATACGCTTTCGTGGTCGGCGGATTTCCTCCTGCGCCAGGGACCGGTTCTGCCCGCGGCCGAGGGACTGGCGCGCAAGGTCAAGCCATTGTGCCGCTTCTATGAACGCGAGATGACGGCATACTGCCTCGCACGAGGGATCGAATATATCTATGAAGAGTGTCCGTTTGCGGAGGGGGCGCAGTCCATTTACTATAAGGAATTGCTCAACAAACTTGAAAATGATCGTCCCGGTGCAAAGCTGACGTTTTACCTGAAGTTCCTCGAAGCGCGCAAAAGTGGGGAGTTGTTCATCGAGAAGGATGTGGCGCAGCAATACCTGCATCCCTGCCCGAAATGCGGACAGCCAACCTCCGCACCTGATCTGTGTTCGTTTTGCAGGATGATCGAGAAAGTGAATCCTGTTCCTGCTTCCTAAGCATGTATCAATGGGGATGTTACATTCGGGTTAAGTACGAGATATGGTGTTCTCACAGTCACTTGACCAATCGGCCGATTTGGAACGCGAATACCGGCACTTGCATCCGGTGCAAATGTGCCGCGATCCGGCGAATTCCACGAATTTTTAAAGGTCTTCTTTGCGTCATTCGGTCATTCGCGTACTTCGCGTTGAAAAATTCCAACTTTCAGAAAGCCATGAAATAAGAGGCGGGTTAGATTTTTTTGTTCTTGTTTAGCGTTCAACAGACGAAATTAGAAAAGGGTCAAACATCTTGAAAAATACAGGTTGAAAGACTCTTGTAAGAGACGAGCGAGAGGCTGTAAGATGACGTTGATGAGAAAACGACGGAAGCACCCGCAACCTGATTCGAAGGACCAACGCATGGCCGAGTTGCAAGAGCAACTGGCGCAAGCGCTGTTGATCAATCAGAAACAGCAACAGCAGATCGAACGCTTGCAGCAAATGAACCACCAGCTGCAAGAGCGAGTGGAAGAATTGGAGCGGGCTGGGAAACGTCAGGCGGCGCCGTTTGCTCGGCGGCATTGGGTGGAGAGACCCAGGCGGCCGGGACGCAAGCGAGGACAAGGAAGGTTTGCGCATCGGGAACTGCCAAAGGTGCATCAGGTGCAGGAGACGAAGATCGCCAGACTGGTGGACTGCCCGGAATGCGGAGGCAAATTGCGGGAAATCCACCCGCATGAGCAATATGTCACAGATATTCCCGTGGTGGAAGTGAAAACCACTCGCTTTGTGACCTACAGTGGTTATTGCGGGCATTGTCGCAAACGGGTACGGTCGCGCCATCCAGAGCAGACTTCGCAGGCCACGGGTGCGGCGGGGGTGCTGGTGGGACCGCGCGCCAAAGCCTTGGCCGCCGATCTCAAGCATCGTCTGGGGGTCTCGTATGGCAAGGTCAGCGAAGTGCTCAACGACACCTTCGGACTGCAAGTGAGTAGAAGTGGCTGGTGTCAGGCTGATCAAAAGCTGGCACGCACGGCCCAGCCCGTGTATGCCGAATTGCTGGAGGCCATCCGCCAGTGCAGTGTGGTCAATGCGGATGAAACCGGTTGGCGGATCGGGACGCTGGCGGCCTGGCTGTGGGTCTTCACCCACCGCGACGTGACCGTGTACGCCATCCGCGATAATCGCAGCAGTGACGTGGTGATCGATGTCCTGGGTGAGAAGTTCCAAGGTATCCTGACTTCGGATTGTTATCTGGCCTACGATGACCGCAAGTTCAAGGAGTGGCTCAAGCAAAAATGTGTCGGTCATCTGCTGAAAGATCTGAAGGAGATGAAAGAGAGCAAGTGTGGCCGGGCCCTGCATTTTGCCCGCCAATTGACGAGCCTCTTGCAGGAGGCCCTGGCGTTGAAGACCGAGAAAGCCCGCCTGGATCCCTTCACGTTTTACCAGCGTAGCCAGGCTCTGGAGTCTCGTTTGGATATCTTGATCGCACCACAACGCAGGCTGTCTGATCGTGACAATGCCCGCTTTGCCAAACGCTTGCGCAAACATCGTCCGCATTTGCTGCGCTTTTTGTATGTCGACGAGTTGGAGGCCACCAACAATCTGGCGGAACGCATGCTGCGACCAGCGGTCATCACCCGCAAAACCAACGGTTGTAACCGCAACCGCAGTGGTGCGGTGACGCACGCCATTTTGTCGAGTGTCCTGGTTACCTGTCGTCAACATTCCATTCCAATCCTGGATTATCTGGTTCAGCTGCAACAGTATGGCCGAACACCAACTTCTTTGGTCACTGCCGTACCGCTCCAACTGGACATACCGGCTTCACCTTTCTTTGAACGCTAAACAAGTACATTTTTTTCGTAGAATATTTGTGCTAAAATACAAGTAGCTTCCTGATCGCTTTGAACTGTAAAACCTAACCCTGGCTATGGCCTGTACAGGTTATAGTCCATTACAGGCATAGTATGATAGTTTCCATTGAAAATGCAGAACATTATATATGGGGAGAGATTTGCGAAGGCTGGCATTTACTCAAACGTGCAGATATGAGCATCATCCAGGAACGTGTCCCTGCTGGCGGCACGGAAGTAATGCATTATCACAACGTTGCGCGCCAGTTCTTCTACATTCTCGAAGGCGAAGGGACGATGGTCTTTGAAGACCGTGAAGTGAGATTGCTGGAAGGTCAAGGACTCGAAATCCCTCCACTCGTAAAACATCAGTTCAAGAATCAATCGAATGCCGATGTGCATTTTCTGGTGATTTCCATTCCAACGACAAAAGGCGACCGCATCAACATATGACACCCATTAATATTTCAAAGCAAACGGCAAGACGATTTGTACTGGGCAAGCAGGGACTGTGGCCCGGGCGGCGGTGGAGGGGGAAGAGGGGTACTGTTCAAGCTATACGCAGCTGTGAAGCGGTGCAGCTGGACCCGTTGAATGTAATCGCGCGGAGCCAGGATCTGGTTTTGCATAGCCGCGTGATGGATTACAAGCCGGAGTATTTGTATAAGGTTGCTTACGAGGAACGGAGGTTTTTCGATTATGGCGGCTGGTTGGCGATGTATCCCATGTCTGATTTGCCGTATTGGCGCTTTCATATGGAGAAGCACATACATGACAAGCGCATCGAAGGCTATGTGCTGAGTCATGAACCGTTGTTCGAACAGGTGCGTGATGAATTAAGAAAACGCGGCCCGCTGGGGAATCGTGATTTGGATGGCAACAAGATCGGTGCGTGGAATTATCGCGGGCGCAAGGATACATCGCTGGCGTTGTTTGATATGTGGCTCTCCGGCGAGTTGATGATGCATCACCGCAACGGTTTTGATCGCGTGTATGATTTCCGTGAAAATATTGCGCCGAAGGAATTTGATTATGTGGTGACGGAAGAGGAAGCGATTGAATTTTTTGCGCGCAAGGCAGTGTCGTTTGCGGGGTTGAAGCGCGAAGGGAATATGAAAGCCGAGTGGCAATATTATCTGCATCGCGATTTCTCGAAAGGGGAGTGTGTAAATAATGCTCTATTTAGTTCGTGTGCTCGTTGTAGCAGTTGGTCATCATCAAGTTGGTCCGCGCCATCTTCGTAGGCAGTAATCACATCCACATCCCGCAATCGCAAACCAACCGTGATGGATTTTGGGATGTGGTGATCCATATATAGCGATACTGCCATTAGATGAGCCCCTTGTCCTTTAGGCGTTTGACTAACGGTGATACAGGCATGGATTCATGAATCGCATCCACCTTCCTGATGCGATTTTCAATATCTACATCTAATTCCTCGCGATGATCCCAGTAATACGCCAGTGCAGAGTAGATCTGACCCAATGTAAGATGCGAAAACTGGATGCGAAGTTCTTCGGCTGTCCAGCCGTATGCTGCCTGCGCCAGGACCAGTTCAACCACCTTCATGGTCGTCCCAGAAATCAGCGGAACGTGTGCCTCATTCAAAACAACGTGTTCATAACGGGTTTCTGCAAGCATGATCTTTCTCCTGGCCTAAGTATACACTGATTACGAATATGGCAATATTTCGAGAAAATATTGCGTTTCAAAAGTTGATCTGTTTTGCGAAGTTTGTGGAAGCCAAGAAGGTAAATCTGGCAGGGATCAAACCGCTGAGCTTACGAAAACATGTTCAGGATGTAATTCGGAAGAATTCCTAACCTTATAGCCCCAAAGCACTGGAAATGATGCCCAACAAAATGAACATGATAACCGCCGCGAGGATCGCCCCGCAGCCCCAGCCGGTAGACACGCCCCAGGCCTGGCGGCTGGTGATGCCGGGTTCCAGCCTGCGGATGTGGCGAGTCACCTGCCAGCCTGCAAACATGCCGGTGAGGAACCACGCCGCGATCACAAAGAGTGAGAACACAAAAAGGATAATAATGATGAGGCCGATGGCTTCTCCAATGGCGGAGCCAATGATCTGACCGACGCACTCCCCGAAACCTCCGCTGCAATCTGGTTCGATGCTTTGGACGCTGATCGCCCCGATGCCCAGCAGGATGGCAGTAATGATTCCAGAGACGATCATTCCCAGTGGACCGCTGATACCCCAGATGCGGATGGTGGGGGACATATGCTTCCATGAAATACTGGGCGCGTTCGGCCGCAGCGACAGCATGGTCATGAGGCCAGCCAGTAATCCGCCTGCGAAGCCTCCCAATGCACCACATATCAGGATCAAAACGAAGTTGAGAACATCTTCACCTTTGAGTCCCTCCTGACTGGCAACGACAAAGGCCAGGACGATGACCACAACGATCCAAAAGGCGAGCCAGCCGAGACTCCACGCAAACGCCCAGCCAGGGATTTTGCTCAAAACGACATTGATCGGGGTTTGTGTGGACTGGCGCAGGAAAGGTCTCTCGCCTATAGCTTTCCCGGCACCTGCTTCGATGAGACCATCCACCAGCTTGTGAAAATTATCGGTGTAACTGCCGGAGCGCAGATCGAGCGTTTGAATTTCTTTGACCAGTTCTTGCAGCTCGCCGCTCCACCTGCCGGGGCGGTAAACGATTGGGAAAATAGTTTTCCCGAGTTCCAGCGCCTTATTGATTTCTTCGCGCACGTATTTCGATTCAGCCGCGTCTGGCGATAAGACCAAAATGAAGGCTTTGCACTCGCGGATGCCTTCCATGATCTCATCATGCCATTTTTCCCCCAGTTGAATGGCAGACTGGTCAAACCACACGCCCGCGACTTGTTCGTCCAAATCAGATGCAAGCCGGGTGACGAATTCCTGGTCACGGCGAGAGTAGGAGATGAAGATGTCTTTGGGCATAGCCAGTTTTCACGCTTTACAACGCAAATGAGATCAAAGCATGGTTATTTTTCGTGAACAAGCCATTTGCGTGGTCCTCTCCAAGATATTTCCTTGAAGGTGCCTTCCAGGAGCTTCCTTTCACGAAGATCGGTGAAAATCGCCGCTGGTGGCCATCCAGATGGTTCTCCTACAAATAACACTCCCATCTTGTTTAGAGCCTGTAATTTTGTAGCCAAGTCATTATCATCCCCGAAGTCAATAATCCAAACTACTTCGTCATTTATAGTGCTTTCCTTCGCGCCCAAGTCTTTCAAAGAATCGATCAAATCATTCGAAACGTTTTCTAAACGAATCGTATCAGCCAAAATTACACTCACATTTGGAGGCGGCGCATTCATCATATTGTTCATGGCAGTACCTCCATTTTAATCTGAAACGTAATATTTGGGCCACGCTCGCAGGCAAACTCAATTTCTAGAGGTTCGGTCGTGTTGAAACCGAATGATATGTTACTTCTTATTGGAAACTTTCCTTCGGCTCTATTTTTATAGAGGCTATATTTCCTAATAAGTAGATATTGCCATTCGGTCGTTCAACTTTGTACAATTCGATAAATCTCCTTCTATTTGACAAGGGATATGCTGCGACTGACTTACCAATTGTTGACTTTTCCTCGATTGAGACATATTCTTCGTCACTTGCAAGGACAAAATCGCCGTGCCAGTACATAGGCATTTCAACATATGTTACATGACCAAACAATAAATAAACATTTTCGTTCGGTTTATCCTTGTTTGTGGCAAGTATGGTTAATGCTGAATGTACCGGAGAATACTCCCAAACTTGGTAATCGTAACCATGTAAATTGAGCAATTGATCAGTGAAGTTAATCATTTACATTCCCCAAGACATCTCGGCGAAAGACATCCGATGGTTTATGCTCGGAGATCTTATCATTGGCTAGTACGACGATTGCTGGCTCCAGCCTGCTTATTTCGACGGATCTTAATTGGCACCGCATCTCTTGAGATATTCTTGTACAGCCCGGATTGAATATCGGCCATATATTGCCAGCGGCTAACGCTAATGATCCGCACATCCAGCAATACATCGTATTTCAGGGCAATATCCGAACTAATTCCACTGATGGCTTTCCGAAACTTCCAGTTGTCATCTGAAACAATGAGGAGAACATCAATATCAGAGTAGCGGGTTGACTCGCCGCGAACTTTGGAGCCAAATAGCGCGGCGCGATGTATTTTATTGCCATACGCAGTTTGCACCGCCGTCATGAATTCCCTGACAGCTTTCTTTTCTTTTGGCGGTAGCTCTAAAGCAGGTCTCGCTCGAGTAACCATTTTTCCACTTCCGTTACAAACGCCTTTGCTTGTTCCACGACATCCACAACTTGTTCTTCTTCCAGAGGATCTGCCAGTTCATAGTCACCGGTATGACGACTGGACATGATGTATTCGTATGCGTCGCTCCACTTCTTATCGAACTCACCAGTCTTGACGAAATATTGGCGAAACGCCGCAATCACCGCACTGTGCTTGCCATAAGACTTCCCTTTTGAATACAACAAGGCACTTGCCGCATAAAAAATGGCGTAATAGGCCCGGTTGCAGGCCGAGCTGTAATAGTCATTTTCAAGATTTGACTTGGCGACCTCAATCATCTCATGGGCGTTTTCGATGTAGAGTCGATAGTTGTCTTTGGGGTCTGCCATACGAAAAGTATAATCCAGTTTTAGGACAAGACCTCCGCGGGATTTTTCCTCGAAGGCTTCTTTTGGGATCACTCAATCTCTTCAGGGACCAGTTGTTCTTCTGGTTTCCTGGCCGTAAGTTGACGGGCATAATTAATCAAGATCACCGACCCGATGATGACAGCCGATGCAAGGGCAATCCGCGCATCCAGATCGGAGGCAAGGCGCGTGACGAATTCCTGGTCACGGCGAGAGTAGGAGATGAAGATGTCTTTGGGCATGTCGATACCTGTAAATTACGACGAAGATCACATTTCATTATACACGTGCTGCAGCCTTGGTCATTATCCCCAATAAGATACAGACCTCCGAAGGATTATCTTTCGGAGGTTTGATCGCACAGAGTTCAGCTCACTCTATTTCTTCCGGGACCAACTGTTCTTGCGGTTTCCTCGCCGCAAGCTGCCGGGCGTAGTTGATGAAGATTACTGCCCCGATGATGATGGCAGACGCGACCGCGATACGTGCGTTCAACTCTTCGTTAGCCAGTAACCAGCCGAGAAATACCGCCACAACTGGATTCACGTACGCATAAGTGGAAAACAGGGAAACCGGCGCATTGTGTAATAACCAGCCATAGGCCACAAACCCAACCAGCGACCCGAACGTGATGAGATAGACGAGTCCCCACCACGAACGAGCCGAGACGTGCGCAAAACTGAATCCGTTTAGTTCGCCTGCCAGCACGCTGACGATGAAGAGCGACAACGCGCCTGCCAGCATCTGCATCCCGGTGGACATCAGCGTGGATTTGGGCATATCCGCGCCGCGGGCGTAGATCGATCCCAGCGACCAGAGCAAGGGCGCAAACAGTAACAGGATAATACCGAAAGTGTCAAACTTCTGACCCGAACCTGTAATTTCCGCCGGCCCGATCAGCAGGAATACGCCACCAAATCCGATTACCAGACCAAGAATGGATTGCCAGTTGGGTTTTGTGCCTCCGCTCCGGAAAGATTCAAATAGAACGAGCCAGAACGGCGATGTGGAGATCATCAACGCTGCAATACCCGATGGGACGGTTTTCTCAGCCAGTGCGACCAGGCCATTCCCGCCGAGCAGCAACAATGTCCCCACGATGGCAGTGGATTTCCAGTTACTCTTCGTTGGTATGGGATCACCTGCCGCGCGCCGCCACAGGAACAGGATCACGCCAGAGATCAGGAACCGCAACGACGCGTGCATGAACGGTGGAATGGTCTCCACCGCGAAGCGAATGGCCAAGTAGGTGGATCCCCAGACGACATAGAGTGCGATGAGCGCCGACCAAAGTTTCGTTTTCATTGAGCTCCATGCGTAGTGTCATTGCGAGGAGGGCTTTAGCCCGACGAAGCAATCTCTGCGCAAAGGAGGAGATTGCTTCGCCATCTCGCTGTTTATGCCTCGAGGCTCGCAGTGACATATTCGCGCGCCAACAGCGCCTTCTTCCTCAACGCGCCGTAACGGTAATTCCCGAACTCGCCGACCTTGCGGATCACCCGATGGCATGGAATCAGCACGGCGATCGGGTTATGCCCAACCGCGGTTCCCACGGCTCTTGACGCTGCGGGCTGCCCAATTCGTTCTGCCAGACCTTCGTAAGTGGTTACCGCTCCGGCTGGAACCTTGAGCAATGCCTCCCAAACCTTCAGCTGGAAATTTGTGCCGCGCAAGTGCAGGTTCAACGGTTTGCCTCTATAGTTTAAGTCAAAGATCGGCTCGATCAGCGGTGCGGTGGATTTGTGGTCTTCGATCATGCGTGCATTTTTCCAATCGTCCACCAGGTTGTCAATCGCAGTGCCTTCGCTCGTCTGAACAAAGCCTAGGTGACAAATCCCGCGTTCGGTCACAGCGACCAGGCACTTCCCGAAGGGTGAAGCGTGGAGCCCGTAACGGATGGTCACCCCCTCGCCGTGCGATTTGTACTCACCGGGCGAGACCGCTTCCGTCGTCACAAAGAGATCGTGCAAGCGCCCCAGGCTCGAAAGCCCGACCTGGTGGGTGGTATCCAGCAAGTTTTCAGACTTGTCCAGCAATTCCTTGGCGCCTTCCTTGGTGAGGAATTGTAGAAAACGCTTCGGGCTGACTCCCGCCCAGCGTGTGAACAAACGCTGGAAGTGGTATTCGCTCAAGCCGATGCTTCCCGCTACCTCTTCAAGGCCAGGCTGCTCTTTGTAGTGATCTTCCAGGAAGAGGATCGCCTGCTCGATGCGCCGGTAATCTTCTGCAGATTGTTTGTAATCAGTCGTGTTCATAGTTGCTCCTTTGTATTGTATTCTATGAACATCTTGCCTGCCTGCCGACCCGATTCTTGCCACGTTACTACAAGACTTCGGAAGTCTGTCTGCGTGCTTTTCCGTCAGGACAGCTTGCGAAAGACTCCGCGGTCTCTGTGGATGTATATCACCCACCCTTCCCCTTGATTCGAAAACGGTTCCTCGATAAGATTCGAAACTGCCGCGTAATTCTTTCCGCAGGTTGCTCAATCAGCCGGGCGCGACACACACTTATTTCTTTTGGAGGTCTTTATGCGGTCCGAATACTCGATGCAGGAATATCTTCAGGTCGTCAGACAGGGGATTGCGAAAAAGTTCGACGAGAGCAGGCCTAAAAAAGTGGTGATCGTGGGGGCGGGTCTCGCGGGACTGGCGGCTGCTCACGAACTAAAGCGCGCCGGTCACAACCTGGTCATTCTCGAAGCTCAACAACGGGTAGGCGGACGCGTCTACACGCTGCGCGAGCCTTTCACCGAGGGTTTATATGCGGAAGTCGGCGCGATGCGCATCCCGCGCGCCCATGCCTTAACGATGGAATATATCAATCAGTTTTGCCTCAAGACGAACGTTTTTACGATGGACAACCCGAATGCATACTACTACATCGGTGGCAGAAAGATGCGCGCCGCCGAGGCGCATGCCAACACGGCCCTGCTCGGGTTTGATGTGTATGACCATGAAGTGGGCATGACCGCCGGGCAACGGTATGTGAACACGCTTCGACCTCTGCTGGATATGCTGGCGAGAGACGGTGACCTGGCCTGGGAGGAGATCGTTGACATGTATGACCAATACTCCACGCGCGAATTCCTGGAACTGAGCGGCTGGTCCGAAGGCATGATCGAGATGTTTGGGCTGTTGGCGAACCAGGAAGCCGTGATGAACTCCTCGTTCCTGGAACTGTTCAGAGAAGACTCAGGCAATTATTACACGAACATGGTGGAAATCGAGGGCGGTACGGACCGGCTGCCCTATGCCTTTCTGCCCGTGCTCAGGAACAACCTCCGTTTTGGAGCCAAGATGATCGCCATCGATCAATCACCAGACGATGTGACCATTCATTATCAAACCCAGGCTGGCCGATTCGCCGAGAAAGGCGATTATGCCATCATCACAGTTCCGTTCCCGATGTTGCGGCATGTGGAAGTGCTGAAGCCGTTCACGCGCGCAAAGCAGCGCGCCATCCGCCAGTTGCGTTATGATGCTTCCGCCAAAATCCTGTTCCAGTGCCGGCGCCGGTTCTGGGAGCAGGATGACGGCATCTTTGGCGGCGGCACGTTGACCGACCTGCCGATTCGCAATTTGTATTATCCCGATCACGGTCGCGAGACCGGACGCGGCGTCCTCCTGGCCAGTTACACGTGGTCTGAGGACGCGCAGCGCTGGGGCTCACTCAAGCCTTATGACCGCATCACACAGGCGCTAGACAATATCGCGGAAATCCACCCTCAAATCGTTGAAGAGTTCGAAGTTGGCACTTCATGGATGTGGCACGATGATGAATTTGCGGGCGGTGCATTTGCATTATTTGATCCGGGCCAACAATCACTGCTGCATGAAGAGATTATCAAACCGGAGGGCCGAATCCATTTTGCAGGGGAACACGCATCGCTCTATCATGCCTGGATTCAAGGCGCGCTTGAATCGGGTTTGCGTGCGGCCATTGCGATTCATCAATCTCCCTAAGTAATAATGCTCTTGCAGCGGTCATGACCGCTGCAAGAGCACCAGAAATCGATTCCCCGCTAATGCCGTGTGTTGCGGTGTTTTGAACCTGCTTTCGCAGGTGGGTCCTTACCCAGAAACGCCGCCTTGGCTCAGGCCTATCGCGTTATTTCTTGATGGAGTTAAAGACCCTTTTAGTAGGTGTTGGCTCAAAACGGAAGGTGCAACATCACGTACACAGCAGGGACACGATTTTTATACCATAAAACTTCAACAGAGGGGAGGGAAAAGATTAATTTCAACACAGGGAATCAGTTGCTTTTAAAATTGATTTGTGCTAATCTTATTCGGACATATATCCATCATCAAAGGAGATGAAGATGGCAACTGTGCCGGGGATTGATGTCTCATATTGGAATGCCGGAATTGACTGGCCCAAGGTGCGTGCCACAGGACAACGCTATGTCTTTGTCAAAGCCTCAGAGGCGGATTACCATCGCGACTCCACCTTCGACGATAACTGGCTCGGCGCAAAATCAGCCGGGCTTCTGCGAGGGGCCTATCATTTCTTCCGCTGCAATGTAGATGCGAAAAGGCAGGCGGACACTTTCATCAATTATGTGAAATCCTTCAACGATGACGGTGAACTCCCGCCCGTGCTGGATCTTGAAACGAACGATGGTCAAAAGAGGGAAAAGATCATCATCGCAGTGAAAACCTGGCTTGACCGCGTGGAAGCGGCCTTCGGGAAAAAACCGATCATTTACTCAGGGCAATACTTTTTACAGGATTATCTGTCTGAAGCCGGGGGTGGTCCGCCTGCCTGGACAAAGGATTATTCCTTATGGTTAGCGCAATATCCAAACAATTACGTGGACGGCATGCAGCCTTACCTGCCGCGCGGCTGGTTCAAATGGACGTTCTGGCAGTACAGCGATAAAGGCCGCATCAACGGCATCAACGCCAAGGTGGATCTGAACGTCTTCAATGGCAGCCTGGAGGAGCTGTATCGATTCGCCAACGCCCAGATCAGCACCGAACCTGCCACGACTCCACAGAAGCATAAGATCGGCGCCGGCGATTCTTTCGAGTCGATTGCCAATAAGTACGGAGTGACGGTACGCGAACTGGTCACCGCCAACCCGCAATTGCTCAAGATTGGCCAATCACTCACCATACCAGTTGCCGTGGCCATCCCATCTGAGGGCACCGGCAGTTCAGGTACGACCCGCACGCATACCGTGAAGGCTGGGGATACTTTGTATGTGCTGGCGATCAAATATGGCACAACTGTGGCAGCCATCGTCTCCGCCAATAATTTATCCAACCCGAACAACATCAGTGTCGGACAGGTATTAGTCATACCTTAACCTGGACAAGCCGAAACCAAAATGATTTGAACCACTGAGACGCGGAGACACTGAGAGATTAAAAACTCTGTGGCTCAGTGTCTCAGTGGTTAGCACGAAATTTTGCTGCAAAAAGTGGGACAGCTCGCTTCGCCTCCCATGTCGGGGGTGTTTGATTCGGTTTCGAGGAGCATTTCGTTCGAGCCACCCTTGTAGGTACGGCCTGTGGCCGGACAGAAGCTCTCCATACGTACTCCACTTTTGGCGGATCTCAGGCCTGCCCTACATGCATCTTGACGGGTTGTCAGCCCGCCCCACGGTCATTGCAACTGCTCTGTTCCTCCCTCCAGAATAAACCGGAGCACCATGTCATTGACGATCCACTCGATGGGAGCGTGATCATCGGTGAAGACCATGGTTGGTTCAAAACCAGCCTGCAGTTTGGAAAACGTCACTTGCATGGTGGAAATCAATAACGGATGCACAGTTGAATCCTGAGACATCGAAAAAAGGTTTACCGCGAAATTTTCCGGAACCGTTTGTTGCTTCGTTGCAAAGATCATTGTATTGAATGAACCGGGAATATCCACGGTATAGATGGAGGGGAAGACCGTTGCCATCGTGGTCGCGAGACCATTGATCAGGCGGCGGTCGCCGGGAACGCTGGCGCTATTCAGGGTCAGGACTCCATCCTCGGCTAAGTGTGAAGCGCAAATCTCGAAGAATTCACGGGTCGTCATGTGCGGAGGGATATAGGGCGGGCGGTATGCATCGACCGCGATAATGTCATATTGGTGCTCGCTCCGTTCCAGATTCAATCGCCCATCGCCGATGATGATATTCAGGTTAGGCATCGTCATGCCAAAATATTTTTGTCCCACCTCCACGATTTTCGGGTCGAGTTCGTAGCCGTCAATGGGAATCTCTCCATAGACGGCGGTCATCTGGCGCGCGGTTGTTCCGGCCGCCAGACCTACAATCGCCACGCGCTTCACATCCGTTGGCTTACGGTTGGCGTAAAAATACGGGCTGACGAGAAACTGGTCCCATGGTCCGTTATACTGCAAAGTATCCGGGCGATAGACCGAGTGCTCTCCCTGCCCCTCGTTCAGCCGCAATATGGTCTTACCGTCAGACTGTATCACTTCGATGTAGTTGTAGGCCGATTCGGTTTCATAGATTTGCTTGGCATTGCTTTTCAGAGATTGGTTGGCGGTGAGCACCGCCAGCGTGAGCAGGACGAGCGGCATCCACGAGTGCTTTAGCATCTGGCCTCTGCCCGCGAAACGCGCCAGACCGATCAGGGCAACGATCAACAGGACCATGCTGAATAACAGGAACGTATTTTTTGTTCCGATGGCAGGAATGGTGATCAGCGTAGGCAGAAACGTTCCAATAAATGAGCCTAACGTGGAAATCGCGTAGATCTGCCCGGAAGTTTGGCCGGCGCGTGAAGTGTCGTCCACGGTGAGGCGGATTGCGTAGGGAGAAATAGTTCCGAGCAGCGTGATCGGGACGATGAACAGTACCAAGACCGCGATAAATGATGCACCCAGGATACCGACCTGCAGCGTGTCAAAGGCCGTCGCCGCGGCGCGCAAGACGGGGCTGGCGATATACGGCACTAACCCCAGGGTGAAAGCGCCCCAGGCGAGCACACGATACATAGACGCGGGCGTTGGGTTCGCATCCGCCCATTTGCCGCCAATAAAATACCCCAGTGTGAGGTAGATGAGGATCAGTCCGATAATGCTGGCCCACACGATGTTGCTGGTGCCGAACACATTGCCGATGAGACGTCCCGCCGCGAGTTCCGCAGCCAGGGTGGTCATGCCGGAGATGAAGACGGTGAAGAGGAGATAGCGTTTCATGGTTGGGAAAGATTATACCGTTGCAAAAGCAAGGAGTAATTGGTGATTTGTAACTGGTGAGGTAGAGAATGCAGATTGGAGGCTTGGAGAGGGGAGAATCGGGGGATTAGAGAATTTGGCTTGGACGGGGATGTTATACTTTTGGCAGCCAAAGGAGAAGCATGTATATTTCAAAGCTGTATCGTGAAGAAGACCGCGCCAAGATCCTGGAGTTTCTGAAGCAAAATGAGTTTGCGACCGTGGCGACCTATGATGGCGAGAAGCCAACTGCCAGTCACTTATTGATGGAAGTGGTGGAAGAGGGCCAGAATCTGCTTCTTAATGGGCATATGTCCAAGGCGAACCCGTTGTGGAAAACGTTTGAGAAGAACTCTGAAGTGCTGGTCATCTTTCAAGGGCCACACACGTACATTTCGCCCACCTGGTATAACCACGTCAATGTGCCGACGTGGAATTATCAGGCAGTGCACGTCTATGGCAAGCCACGGATTGTGACCGACCCGGAAGAATTCCATGCGATACTTTCCAGGCTGGTGGCGAAGAATGAAAATGGATCCTCTTATAGGCTGGAATCGCTGCCGCCCGATTTTGTGGTTGACCATATGAAAGGGATTGTCGGTTTTCAGATCGAAGTGACGCAGATTGAGGCGAATTACAAGCTAAGCCAGAACCGCGATAACGAGGATTACCAAAACATCATTCAGCGCTTACACGAACGGAGGGATGAAATGTCCCACCAGGTGGCGGAGGCGATGGAGAGGCAGAGGCCTCCGCGCTGACCGAAGGTGCGAAGCCCGCACACGAAGCGGGTGTACCATGAAACTGGCACTCCCCGGCACTCCACGGCACTCCACGGCAAGTGTCGTCTACGCCGCACAGTTTTCGTGTGGCTCCGCTGAGCGCGGGAGCGTTATTGTGTGGTAAAATCTCGCCCGCTATGATTGAGCCCGACGAATTGCCAGAATCTGAATCTTCGCAGGCGACAAACATCTCCCAGACGGGGGTGCACACTATCAACGCGGAGGTGGTCCGAATGCGTCAAGCTGATGCAGAACTGATCAACGCGCAAAAGGTTGATCTTCGGCAGAGTGCAGCAGGGAATGTAAATACCGAGCACCTCTATGCCCATCAGTCTGCGCTGGCAACTGTGAACGCCGGTGAGGTGAATGTAGAACAGGGGGCCGTGGGGTATGTTCAGGCGGAGAAAGCGTCTATGAGCGGGTTTACCGGCGCGGTCGTCGCGGAGAGTGCAGCTCTCCAGCATGGTATGGCGGTCTTGGTGGCAGGACGCGAGGTCCGGGTGGAAGACTCTCGAACAGTAGTCCTGCTGGCCCGTACTGTGAACGGGCCCGTGACCACGATGTTCAACACGCGTGATGCGTTGATTTTCGGCCTCGTCAGTGGACTGTTTTCGGGTCTGATGCTGCTGCTTGGACGGATGTTGTTCAGGCGCAGATAATTGAATGTAGTGGCGACTCTACAAAGTGCCCTTTAGGGTCAGTCGCTTATTTATCACTACAAAAATACTATTTCATAGAGCGAAGGTAACCCCGCGATCGGGGTGAGAGGCGCTCGAGGAGTAACGATGGAGAAAGTTGTACTACAGGCCACCAAACGTGACGTGGTAGGCAAGCAGGTAAAGGCATTGCGCCGGGCAGGCAAGTTGCCGGCTGTGATCTATGGTCGTCACACCGATCCGATCAGCATCAATCTGGATGCGCATTCGGCTTCGCTGTCACTGGGGAAGTTGTCGTCTTCCAGTCTGGTGACGATCAACCTGGATGGCACAGAGCACATCGCGCTCGTGCGTGAGAAACAGCGTGATTTCATTAAGAATCGCCTGCTTCACGTGGACTTCCTGGCAGTGTCGCTCGCGGAAAAACTGCGCACGGCGGTATCCATCCGGTTCGTGGGAGTTTCACCCGCCGTGAAGGATCACAATGCGGTGCTTGTCCACAACCTCGAACAAATCGAGGTGGAGTGTCTACCGGGTGATCTACCTGAACGTATTGAAATCGATATTTCAGTGCTCGAACGCCCCGGCGAGGGCATTCGCTTGAGGGATGTGCAAGTCTCAGACAAGATCCGTTTGTTAGCCGACCCCGACACGATGGTGGCAGTAGCGACCTTCGCGAAGGTCGAAGAGGAGGCCCCGGTCGCTGGCGCCGAAGCTGTGGTAGCCCCCACTGAGGCCGAACCGGAGATTTCGGTGGAACGCGGCAAGAAGGAAGACGAAGCCGAAGAGAAGAAGAAGTAAGATTTTCTTTTCGAATGAGAATGGGACACAACCAAGTTGTGTCCCACTTTTTATATGCTCCTTCAGGGGCTTAGCCCCTGAAGGAGCAAGAGCTTAATACCCCAACACCTTCAGGAAATCCACGGTCATGCGCGCGGTGGCGCCCCAGAGCAACTCGCCGTCATAAGGATGATAGGCGATGACGGCCCGGTTCCGGCCCGGAATTTCAAACTGCCAGCGGTTCAACTCGTTGGCCAGCCAGCCAAGCGGCATGGTGAACACGCGCGCCACTTCGTGCTCCCCGACCCGAAAAACTGTAGGCCACTTAATGATCACTCCAACGACCGGCGTGACCCGGAAATGTGAGACCGTGATGAGGTTGGTCAGCCTCCCCAATACTCTGACGTTCTCGGGATCAAGACCGATCTCTTCCTCGGCTTCGCGCAGGGCAGTCGCTTCGGGAATCGTTTCGCCTTCGTCACAGGCGCCGCCGGGAAAGGAGACCTGTCCCTTGTGTGATTCCACTCTGTCGGTCCGGCGGGTGAAGAGCAGGTGCCATTCATCATCCTGCCATACTAACGGCACCAGCACGGCCGCGCATTTCAGCCGCGATTCGTCATCCAGCTCGATTTCTGCATAGCCGTCGGAGGATGGTCCTGCCAATTGTAAGGCTTCGGTGAGACGTTCGGAAATGAATTCTTCTGTCAGTTGGATCGGCATGGCTGGAGCAAGTATCCCTGGTCGACGATGGGCCCGAAGAATGAGAGTCAGAAGTGAGCTTATGAAGCTTGCAGGATTAATTCTCTTCACGGACCGGACTTCCACAGTATGCGCATTCGGCAGTGGATTCATCCAGCCACTCGACTTCATCGGGCCGCAGGGCCGCGCCGCACTGGGGACAGTGTGTAGGGATGACAGGTCTTTTCGCAGGTATGGAAAGTCCCTCCATCGTTGGCATGGCGGGCAATGTTGAGTTCAGGAACCTCCCAATTTCTGCAGCTTCCGTTGTCAGACCGCGTTCATTGAGTTCGGCGATCACACGCTGACCCGCCTGATTCAAACGTGCGAACTGTTTCCGTCCGGCGAGCAATTCAAGTCCACGTTTGAGGGATGGCATACCCAATGAAGGCTGCCCGGCATAGATGCGCGCACGCCCGGCCTGCAGGTGAAAAAGCGGAGCACGCGGCCCGCCCCGGGCATCGGCTCCCTGCGCGATCTGTTCGAAGAGTTCGGCGGCACGGCCGAATTTACCTTTATCGAAGGCGAGGTTGGCCTCCTGCAAAATGGGGGGAATGTTGGGTGCGACTCCTCTTCGCATCTGACGACGGCTTCGCCACATACGGCGCATTGTGTTCTCTCCTTATAAACCTGTTACGCTCCAACTTCCTCGGCCAGCTCGCGCCCGCGCGGATCTTCACTTGGCTCGATCCTGCGCGCAAATACGAGGAAGCCCGTGTGTGCGACCATCCGATCGGTGGGGCGGAGTTTGGTTGGTTCGGCCTGGTAATACCGCAGCATTATTTCGCACACTTCGATAAAGGCGAAGTACTCTCTTCGAAGGGAATATAACGTCTTCTCGACTTGATTGAAGGTAGGGAGGAGACAACACAAATAACCGCCCGGTTTGAGCGCGGCCCGAACCTGCGGGGTGTAATCATAAGGATTGGGCACGTCCAGGAAGAATGAATCGGCGTCCGTTTCGTCGACGCCCTCCTGGATGTCGCGCAGTTTGAAGTCCACGCGGGAGGCGAGGCCGAAACGGTTCAGGTTTTTGCGCGCCAGGTTCTGCACATCCGGTTTGACTTCGTAGGAGATCACATTCCCTTCCGTCCCAACGGCGTACGCCAACGCGGTGGTCATCGAGCCGGAACCGGTACCTGCCTCCACCACTTTCTGACCCGGTCCCACGCCAATCGTGACGAGAATAAAGCCAATGTCTTTGGGGTACATGATCTGCGTGGTGCGCGGCAGTTCGGTCAGCAGGTCGGCCAGGGAGGGTTGAAGCAGGAAGAACGGCGAGCCGTTGTGACTGAAGACCTGTGTGCCCCAGGGTTTGCCGATCAGGTCATCGTGTTGCAGGATGCCGCGATGTGACTCGAATCGCGCGCCCACCTGCAGCGTGATAATGAAATGTTTATGTCGCAGTCCGACCAACTGAGCAAGATCGCCCTCGCGGGCAACGGCTGTGTGAAGCTGAATGGACATGGGAATATCTTACCATATAGCATTTCACCCCCTCCGTCCTGCTTGGCGAAGGCGCCTTTGCGCGGCATGCAGGAAGAGTACCGCCAAAATAGGACAGCGGTTTATTAAATTTTGGAAAGGCCGGGAGGGCTTACTGCTCGTTAATGGTTATGCTGATCAGTTTGTCACCTGGCGGTGAATCGGTGCCAGGCTGGGCATTACGCGGCGCCAATTTCTGGAGCACGTCCATGCCGGTAAGCACCTGACCAAAGATGGTGTACTTTCCGTCATATTGAGCGGTAGGCCCATATGTGATGAAGAACTGACTTCCACTGGTATCGGGTCCCGAATTGACCATGGCCACCATGCCAGGTCGGCTAAATGTCAGGCTGGGCGTGATTTCCGTGATGACGTAATACCCGGGCGTGCCTTTGCCTGAGCCGCTGGGGTCGCCGGTCTGTGCGAAGAGATCTGGGATCACGCGATGGAAGGTAATGTTGTCGTACCAGCCATTGCGCGCCAGAAAAACGAACGAGTTGACGGTTACAGGAGCTTTATCCGCAAACAGCTCGATGACCACATCGCCGTTTTCGGTCTTGAGCGTGGCGATGTATTGTTTGCGCGGGTCAATCGTCATAGGCGGACAATCTGTGAATTGCCGTTCACCCAAGATCATCAACTGGGCGATATCGTTCAGGCTGGCGTAATCACGCGGCCCCTGATACAACTCTCCATTGAGCACCAGGATCGGTGTGCCTGGTAAATTCATCCTGGTGCCATCATCCCAGGCTTTCTGAACTTTCGCGATGACGTCTTCGCGCGCGTAATCGGACTTGAACTGCTTCGCATCTAACCCTAAAGCCGGAACCTGCGCGATGAGCCATTGTTTGAAATCGTCCACCGACAGGCTGATCCAATTCGGTTGCTGTTCGAACAGCTGGTCGTGCATCTCCCAGAACTTGCCCTGCTCTGCCGCCGCTTCGGCGGCCAGGGCGGCGTATGCAGCCTTATCGTTCACGACATGGATCGGGAACGGCCGGCTGACCAGGCGAACGTGATCCGGGTTTTCCTCCAGCAGTCGTTTCGTCACTTCGGCCAACGCGGCGGAGAGCGGATCCTGATAATCGCTGTAATCCAGCATGGTAATGAGTGCATTCTCTGGTCCGCGTACATGATCTGCCTCTGTAACCGGAGGAAAAATGGAGGGAGTTTCAGGCCCGGGCGTGGGTTCGGATGCAACGGTGATGCAGGCAGGCTGGGTGGGGATGCTGAGGCGGGTTGGAAGCACCACATCTGTAACTGGTGTGGTCCCCGAAGCAGTACACGCGCTGGCAAGAACAACTACTAGCAAGGAGGCAAGTAAGAGGAATTGGATCTTGGGCATATGCGGGTATTATAAAGTACGAACGCCAGGCGAATTCACCTGGCATTCATACGATTCGGAGGTCAAAGGTAGATTACTTCGGCAATATGGTCATCATGTTGCTGGCAGAACGACCCCACACCGTTTCGTCATACATAGCGTAGGCCTCCGCAGGCAGGGCGGTAAAAGCTCCATTCATGGTCGCACGGGCATAATATCTAAAGACGTTGGAACCTTTCGCTATCTCGGTAATGAAGAAAGATACGCGGTCTCCACGAATTTCCTTATAGTTGTAGCCGTAATCCTGCCAGAAGAATCTCTCCTCATAGTATTCGTAGTCGTAAAAGACTGTATCCTGCGGTGTAGAGTTGAGACTCTCGTTCAGGGCTTCCAACCCACCGGGTAAATGATCCTCCACGATGACAAAGGATGCGACATCCGGCATGTTGACTGTCAATTCCACTTTGACGAGTTGGCCCTCTTTGATGCTTTCAAGTGGTTTATTGGTTTTTGGGTCCAGGTAACTGCGT
The DNA here is from genome assembly GCA_035720235.1 of Anaerolineales bacterium. Lineage (GTDB taxonomy): Bacteria > Chloroflexota > Anaerolineae > Anaerolineales > Villigracilaceae > Defluviilinea. The sequence goes on along the minus strand of DASTOH010000221.1, from coordinate 16,281 downwards.
GTAACGCTGATATTGCCAGCTGCTTCGGTGGCCGTCTTTTGAGAAGTATAACTGGTGACAATATCATAGTACAACCGATCGGTTCCCGAGGTAGATAATTTGAGGCTATTCAAGCCAGGCTGTAATTGTGCCAATGGGACATTTATGCTGGCAAACAGATTTCCAGGTTGAAGCGTGCCAGTACTAAAGCCCTGGCCGTTGAGGTCAATAGTGAAATCGCTGGAGCCGCTGTATTCCTGTTGGCCAGCCAGATAATCTGTGAGCGCCAGGATGGTGAATGATGTTTCATTCGTTGTGCCCCAACCATAGCCAGTGCGCTCGTTGACCAGATAATTCGCTACAGCATCGGCGAGGGTGCCAGTCCCGCGTATTTTTATGAATGCTGACAGACTCATCGCGGTCGTGCGAGTGGTGGAAGACATTGTTTTGCGGCGGTACGTGCCATCATCGGTGGCTTGTGGCCAATAAGCCAGATCGCCTTTTTGAATGAGGCTCTTCTCAAGTTGACTTAACACCAACTCGGCCCGAGCCTTGTCATCCAGTTGGTACAGGGTCAGCGCGAGCGCGGCCTGGCTGAAGGGGTCCAATTGAGTCAGAGAGGTATCCATCAAGTCCACGGCCTGATCGAGATTGCCGTATCCGGCCAGCGCCATGCTATAGAGGGCATAGGCACGGGTGCGAACGTCCATCTCCTCCAGATGGTTCTTGAGATAGTCCGATCCATTTTGCAGCACTTGCGGATCGACAAAGTAACCTGCCTCACGTATGTTTGACAGGCCATGCAGGACCCAGGCGGTCTGGTAGGCATCGCTGTGATCATCGTACCACCAGCCCCAGCCGCCATCGGTGTGTTGAAGCCCCAGTAATTTCTGAATGCTGGCTTCGATCAGAGGTTTGGTGCGCGTCTGGAAATCTTCGCTGCCAATACCAAGTTGAGTAGAGGCGCGTCCCAGCACCGCATTTGGCATGGCACGGCTCATCGTCTGCTCGACACAGCCATAAGGATAGCCTGTGAGATACTCCAACCCATCCAGAATGGTGGAAGCCGGGGTGCGACTGATTTTGAGAGTGACCGTACTGACCTCTGGCAATATATCCGGAGGCAAGGGCACAGGGATTGTGATGGCACCATTGAATTTGCCGGACATGGATTCAACGTCTTTGGTCGCCAATGGTTGGATCGGCAGCGGCAGACTGATGGAATCGTTGAGATTATCCTCCGTTACCGCAACAAACGTGACATTGGTCGCGGTCAGGGCTTCAGGGAGGACTGCCCAGCCAACTGCCAGCACTTGCTGCGCCTTGACTCTTACAGACTGGGTGGCGTTGCCGTTGATTTTGAGGCCAGGCGCATTCAAGGTGACGCGTACCGTTTGTTCTGCGTTGCTATAGTTGTGAATCATCGTTGTAATTTGAGCCTGGTCACCGGTGGTCAGGATGCGCGGCAAGATCGGCCGGAGCAACAGGTCTTTTTTGGTTTCTATGTTGGTATGAGACTGACCGACGAGATGATTCAACGTAATGGCTTTCGCGGAGAGACGCCAGCTCGTGACGTTATCGGGGAGGGTAAAAGTGACGGTCGCGCGTCCGCTGGCATCTGTTTGCAAGGCGGGGAACCAGGCAGCAGTATCCTGAAAATCAGTGCGCGGCCCTGCTCCAGCTTCGAGTCCGCCCCCACCGCCGCCGCGCCCGCCTCCATCAAGGATGACGCGAGAGGGACTCATGGATGAAAATGTCACTACACTCCAGTCACGCGGTCCGTAAAAAGCGGCGAAGATGTTGGGTGCCAGTTCCTGGCTTAGGCTGAAGATGGCTTCATCCACCATTGCCAGGGATACTTCTGCCAGGACTGGCCTGCCACTGGAATCTTTCACATCCATATTCACGGTCACTTCTTCACCGGGCGCGTAGACCTGCTTGTCAGTGGAAATATCCAGTTGCAATTGTTTTGCTTCAGCGCTGACTTTTAATTCGGTGGTCGCCATGAGCAGGCGACTATCTGGAATATTTGTCCGATAATATTCATATTCCGCATTGGTTGGCGCGGTGTTCGAATCCCAGGCATTGACCGTAACAAAAACATTCGGCGCATCTTCTGGGATGATCTGCGTTTCGACCACAGTGAGCGGCGCGGTGAGCGTGATGAACTTTGAATGGATAATGCTGCCGCGTTCGAACGTCAACAACGCCGGTCCATTAATGTTCGATTCGATCGCGAAGCGTGCGGTTTGATAAGGCTTGTATTCATCCTGGTCGGCAGAGATCGTTATCGGGTCCCAGTAACGGATGTTCCACTCCTGTCCTGAAGCGAGAACCCGTATCCAGCGTTTATATTCAAGGGACGTGCCGCGCGGGTCCTTGCCGCGCAACACGAGTTGGTAATATCCGGCGGCGAGTTTTAATTCCTGCCTGGCCGCACCATCCTGATCGGTCCTAACCTCGTGCCGTTCACTTGTTTTACGGAAATCGTAGGCAGTTGAGTCCCAGGGCATGATTTCCAGGGTAAGGTCACGATCGGGCATTGCCTCGCCATTCAGCGTTTGTGTATGGATGACCACCGTAAAGGGCTGGTTTGCCTGTTTGAGGTAGCCTTGCGTATCCAGTGTGACTTTTTGTTCCGAGTTATAGACGTTGAAGATATACGCCGAAGAGACAGGTTGATTGCTTCCGTCGTCAGCGGTCACTTCCAGGGCATAGGTACGATACCGTAGGCTACTTCCCCAATAATCGTAATCGGTGAAGTAATAATCGTCTGTGAACAGGGCCGTGTAGGAGATGTTCGCCTGGCCGTTTGCGTCAGTTGTTCGGGTGGAGATTGCAGGGTTAGTTGGACTTGCATACCAGGAATACGTGGCCTCATCGGGAGAGGTATTCCACCACCAGTAGTAGTTGGGATACAGCCAGTAGAGTTTATAGGTCAATTTGGCATCGGGGACCGGCTCGCCGAAGAAATATTCGGTATCGATGGTCAAGTTGAATTTATCTTGATTGACATATTTGTTCGATTGGCTCTCATCGGCGGTTGACACAGTCACCTCAAAATCTGGCTTGCGATAATCCTGTACTTTGAAAGTCTGACTGGTTGATTCGCCATCGAACACGGTCTCGATCTCATAATCGCCCAGAGGTGCTTCGGCCGCGATTGAAAATATCCCGTTGATGGAGCCAAACTCGTTCGTATTGTATGTGCCTGTCTGCAATACATTGTTCTTCGCATCGCGCACGTTGACGGTGACCTCCGTGCCCGCTTCAGGGGTCTCGTACTTCATATCCTTATCGTGGCTCACGATGGCTTTGAAATTCACTATTTGTCCGGGACGATAGATGGGGCGATCGGTATAAATGTAAGTCAGGTATTTGTAGGGGTCAGACCGGCGTGACCAGTAACCATTTGCATATTCCTCCCAGCCGTAAGCCAGGCCCGTGATGGTAACATCTTTATTGTTCTTGCCCGTGCGCGCAGAAATCAGTATTGGAGTATGTCCAGCAGGGATGGAAACGCGGTACAAGCCGTTTTCATCCGTTTTGCCTTCGCGGATTTTCTCGCCGCGATCCGAATATAAGCGGATTTCGGCTTCGGGCACGTTATCACCTTTGAAATTGGTAACCCAGACGAATAAATCTTCACCAGATCGTTTTGTGACGATCGTATTCTCGGTCAATGCCACGAAGAGTTGATCGTAACTTCGTCCTCCATATCGCAGGTTGAGTACATACAAGCCTGGCGGCACATTTGAAGGAATAACAGTTTCCTGATAATTTGGGTTTACCTGTGCATATGTCCACGTGGCTACGGGTTCTTTTTCTGATGGGTTGAGGCTCGGAGTCCCATTTTCATGAACATAGTCAGAATAGAGCGCGGCAAAATCGATGAGATCATAGGCATAGGCTTCGAAGATAATGGTGTGAGATTCGTCAGAACCGAATTGAATACGCCGCGAGCCGTTTGCGTCCACAACCTGTACTTTCGTCCCTGAGCCGAAGGTGGCCCCGTCATACACGCCATAGTAATAATTGTACGTCGTGAAGAATGACCAGGTAAAAGGTTCCAGCAGTAAGGCATTGCCTTTCGCGCTCGAAAGGCCGGTATCGAGTTTTACCGTATATTGTGTATCGTATTGCAGTAATTTGCCGGGGTAAAACGAAAGTACATTCTCGAAGGAACTGTCCTTACCCTGGCTCCATTCAAACCACCCTGATATTTCTGGCGAAATGCTAAAAGCTTTTTCCGCTGAGGTTTTATCCACCTCAGTTGTGAATTCAATTTTGATGGGCGAAACACCAACCGGTATCACTGGTGTGTTGCCCTCGTCTGTGGGCGAAAAAGAGGCAATGGGCGGTGGTGCGGTGAATTGGAAGGAAGTCTCATCCAAGGGCGCTTCGCCATCCTTGTCGATTAACTTCCCTGTGATATCAAGCGAGAAAACCTGCCCGAAAGGCAGTGGTTCGTCAGCAGTGAACAAGGCGGTTTTGTTGCCCTGCCACTTCCATTTACCTATTAGTGAGGGTGTGATCGTAAATGGGAAGCCGGTCTCTGTGGTACGCAGGTCATGAGAGAATATGATCTGAACTGTATTGGGGGATGTGGCCGGAAGCATGCTTGCAGAAAATGCCTCCAACCCATAACTCCAACTGTAGTCCTCAGCCAGCGGCGTTCCATTTTCATCCATGGCAGCATTTTCTGCCGAGCCGCCCGCGACGAGCAATGTATATTGCTGACCATACTTGAGCAACTCATTGATCTTGATATAGAGCGTCCGGCTATCTTTCCAGCTCAACTGATAAGAGACTTCCGGTTGGACGGAAAAGGATTTTTCTGCCGAATTGCGATTCATGGGACGGTCGAAAGTCACTGAGAGAATAGGTTTCCGCGTCGACAATAAGCCCGGCTTGGGAAGAACACTTAAGACGTGTGTGCCAGCGAGCACCTGCACAATCCATTGCGGACTGGATTCAAAGACCCTGCCATCCATAGAACGCAACGCAGGGTCGATGAAAAACGTATAGGTCTCGCCGGGCTGTAGTGAATCGTTTGGCCTAAAAGTCAGCGTATTGTTCCCAGAATCCCAGGTTGAGGTTCCTTCCCTATATGGATAGGAGAGCAAGGGGTTTGGCGAACTCTGCGAATCCATGGGTGCGTTAAAGTGTACGATGAAGGGATCGGCGGCACCGAACGAATCCAATTTTACGGACTCGTCCAATGTCGCTTCGAGTTTGTCGGTTTGATCTGGTGTGAATGACTGGGTGGGTTGTGCCTGAACTGACCCGACTCCGGCGTTGGAAAGCGCAATCGATAACGCAACCAGCACACTGATCGCCCGGATGGAAAATATCTGTTTGGTGAACATATGATCAACTCCCTTTATGACAGGATGGCTATTTCCATCATTAACGGGTCGACCGTTTTCAAAGTTCCGTCAGGCTAAGTAGACTACGAAAAGTCTCTTAATAAGTATCTGCTCAATCCGTCGTCCTCGGCGCAGGGAGCGAATTTATTTCAAGTAGTTTTCGATCACTACTCAGTTTTATTGGATTGCTGCTTTAAGTTGATCGAAGGAAGTCATCCAGGAGATGGTGTTGACGAAGTCGGCGAGGGAGTCGCTTTGTTCACGCAAGGCACGGACGGCCGGGCCAACCGGGTCTTCGCCGGCCGCGCCGCCCGGGACATCAGCATAGGCGCCGTGGAACGCGAAATAAGCCTGATTCAGTTTGCGGAAGAGGTAACCATTCTCCCAAAAGAACAATCTGCGCTCCTCCATGTAAGCTTCGGCTTCCTCGATCTTACCCTGTCCCAGTAATTCGTCGGTCTTGACGCGCGTTTCATGCATCTCGGCGCGGAAGTCAAAGGGGGCGGTATCCGCCGCGAGGCTGTTTGAGGGCAGGTCAGGTTGGGGAAACAGCACCAGGTCCCGGCTGGGGGGCGATGAAGCGAGCATTTCCGGATAATATTTTTGCAACACCCAAAGTCTCACCTCTTCTCCGGTAATGTTGGCTGTGGTCTCGTTCATGGTGCGGAGCTCGGATGTAGTGCTGTAGTTTACTCCCAGCGGGCGCAGGCTGAGGTAGTTGTGAGTCCATTCATGGGCGATGGTGCTCAGCATCCAGCGCAGGTCAGTGGTCTCCATCACCATGGTGGGATACACGCCGATGCCACCCACCGGCACAACGAGCGTGGAAACATTGAGCGACCTGGCGACATCCTCCTCCAGCTTGATCTGTTGATCGAGCGTGAGCGTTGGCAGGATGGAGATGTTGGTGGTCTGTTCGATATGATCGCGTGGAGAGATAATCAAAGCCAGAGGCGTGGACGAAGTGTGATAGAGAAGCGGCGGGATCGTCTGACCTCCGGGAGCCAGGCCGAGCTCTGCAAAGGCGGTGCTTACCTGATCCTGCAAAATCGATTCGGCAAACGGTGCAAGCCGGGCCTGTCTGGCGGTGAGCTGGTCGCGCTGTGCACGCAAATAGGCACTGCTCGATTCTTTGTCCGTGATGTTGGGGTCGGCAAAGATCTGTTCGAGCCGGATTTCCGCTTGCATCAATTGCTGGGTTGTCCGCAAATAATCGAAGACGATCTGTTTGTTTGTGCTGCGCTCGAAGAGATAGGGGGCGCCGATGGCGGCTTGTTCGACCTTGTTCCAGGTTGCATTCCAAACCCAGGTGGGATAATCGAACTCAACGGCGCGAGTGTAATCTCGTACCTGGTCGGTTTGGTTGGAGAGCCTCGGCAGATCACCGGTAATGACAAGTCCAAGTATTGCGATGGAAATGACTTTGTCGAGGATCCATATGGTTCTAAAAAGCATGTGGGGATTATAACCAGAAACCTGGCATGACTTTTCGGGCATCAGGTTCTCTTCGCAAGCGTTAATGTTTCCCCGGCACATAACCTCCCCCAAAGGCGTTTGGTTCACTGAACCTGGTTGTCAAGGGGAGACCTGCGGGATGGTGGTGATATAAGCGAGCATGAATGGACCTGTTGCATAAGTAAACGAAAATGATTGTTTGGTCCCTTTTGAACCACTGAGTCACGGAGACGCGGAGAAAAATTAAAGAAAACTCCGTGACTCAGTGTCTTCGCGAACGCCGTCCCCTGCGAAGCGCCCTGATGAGGGTACGGGCGGCAGTACTCGAAGGGTGCCGTGGTTAGAAGTTTGAGACTTTTGCAGGAGGTCCAATAAAGAAAAACGCGAAGCACGTTGCTGATGCTTCGCGTTTTGATAGTTTCGAATTTCTCAATTGTTTTGCAGATACTCGTGGATGGCCCAGGCGGCTTTTCTTCCGGCAACCATGGCTGTCACAACCAGGTCCGGCCCGGTTACACAATCGCCGCCTGAGAAAACCCCGGGTCTCGAAGTGGATCCGGTTTTCTTGTCCGCAGTGATCAGGCCCCAATCATGGGTTTCGAGCTCTGGAGTTGTCTTGCCGATGATCGGATCAGGCCAGTAACCGAGCGCCAGCACGGCTGTATCACAGGCCACGCTGAAGTTCGAATCTGGCACAGGTACGGGCCGGCGCCGGCCTTTTGCGTCAGGTTCACCGAGTTTCATCTCAATACATTCCACGGCCGCCAGTTTTCCGTCCGCGCCCGCAATGAATTTTACCGGTTGAGTCAGGAAGCGATATTTGGCGCCTTCATCTTTGGCAAACTTACGGTCCTTCTTGCCGCCGGGCATTTCCTTTTCGGTGCGTCGGTACAGGCAGGTTACCTCCTCCGCGCCCAGGCGCAGGGCGGTGCGCAGACAGTCAGAGGCGGTATCGCCACCGCCAATGACCGCCACGCGTTTCCCGATTTCGAGTGGCTTATAGCTGGAGGCGGGAAGCAGGCTGGGGTCCACGTTGCCGCGGATCAGGAAATCGGTTGCTTCGTAGACTCCCGGAAGATCTGTTCCGGGCGTATCCTCCATTTTCGCGTCGATTTCAGATCCCACTCCGATGAAGACCGCATCGAAGCCCTCATTGAACAAGTCGTCAATGGTCTTGTCCTTGCCGATGTACGTGTTACCAACAAACTTGACGCCCGCGTTTTCGAATTCGTGCCATTTTTGCATCCAGATTTGTTTGGGCAGTTTGAAGTTTGGAATACCGTACACCAGCAGTCCACCAGGCGCAGGCTTGGATTCGAAGATGGTGACTTCATGGCCGCGCTGAACCAGTTGATCCGCGCAGCCCAATCCGGCAGGTCCGGCTCCGATGATGGCAACGCGTTTCCCGGTTGGCGGCGCGAGCGGAATGGTTCGTCCATCGTGGCGGCGCTTGTAATCCACGGCGAACGTCTCCAGTGCACCAGTCAGCACGGGAGTGTGGTGTTTATTCATGACGCATGAGCCCTGGCACAACGCCTCATGCGGGCAGACGCGCCCACAAACCTCAGGCAGCGAACTGTATTGGTGATAGAGGTCTGCAGCTTCGCTAAATTGACCCTGCTCGATCAGCCACATAGCGGAGGGGATATCGTTATGGGTGGGACATGCCAGCATACATGGGGCCGGGTCAGGGCAATGTACACACCGCGCAGCTTCAACCATGGCGCGTTCCGGGCTGAATTCGATCACCACGTCTTCAAAGTCACACGTGCGCAGATCGGGGGGACGCAGGTCGAGATCAAAAAAAGGCTTGATGGCGCGCGCTTTGCGGTCAATCACAAGGTTTTCACTGGGTATGAGCTGCATTGCTTCCTCTCTTGGCGAAGTAAACAAGGATTTCATTTTGATGATACCCAAACCCAAAACCCATCCACAGACGTAAATGTCACCAAGTTAGGCGACAATTGTCACAATTACAGATCTGAAGGGCGTATTTGGCGCTCTCAGGTTCCGCCGAATAAATTAAGGCAGTTCCTCGTTTAGTTAACGAGACCGGAGGTGCAACTTCCCGGATGTATCCCTATTCAATCTCGGTGCGTGAATGAACCGCAAGCGAAAACAGATAACCGTTAAAAAAGAAAGGATACACCACCAGTGTTGGCGGTAGTGTAAGATTCACTCAGATTAGAAATTCATTACCTTCGCACAAATAATTCACAATTTGTTCGTATACCTAAGGTAGAATCTCAAACTGGCGGGCACGCTCTGCCTGCGGAGGATCATCATGCGAAATTTTTTTAAGAGATATAGAACTGTTTTGGTGCTGCTGCTGATCGTGGCGGCGGCCGTCTCTGTGTGGGCATTTACGCAGCGCGGCGGAAATCAAACGGCCAGCACCTTCCAGACTGCCAACGTGGAGCGCGGCACCCTGACCGCCACCATCGGCGCGACGGGAACCGTCCGCGCCAAGCAGACGGCGGTACTGATCTGGCAGGCGGCCGGCACGGTGGATGTGGTCAATGTGAAGGTTGGAGATAACGTTCCGGCGGATTTTGTGATGGCTTACCTGAAGAAGACATCCCTGCCGCAAACCGTGATCCTGGCGGAGGCCGATCTGACCAATGCGCAGGCCGCCCTGCAGGACTTATTGAATTCCGATACTGCCCTGGCAGAGTCGGTCATTGCCCTGCGCGATGCGCAGAAGGCCTACGACAGGGCTGTGAACTGGCGCAAGGAATTGAACGGCAAGATCCATATCAAGAAAATCATCTATAAAACCTTTGGGAACCGGAAGATACCTGTTCTCAAGGAATATCGGGGTTATGCCGATGCAACGACCATTGCCAAGGCAGATGAAGACGTTGCGCTTAAGCTGGCCCAATTGGAAGATGTGCAGCGTGAGTATGACCAGCTCAGTGCGGGAAACCAGACCGAGATTGCTGCAGCCCAGGTCCGCGTGGAGGCGGCTCAAGCGACCCTCAACCTGGCGCGCGTCATCGCGCCGTTTTCCGGCATCGTGACCGAGTCCTATCCACTGGCTGGCGATCAAGTGGGCGCGGGCGCCACAGCCTTCCGCCTGGACGACCTCTCGAGCCTCTTCGTGGATGTGGAAGTCTCGGAAGTCGATATCAACAGTGTTTCCGTGGGTCAGCCAGTCATGTTGACGTTCGATGCCATCCTTGGGAGGGATTATCATGGCGAAGTTGTGTCCGTTGCCCAGACCGGAGTTGTCACTCAAGGGGTGGTTAATTTCAAAGTAACTGTTGAATTAACGGACGCTGATTCCCTGGTCAAACCCGGCATGACGGCAGCTGTGAACATTACGGTCGAAGAATTACAAGATGTGCTCCTGGTTCCCAATCGTGCCGTGCGGCTTGCGGATGGGGAACGAGTGGTGTACTTGCTGGAAAATGGGCAGCCCGTCAAAAAGGAAATACGACTGGGCTCTTCTTCAGACACGATGAGTGTTCTCGTTGATGGGGAAGTGAAGGAAGGGGATACGATCATCTTGAACCCGCCGGTTGAGTTTGGCGGTCCGGGTGGTGGTCCGCGTGGAGGCTTCGGCGGGTAACCATGGATAACGTTATAGAAACTCATGACATCAGCAAGGTCTACAAGATGGGCGAAGTGGAGGTCCATGCATTGCGGGGTGTCTCGTTTACCATCCGGCGCGGTGAAGTGGTGGCCATTATGGGACCTTCCGGATCCGGGAAATCCACGTTGATGAATACATTGGGTTGCCTGGATAGGCCAACATCCGGACAATATATCCTGGATGGCGAGCCAGTCGCGTCATTGAACGATGATCAATTAGCCCGCGTTCGCAATCGCAAAGTTGGCTTTGTCTTTCAAAGTTTCAATCTGCTCTCGCGCCAAACGGCCATTACCAATGTTGAACTGCCGCTGCGTTATTCGGGGATGAACGGTGAACGACGAGCTCGCGCCATGGACGCCTTGCGGGCAGTGGGCCTGGAGGATCGCATGACTCACCGTCCTTATGAGCTTTCGGGCGGGCAACAACAACGCGTTGCCATTGCGCGCGCGATTGTCAACAACCCGGCCATGATCATGGCCGATGAGCCAACCGGCAATCTGGATTCAAAAGTGGGTAAAGAGATCATGGATTTGCTGCTGAATCTGAATCAAGAAAGCGGCACCACGCTCATCATCGTGACTCACGACCCGACCATTGCCGAGCGAACGCAACGCGTCATCCGGTTGCGCGACGGACTATTGGACGGTGAAGTATGACCCTCGCTCAGGCTTTTCTTGAGGCACTCGAATCGTTGAGCGGAAACAAGCTCAGGTCCGGATTGACCGTGCTGGGCATCGTGATCGGCGTGGCGGCGGTGATCGCCATGCTGGCAGTCGGTCAGGGGGCAGAAGCTTCCATTACCGGCTCGATCAGCGGCATCGGCACGAACCTGCTGTTCGTTTTTCGCGGCGATCCGGGTGATAACATCCGCAATCCCAAACCATTGACCCTGGGTGACGCGGAAGCACTCCGCGATCAGTTTGCGGCGCCTTCCGTCGAGGCCGTTGCGCCCGCGCTACAGGGAAATGCGGTGGTCTCCTTTGGCGGCGAACAAACTACTCCACAGCTGTTGGGGGTTACACCCGAATATTTCCAGGTGCGCAATTACAACATTACGGAGGGCGAATTCATCACAGAGGAGCATATGCTCGGGCGCGCCTCCGTGGTGCTGATCGGACCGGAAGTGGCCGAAACTCTTTTTGGTCATGCAGACGGCATTACCGGCGAAACCATCCGCATTGAGGGTCAGCCATTCCGTGTGATCGGTGTGTTGGAGTCGAAGGGTGGTGGAGCGTTTGGTAGTGAAGATAATCAGGTGCTCATCCCGTTCACCACGGCTCAGGCGCGGCTGATCCGCCGCAGCACGAGTGACCGCGTGGACATTGTCTTTGTGCAGGCTGTCAGCGGCGATGTTGTCAGCCAGGCCTCGGAGGAAATTGCTGCGATCCTGCGCACCCGCCATCGAACCCCGGTCGGCGCGGATGATTTCACGATCTTTACACAGCAAGACCTGCTCTCCACATTTCAATCCATTACTGGTATCCTGACCATCTTTCTCGGTGGCATCGCGGGCATTTCGCTGCTGGTCGGTGGTATCGGCATCATGAACATCATGCTGGTCTCAGTGACCGAACGCACGCGCGAGATCGGTCTGCGCAAGGCACTGGGTGCGCGCCGTCGCGACATCCTTGTACAGTTCCTGACCGAGTCATCGCTGCTGAGCCTCATCGGCGGTATCATCGGGATCATCTTCGGATGGCTGATCGCGTTTGCTGTTGGAAAAATTGCCGAAGCCAATAATACTGCCTTCACGCCTGTGGTTGGCCTGGACGCCATAACCCTGGCGACGCTCTTTTCGGCGGCAGTGGGTTTGTTCTTTGGGATTTATCCTGCCAACCGCGCCGCGGGCCTGGAGCCGGTGGAAGCCTTGCGATATGAATAATTCACCTACAAGCATGTCGTTGCGAGTGGCGCCGAAGGCGCCACGAAACAATCTCCTGTTTTCGAGAAAGCGTGGCCGATTCTAGTCAGGACGCTTCGCGGCTTTGTCGTCGTGGAGTTTACACTGAGCGAAGCGAATGTGCTCCCCGAAGGTCGCAATGACATTCGGAATGGAAATTAATTGTTCAAATCTCAGTAGTTTCGAAAACTTCAACCTGTCTTCAATATGTCGCTATTCAGCAGAGGCGACACTGCGCAGCGTGTCGCGCTACAAGGTGCGATTCTTGCAAAATACAAGTGAACAGTTCTGAGGAAGGGCGGAACATCGCGTCGTCTCCACATGATAAAATACTCCCATGGCACAATTCAACATCCTCATCACAGACGGACTGGACGATACGGGCCAGTCCATTTTGCGTTCATCGGCAAAAGTGGATAACAAAAGCGGCATTTCGGCAGATGACCTGCTCCAGGTGATTCCTGGCTATGACGCCCTCATCGTTCGGGGCCGGACGAAGGTCACTGCTTCTGTACTGGAGGCCGCATCTACCCTGAAAGTGGTTGGCCGCGCCGGCGTGGGCGTGGACAATATCGATCTCGAAGCCGCCAAGAAGCATAGCGTGACCGTGGTCAACGCGCCGATGTCCACCACGCTGGCGGTGGCCGAGTTGACCTTTGCACTGCTGCTCGCCCTTGCACGCGAAATTCCACGCGCGGACGGTGCGATGAAGCAAGGACAATGGCTGAAGAAGGAACTGGAGGGCGTGGAGCTTAATGGCAAGACGCTGGGCATCATTGGATATGGACGCATTGGTGCAGAAGTCGGCAAGCGCGCCGCGGCCTTCGGCATGAACGTCATTGCTTATGACCCGCTGATCTCGGAAGATGAGATCAAGCAACGCGGCGCGGAACCGGTCTCCATTCAGGACCTGTATGCCTGGTCTGACTTCATCTCTCTGCACCTTCCGTTGAACGTGCAAACCCGCGACATGATCGGGCCGTTGGCCTTCTCTGAAATGAAGGACGGTGTGCGTATCGTCAGTGCCGCGCGCGGCGGAATCATCGATGAGTCCGCGTTGGTGGCCGCGTTAAACAGCGGAAAGGTGGCGGGCGCCGCGCTGGACGTGTTCGGGCAGGAGCCGCCCGGTCTGACAGAGGCAGTCTCCCATCCACGCGTGATCGCCACTCCCCATATCGGCGCGCAGACCGTGGAAGCACAATCCCGCGCCGCTGAAGATATTGCCACCGAAGTCTTATCCGCTTTGCAGGGTAAGTCGTTGCGTTGGAAAGTAAATTGATATTACTCGGTTCATCCAGCAGTTCAACTGCTGGATGAACAATGGAGAATGTATGTCTGAAAAACTGGATCGTCTGAAGGAGCTTCTCGGCGAAGTATCCGATCTCAGCCGGGCTGCTTCGGTTTTGGGTTGGGACCAGCAGGTGAACATGCCGCCGAAGGGCAGTGAAGGGCGCGGCAAGCAGCTCGCCACATTGAGGCGGATCAATCAGGAGAAGTTCACGGCTGACGAGGTGGGCATCCTGCTCGATGACCTGAAAAAGGAATTCGATGGCGCCAGCGCGGACCATGATGAGGCTGCCATGATACGCGTCGCAGCACGTAATTATGACAAAGCCAAACGCGTCCCGCCGGCCTTTGTCGCAGAGCGGGCGCTTGCCTCGACCAGGGCTTTCGAAGCCTGGCGGGAGGCGCGGGGTAAATCTGATTTCTCGATCTTTCTGCCGCACCTTGAAAAGAATATCGAGCTGGTCAGGAAGTACATTTCTTTCTTTCCGCCAGGAGACCACCCCTATGATGTGTTGCTGGATGACTATGAACCTGGCATGAAGACCGCGGATGTGAAGGCGATCTTTGATGGTCTGCGTCCCAAGCAGGTGAAACTGATCAAAGCCATTGCCTCCAGCAAACAAGTGAAGGATGATTTCCTCCACGTGAAGTACAGCGAGCAGAAGTTATGGGATTTCGGCGTCAATGTCATCACCCAGTTTGGGTATGACTGGAGCCGCGGCCGGCAGGACAAGGCACCCCATCCGTTCGAGACTGCATTCAATGTGAATGATGTGCGTATTACCACGCGCTTCGACAAAGAGAATCCCCTGGCGACCCTGTTTGGTACCATGCACGAAGCCGGCCATGCCATGTATGAACAGGGCATCAACCCCAAATACGAACGCACCTCACTTTCAGGCGGCACTTCACTCGCGATCCATGAGTCCCAGTCACGCATGTGGGAGAACCTGGTTGGCCGTTCACTGCCATTCTGGGAACATTTCTTCCCGACCCTCAAGAAAACCTTCCCTTCTCAACTGGATGGCGTGAGTCTCAGGACCTTCTACAAAGCCATCAACAGGGTCCAGCCATCCCTCATCCGTGTGATCGCCGATGAAGCCACATACAACCTGCACATTATGCTTCGCCTGGAGTTGGAAATCGCGATGGTGGAGGACAGTATTGCGATAAAGGATTTGCCCGAGATCTGGAACACGAAGATGCAGGAATATCTTGGCATCACGCCGCCGGATGATGCCCAGGGCGTTATGCAGGACGTGCACTGGTCGTACGGATCCGTGGGTTATTTCTCCACCTATGCATTAGGTAATCTGGTATCTGCTCAGCTATGGGAGAAGATCAACCGGGACATTCGCAATCTCGATGATCAAATCCGCAAGGGTGAGTTCAGCGAATTGCTGGGTTGGCTGCGCAAGAACATCCACCAGTTTGGTCACAAATACGACCCTCAGGACCTGGTGCAGAGGGTCACCGGCTCGAAGATCACGCCCGAACCCTATGTGCGATATCTGACGAAGAAATACTCTGAGATCTATGGATTGTAGCTCTTTACCTGACGGTGTTTGACTCTCACACGTCCAATGGCATATCGCCATTGGACGTGTCAATAATATGTTTGCATGAAAAGATATTTTGCGACTCTCGCTTCTCTCCTCGGACTTTTGGCTGGTTGCGCCTCACCACCGCCGGGTCTCGTCCCGACGCCGTATCCTCCCGAATACCTGCCCACAGTCATCGCGCTGACGGCGAACGCCGTCAATGCCGCAGGGACAGAAACCGCGCTGGCCTCCATTGAGACTGCGACTCCATCCGAGATTCCTCCGCCCACCCTCACCTTCACGCCGGCGCCAACTCATACGGCCACGCCGGTCCCCTGGCATCGCTTTGGCGCGATCCGTTTTGTTTCACCGGGGCCGATGTCGAAGGTGCTATCGCCGATCCAGCTTCACATGGAAGTGATATCGGGTGCCAGCCAGAAGGTGCAGGTGGATTTGTACGGGGAGGATGGACGCCTGCTGGCACGGGAGCTGCGCAAAGTGCTCACGACCGGGAAAGGCGCAGTTGTATCGGTCAGGATTCCATTCGAGACGCGTGCCGCGGCGGAATTGGGCCGTATCACCGTCAGCACTTTGGATAAGGAAGGCCGGATCCAATCACTGAACTCTCTCCGCCTGCTATTGCTTTCGTCGGGAGTGAATGAGATCAACCGGGTCGGGGACCCGGCCGAGCCGGTCCTTGTGATCAAGCCTCGCAAGGAAGAAACCGTTTCGGGTGGAGTCGTGAACGTGAAGGGCGATATCTGGCCGTTCAATCTTCAGCCGGTCGTCCTCGAGCTGGTGGATTCCGTCGGGAAATCCCTTGGCCTGAGACTCCTATCTGTGGCGGACATCAAACCGCAACTGTTCGAAGCAACCATCCCGTACAAAGTGACGGAGCCTACGCCTGTGCGTCTTGTCGTTCGCCAGGATGATGACCGCATGCCCGGAGTGTTTTATATCTATACACAGGAAATTCTGCTCAACCCATAGCTTCTCAAAATAAAAGGGATGGTATAATTCGCACGCTTCCCTTACAGGAGACATTCGGGGTGTGGCTCAGCCCGGTAGAGCGCACGGTTCGGGTCCGTGAGGCCCCGAGTTCAAATCTCGGCACCCCGACAGGAGTCCACATGGTTAGCCTTTTAGGCTAACCAT
>DASTOH010000220.1:0-5622 GCA_035720235.1 Anaerolineales bacterium | reverse complement strand
CGTCCGCCATTCGCGGACAGGCGCTGGCAACAGAATTGCCACTTGATTTCTCAACCCGCTATTATCGCACCCACTCGCCGTTTCAGGCATTCAATGATTTGACTGCTACATCGCTCACTGTATCACAACGCTGGGACTTGGTCGCTTACCTCTGGCAATCGAATGCAACCAAGGAATCGCTTGCTAACGGACAGAAGCTCTACGCCCAAAACTGCGCGGCCTGTCATGGCGAGAACGGCGCGGGCAATGGGGTTTTCGCAGATGATCTGAAAGCCGCGGGTGACTCATCCATGCAAAACATGACCGGTTCAAACGAGATGACCATGCAAAGCCCGGTTGACTTCACCAATTCCACGCGGATGCTGGGAGCAAGTCCAGCGATTCTGCAAGGGAAAATCCTACGGGGTGGCATGGGAACTGGCATGCCCATGTGGGGCTCGATTTTTACCGAAGAACAAATCTGGGATTTGATCGCGTATCTCCATTCGTTCCAATTTGGATATGACTAGTAGAGGAGGCTCTATGAGCAAGAAGCACAAGAGACAGAAAAAGAAGAATTTTCCGTGGTATCTGTTGGCGATAGGCGGAATCCTAGTAGTGATTGCAGCGTTTCTCTTCACCAGGCAGAATGGTGATGGCGGCGGGACACCTTCCATCGTGGTGGATCAACAAAGAATCGATTACGGCGACGTAAGATTCGGTGTCAACAAGTCTTTCGCCATAAAGGTCACCAACAACGGTGATGGAACATTACGGTTCAAGGAAGACCCCTATATCGAAGTTGTGCAGGGCTGCTGACCTCCCCAACTGACCATCGGTTCGATGGTACTCAGACCCGGTGAAAGCACCGTTGTCCATTCCAGCGTGTTCATGATGCACGAAGGCATGGATGGTCCACACAATTTCGCTGTCCATCTGAAAACAAATGATCAGAATAACCCTGATCTGGTGGTGAACGTACTATCAAATTGGATTCCCTAGAGGAACTGATCAAAACAGCGGCGCGTTTTAGAAGTGCGCCGCTGTTTTGATGGCACAATACCTGCACGGGCTATTTTTCTTGGGTCTCGTGATTTACCGCCAGGCCATGTCGGAAGCTTGGTATTGCTAGCTGCCTAAAAAGCCTATCGATCTCTTCCGCTGTACAAGGCATATCTTTCTCGACCCACCATACCAAGATGCCCATCAATGCACTGACAAAGTAATGGGCTGCAATTTCGGATTCGAGCGAACCATACTTCTCACGTGAAATCAGCATCTTGAAGGGCTCGTGCAGATGAGCAATCACGTCATCGTGGATGGGCTTGGTGAATATTCCGTGTATATGAGCAAATACATAATCATAAACGGGTTTGGCAAATATACTGTAGCCTTGATTCCCCAGTATTGATTTGAAGAAACGATGATTTTGCCCAACAAACTGGAATAAGCCGAGGGTAGGGGAAAAACCAAGTGTAGGATCTGTGCTGTCAGCGATCCCAAAGTTTTTCGTCGTATCTAATAATCGTTTTTCATGCTGCTTAAAGAGTTCATCGAGACGATCAAGAATGCTGTGCAGCAATTGATCTTTATCCTGGAAGTGAGCATAAAACGTAGAGCGTCCTACATTGGCCTTATCCAGAATCTCTTGGATTGTGACCGATTCATAGCCCCTTTCTGCGACTAATTCGATCAAAGCCTCCTGCAAGAGTTTGCGGGTCTTCTGCACCCGCCGGTCGGGGATGTTTTGAGGCATATCTTTTACCTCTTTCCGTACAATTTCGCCATTTCAGTTCATAAATGAACATTTCTTGTTGATTTGGTTGTTGACTTAACCGGATATAGTGCATTATAACGCAACAGGACAGAATGTTCAATAACGGATTAAAAGTTCTGAAATAAACCAAAAGTTATGAAAGGAAAAATGATGCAAGCTCATCCCCTACAACCAACGAAAACCAAGTCAAACGGTCCCCAGCAAGGAGATGACGACATCATCGACCTGCGCCAGGTTGTCAAGACCTATGAGATTCCCTCCGGGGCCTTCACTGCTCTTCAAGACATCAGCCTCCAGGTCCAAGCGGGAGAGTTTGTCGCTGTAGTCGGTAAATCCGGAAGCGGCAAGACAACCCTGCTGAACGTCCTGGCGGGTATCGACCGTCCAACGAAAGGCGAAGTCGTTGTCGCCGATACGAGCCTCAGCTCACTTTCGGAGTCGCAGCTTGCAGAGTGGCGTGGCCGTACAGTTGGCCTTGTATTTCAGTTCTTCCAGTTGCTGCCGACTTTGACGGTTGTCGAGAACGTGATGCTGCCGATGGATTTTGCGGAGATCATCCCGGCCGCTGAGCGTCGACCCAAAGCCCTGGAGCTCCTGGAGCGCGTTGGTATCCGGGATCAAGCTGACAAGCTGCCAGTTACCCTCTCAGGCGGACAGCAGCAGCGGGCGGCGATTGCCCGAGCGCTGGCGAACGATCCGCCCATCGTGATGGCTGATGAACCGACGGGTAACCTGGACGAGGCGACCAGGACTGCAGTCCTGGAGCTGTTCGCCAAATTGAACGCCGACGGGCGCACGATCATCGTCGTGACTCACGAGCGCGACATCAGCCAGTACACAGACCGCCAGGTGACACTCGTCGATGGCCGCGTCGCCGATGATACCCGAAGGTGAGGCAGCAATGACACGACTACTATTTATCAAATTACTCCGCGATATTCAATCATCCTGGGAGCGAATGGTTATGATGGTCATAGCCATTAGTGTCAGCCTGGTCGCTTTTAGCGGCATGTTGTATGCCCGTACCCTGGTGCTATCCAATACAACCAGCGGATACCTCAGCACGAATCCCGCCTCCGCTCGGATTACGCTGGAGCCAGGAGTCATGCCCGATAAAACCGATGAGTTCATTGCCACGGCAAAAGACGAACCCAGGGTGATCGACGCCACTATGCGCCAGGTAACGAATGTTAAGCTCCAAAAAGAGAGTGGCGGTTTGAAATCGCTTCAGCTCTTCGTAGCTGCGGCCACCGATCCGATGCGAATTGCTACGTTCAAAATCGAACAGGGTGCTGGTTGGCCGCCTCCGCCGGATGGTATTCTACTTGAGCGATCGACGCTTGGGTCATTGCGGTTGAAGGTAGGCGACAAGGTGGATGTCATCGGATTCGACGGCAATCCAATGCAGCTGACTGTCGCGGGTTCCGTACATGACCAGAGCCTGGCGCTGGCCGGTCAAACAGCAGGAGTTGGTTATATACAGGCGAACACGTTGCCGCTACTTGGCAGACCGCCCGCGTTGAACCAGTTGGCCTTCACCGTTGCCGATGGATCTGGTATGGAAGTACCGAGCCGTGATCGAGATACGATTGTGCGCACCGCGCTCAGTCTTGTTGACCAACTCGAAACCATGCCAGGCATAGCCATTAAAGAGGTGGCTGTCCCAACCCCTTATGAGCACCCTCATCAGGCGATCTCATACACAGTGCTCAGCGCTTTATCGGCATTCGGGCTTTTATCCCTCATCTTGAGTGCTATCCTGATCGCCACTATGTTTAATGGCTTGCTGACAGACCAGATCCCCCAAATTGGTATGATGAAAGCCATTGGCGCCCGTTCCAGCCGGATTTTGCAGTTATACGTGATCATGGTACTTCTGGTGTCTGTCTTAGCCACGGTTTTGGCCTTTGCTCCGGGACTGGTTTTGGGTCGCACTCTGGCACAGATGGTTCTGAGTAGTGCCCTAAATATTGACGTTGTCAGCTTGAGTATTCCCTGGTGGGTCTTAGGCACGGTCATCCTTGCCGGGGTATTCGTACCGCTTCTCATCGCGCTCCTGCCGCTGCTACGAGCCAGCCGCCGAACTGTACGCGAGGCACTGGACGAGCGCGGAGTTGCAGAACGACAGGGTCGCATCACAACTAGATTATTCAGCTGGTTAGGCCGTCTGCGCCGCGTAGATCGGAAACTCATGGTGGCGTTCCGCAATCTGTTTCGCCGCCAGGCCCGATTGTTCCTGTCAGTTGGATTATTGGCGACTGGTGGAGCGATATTCGTCAGCGGATTTAATGTTATGGCAGGTTTCCAAGCCATACCATATACAATTTACGACGAACAACGCTGGGACGTTGAAATACGGCTTGATGAACCAGAATCTTCCAGTGAGCTTACAGCCATCGTCAAGAAAGTTTCCGGTGTCAGCCAGGTCGAAACCTGGAATATGATTACGACGAGCATCCAGAACGCGGGGGAAATTAACATGACGCGCACCTATCCAGATCAAGGACACGGCTCATTGGGTCTCAGTGCTATTCCTCCATCGACTTCCATGCTAATTCCTCCGCAGATCACGGAAGGCCGCTGGCTCAATCAAGATGATACAGATACCGTTGTACTGCCTTCATCCATCCGCCAGACAATGCCGGATGTGAAGGTTGGCGATAGCGTTCAGCTAGCGGTGGAGGATCGACCAACTACCTGGCGGGTCATCGGGATCACAGGTGGCATGGGCGGAAGCTGCCCTTGTGTCACCCAGAAAGGCTTTGAACGCGCAAGTGGCCGGCAGGATCAGGCGAATGTCATCCGGATCATAACCGATCAACATGATAAGGACGCGCGAGCTGCCATTGGGCAAGCAGTCGCTCAGGCGCTCATCGAAGCCGGTATAAAACCTCAGCCGCCACGCGCAATTGATGCAGTCGTGTCGTCAACCGAAGGACATTCAGTCATCCTGGTGGGAGTCATTTTGCTCATTGCATCTACGATCGGTATCGTCGGCTTGATCGGTCTGGGTTCAACCATGAGCACCAACGTTATTGAACGGACTCGCGAATTCGGCGTGATGAAAGCCATCGGCGCGTCTGACTCGACGATCCGGCGCTTGGTAGTATTCGAGGGTATTTTTATAGCGGCGGTAAGCTGTGTGGTTGCAGCGATTCCTGCCATAGCACTCACATGGGCTATGGGTGCAGGTCTCGGCAATTTATTCCTCAGCACGCCCATACCGCTCGCGGTGTCGGCACAGGGAATAGCCATTTGGATTCTCGTGGTCATCGTTGGTGCGGCGCTAGCCACCCTGGCGCCCGCATCCCAGGCTGCGCGTCTGACCGTTCGCGAAGCACTCGCATATTTGTAAGCGGGATATCACCAGGAGATAAATAAAATGAACAAGAAAACCATTACCATAATCGTCGTAATCGCTGTGGTGGCATTGTGCGCGTTGGCAGTGATCTACGCTCCGAATATTATGGAGGCCATGCTGCGCCTCCACAACAGCATACCTCGGCCTCAGCACTAACGAGCTAATCGATCAATCTGATGAATGAATATTTGATAAATGAAGAGGTGAATATGCACACACATACACATGGTCCCAAATCCCCGGCCCAAACAGAGGGGCGCCTGATCCGCTGGGCATCATTTTATGATGTGACGGTAAACATTATGACTCTTGGTCACGCCGATCGTTTGCGTCTCCTGACTTTGGATCAAGCCCTGCTCAAGCCTGGCGAACGTATTCTGGATGTCGGCTGTGGCACGGGCGGCGTAACCATCCCTGCCAAAATAAGAGTTGGAGAAAACGGAAGCGCGGCCGGCATTGACCCTGCCCCGGAGATGATCGCTGTTGCACGCCGCAAGGCGCAACG
>DASTOH010000219.1:0-20693 GCA_035720235.1 Anaerolineales bacterium | reverse complement strand
TCAGCGCCTCATAATTCTTCGGCAGGAGATGTTTATGCCGCGCCGGCAAATGACCTTCCAGCGCCTTCTCGACATCCTTGATCGTAATTTCGGGCAGAGCAGCCAGCAACGCGCCGACTGCGACCATGTTGAGCAATTTCTTGTCCCCGATTTCTTCAGCGATCTCGTTGCACGGCACAAAGATGAGGTTGATATCCGTCCGTTTCGCGCCGCGATCCACCATGGATTGGTTGACGATCAAGGTCCCGCCGGTTGCCAGCGTCTCTTCGTATTTGTCGAACGACGGCAGGTTCAAGGCGATCGCCAGCGGTGGATTCTTCACCAGCGGCGAGCCGATCTCTTCATCGGCAATGATGACCGTGCAGTTCGCTGTGCCGCCGCGCATTTCGGGACCGTAAGATGGAATCCAGGTCACTTCCTTGCCCGCGTCCATGGCGGCGTAGGCCAGCACCTGCCCTCCGAACAAAACGCCTTGCCCGCCAAACCCTGCGATGATGATTTCTTTTTGCATCATAACCTCCATGTCATTGCGAGTCTTCGAGAAGCAATCTCATCTTTGTTGGTTACTTGAGATTGCCACGCTCCCTTCGGTCGCTCGCAATGACACTTTATATTTTTAGCTGCGCTACGCCTGCCGCAATCTTATAATCACCCAGTGGGAAGGCCGGAACCATATGCTGTTCAACGAACTTCAGCGACTCGACCGGCGTCATGCGCCAGTTGGTGGGGCAGGTCGAAAGCAGTTCGACCATCGAGAAGCCGAGGCCATGAGCCTGCGTTTCAAACGCCAATCGGATCGCTTTTTTCGCAAGACGAATGTTCTTCGGGTCATGCAATGACCTGCGCACACAATACCCAACACCATCGAGCGTGGAGAGCATTTCAGCCATGCGAATGGGGAAGCCTTGTGTTTCCACATCGCGCCCGTTCGGTGAGGAGGTGGTCTTCATGCCCGGCAGAGTCGTCGGAGCCATCTGTCCACCGGTCATGCCGTAGTTCGCGTTGTTGATGAAGATCACAGTGAGGTTCTCGCCGCGCGCTGCGGCGTGGACGATCTCGCCCATACCGATGGAAGCCAGGTCGCCATCACCCTGATAGGTGAAGACGATGCGATCAGGCAGAACGCGTTTGATTCCGGTTGCCATGGCGGGGGCACGTCCATGTGGGGCTTCGACAAAATCGGTGTCGAAATAGTTATAGGCAAAAACCGAACAACCCACCGGCGCAACGCCAATGGTTCGGTCAATCAGGTTCATCTCCTCCAGTACTTCCGCGATCAGGCGGTGCGCTACACCATGTGTACAGCCCGGGCAATAATGCGTGGGTGTATCGGTAAATCCCTGAGGTCGTTCATAAACTAGATTATTCGGAGCTAGTGTTGCCATCGCTTACCTCATTCCTCTCATGCGTTCGTACCATCCTTCTCGTGGGTTGGCGTCAACAGATAAAGGCTCCGTGGCAATCCGCTGAATTTCATGCAGGATCTCTTCGGTGAATGGGACCACACCACCCATGCGTCCATAGAATTCGACCGGTACGCGTCCCTTCACCGCCAGGCGAACGTCCTCCAGCATTTGGCCGGAGTTCATCTCTGTGACCAGGATTCCGTTCACGCGCCCGACCAGTTGCTCGATGACCTCAAACGGAAACGGGCTGACGGTGATCGGCCTCAACAGACCGACCTTGATCCCATTCTGGCGCGCCTGCCGCACTGCTGAGAGCGCCACACGTCCTGCCGTCCCAAAGCCGATGATGACGAATTCTGAATCATCGAGGAAATATTCCTTGTAACGGACTTCGTCACGCTGAATGGTTCTCCAACGGGATAAAAGCCGCAGATTGAGCCTCTCTTCTTGAACAGGATCCAGATAAATGGAAGAAAGGACGCGGCGCTCGCGTTTTCCCATTCTGCCATCCGTTGCCCAATCCCAGTTGGCGCGCTGGATCGGTTTCATCGCAGGCATTTTTGCCGGTTCCATCAATTGACCAACACAGCCGTCAAGGATGACCATGCAGATGGTCCGGTATTTTTCCGCCAGATCGAAGGAAAGGACGGTCAGGTCAATCGCCTCTTGAACCGAGGCGGGCGCCAGCACGATGTTGCGATAATCGCCGTGACCACCGCCGTGCACCGCCTGGTTGTAATCGGCTTGCGAGGGCGCGATGTTGCCGAGACCGGGTCCGCCGCGCATTACGTTGACCAGCACAGCTGGGACCTCCGTGCCCGCGATATAGGAGATGCCTTCCATCATCAGGCTCACGCCCGGGCTGGAGGACGTGGACATCACGCGTACGCCTGCACAGGCCGCGCCATAGACCATGTTGATGGCGCCCAATTCGCTTTCGGCCTGTACGAAGGTACGGCTCAGTTCGGGCATCCGTTTTGAAAGATATTCAAGGATTTCTGTTTGGGGGGTAATGGGATAGCCGAAATACGCTTCCAGCCCGGCCCGCACGGAGGCTTCGGCGATGGCTTCATTGCCCTTCCATAATTCACGTGTCATGTATTTCTCCAAATAAGTAAGGGCGTAGTATGTTGCTACGCCCTTACCAGGGTGGGAACCGCTTTTGTGATTTCACGATATACCGTGATGGCCGCATCCGGGCAGACCAGTGCACAAATTGCACACCCCGTGCAGCCGTCCTTGAACGTGTGCGCGGGGTGGTAGCCCTTTGGGGTAAGCCTCGTCAGGTCCAACTCCATGACCTCCTGTGGACAGGCGTTGATGCAAAGTTCACAGCCTTTGCAGTAGGTGTCGCTGACTTCAATCCAACCTTTTGCAGGCATTAATACTCCTTCTCTGTGCCAGGCTCTTCTTTAAAAGTTCGGTACGTATGCATCGTCTGGTCTACCGCTTGCCTCACGCATGTTCTACATGCGTAAGCAAACTTTTGTAATGCTTTGTAAGCCAGAATCCAAATCTCAACTTGATCTAATTATGCGGCACTTTGTGACTAGACGAGCTTTGCTCGCGAGGATTGAAAAAGAGCGGTTTCACCGCGAGTAGAGTTTGGTCTCTTTGATATTCGATTTGAAGAATCGGTCGGTTGCGAAGGATTTGTTTGTCGTCTCTTGCACTTCGTCGCTGTGTCGCTTGGAAGCCACCAGGGCGGCCCAAATCAATACGGTCGCGATCAGGCCGAGAACCAAATATGTAACCACAAGAATCTCTACCATGTTATTCTGCTCCTTCTTGGCGCCCTTCAGACTGTTGAGTTATCAGGGCCTAAGTAAACTGAGTAGTCAGATATGATTTAGCGGGTTTACCGCACCTTTATTATCGCTTTTTCGTCTTCTGGCGAGTAGTGCCAAGCGTCATTATCACAGACGTACGAATATCATTATCTTTGCAGATGGTAGAATCACCCCTTGAACAACGATTGCAGGCTTGCCTGCCTGACCTGTCATAATGAACATGATCTGGATGCCGATAGCTTCTGCAAATACTTTTACTTTGTGTGATGCCTAAGCCAACTTTCGCGCGCGATAAAATCCACACCGCCTCCCAAGCTAATTTGATCCAGCCCTTGACCAGTTTCATCGGGCGGAAAAAGGAACTGGCTCAAGTACGTCAATTACTCACGCAGGCACGCTTGCTCACCCTGACGGGCGTGGGAGGGTGCGGAAAAACCCGCCTGGCGCGGCAGGTTGCTATGGAACTTGCCGCTGGCCGGTCATTTGAAGGGGGTGTCTGGTTCGTCGAGCTGGCCGCGCTGAATGATCCGGCCCTGGTCGCGCAAGAAGTGGCGCAGACTCTGGGGATTCGCGAAATGTTTGACCAATCGGCGATCGCATCGCTGATCGATCACCTGGCAGATAGGCAGCTACTCTTACTGCTTGACAACTGCGAACATCTGCTGGCGGCCTGTGCAGAGCTTGCGGAAAATCTGCTCCTCGCTTCACCAAAACTACAAATTCTTGCAACCAGTCGGGAACCGTTAGGTATTCCTGGCGAGACATCCGTTCTGGTGCCTTCGCTCTCACTCCCTCAACCAGTACAAGCATCCCTTCCAACTGATCTGACAAACTATGATGCTCCCGCGCTCTTCCTGGATCGAGCGCGGTCGGTGCTGCCTAGTTTCGTACCAACCGAACAAAACATGGCAGCAATCATCCAGGTATGCCGCCGCCTGGACGGTATTCCGTTGGCGATTGAACTTGGGGCCGCCCGGGTCAACGTGTTGACAGTAGAGCAAATTGCTGCGCGCCTGGATGATCGATTCAACTTGTTGACTTCAAGCAACCGTACAGCGGTATTGCCGCGACATCAAACTCTGAGAGAGACAATTGATTGGAGTTATCAGTTGCTTTCAGAAGAGGAACGTACATTATTCCGGCGGCTGGCAGTGTTTGCGGGTGGTTTCACCCTTGATGCTGTAGAAGCAATTTGCACGGGCGCTGGCTTGCAGCAGAATGAAATCCTGGATACATTAGCTCGATTGGTAAGCAAGTCACTGGTCGTTGCCGATATATTGGAGCAGCGTGAAGCACGCTATCATCTGCTCGAGACCATCCGTCAATATGCGCTTGACTTATTGCGGGAATCCGGTGAAGAAAACAAGTTGCGGGACCGGCACTTGGCATGGTTCCGGGCATTGGCAGAAAAACTCAAAGCGCAGTGGCGCGGACCCAGACAAAAAGAACTCTTCGATCAATTGGAAATTGAACATGACAATTTGCGAGCGGCATTGGAATGGAGCAAGTCTGAATTCGGCTCAGTGGAAGCGGGCCTCTTGTTAGGCAGTGCGCTCTGGCGGTTCTGGGAAATACAGAATCATCTACGCGAGGGCTTGGAACACCTCACAGATTTACTGGCTCTACCGCAAGCCCAGGCGCATACCGCTGCCCGTGCCAAAGCGCTTTACGGAGCAGGTTATCTGGCGTTGATGCAGGGTTTGGCGCGGGACTATACAGCTTCAGAATCCTTGTTGAATGAAAGCCTCGCAATCGCACGCGAGCGGAATGAACCTCAGTTGATCGCTACTGCGATTTATGGTCTTGGAGTTGTAGCGCGTTTCCGCGGAGATCATGAACGGGCCGAAGAGTTGCTCCAGGAGTCCCTGCGTTCTTTCCGGCAATTTGAAAACCGGGTGGGAACCTATATTTCTCTGTATAACTTAGCAGAAGCGGCAACAACTCGTGGAGACCTTGAACGCGCGAAAGCGCTCCATGAGGAAAGCCTGGCCCTCAAGCGTGCCCAGAATGATGAGTGGAGCGTTGCCAATTCGCTGATGAGTCTGGCAACGATTGCACGGCTGCAAAATAATACTTCCCGCGCGATGGACCTCATTCAGGAGAGCCTCACGCTTTTCCTGAAAATCGGTGACACGGCAAATATCGCTTTCTGCCTGCGGGAAATCAGCGCGCTGGCTAGCCTGCAAGGTCACTCTCAATTCGCCGTCCAGTTGTACGCGTTCGCAGATACATCCTTAGACGCTCTCGGATATCCCAGTGGGCATGCGTATCGCGAACAGTCTGAGCATCCACTTGCAAGCGTGCAGGCGCGCATGGGAGAGTCCCGATTCCATGCGGCCTGGGAAAGTGGACGCAGTCTGACGCTGGACCAGGCCATTGAGCAGGCGCGAGGATTGGGCTCACTACCACAGCATAAGTCCGATTCGCAAGCATTCACTGCGCCCCATGACAAAGATCAGGGCTTGATCGTTTCACTGAACGAGCGTGAACTTGAAGTCCTGCGCCTGATCGCCGACGGTCTTTCAAACCAGGAGATTGCCGCGCGCCTGGTGATCGCGCTCAGCACGGTGAAATGGCATATCAACAACCTCTTTGGCAAGCTGGGTGTTCGGAGCCGTACCCAGGCAATCGCGCAGGCAAAGGAGTTGGGGTTGCTATAGGTAGAAGACATAGCGTAGGCAACCTAGCTGAAGGCAGAGAGCTGGCCCTCCCTGCCTTTTTTGTTTAACCCACCCGCGTGCCCAACTTTCGGTTGGTGACAACCCACCTGCCTGCCTGCTATTATGCGCACATCGGTTCAAACTTATATCTCTCAAGAAAGGAGTAGCCAACATGAAAATTTATCTTGTAGATCGCGTTCTGCCAGGCGTTACCCTCGAGCAACTCGCCACCGCGCAAAAGGCAGCCATTGAGACGAGCCAGCGCTTCACAGAAGAAGGCAAGCCTGTGCGTTACGTCCGCACGGCCTGGGTGCCCAGCGAGTCGCATGTGATGTGCATGTTCGAGGCTGAGAACGGGCAGTCGGTACGCGATGTGAACGAAGCCGCCGGTATCCCGTTTACACGCATCCTCGAAGCGATGGATCTGACACCCTCGTCATAAGGCGAGAATGTTATGTTGGGGTGCAGTGGAACGCAGACCGTTATGCGTTTTTTGCTCCACCTCGAAAAAACTGATTTGATATTGGCAACAATTCTGTTTTTGAATTGCGCACAACCATTGTGCATAGTTCAACCAAACCCGGTAGTTCCAATCGGACTGCAAAATCTAATAGGAGAAAATGAAATGAGCAAGAAACAACCCCCCAATACGTGGAAAGTGCGCAAGGCGCTCCAACCAAACCACAACGAAACTGCATTGAAGGTGCGCAAAGCACTCCAACCAAACCACAATGAAACCGCACTGAGAATTAAATAAATATCTGTTTCCATAAGTAACGAGATCAAGGTTCAGTAGGCGCTCAGGCTGTTATGCACCCCTATGCCAAGTACCATGCCTACAAAAGGAGAAAAAAATGAAAGTTCAAACATTACTCTTAATCGCGTTGGTTGTTGCCCTGGCAGGCTCAATGATGCAAGTCGGTTCCGTAAAGGCGGATGGGTTGGAAGGTACGCCCGCCGATGGCTTTGCAACGAATTGCCAGCAATATCTGGGACCGTTACGCAGTCAGATTGCTCAAGGTGCGTTTGCTGGGGTTGGTCCCTTCGGTGAGCACTTCACCGGACAGGTCAATCCGGGCGCTCACATTGGCACTGTCGGAGAAGAAGCATTCCTGGATGCACTCGGGATCGACACCTCCTGCAACCCATGATTGCATAAATTCTCTGCCGCTCCTCTAGGGCGACTGGAATCCTCCTCCAGTCGCCCCTTTTTCGTAGATGGTAGAATCGCAGCATGAAATTGATTTGGAGGATGAAATGACAGATTCTGTGATTGTTGACGCCATTCGCACACCGATTGGCGCCTTGGGTGGGATTCTCGCTTCGGTTCGTCCGGACGACATGGCGGCTCTTGTGATCAAGGAAATCCTTCAGCGCAACCAGCTTGATCCGGCTCTCGTGGAGGAAGTGTTTTTCGGCTGCGCCAATCAAGCCGGGGAGGATAACCGCAACGTGGCGCGCATGGCGGCCTTGCTAGCTGGTCTGCCCGTCGAAGTGGCGGGTGTGACTGTAAATCGTTTATGCGCTTCAGGACTGAATGCGATCAATCAAGCCGCACGTGCGATCAAAACCGGGGAGGGAGAGGTCTACCTCGCGGGGGGAGTCGAATCGATGAGCCGCGCGCCGTATTCGCTGCCCAAAGCGGAAGCAGGATATTCATTTGGAAATCTGACTGCTTACGATACTGCACTCGGTTGGCGGTATCCGAATCCGCTCATGAAGGAAAAATATGGCACTGATTCGATGGGTGAGACCGCGGAAAATATAGCAAAGGAACGCCCTCACATCACGCGTGAGAAACAGGATGCTTTTGCGCTGCTTTCTCATCAATGTGCCATCGCCGCCATTGATTCGGGCAGATTCAAACAAGAAATCATCCCTGTGTCGATTCCGCAGAAGAAAGGCGATCCAAAGCTCGTGGATACAGATGAACGCCCGCGCCGCGATACGACCATGGAATCGCTGGCCAGGCTCAAGCCGGCCTTTGCCAGAGAAGGTGGCACGGTCACGGCAGGCAATTCATCAGGTTTGAATGATGGCGCGGCGGCTCTCTTATTGATGAGTGAAGAGAAAGCCAAGGAGTTGAATCTTAAGCCTTTGGCGCGGATTGTCGCGTCCGCCTCCGCGGGAGTCCCGCCGCGCCTGATGGGATATGGTCCCGTGCCCGCCACCAGAAAGGCACTGCAGCGTGCAGGCCTACAAATGAAAGACATTGCGCTGGTTGAATTGAATGAGGCTTTCGCAGTCCAGTCACTGGCCGTTATCGAAGATTTGGACATAGACCCAGAGATCGTCAATGTCAACGGCGGCGCGATTGCGATCGGGCATCCGCTGGGGTGCTCGGGCGCGCGGCTCGTAACGACCCTCGTGCATGAGATGAAGATACGGGGTAACGTGAAGTATGGGTTGGCTACGTTATGTGTCGGTGTGGGGCAAGGGGAGGCGACAATCGTTGAGTGGACTGGCTAAATCATCGCCATCCTTTTGGAACAAGTTCAGAACCTGTATCGTTCTTAGATGCGATGCAGGTTTTATTTTCTGTGCAGGGTTTGCTTTTCACGCTCATGATAAAGTAATGAAACACAGATAGAATCATTCATACAAGTAAGGACAAAGCGAATCATGAACAAGCTCAAAGTGGAATCGGCACTGAAACCGTCCATACCGAAGATAGCGACCTGGGCTGCGGAAGTTCACTGAGGGTCCGATGAAAATAAGATTGCTCCCACTCATTTTATTGCTTATGACTGCCTGCACGTTTCAGGTGGATGTCCTTGATACACCTGTACCACCGCAACCCACCTCGATGGCAATCGATCCATCTCCAGTATCTCCTACTTCTATCATCAGCCAGGATGTTTCCGCTACGCCTCCGTCAACTCCAACAGTTGGCGCTGCGAATACCGCGACGAATACTTCACTACCAGCGCCAGTGGCCAACCCGGGAGTTTCAGTTTCACCGATCCAATTTGGTCCGAATGGAACCTATGTTGATGTGCTGGATAGTATCACGGCTGGAGAAAGCAAGACATATTCTGTAAGAGCTATGAAGGGGCAGGTGATGTCGATTTCGTTTCATCAGAACGATGAGTCAGAATGGACATTAATCACCATGCAAATTGTTGGCGCAGATAACGAGCTCTTATGCGCCAATGACTGTGAGTTCTGGCGTGGTGTTCTGCCTGCAACGGAGGAATACTTCGTGACTGTCACCCCTGCGGCGGATGCACTCAACTTCGTGATGCGTGTGGCAATCAATCCGGCGGGCGCAGCGACCCAGTCCTTTCTATATGAAAATAAGTATAGAAACGCGTCACTCTCTTATCACGATATGTTTGCCCCGGCATTTTTTCCGAGCGCCCCAGTATCTAAGATCCAGCCAGAGTTGGTGCTTCAATTCATCGATACTCAATCGTACGCCAACACGAATCTCTTTGAAGCGTATTTCCTCTTTGGCTCCAGCACCGATGCGCAGATCGCCTCTACATGTACGCAGCCCGCCTCCCTCGGCGGACCTGAGACAGTCCTTGGCGACGTGACAATCAATGGTGTTTCCTTTACAAAGAGCGAAGGCATTGGAGTTGGCGCGGGAAATATTTATGAACAAACGTATTACCGCACAGCTCATAACGGGACATGTTATGAGATTACCTACTTTATCCATTACGGGAATATTGGCAACTATGATCCCGGAACTATAAAGGAATTTGACCAGACCGCGCTGATCCAGAAGTTTGATCAAATCCTGTCAAATCTTGTGCTTGAATAATTCTCCTTCAAGCTGCGTGAAAGGACTCTTGTGGATGAAAGTGAAGTTCTTAATTTGTTTGACCATCCTAGCCCTTGTTGTATCAGCATGCGCGGGTAACGGCCCGGCTTCGGAGACCACTCTAAATCCGCAAAAGTATCCGAATTCGGCCTCTCCAGTTCAGATCAATGCGCCAGTGATCGAAACTCCCGCGCTGGTGAAATTGGATATGCTCAATGAGCTTGACGGCTGGGGCGTGACCGCAACCCAAATTGTTCGCACGAACGATGGCGGCCTCACGTGGTACAACGTCACACCGCCTGATGTAACGGAGACGGGCTATGGCGTTCAATACCTCGTGCGTGATGCGAATACTGCCTGGGTGCAGATCCCTGATTTCAATAGCTTTCCCAACAGCGGATTCCTCTATCGCACCAGGGACGGAGGGATGAATTGGAGCAAATCTACCACACCATTTAGTGGGGGGGACCTGGAATTTCTGGATGAAGACAATGGCTGGATGCTCGCTGATCTGGGTGTGGGCGCAGGCTCCAATGCGGTGGCGGTCTATCGAACCACAGATGGCGGCGCCAACTGGACGCTTGCATATACCAATGACCCGAACCAGGCGAATGCAGGCGATGCGCTTCCGTTGGGCGGACTCAAAAGCGGCATCGCTCCCTTGAACATGCAAACCGCTTTTGTATATGGCGTGATCTATGCGCCGGGCACAGCCTATCTCTTTCGAACAGACGACGGCGGGGAAACCTGGGCTCAGGTCACGTCCCCGCCTCTGCCAGAAGGTGCGGAAAATGCTGAGTTGAGCATCGATCAACTTGCATTTCTTACACCCAATGATGGTCTGATGACCATGCGCGTAACATCCCAAGAAAGCAACCTGGCGGTGTACACTTCGAATGATGCCGGTGATACCTGGTCGCTCACACCTACGTTGATTCCTATTGGCGGCTCGGCGGATTTTCTGTCAGCCACGGAGGCTGTCATTTATAACGGCGAGCAGTTTTACGTCACGTCTGATGCGGCGCGTACCTGGAACACCATTTCGCCAGATATCGTCTTTGGTGATACGTTTGCACAGATGGATTTTGTCAATCTGTCCAGCGGCTGGGTTCTTACCCTGGACCCAACCACAAATCAATCTTCACTTTATCGAACAACAGATGGAGGTTCTACTTGGTTACCCGTACTCCCTTAATTCGTCATTGCGAGGAGCGTTGGTTGCGACGACCCCGGCACTTGCGCTCGGGGCAAGTGAGCAATCTCCTCCTACTCTGTGTGTTTTTCCTTGCTGGCTGCAACCTCGCTTCGCCCTCCCCGCTTCCGCCGGCCCCCGAAACGCCTACTCTTGCACCCGCAACTTTCTCTCCGCCAACATCCACTGCCACGCCCGATTACATGACCAGGCTTCGCAACGCGGAATACCAACTCGCCGAATCGCAGCGCCTGGTACAGTTGACAGATGGACAGTATCAGGGAGGCACCGCCGGCCAAGTGGATTATATTTCCGTGAACCTCGGCAGTGTATCCGCGGCGGGTGATCTGAACGGGGATGGCGTGGATGAAATCGCCGCAGTGTTTGGTGAGAATTATGGCGGTTCTGGCACGTTCGTGTTCCTGGCGATCTACTCCGATGTCAACGGAAAATTGACCTTCCTCACCTCGGCCTTTTTGGGTGATCGCACCGTCGTGAATGGTCTGTCCATTGAAAACGGCGAAGTCTCTTTGAGTGCTGTGACACATGACGCCGATGATCCGCTTTGCTGCCCCACGATGCAAACGCACCGGCACTACAGCCCGGTGACTGAGAATCAGCTCAAGCTGATCGATTACACCAGCCTCACCCCCGATGGTAAGCCACGCACCATTACCATCGAGGCGCCTGTCCATGGTGAGCAGGTGGACAGCTCCGTGCGAATCAAGGGCAATGTTACGATTGCGCCTTTCGAGAATAACCTGACCTATCGGGTGTATTCTACAGGTGAGGTTGAGCTGGCTGCCGGGTCCATTATGGTCTCTTCAGACGGATTGGGTGGACCAGGCACATTTGATGCGATCATTTCACTGGGAAGGATCCTGTCGGGCGCGGTCGTACGGATCGAGATTCAGGATCTGAGCGCGGCGGACGGTTCACTGCTTGCCATGGATTCCGTCGAATTGGTTGTAAAATAGTAATACCTAGAATGCTCCAGCCGCCGTCCACAGGATGCTTCGCAAAGGACTGCGCTGGGAGCAGAACAAATTCGGAGGAGAGTTCCTATGCCACACACAGTACGTGATTGGATGTCCAGGCCTGTTGTGGTCGTTGATCCCGATTCGAGCGTCAAGTATGCGCTCACCCTGATGCGTCGCCGTAAAATCCACAGCGTGGTCGTCTCCATGTCAGAAAACAATCCCAAGTACGGTATTGTTACTTCAACCGATGTACGTGACAAAATTGTTGCTGCGGGTCGCAACCCCTCTGAAACAAGGGTACGTGACATTATGTCCGGCCCCATTATCACAGGCAACCCGGATTGGACCCTGATGGAGTGTTCACAAGTAATGCAGCAACACCACATTCACCACCTGCCCATCGTGGATGAAAACGGTGCTCTGATCGGTTTGATCTCGGCCACGGACATATTCATGGCGGTGGAAGAAGCGGGTTGGGAAGATTCGGTAGAGTCATGATTTTGTAGGGCGGAGTTCGTCCTGAGCGTAGTTGAAGGATGCTCCGCCCTTGTATTTTGAGCCATGCCGAAGTCAAAATTCTACGTCGTGTGGAAGGGACGCAAGACCGGCGTCTTCACCTCCTGGGCGGAGTGTGAACAGCAGGTGAAGGGGTTTGCTGGCGCGGAGTATAAGGCGTTTGGGTCGCTCCAGGAGGCAGAGACAGCTTTCAAGCTGCAGTATGACGCGTATAAAGGGAAGGTCTCTTCGCTGGGAAAGTGGAAAGCGGCGGAAACAAAACCAATCCTTCCATCCATCAGCGTGGACGCGGCTTGCAATGGCTCACCTGGCAAACTGGAATATCGCGGTGTGGATACCGAGTCCGGCAGGGAGATTTTTCGCGCCGGTCCCTACCCGGATGGAACGAATAATGTCGGCGAGTTTCTGGCGATCGTGCATGCGTTGACCTGGTTACAGAAACATGAGAAGGAGCTGCCTATTTACTCTGACTCTGAAAACGGCATCTCATGGGTGTACACCGGTGTTTGCAGAACCAACTTGAAACATACGGCGAAGAATGCTCCGCTCTTTGTCATGATCCGCAGCGCCGAGAACTGGCTGGCGGAAAATGAGTTGAAGGACGATGCGGTATTGAAGTGGGATACGGAGATGTGGGGCGAAAACCCGGCGGATTTTGGGAGGAAGTGAGAGGAGTGTAGACAGGGAGACATGTAGACAAGTAAACAGGGTTCACGAATCGGTGATCGACATTCGTTTATTCGTTGAAAATTCGTGGACGGCGACCCCTCCCCATTCTTCCAGTCCAAAACCTAGTCATTTCGGCGATGCACTCCAAAGGCTTCAGAACTATACTGCTTGAGGATATGTCATTGCGAGCCGGAGGCGAAGCAATCTCCTCCTTAATTGGAGACTGCTTCGCTCACTCGCAGTGACACGAAGATAAGGAGTGTACTTTCCATGAGCAAAACTGTTTTAGTGGAACTTTCTGATGCGCTGGCAGATGCCGCCGAACGCGCGGGCAAAGCGACCGTGCTGGTCAACGCGCGCCGCCGTATGCCGGCCAGCGGCATTGCATACGCGGCCGACTTGATCCTCACAGCCGACCATGTCATTGAACGCGAAGAAGATATCACCGTGACTCTCGCAGAGGGGACACAGGTCCCTGCGAAGGTCGTGGGTCGCGATCCAGATTCCGATCTGGCACTGCTCAAACTCGAGCGCGCCGACGCGCAGGTCGCGGAGGTAACGAAGAGTCCAGCACGTCTTGGGCAAATCGCGCTGGTACTGGGTCGCCCATCCACGAATGGGATCGAGGCCAGTCTTGGAACGGTCAGCGCGATCGGTGGGCCGGTCCGGACTGCACGCGGGGGCATGCTTGAAAAATACATTCGCACCGATGGTATTTCGTATCCGGGCTTCTCTGGCGGTCCGCTGGTGGCTGCCGATGGAACCGTGCTTGGCCTGAACACGTCAGGTATCGCAAACGGCGCGGCCCTTACCATCCCGGCGGACATTGCGTGGAGAACCGCGGAAACCCTCGCAAAACATGGACGTGTGAAACACGGTTATCTCGGGATTCGCAGCCAGGCGGTTGAAATCCCCGGACTGACTCAAAAGGCGCTGAAGCGCGAGCAGGCTTCAGGCCTGGTGATCCTGAGTGTTGAGAAGGACAGCCCGGCCTCCAAAGGTGGACTCATGGTTGGCGATATTCTTGTTTCGGTTGCAGGCGTTCCAGTTTTTCATCATGATGACCTTTTCGCGCGGCTGAGCGGCGATGTGGTGGGAAAGTCCGAGCCGATTGAAATTCTGCGCGGCGGACAGCCCCAGACCTTGAACGTCTTAATTGGTGAGAGATAACATGAACTTCAACGGTACGTTTACACAGGTCATCCATGAACTCGTCCAGCAGGTGATGCCTGCGCTGGTGATCGTGCGCGGTCACCGCTTCGGCGCGGGCGCAGGGATTGTCTGGGCCGAGGACGGACTCATCCTGACGAATAATCACGTCGTTGGGCGACAAACCCCTATCGTTGTCCTGCAAAACGATGGTGAATACAGTTCGCGCCTGCTCGCCCGCGACCCGGATGTGGATCTGGCGTTGCTCTCTATCGAAGCCACGCGGCTGACTCCACTGAGGGCGGCTTCTGCTTCCCCGCGCGTGGGCGAGCTGGTCTTTGCGTTCGGGCATCCGTGGGGACAACGTAACACGGTGACGCGCGGCATTGTCAGCGCGTTGGCTTTTGCGCAAAACAGGCGCGGCGATACATTGCCCATCGTCCGTTCCGACGTGCCCCTGGCGCCCGGCAACTCCGGCGGACCGCTCGTCAACGCCTATGGCGAAGTGGTGGGCATCAACGCCCTGATTGTAGGCGGTGACCAGAGTGTTTCGATTGCGGTATCGGTTGTGAATGATTTTGTGGACAAGGTGTTGGGGCATAGAGCAGCCGAGAGTCGCTCCAGTCAACGCACTCCAGCCGATGTAATTTGAGATTCATGTCACTCTCCCGAAAGACATCGGGACGATGTGAGGGAGCGTTTGTCCGCGACCGACACTTGCCCCGGGCGCAAGTGCCGGGGAGAGTCTCGAATGTTGACTAAGAGACCCTTCGCTATCGCTCAGGGTGACATTGTTGGGATGACCTGTAATAGCGCCAGTCCTCTTGCGGATTGAAGCCTCATCGATCTTCCGCAATTGCCATCCGTAGAAGATCTTCCAGAAATACACCATCGCCCCAATATTTGTCCTTCCAATCGGGCATCAACTCATCGAGCAAAAATGCCTGGGCCATGCCGGTCATATAGAACTGTGTTTCTCCAGAAGTGGTTTGATACCGAAGCTGGATCAACTCTTGAGACCAGCGTTGATCGAATTTCTGATAGCTGTTGAAATCAGGATCGTTTTGCATCTCTGGCAGCGGCTGGTACTCAGCGGATTCACTTGCAGCTTTCAAAATCGCCACTTCGATATATTTGGCGGTGCCTTCTTCCCACTCCAGCCAGCGTTCATAATCGATTAACTCGGTGCTGAGTTGATAATCCTTGCGCCGCGCATCACGTATGGTGAGAAATTGGCGAACAAGATTAATTTTCTCTGCCTGTGATTCTGCTTCCATTGCATCGGCCAGCAGGGCACTTTCCTGCCTCCATTCCGTGTTGAGGGATGCCGATGAAGATTCATACTGGTCCCCTAGTTTATGAATGGACTCAGCTTCGGTGACACGGTCCGGCGCGATTTGATATTGAAAAACATGGAACGTTTCATGCAATAGGCCACCCAGTTGCGTTTCACTGGGTTGGATCAGAAAACGATATGGGAAGATTTGCTTGATGGGGGTGGGAAACATGTCTCGAAATGTATCGATCAGAAACACATCCATGTTATTTTTGGTGCCAATGCTGGCTGTCCAGATGTCACCGACCCTGACGGCGAAATTTTGTGGGTCATCAGCCGTCCGCCTGAAGAAAGGTTTTCCCGCCAGGTCATCGTCTGCTATCAATGACCACTCTGCCGGCGGCTGGCCCCTGTAATCGAACAGGAATTCGTAGGAGTCATTGGATAAAATGATCGGTATCTCCGTGCTGCCCCAACCCGGCCAAACTTGATCGCCCAGCATAGCTCTCAATTGGAGCGCCTCTAGCAGGCGCGCTTTATCCAATGGACCTGGAAGCTCGGAATTCTCCTGTTTCGGCAAATTACGATTGCTGAAAGCGGACACGGCCGAAAGGAGCAGGCATATGCCCAGGAGAATGCCAACGCCCACGAGGACCCAATAGGTGCAGGACTTGCGTTTTGCTTGCATACTATTCATTTTAGGAAATCGTGGGTGTTCACCTAGTGTCTTTCATAACCCTGCATCCGTGTCGTTGAACCTGATTTTGGGCTATACTTTGCAAATCTGGAGAAGACCATGAAAACAGCGCTGCTCGTCATTGATATTCAAAACGACTATTTCCCCGGCGGTAAATATCCGCTGGTGAATCCGGAAGAGGCCGCGAAGAAAGCCTACGTGCTGCTTCAATGTTTCCGCGAGCATAGTGGGCAGCACGTCCATATCCAGCATATTTCGCTCAAACCCGATGCGGCGTTCTTTATCAAAGGCGATAGCGGATCCGATATTCACGACTCGGTCGCGCATTTCGAAGGCGAGCCGATCGTCTACAAGCATTATCCCAACGCCTTCCGCGAGACGAAGCTGCTCGACATGTTGAAAGAGTGGGGCGTCGAACGCGTGGTGATCACCGGCATGATGACCCACATGTGCGTGGATGCCACCGCCCGCGCCGCGGCGGATCACGGATTTCAAGTCATTATTGCCGAAGACGCCTGCGCCACGCGCGATCTCACTTATGGCGATACAACCATTCCTGCCGACCTGGTGCACAAATCTTTTCTGGCCGCGTTGAAGTCCTATGGCAAGGTGATGAAGAGCGATGAGATCATTGCCTTGCTTGCAGCGGAAATCGTAAATCCAAAATCGTAAATCGGAGTTGGAATGACCACTCTCGACCCTGAACGACAAAAACAGGCCAAACAATATGCCCGCATCCGCCGCCGGTTGTGGCTGGTGGATACAATCTTCAGCGCGCTCTATGCCCTGGCGTGGCTATTCTTTGGCTGGGCGATCTCTTTGCGTACCTGGCTGAGTCAATTCACCCAAAATGAATGGATTTTGGTGCCGCTCTTTGTCGCGGTTTTTGGCGGCCTCTACACCCTCCTCAACCTGCCGCTCAGCTATTACGGCGGATTTGTCCTGCCGCACCGCTTCGGACAATCCAACCAGACGTTCAAGGATTGGGTGATCGACCTGCTCAAGGGACTGGCGATCGGCGCGCCCATTGGGCTGATCCTGCTCGAGCTGCTGTACCTCGCCTTGCGCGTGACCAGTGATCTCTGGTGGCTGTGGGCCGCAATCGGATTGCTGCTCTTCAACGTGCTGCTCACCAACTTGGCGCCGATCCTGATCATGCCGTTGTTCAACAAATACATTCCCTTGGGCGATGAGCACAAGGAACTGGCGGAACGCCTGCTGTCATTGGCGGCGCGCGCCAACACCAAGGTGCGGGGCGTCTTCAAGTTCGATATGTCTAAACGCACGAAGGCAGCCAACGCTGCGCTGACCGGCATCGGCAACACGCGGCGCATCGTGCTGGGCGATACCCTGATCAATGAGTTTTCCACCGACGAAATAGAAACCGTGCTGGCGCATGAGCTGGGCCATCACGTCCATCGCGATATTCCCCTTTTTATCACGTTTGGGGCGATCAGTACCACGTTAAGCTTGTTCTTGGCCTCTTTGGCGCTGAACTGGGCGATCCGATATTTCGGTTTTGCCTCCCCGGCAGACGTGGCCGCCTTCCCGGCTCTGAACCTCATCTTCGGCGCGTATGGTCTCCTCACCATGCCGCTCGGCAACGCCGTTTCACGCTGGCGGGAAGGGATGGCCGATGATTACGCGTTGCAGGCCACGGGGAAGCGCGAAGCGTTCGCATCCGCATTTACGCGGCTGGCGAATCAAAATCTGGGGGAGGTCGATCCCGAAAAATGGGTAGTGTTCCTGTTCTATTCGCATCCCCCGCTCGGCGAACGGATCGAAAAAGCCCGGCGCTCACCGCAGACGGCTTAAGTCAAGTTTGCGACCAGTTTTTCCGTTCTAGGAAAATTGGAATCACAATGATGGTGACGATGATGATACTCAACAACGTCAGGCCATCCGTGGAACCGATTTCCGAACGATCTTCCACGGGTTGGGGCGTGGTGGTGATTTGAAAAAAGAAGTTGGCGCCGGAATAGTCGCCTAGGCGTGTTGAACCTGTTGAATTGGTTGCGCTAAACGCGACCACCGTCAGTGCCAGGAACAGGCTGATGATAAGGATGGTGAGAGGGCGAATGAACTTCTTCATACATCTCATGAGTATAACATGCGTACTCGAACGGCGTTTGCCAATCCCTGACCCTGCAATCGTCATGACATACTCGGCTTTTGTATGTACTAGCCTGTTCTTTTGAAGTATAATCTCGCCGTTTGAGACCCATAAGGTGCACCAACCAGAGACCCTTGATCTTATTCTGATTCTCTCTGCTCGTCCTGATTCTCTGGCATGATTGGGACGAGTTTTTATATGGTAGGCAATTCCTTTGATGGTTTTTCGTGATATCAATTCCAAAGTAGTGCAGTGAAGCAAGTCTGGAAAAGAACAGTGGATGGCTTGTTATCAGCCACATCTGCGGGATGAATGTTTACAAACAAGATATGCTTTAGTATAATTTCGTGCATTATT
This sequence comes from Anaerolineales bacterium, assembly GCA_035720235.1. Lineage (GTDB taxonomy): Bacteria > Chloroflexota > Anaerolineae > Anaerolineales > Villigracilaceae > Defluviilinea. The sequence continues at coordinate 2,119 of DASTOH010000219.1, read as the reverse complement.
TCACGAACAACGCTGACTGAGGAGATTGCATGATCAAGAGATTCTTTGAATGGGTGATCAGTCCGATGGGGCGGGTGGCGGCCATCATCGGGGGACTGGCATTTTTCAGCCTGGCCGCTTACGGCATTTCCATCACCCAGACACCACCCGACCAGCCAATCCAGTTTCCCCATAACCTGCATGTAGGGTTTGGAGTCCAATGTTTGTACTGTCATCCGGGCGCGTTACGGGGTCCATCGCCGGGTTTGCCGACGCAGAGCAAATGCTGGGGCTGCCACCAACAGATCGAAAAGACATTCACGAGCGAAAAACTTGCCTACCTTGTTGATAAAGTCAGGAACAATCAGCCCATTGTTTGGATCCCCGTTGCGCAGGTGCCTGATTTTGTTCACTTCACCCATCGTCCTCACATCGCCGCAGGGTTAAATTGTGAGACCTGTCATGGAGACGTGAGCAAGATGGAAATCTATGAAAACCCGCAGGTTTTGAACATGGGTTGGTGCCTGCAATGTCACAGAAATCGTACAGAAAACAATTTAACCAATAATCCAACAAGTGATCCCGCAGTCACTGCACTCCTGGATGAGAAACGAACCAAGCTCACTGACTGCGGCACATGTCATTATTAAACCGGGTGAAAAGGAAACTATTATGAGTGAAAAAATTTCCCGGCGTGATTTTCTCAAACTGGCCAGTGCAGGTGCAGCAACCACGGCCGTTCTGACCGGTTGTGGTCCGGCCTCACGTTATGTAGAGCGCGAGCCCTACATGCAGATGCCTGAGTATACTTACAATGGTTTGAGCACTTATTACGCCACCACCTGCCGCGAGTGCGCGGCGGGCTGCGGACTGGTCGTCCGTACCATGCAGGGACGGGCCATCAAAGTGGAGGGCAACCCGAAGCATCCTCTGAATCTTGGAAAAACCTGCCCCAGGGGTCAAACAACCTTACAGGGTTTGTATAATCCAAATCGCGTGACCGGCCCTATCAAGCACACACGCGGGGAGGCACTTTACGATGCCGATTTTCAAAATGTGCCGTCCAATATGACCTGGGATGAGGCCGTTCAGACAGTTGCTAATGCGCTTAAAGATCCAGGCGGCGTGGCTTTCCTGATGGGCCTCACTTCAGATCATCTCTTTGACCTCCTGTCTGACCTTGCGAATGCCATCGGCGCTCCTGCGCCACTGCGTTTCAGCGCGCAGAGCATGTTTGAGGCCCAGGCCACTTTGAGCAGGGCCGCTGAAGATCTCTTCGGTCAAGCTGCCATGCCTTTCTTTGACCTTGCCAATTCTGATTTGGTTCTTTCCTTTGGCGCAAACTTCCTGGAAACCTGGCTCTCACCGGTGGCTTATACACGCGAATTCGCAAAGATGCGCCGTGGAAATCCCAAACGACGCGGCCACTTCATCCAATTTGAATCACGAATATCCTCGACCGCAGCCAAAGCGGATGAGTGGGTCCCGGTTCGACCCGGGACCGAGGGACTGGTGACGCTGGCGATCGGCAAACTCGTAGCGGAAGCCAAAGGCGGCGCGATGCCCCGAGCGTTCGCCTCGGTGGACCCCCAAGCCGTGGCTTCTGAATCCGATGTGGCTTTGGAAAAGCTCCAGCATATTGCCGAGCTGATTGTTGACGCACAAAGCCCGCTGGCAATACCAGGTGGCGCGGCCCTCGGCCAAAGCAATGGACTCTCCACTGCCGGGGCGGTGCTGGCCCTCAACGCTCTGGTCAATAATTTCGGTCAGGCCGGCGGTGTGTTCCTGTCGCCGCTTGCACCCAATCAGGACGCCTATCATCGTCCGGCGAGCGCGCAGGAGATGAAGGACTTCGTTGCAAGGATGCAAAGTGGGGAAATCAAGACTTTGTTTGTCCACGGCGTCAACCCGGTCTTTGAACTACCCCGATCACTTGGTTTTGCGGAGGCGCTGCAGTCTGTTCCACAGGTCATTTCATTTGCGACCTTCCCGGATGAAACCGCGCTGGCCTCTGATTACATCTTCCCCGATCAGCATGGTCTCGAAGCCTGGGGTTATCAGCGGGTCGCGACTGGCACTTCACAGGCAGTGCTTTCAGGCGCGCAGCCTGTTGTTTCAGGCGTCTATAAACCTGACGCAT
>DASTOH010000218.1:0-16286 GCA_035720235.1 Anaerolineales bacterium | reverse complement strand
CTTTACTGATGCAATTTCCCAATCTGTCAAGCCACAACCCCGCAAGAATTCTGGAGGAATTTTTCCTTGAGAGAGCTGCATTGTTGTAGAACTTATTGTGGAAGAGAATTGATGCCGAACGTTTTCAAGCCCGTGAACATTGCTTAGATTTACGTTTCCAAAAACTGTATCTCCTAACTGTGCCCAAGTAAGATTGACATTATCAAGAGATGCATCGGTAAGATTTGTACCAATGAGGCTGGCTCCACTCAGATCAGCACGGCTGAGGTCAGCTCCATGAAGTATAGCATCCGTCAGATCGGCCCCATCCAAATCAGCTCCCATAAGTTTGGCGTCATGGAGGGTAGCTCTGGTAAGTCCGGCGCCAGTAAGTCTCGCATTGTGAAGAGTAGCCTCTCGGAGGTCTGTTCCTATGCAAACCGCGCTCACTAATATTGCTCCTGTCAAATTGGCTTTACGGAGATGGGCTTTGTTTAGATTTGTTCTGTACAGGTTTATTCCATCCAGAAAGGCATCGTCTAGGGAAGCGTTTGTCAAATCAGGTGATAGGTAGGGGTCAGGGTGTGTCTTCCGCCAATCGTTCCAAACTTTCACTCCTTGCTTCAAAATCCTGAGATGCTCTTCGTTTGCCATGGATTTCTCCCTTTCCGCCGTGAGGGGTGGCGCGTTTCTGACGTCAGAAACTGTTCAGCTTTACTCCGACGGCGCCAGGAAGTAGATTGGCTTTAGCGGCAGGCGTTGTGTTGCTTCCTGGGTCAGCTTGGGATAGTGCTCCACCCAAAGGTCAAAGAGATCTTCAAGATCGATCAAGGTGATTTTGCGCCGCTCCTGCGTGCGGGCTTCCTCCTTCGCGTCGCTGGTAAAGCCTCCGGAGGCGACAAATAAACCCAAATCATCCGTTCCCAAGACCGACATGAAAGACCTGAGCCCTTCCACATTGGTGGGCTGGTCGCGACGCTTCACCTGAACCTTGATGCGGGGCACATTGGCGCCCAGTGGGTCAGTGTAGGCGATGATGTCAATACCGCGATCTTTTCCGGGTGGCGCGACCCAGGCGACGTGATAATCCATCGCCCGCAGGAGATCAGCAACTAACTCCTGAAAATCATATGGAGGCATGTTTTGCAGGTATTCCTGGATTTGAACCCAAGCCAGCTCCTCCGCCTCTTCAACCGTCACGGCAGCCTTAGGGCTTTCCTCTGCCTCGGTGATGTCGATCTCATCCTCATGAGGTCGGGATTTTCGCCACTCGTGATAGAGACGGGCCGCTTCCTTATAAAACTTTTCAGGGTCGGTGAATTTGTTGTAAGCCAGCTTTCCTTCTTCGGTTATGAACCAGCGACCCTTATTCTTCACCAACCATCCAGCTTTTACAAGATCAATTGTTCCAAAGCGGATCAATTTTTGATACCTGGGAGTATTCGGGTTAGAAGGGTAGTAGCCGCTTTCGAACTCGTTGAGTGGTATGGACTTTGGTATGAGATCTAAAATGTCTTTGGCGGGCAGGCCATCCGGCTTATCCATCAAGAGTTCGCAGATAAACCGCAAAAACAATCCCATTCGTTGGCGCGTTATTTCAGGCATTTTTCTCCTTGTCATTTACCCTGGTTCCTAAACAAGCAGCAGGATTGGCGAGTGACGACTGCAAGTGGCGCCGAGGACGTCTCTCTGCAAAAGTATAAGACAAAAATCGTCTTTAGCCTATGTTACTGATGGCGTAATGTTTCCGACATCAGAAACCTTTATAATCAGTCCATGCCAATCAAAAAATCGGAACTCTACTCCTCCCTCTGGGCAAGTTGTGACGAATTACGCGGCGGCATGGATGCCAGCCAGTACAAGGATTATGTGCTGGTGCTGCTGTTCATCAAGTACATCAGCGACAAGTATGCGGGCGTGCCGTATGCGCCGATCACGATCCCTCAGGGAGCCAGTTTCAAGGATATGGTTGCCCTGAAGGGCAAGCCCGACATCGGCGACCAGATCAACAAGAAGATCATCGCGCCGCTGGCAAGCGCCAACAAGCTCTCTGATTTCCCCGATTTCAATGACCCGAACAAACTCGGCAGCGGCAAGGAGATGGTGGACCGCCTGACGAACCTGATCGCCATCTTCGAGAACAAGGCGCTGGATTTCTCGAAGAACCGCGCCGAAGGCGATGACATCCTGGGCGATGCCTACGAGTACCTGATGCGCCACTTCGCCACGGAGAGCGGCAAGAGCAAGGGACAGTTCTACACGCCTGCCGAAGTCAGCCGCATTATTGCGCAGATCGTCGGCATCCGTGGGGCAAAGACCAGCGCGGACACATCTGTCTACGACCCAACCTGCGGGTCGGGGTCGTTATTACTCAAGGTTGGGGATGAAGCGGGGACGCCGGTCACGCTCTATGGTCAGGAAAAGGACGCGGCGACCAGCGGTCTGGCCCGCATGAACATGATCCTGCACAACAATCCCACCGCGCTCATCACGCAGGGCAACACGCTCACCGATCCCAAGTACAAGGTCGGTGAGGCGCTCAAGAGCTTCGATTATGTGGTCGCCAATCCGCCGTTCTCCGATAAGCGCTGGAGCACAGGGCTCGACCCGCTTCACGATCCGTATGACCGCTTTCAATCCTTCGGTGTGCCGCCCGCCAAGCAGGGCGATTACGCCTACCTACTCCATATTGTGCGCTCGCTCAAGAGCACAGGCAAAGGCGCCTGCATCCTGCCGCATGGCGTGCTCTTCCGCGGCAATGCCGAAGCGGAGATCCGCCGCGCCCTCGTCCGCAAGGGTTATATCAAGGGCATCATCGGTTTGCCGGCAAATTTATTTTATGGCACGGGCATCCCCGCCTGTATCGTTGTCATTGACAAGGAGCATGCCCAGGCTCGTAAGGGCATCTTCATGATCGACGCCAGCCGCGGCTTCATGAAGGATGGTCCCAAGAACCGCCTGCGCGCCCAGGATATTCACAAGATCGTGGATGTCTTCAACAAGCAGATCGAGATCGAGAAATATTCGCGCATGGTTTCCTTCGACGAGATCGAGCGGAACGAGTTCAACCTCAACCTGCCGCGCTACATCGAGGGCCAGGAACCCGAAGACATTCAGGACATCGCCGGACACCTGCAGGGCGGCATCCCTGCGGCGGATATCGACGCGCTCCCTCTGGGGAAATATTGGGGCGTTTGCCCGAGCCTCAAAACGGACCTCTTCAAGCCGTTGCGTCCGGGCTACTTTCAACTTTCCACTTCCCACTCTCAACTGAAACAGACGATTTATTCGCATCCCGAATTCGCCTCCTTCATCGCGGACATGAATGCCCATTTCGAAAAATGGAAAAGGAAGAGCGCCGATTTTCTCAAGGGGCTGAAGGCTGGTTTTCACCCGAAAGAAGTGATCTCAGCCCTGGCAGAAGACCTGCTCAAACACTACACCGATAGGCCGCTCATTGACCGCTATGATATTTACCAGCACCTGATGGATTACTGGAGACAGACCATGCAGGACGATTGCTACCTTATCGCCGCCGACGGCTGGAAAGCTGAGACCACGCGCATCATCGAAACGGACAAGAAGGGCAAGGAAAAGGACAAGGGCTGGACGTGTGACCTGATCCCCAAGTCGCTGATCGTCGCCCGTTATTATGGAAAGGAACAGGCGGAGATCGATGCTCTCACCACCGTATTGGAAGGCGTGACTGCCCGTCTCGCGGAATTGGAAGAGGAGCACGGCGGCGAAGAAGGCGCTTTTTCTGAATTGGATAAGGTAAATAAAGCCAATATCACTGCGCGTTTGAAAGAAATCACCAATCCCCAATTACCAATAGGCAGTGAGCAGTCAGCAGTGGATAATGAGGAGTTGGCGGTGCTAAAAGAATGGTTAAAGCTCAACACCAAGGAAGCCGACCTCAAAAAGAAACTCAAGGACGCCGAAGCCGACCTAGACGCCAAAGCCTACGCTCATTATCCCAAACTGACCGAAGCCGAGATCAAGTCGTTGGTGGTGGATGAAAAGTGGCTTGCCGCGTTGGATGCCGCCATTCACGGCGAGATGGATCGCGTCAGCCAGAGCCTGACCCAGCGCGTGAAGGAACTTGCGGAACGCTACGAAACCCCATTGCCGCAGATGACGGATTGCGTGAATGAACTGGAAGAAAAAGTGAACCGCCACCTGGAAAGGATGGGGTTCGCATGGAAATAAAGGCGGGTTATAAACAAACAGAAGTTGGGATAATTCCAGAAGATTGGGAAGTGAAACCACTCGGTCGTTTGGTCTTATCAGTCGAATATGGTTCGTCTGCAAAGTCAAGTACGCAAGGTCAAATGCCAGTTCTTAGGATGGGCAATTTACAAGATGGCAAAATTGATTGGAATGACTTAGTCTACACTAGCAACGAGTTTGAGATTAACAAGTACCAACTGCGTCCAGGCAATGTTCTTTTCAATCGAACAAATACAATCGATCTTGTAGGCAAGACATCAATTTACGATGGTGAACGTCCAGCTATATTTGCGGGTTATCTCATACGAATTAACGTTGATAAATCATTGTTGAACTCCCAATTTCTTAACTATATTCTCAATACCGAGTTTTCAAGGAAGTACAGCAGCAAGGTTCTTAGCGTCGCAGTTGGCCAGGCAAACATTAACGCTCAGAAGCTAAAGACCTATCCCATCCCTCTTCCTCCTAACAAAGACGAACAAGATGCCATCGCCCAAGCCTTGAGCGATACGGATGCCCTCATCGAAGCCCTGGAGCAACTACTCACCAAAAAGCGCCAGGTCAAACAAGGTGCTATGCAGGAATTGCTCCGAGTAAAAGATAACTGGGCATCAACAAATCTTGGGAGCATTGCCGACCCAAATAAACGATGGAGTTACACTGGTGGTCCTTTTGGCTCAAACCTCAAAGCATCAGATTACACTGATGATGGGATCAGAGTTATCCAACTTCAAAATATTGGCGATGGCGAATTCAAGCCTGAGTATGAAGTTTTTACTTCAAAGCAAAAGGCAGATGAATTGCTGAGTTGCAATATCTATCCTGGGGAAATTATTCTTTCCAAAATGGGCGATCCTGTTGCACGAGCTTGCATCATTCCTTCACTTCACGAGCGTTATGTGATGTGTTCGGATGGTATTCGTTTGGCAGTTGACCAAAAGAGATTTAGTACGTATTTTGTTTATACGGTTATCAATGCAAAAGACTTTCGAACAAAAGCAGAAAATGCGGGCGTGGGTAGTACAAGAAAACGTATTGGTCTTACTGAATTGCGAAGCCTTGAATTGTTCTGCCCACCACTTCCAGAACAAACCGCCATCGCCGAAATCCTGAGCGACATGGATGCCGAAATCGCCACGCTCGAAGGGAAACTGTCCAAGGCGCGGCAGGTCAAGCAGGGCATGATGCAGGAGTTGCTCACTGGGAGGATCAGGTTGATATAGTGTCATTGCGATACAGTGTCATTGCGAGCGTCATGACCCGAAGCAATCTCCTCGCTACGGGGGATTGCTTCGTCGCGGCTGCCTGTTTGTTAGTTGCCGGGCGGTCTGTTCCGGTTGGGACACAGGCTTCTGCTCTCAGCGCGAGCAAGAATGGACTCAGTGATCTAGCGGGGTGCTCGCTATCACCTGGGATACAGGACTGATCGTCTCGAACTGGCTGGAGAACGGCGGTTACTTCTCCTTGGCGCTTGAGATCGTTGGTGGGCTTCTCTTCGGACTAAGTAGCGAGAGATATTGACGCGATTCGAATTGCATATCTGCTTAATTCACCAGGATCGTTGTTGCACTGAACTGTAACCTCAAAGTGACAAAAGTTGTCTTGTAAATTGTGGTCATGAGCACTATACTGATCATGATGAAATTGTGTACGGGTACGTAGCAAGAACTCAGAAAATCTATGTTTTTGGGAAGGAGAGCCATTCTCCGAGGAGAGGTTTATGTTCACGAAAAGTCATCAATCTATCATTGTTCGTATGGTTCTAGTCTTGGTTTTGATTTTTGGAGGCTTTGTAGTCATCCCAGTCCACGCAAGTCCTATGATTCGTTATGTCAAATGGGATGCCAGTGGAACGAACGATGGTACATCCTGGGCAAACGCCTACAATGATTTGCAATCCGCTCTTGCAGTTGCATCAAGTGGTGATGAGATTTGGGTTGCAGCAGGAACGTACAAACCCACGACAGGCACAGACCGCACTATTTCCTTCACGCTCAAGAGTGGCGTAGCAGTCTATGGGGGCTTTGCTGGGAACGAGCTATCTCGCCAACAGCGCGACCCAACGATCAATGTCACCATCTTGAGCGGTGATGTTGGAACCTCCGAAGTTTCCTCAGATAATTCTTATCATGTCGCCACTAGTAGCGACAGCGGCCAATCCATTTTAGATGGTTTCACAGTCATTGGCGGCCAAGCGGATGGCGAGTGGCCGAATGCAGGCGGCGGGGGAATAATCATCACGGGTGGTAGCTTGGCTCTCACCAATGTCACGTTTAATGACAACTTTGCCGATATTGGTGGTGGGCTTTACATGAGTGTCGGCACTAGCGCCAATCTGGAAAATGTCAGCTTTGACAGCAATAACTCTGCGACCTATGGCGCCGGGATCCTTAACGAGAGTGGCACCCTGACGGTGAACAATGGCACGTTCACGAATAACATAGCCATCAATGATGGTGGTGGCATCAATAGCAGCGGATCATTGATCATCAGCAACAGCACATTCTCTACGAATAGCGCATATCTGGGTGCTGGAATTCTCGTTTCAGACGGCACGGCAACGGTGACCGATAGTACATTTTTCGGCAATTCAACGTCCGGACTAGCTGGTGGCGCTGGCATCATGAATGGAGGCACGGTCACAGTGGCCAATAGTACGTTCTACGATAACGCAGCGGACGGCGCAGGTGGCGCCTTATTCAATGGCAATATAATGACGGTGACCAACAGCACATTCGCCAACAACACTGCTTATAACGGTGGCGGTATCTGGAACGGCGGCGCATTGACGGTGACCAACAGTACACTTAGCGGCCAAGCAGCTGATAACCAGGGAGGTGGGATATACAATGAGGCGGGTGGCAATTTACTCATCCGCAATGCCATTCTATGGGGGAATACCGGTGGTGAAATCGAAAATATAGCTGGAAATATGCCTGCCGTTACCTATAGCATTGTGCAAGGTGGATATGCCGGAACTGGTAACCTCAGTGCCGATCCGAATCTTGGTCCTTTGCAGAATAACGGTGGCCTTACCGAAACGATGGCGCTTCTGCCCGGCTCCCCCGCGATTGACGCGGGAGATGATGCCAATTGTCCAGCCACCGATCAGCGCGGAGTGATCCGTTCGCAAGGAGCACATTGCGACATCGGTGCTTACGAATTAGATACTACCCCACCTTCGGTTACTTCCAGCATCCGCGCTGATCCCAGCCCCACGAGCGCGGCTAGTGTGAACTTTGTAGTCACTTTCTCTGAGCCAGTAACTGGTGTAGACTCAAACGATTTTGCTTTGCATACCACAGGGAAGATCACTGGTGCGACGATTAGTAATGTGACAGGTTCCGGCAATATTTATACGGTCACGGTCAATACCGGCACTGGCCAGGGTAAACTTCGCTTAGATGTGCCGGTAAATGCATCCATCATGGATTTGGCTGGGAATCCGCTTGCAGGTCTACCTTTCACCAGCGGTGAGTCCTATCAAAAGGTGAAACCCCGTAAGTAAGCATAGTCATATGAACAGCTGAAATAGTGTTCCCAGCGCCCTCCATCAGGGCGCTGGGACTGCTCAGAAATTGTTATCGCCCATGGTCGCGTGGGCGATAAAGGGAAAGGCAAGAATTCGTGAACTATGAGCTTTTTGCATTCTCGCCAAGCGCGGCCTCGATGATTCTCTGCACGCGCGGCGCTATGCTGGATGGATGCAAACCTTCGACAAGCAGAGCACTATCATAGATTTGTTCGATGATCAGTGTCTGCAACTCTGAGGTCGAATCCAGGTTGAGCAATTTTTTTGGAATGATGTGAGACGGATTCAACTCCAAAATTTTCTTTGGCACTTCGTATTCCTTTCCCAGATATTTATACACACACTGTAATTCCGGGTTGAGAGAGCCTTCCGCGTCCACTCGATAACCATAAAGGACAACGTGTGCTCCTCAAGTTCGGTTATGAACACGAACCCAACATAACCAATGTGTTCAGAGTAAAGATGACACGAGATCGCTATAATAGTTTATACACTTCGCAAAGGTTACATCCCAGTCAAGAAACGGGCTAACACATTGTGTGCCTAACGATTGGAATGCCCGAAACCCTGAGCGACATGGCTGCCGAAATCGCTGCTCTCGAAGCCAAACTTGCTAAAGCCCGCCAGGTCAAGCAGGGCATGATGCAGGAGTTGCTCACGGGGAGGGTGAGGTTGGTCTGATGTCGTTGTGACCCTGCGAAGCGGGGAAGCAATCTCCCCACGACGAGGAGACTGCTTCGCCACTCGCTCCGCTCGGGCTCGCAGGGGAGCGCTCAAAGTTTTTTGGGCACATCTGGTTTCGGCGGACTAAAGTCCTGCCTCAGTTCGTGAAAGTCGGCTACAAGCCGACTCTGGTCGCCAGTCCGAAGGACTTCCAAGTACTGAGCAGGCGGCTTTAGCCCCGCTCATCAAAATCCATCTACAACCTTTTAGTGCACCCGCTCGCAGCGACATTGTTTATCACAGATGAAAGGGTTGTATAATTTATCCATGTCCATGACAGCCTTAAACCTCCCTCCCGAAGCGCTCAAGAAATATCGCCCGCTGGAAGCCATCAAAAAACGCAGGGCAAAGTTCAGCGCGGAAATCTCCAGCCGTCGCAGGCGTGCATTGTCCGTTGCGCGCAAAGCCGCCAAACTGCTCAAAACCGAATTCGGTGCGAAGGAAGTCATCTTGTTCGGCTCCCTGGCGCGGCGCGTGGGCTTCACCCGCTGGTCCGATGTTGACCTGGCGTCGCGCGGCATCCCTTCCGAGAAATTCTTAACGGCAATGGAAACCGTTTTATATCTCAGCCCGGAATTCAAAATCGATCTTGTCGAGCTGGAAACCTGTCCACCCGCGTTGCTCAAAAGCATCGAAAAAGACGGAAAACCGCTGTGAAAGATGAAGAAGTCACAGGACTGGTTGGGCGCATCCGTCAGGAATTAGAGGAACTCCAACGGGTTTTCAATCGCATCCAGGAAGGCTGGGAACTCTTCCGCCGCTCGAACGACGATTTATACCTTGACGGTGTTGCGTTGAACCTACACGGCTTCTATTCGGGTTTTGAGCGCCTCTTTACCCACATCGCTGAGACCATTGACGGTAAACTGCCGCATGGGGCAGAGTGGCATAAGCTTTTACTAGGACAAATGAAGACAGAAATCCCTGGCATCCGCCCTGCTGTCATTTCAATTGAAACAGGAAAATTTCTGGACGAACTTCGCAGATTTCGCCACATCATTCGTAATGTATACACCCATCATATTGACCCTGAGCGGCTCAAAGAACTTGTAGAAGGCTCCTCCAAAAGTTTCGCGCAGCTTAATGCGGAAATATCTGCCTTTGCCGCGTTTCTTGAGCAATAAGAGAACTTGCCGAAATAATCAGGTCAGATGGGGTATGAGACGGGAGTTATTGAAGGGATAAAATAAAAGGGTGATTGTCACTCATAAAATAACCCATCTCGCTAGCCCTTATCCCCGAAGGAACAGGAGGGGGCAGGCGGTCACAAGGACCACTTTTCGCGAGACAGGATGAGCGATCTAAACGCTTTTTATCATATCCCCTTGCGGGGAAATTTTTGAGAACGGTTCACCCTGAGCTTCGATTTCAGTCTGTCCCGTTCCATTGCAGGAAAGGCTAGGTCTGTCCTACGGACAGCCAAAGTCATCAGGCTTTACGATACCGTTCATAGACATTGTAGTACGGATCGGGTTCATTTTCAAGGAGTTTTGTATGGTCGTCGGCAAACCTGAGCGGGAAACGCAAAACCGCATCATTGACCTATTCCATGATGAGTTGGGCTACCGTTACCTCGGCGACCGCACCGATTTCGAGAACAGCAACATCTGGGAAGAACATCTCACCCACTGGCTGACCAAAAGCGGCTACTCCACCGCGCAGATCAACCGCGCAATCGATCTCCTCCGCCGTGAAGCCGACAATCACAACCGCAATCTCTATGGCAACAACAAGGAAGTCTACAAACTTCTGCGCTACGGAGTACCTGTCAAGATCGAAGCGGGCAAGGTCACCGAAACGGTCCATCTCATCAACTGGAACGAACCTGAAAAGAACGATTTTGCCATTGCCGAGGAGGTCACGCTCAAAGGCGGTCACGAGCGCCGCCCCGACGTGGTCCTGTATGTGAACGGCATCGCGGTTGGTGTGCTGGAGTTGAAGAAAAGCGCTGTCAGCATCGGCGATGGCATTCGCCAAAACCTATCGAACCAATCAAAGGAATTCAACGAGTGGTTCTTTACCACTGTCCAATTTGTCTTTGCAGGCAACGACACAGAGGGATTACAGTACGGAGCCATAGGCACCGAAGAAAAATACTTCCTCAAGTGGAAGGAAGACGAAGAGGACGACACCCGCTTCAAACTGGACAAGTACCTGCTCAAGCTCTGCGAGAAAAATCGCCTGATCGAGCTGATGCACGATTTCATCCTGTTCGATGGCGGCGTCAAGAAACTGCCGCGCGCTCACCAGTATTTCGGTATCAAAAAAGCCCAGGAACATGTCCGTGAGCGCAAGGGCGGCATCATCTGGCATACACAGGGCAGCGGCAAGAGCATCGTCATGGTCCTGCTCGCCAAATGGATCCTTGAGAACAATCCCAATGCCCGCGTCGCCATCATGACCGACCGTGACGAGCTGGATAAACAGATCGAGCGGGTATTTTCCGATGTCGGAGAGTCCATCTATCGCACCAGTAGTGGTCGCGACTTGATGAAGCAGCTTGGCCAGGCCAAGCCTCGTCTCCTGTGCTCGCTGATCCACAAGTTTGGGCGCAGGGAGGTGACGGACTTCGATGAGTTCATCAAGGAGCTGGAGAGCCAGCCCAGCAAAGCGTACGGCGAATTGTTCGTGTTCGTGGATGAATGCCACCGCACGCAGAGTGGCAAGCTCCGCAAGACGATGAAAGCCATGCTGCCCAATGCGGTGTTCATCGGCTTCACCGGTACGCCGCTGTTGAAAGAAGACAAGGAAACCACGCTGGAGGTGTTCGGCAGTTACATCCACACCTACAAATTCAGCGAAGGCGTGGAGGATGGTGTCGTGCTCGACCTGGTCTATGAAGCGCGTGATATTGACCAGCGCCTCGGCTCAAAGGATAAGATCGACGCCTGGTTCGATGCCAAGACCCGCGGCCTCAACGACTGGCAGAAGGATGAGCTCAAAAAACAATGGGGCACGATGCAAAACGTACTCAGTTCCAAAGCGCGCATGGATCGCGTTGTGAGCGACATCGTCTTCGACTTCAGCGTCAAGCCGCGGCTCTCCAGTGAACATGGCAATGCAATTCTGGTGGCATCATCTATTTATGAGGCTTGCAAGTATTTCACCCTGTTTCAAAAAACTCCCTTCAAAGGCAAGTGTGCGGTGGTTACGTCCTACAATCCGCAAGCGAGCGATGTCACCTTGGAGGAAATCGGCGCCAACACTGAGACCGACAAACAGTTCATTTACAACACCTATAACGAACTGCTGAAGGATGTCGAAACCAGGCCGAATATGTCCAAGACCGAAACGTATGAGGACGATGCCAAGCGGCTCTTCACCAAAGAGCCAGCGAATATGAAATTGCTGGTCGTGGTGGATAAGCTCCTCACCGGCTTCGACGCGCCGCCCTGCACCTATCTCTACATCGACAAGTCCATGCAGGACCACGGTCTCTTCCAGGCCATCTGCCGCGTCAACCGCCTGGATGGCGACGACAAGGACTTCGGCTACATCGTAGATTACAAGGACCTGTTCAAAAAGGTCGAGAACGCTATCGCCGTGTACACCTCCGAACTTGATCACAGTGCTGGCGGCGCGGACCCCGAAGTCCTTTTGCAGGATCGTCTGAAGAAAGGGAAGGAACGCCTCGATACTTCCCTTGAGGCTGTTGCCCTGCTCTGTGAGCCGGTCCAACCCCCGGGCGGTGAGTTGGAATTCATCCATTACTTCTGTGGCAATACCGAGATCCCGTCCGATCTGCAGGAACACGAACCGCAGCGCGTCGCGCTCTACAAAGCGACCGTATCCCTCATCCGCGCCTACGCCAACATCGCTGACGAACTGGAACCTGCGGGCTACAGCGCCGATGATATTTCCCGCATCAAGAAGAAACTCGAGGACTACCTCAGTATCCGTGAGATCATCCGCAGGGCCAGCGGTGAGACCCTGGATCTGAAACCCTACGAAGCCGATATGCGTCACCTCATCGATACCTACATCGAAGCCGCTGAACCGCGCAAGATCTCTCCCTTCGATAACATCGGTCTCCTGGAGTTGATCGTCAAGACCGGCATCGCGGATGCCATCGCAGAGCGACTGGGCAACTTGAAGGGCAATCGAACTGCCATTGCTGAGACCATCGAGAACAACGTCCGCAACGTGATCATCCGCGAGCATCTCACCGACCCGGCGTTCTATGAGAAGATGTCTACCCTGCTGGATGAGATCATCGCCGCTCGGAAAGCCAAAGCCGTTGAATACGAAGAATATCTCAAGCGGATCGATGAACTGACGAGACAGGTCGCCGCGGGTCATTCCGACGAGACACCCAAGCAACTGGATACTCCAGGCAAGCGTGCCCTCTACAACAACCTGAGAGCCTCCCCAGACAAACAAACTGGCGAACAGGCTGGTGTTTACCAGGTGGATGCCGATCCGGCTTTGAAACTCGCGCTTGAGCTTGATACGGCCGTCAAGCGGTCCCGCCCCGATGATTGGCGTGGCATGCAAGCCCGTGAGCAGGTGATCAAGAGAGCGTTATACGATGTTTTGAAGGATGTCGATGAAGTCGAACGCCTCTTCAAGATCATTTTCCAACAGCATGAATACTAGACAGATCGAAGTTGGCGGCATCACAGTCGATGTCGTTTTCAAGAAGATCAAAAACGTTCATCTGAGCGTCCATCCGCCTACCGGCCGTGTCCGCATCTCTGCGCCCAGGTGGGTGAAACTCGATACTATTCGGGTCTACGCCATTTCGAAGATCAATTGGATTAAAAGGCATCAGAAAAAATTCCAGGAGCAGGAGCGCGAGACACGCCGTGAGTATTTGGATCGTGAGAGCCACTACGTTTGGGGCAAGCGCTATTTACTAAAAGTAAGAGAAGAAAATCGAACTCCCTTTATTGAACTCAGGCACAACCAGATGATTTTGACTGTCCGCCCCGGAGCCGTGATGGAGAAAAGGGAAGCGGTGGTCACGGCCTGGTATCGGGAATTGGTCAACGATGCTGCCCTTCCACTCGTAGCCAAATGGGAACCGCTTCTTGGTGTGAAGGCTGATAAAGTCATTGTCCGCCGCATGAAAACCCGCTGGGGCAGCTGCACGTCACAAAAACGAACCATCCGCCTCAACACGGAGCTTGGCAAGAAACCCCGCGAGTGCCTGGAATACGTTGTCGTTCACGAACTGGTGCACCTGATCGAACCATCCCACAACGCCCGCTTCATCTCCCTGATGGACAAATTCATGCCCCAGTGGCGTCACATCCGCGATGAGCTCAACCGCGCCCCGCTCGGGCATGTGGATTGGGAGTATTAGTTTCTGATGTCGGAAAGATGATTCCCTTTATCTGGAAGCCTGATCAGAGGCGATGAATAAACTCTCATAGGGAGGGGATGCTCCTTCCACCTCCTCAATCCCTGGAAAGCGAGCCTTCAGGCGCTCCTTGATTTCGGGGTCGTTGGTCTCGATATAGAATCCGCTTCCCTCCCAGGCGTGGATGAAGATCCAGTGAGAAGCTGCACCCGGGTCGAACGCGGTGAAGTCTCCCTGAACCGTTTTGTAGATTCGGGATGCGATGCGCAGGAAGTCATGGCCTGCGATGGGCTGGCCCGGGTCGGTATACGAAAGCAATTCCGCGGCGGTTTCTCCGTAGCAATCCACGCCGCTGCCCAGCCAGGTGGAGTTTAGGGTCCTTTCACCGAACACCGTGATCAGGTCATATAAGTCAATCTCCTGATCGGGTGGCTCCGGTTGAACCTGATCGGTAGTTGGCCGGTCATATGGAACGGCAAATCGGCTGCGAACACGCCTGCCGAAATTTCTAAGCCAATCACGGGCGGTGTCAAGGCTGTCGCGCTTGCCTTCCGTCCATTGGCTCAGTTTTGCTTCGACTTCCGCTCTTACATCGGAATCCTGGGATCGTTCAAGAAACTGCCGGTAGTCGGCAATTGCATCTTGCTGGCGTCCCGCGGCCTCATGGGAGATCCCGCGCCAGTAATAGGCGTCCGCATCATTCGGGGAAAGCCCTATGACCGTGGAAAAGTCATCGATGGCTCTCTCGAAATCGCCGAGTTGAAAATACGAAGTGCCGCGATTAAAGTAGCCATCGGGGTTCCCGGGGGCAAGGCGTATGGCTTCCGTCAGGCTGACAAGGGATTGCCGGAGATTTCCCATTTGCCCAAACGTAACACCGCGATCGATGTAGGCGTCCGATAACTGCGGGTTGATGGCGATGGCCCGCTGGTAATCCTCCAGCGCACGGTCCAATTGCCCGATCTGTTCATACGCCAGGCCTCGCAAGTGGAGCACACTTGCATCGTCAGGTCCTATTGCCAGGGATGAACTATAGTCCGCGATGGCCTGTACATGATTCCGCAGTCGATAATATTGGGCCGCTCGTTCTTTGAATAAATGTGCTTCGCCAGGATGGGTTTCGAGTGATTTGTTCAGGTCGAGGATCCGGCGGGCTGGCTTTGCGATCCAGACCATCTCAGCAGGTGAGGGGCTATAGTCAGTCAGATGATCCTGGGGGATGGGTTTTTCATAGGCTTCGATCAATTCCGGCTGCAGACCCAGCGCGATCGTATATCCTGTAATGGCTTCACGGATATTTCCGTGGCTGTACAGAATGTTGGCCCGGAAATAGTGAGCCTCAGCATAGAGGGGGTCTATCTGTAGTGCCGCTTCGTAGCAGGACAGGGCGCGGTCATCTTCACCCAATCTATGAAAAGCGACCCCTAAACTGGTCTGCGCGACAACATCGTTGGGATCACCTTCGACAGCTTTGGAGATTTCATCTATGGCTTCCTGATACCGTCCGCTTAAGCCCAACTCCAGTCCCTGCGCAAAATGCGGATCGGATTGTTCTGTCAGCTTCGCTGACGTATCATCCTCATCAACAGGATCCACCAACGATTCCGAATCGGTTTCCTTTACCAGCTTCGCTGACGTGATACCCTCATCAATAGGATTTTCCAAAGATTCCGCATTTGCGTCGGTTTGTTCTATCAGCTTCGCTGACGTGGCATCCTCATCAACAGGATCTACGAACGATTCCGAATCGGTTTCCTTTATCAGCTTCGCTGACGTGATATCCTCATCAATAGGATTTTCCAAAGTTTCCGAATCGGTTTGTTCTATCAGCTTCGCTGACGTATCATCCTCATCAACAGGATCCACCAACGATTCCGAATCGGTTTCCTTTACCAGCTTCGCTGACGTGATACCCTCATCAATAGGATTTTCCAAAGATTCCGAATCGGTTTGTTCCATCAGCTTCGCTGACGTGGCATCCTCATCAACAGGATCTACGAACGATTCCGAATCGGTTTCCTTTATCAGCTTCGCTGACGTGATATCCTCATCAATAGGATTTTCCAAAGTTTCCGAATCGATTTGTTCTATCAGCTTCGCTGACGTGGCATCCTCATCAACAGAATCCACCAAAGTCTTTGAATCGGTTTGTTGTACGGGAGTACTATCCTCCTGAACAGGATTCATCAACGGGATTTTGGGGAAAGAGGTGAACCAGGCTTCCCGAATCGTCTGTAGTATTTTTTTCTTGAGGCCTTGATTCTTGAAATCGTATTTTAGCCAGAACGGATAATTCAGGAATACCGCTTTGTGGTTGCGCTTGATTTCAAGGTAAAAATCCATACGCTTGTACAGATAGGAGTTGGCGAGCAAAGTGAATTGCGCGATGGCGTTTTTCCCCTGCATGCCAAACTTTTCAGGGACAAATCCTTGAAACGCATCTCCGAAATATGCTTCCAGGACCTTGATGTGACCGACGATATGCCTGTTGAATTCCTCCACTTCCTCTGCCGGAATCCA
>DASTOH010000217.1:0-15070 GCA_035720235.1 Anaerolineales bacterium | reverse complement strand
GTCCAGCACGATTTGCTAAGCAAATCGTGCTGGACAACTCATTTAACTCTTGACAACTATATCCGTCGCGGATATAGTTGCGGGAATGGTCAAGCACTTTATTTGGATGGTGGGGATAACAACATTGGTGGCTCTGTGTATATTTTATCCATTCTTTCCCGGGGAGTACGATGGATTGGCGGTAACGCTATCAGCGATGTCTCAGCTGTTGGGAATAGTTGGGTTGCTGCTTGTTCCCATAGGGGCGCTTTGGCTGGTCCATGAATTAAGGAAGCAGGCACGAAGAAAGCGGAACCTCCCACATACAAGCAAAGGATACTATTTTGCGACCGCTTCGCTGATCGTAGCTTCGATCGTCGCAATTATCGTTTCTCTTTTTGCATTTCTGAGTATGGGCCTTTCTTTTGGCCTCCTAACACTGGTTCTATGGTTTTACACTGTCTCGAGAATGCCACCAGCGTTGAAGCTGTTGAAAAAGGCGGAACCGGAGAATATCAATCCCGTGCCGGCTTATCTCATCTTCATACCTGTTGCTGTACTGCTAATTCAAGTAGCGTTTGCCAATGCTGCAATTGAGTTCAGCAGAAACCGTGCGATTGCAAGCAGCGCAGAGTTAATTAATGAAATCGAGAGGCACTATGCGGAACAGGGACGCTATCCCAGTTCCCTGCTGGCGGTCAATAAAGATTACAAGTCATCGATTGTTGGTATTGAGCGATATCACTACGCGCCGAACGGCGATGCCTACAACCTATTCTTTGAGCTTCCTGCACTTCTGCTCGATAACTTCGGTACCAGGGAATTCGTGGTGTACAACAAGCTCGATGAGCATGTCATACCCAGTCACGTCTACTGGATTCTTATATGGACGCCGGAAGAGTTGGAAGCACAGCAAGGATGGTATGCCGTCCACGATGCATCGAGCGCCCATTGGAAATATTTCTGGTTTGATTGACTCAGCCAAAAGTTAAGAACAGAAACGGAACTATCAGAGGACTATGTCTACTACAAACAGTATCCACCCGCTCACGCCGGCTGTGTTCCACATCCTCCTGGCGCTTTCCAGTGGAGAACGTCACGGCTATGGAATCATGAAACAAGTCGAAGTTGACTCGCAGGGAAAGGTAACAATGGGCCCAGGCACGCTTTATGGCTCGCTCAAGCGCATGCTCGATGCTGGCTTGGTTAGGGAGAGTGATAAGCGGGTCGACCCCGAAATGGATGATGAGCGACGCATCTATTACCAGCTCACAGGCGCTGGCGCGGAAGCGCTCACGGCAGAACTCGAGCGTTACCAACGCATCGTCACGATCGCGCAGCAGCGAAAACTTTACCCGAAGACTTTTGCCTATGACGTATGAGCAGGAGATAGTTCATACCCTATACAAAAGACTCCTTGCGCTTTATCCGAAAACTTTTAAGGAGCAACTTGGAGAGTCGATGGAGCAAACGTTCAACGATCTCTACAAGGAACGACGAGCAGAATATGGATGGTTCAGCTTTGTATTCTGGACGTTCATCGAAACTGCCATAGGAATTTTTAGAGAACATCTATTGCTTATTTCTCCAGGAGATGTTATGCAAACCATACTTAAGATCCTCGGATCATCGGCGCTCATTAGTTTTCTCCTCATCCTTCCGTTCATGATCATGGAAGTCGTCAACAGGCGGAATTTCAATGAAGATTTCCCCGTCATGCTGTTTTTCGTCATGTGGCTCAACCTGTTTGCCATCAGCCTGATCCTGCTGCCGATCGTGCTGGGCAGGCGGACAGGGAACCATGACATGGCGGATCCCGTTCCCGCACAGGGAAACACTCTCCTCACAAACTCCAGGTCGGCCGCGCTGATTAGCATTGCGCTGATCCTGGCCCCTGGCATACTCCCGTTGCTGAATTCCATTGGTTGGCTGTCACTGGATCGTCTGTTCAACGGCCCGAACCCTGAAGTGGCTTATCTCCCCGGTCAGGTCATTTCCCTCGGTCTTATCTTGTTCCCAATCGCTGCAGGGATCATTGCGGGTGGACCGATCGTCAGGACGCTGCGGGCCGGAGGCAGCCTGTTTGCGCATCCCATCAATCTGATCATCGTCGTCTTTATTTTGTCCACCTTTGCCATCGGGTTCGCCAGCTTCATCATTGACCAATGGCCCTGTTTTATTGGTGTTCCAAACTGCGATTAGCAGAGATTTTGCACATGGCGTATGCTCAAAGGACAATTCACAGCCTTTACAAGAAACTTCTCCGCCTTTATCCCCGAGCTTTCAGCGAGCGACTTGGGGAGTCTATGGAGCAAACGTTCAATGATCTCTACAGTGAACGGAAACAGCAAACAGAGCGTAGTCTATTCAGCTTCGTGCTATGGATGTTCATCGAAACAGCCATAGGAATCCTCCGGGAACATGTTTTATTGATCAAGGAGATGAACCCCATGAATAATACCCTCACAAACCTCAGGTTATCAGCCATCATCGGTTTCCTCATCATCCTGCCGTTCATACTTCTCGAATTCACGTTCGTTATGACAAAAAGGCTAACTTTCGACCTGAGAGATGCTCTTGACTCTATTGTTACCTTTGGCATTTTGTGGCTGGGTGTAGCGGCAATCCTCCTCATCCTGATACCACTCCTGCGAAACCTTTGGCGAGGAGGAAAGGATATCGTGGCGAATCCTGTACCTGCACGGGGAAATACCATCCTCACCAGCCCCACGTCAGCCGCAATCATCAGCTTTCTTCTTGCCTTGCCATACGTGACTCTCCTTTCATTGCTCTTGTTTCATATAGAGCCGCCCTTTGCAGCCCTGCTTAAAAGCCCGAACCCTGACCAACCTAATGTCATCGGTACTCTCATCGTGCTTGGCGTCTTCTTGCTCGCAGTCGCCGCGTGTCTCATTGCCCGTGCGCCACTCGTGCGGACGCTGCAAGCGGGGGGAAGCCTGCTTGCCCACCCGATCAATCTGATTCTCGCCGTTGTCATTTTGTTCTTCCTGGTATGGTTAGTGGTCGGCCTCATCGTGGATCAATTTCCCTGTTGGATCGGCGTCCCAAACTGCGATTAATTGCGAGTTTCTCGCGCTCTTTGAGCACGATTGTCTGGAACAAAGCCCCAGGCAATTGTGTTTTACATAGTGCCGCGTAATTGCGCAAAACTGATGCTTTGGTTTCAGCTTAAAATGCACTGCAAAACACTTACTTATTTTATGCAACCAGCGGTAATAAGCGCCATGAAAAAACTTCTTCTCATTGGATGTCTCATCCTCATCACTGCCTGCCAGCCTGCAACTGCAACCCCTGCGCCTTCCTTTTTCCCAACCTCCACGACTCCGGCTTCGGCAACGCCGATACCTGTTACGTTTACCCCCCAACCTACCTCCACCCCCGCACCTTCGCCAACTCCCTTCCCGCGTTTTTTTACCAACGAATTTGACTCATCCCTCGAAGGCTGGGTCATGCTCCAGGCCGGCACTGAGTCTGTCCCTGACATCCAGAATGAGAACGGCAACGTTATCCTTCAAATGGGTTTCCCCTATGTCTGGCTTTACGCGCTTTATGGTGCACAGGACTATTCAAATATACGGATCGAGACCCAATTCACAAACCGCGCCCTGACACCCGCCTCGGCTGGCCTGATCTGCCGTTATTCTGAAGAGGATGGCTGGTTTGAATATAACGTCTCAACAGATGGGACATATAACGTCCTGTATGGCAGGTGGCTGAGCATGGGCATCCCGGAATATCTGCCGATCACAAATGGTTCATCGAAGCAGATCCAGCCCAGCGGCACAACCCAGCGAGTGGGGCTCGCCTGCTCGGATACGACTCTGTTTTTGTACATCAATGAGGCCCTCCTCCGACAGGTGGATGTGTCGCGCTATGAACTTGCCCAGGGCAAGGTTGGCCTGACAGCCGCCTCTTATGAAAATACGCCCATTGTGGTCGGGTTCGATTGGGTGACGGTAAGCGAACCCTGATTCGTAGCGCCTGCTTGAGAGAGGGATTGGCGGTGAGGGCGGTATCCAACTCAATTTCTACATATCGTTAATAGTTTTCTTGCATTCCACAGGTAATATTTGAGCAATCTAAATTTCCAAATCTGTCATTGTGAAATATACGCGCTGAGTGGAGCGACCCTGAGCCTGACGAAGCGCCCAGTGACAAATGCAAGGAGACTCGTATGGGAAAAATCATTGGCATTGACCTTGGTACAACCAACTCTGTGGTCGCCGTTATGGAAGGCGGTACACCAACCGTGATCTCGACCGCGGAGGGCGGCAGACTTTGCCCTTCGGTTGTAGCCTTCAATAAAAACGGCGAACGACTCGTCGGTCAAACTGCGAAACGGCAGGCAGTCGTCAATTCTGAGAATACCATCTATTCCATCAAGCGCTTCATCGGGCGTCACTTTGACGAGACCGAGACCGAACGCAAGATGGTTTCATTCAATGTTGTGAGGGGCCCCTCGGATGATGTGCGGGTGAAGATTCCGATCACCAACCGCGAATATTCCCCACAGGAGATCAGCGCGATGGTGTTGGGCAAGCTCAAGGCTGATGCCGAGGCATACCTGGGACAGGCTGTCACCCAGGCAGTGATCACTGTCCCCGCGTACTTTAATGACAGCCAACGCCAGGCCACCAAGGATGCCGGCAAGATCGCTGGGCTCGAGGTGATGCGAATCATCAATGAGCCGACGGCTTCAGCATTGGCTTATGGCCTGGACAAAAAGAAGGATGAAACCATCCTGGTCTTTGACCTGGGCGGTGGTACGTTCGATGTGTCGATTCTGGAAGTGGGCGAAGGCGTGATCGAAGTTAAGGCCACGAATGGTGACACCCACCTCGGTGGTGATGATTGGGATCAGAAGATCGTCAACTGGGCCGCCGATGAATTCAGAAAAGAACAGGGCATTGACCTGCGCAATGATCGCCCGGCGTTGCAGCGTCTTCGTGAGGCTGCCGAGAAGGCCAAGATCGAACTTTCCACGGTGATGGAGACCGAGCTCAACCTGCCTTATATCACCGCCGATGCTTCCGGTCCCAAACACCTCCAACTGAAATTGAGCCGCGCCAAATTCGAGCAAATGACCGAAGACCTGCTCAACCGCTGCCGCAAGCCATTCGAAAACGCGCTCAAGGACGCCGGGATGGATGCCAGCAAGCTGGACGAAGTGGTCCTGGTGGGTGGCGCCACACGCATGCCGATGGTGCAGGATTTGGTCCGCAAGTTGACAAACGGCAAGGAGCCGAATAAGGGTGTCAATCCTGATGAGGTGGTTGCGATCGGTGCTGCGATCCAAGGTGGTGTGCTGGGCGGCGAGGTCAAGGACATTCTGTTGCTCGATGTGACGCCGCTTTCCCTGGGTGTGGAAACGCTCGGCAGCGTGATGACCAAGATGATCGAACGTAACACGACCATCCCTGTCCGCAAGACCGAGACCTACTCCACCGCCGCGGATAACCAGACCGCTGTGGATATTCATGTCCTGCAGGGTGAACGCCCCATGGCCGCAGACAATATGTCGCTGGGACGCTTCCGCCTCGACGGCATTCCACCAGCCCCGCGCGGCATTCCACAAGTGGAGGTCACCTTCGACATTGATGCGAATGGCATCCTGCACGTGACCGCCAAGGATAAGGCCTCCGGCAAGGAGCAGAAAGTTACGATCACGGCTTCCACCAACCTGAACAAGAACGACATCGATCGCATGGTCAACGAAGCTCGTTCACACGAGGCCGAAGACAAGAAGCGCCGTGAACTGATCGAAGCCAAAAACAATGCTGATAACCTTATCTATCAAACCGAAAAAGCATTGCGCGATCTCGGCGATAAGGTTCCTTCTGCCGAACGCGGCGCCATCGAAAGCAAGGTCAATGAACTCAAGGCCGCGGCGCAGACTGACGATGTCAACCGCATCAAGAAGGCGACCGATGATGTTCAAAATGCCTTCCATGCCCTGAGCCAGCAACTCTACGCTCAAGGTGCGCAGGGACAGCCGCAGCCTGAAGCAGGTGGCCCGGCCACGCCGCCATCCAATAATGATGGTGACGTAATCGAAGGCGAAGTGAAAGAATAAAAAACAGATTAGAAGATTGGACCCCGATGATTTCCAAAAAATCGCGGGGTCTTTTTGTTTTATAATCTTTCCATGCAAAACCGCTTTAACCGTTTCTGGGCAGTGCCGATTGCCATTCTCCTCGTGGTCGGCCTCTACTATCTGCCTCCCATCCATGCCCGTCTTGCGCCCCGGCTCGATTCTCTTCGCACACAGATCAAATACTTTATCAACCCGCCGGAGGAGGCGGTCTTCGAGCCATCTCAGCAATCTGCCATCGAAACCATTGTGAGTGGGACATTGACTCCTCAACCAGCCGTTTCAACCTCCACACAGACTCAAACTCCCAGGCCTGGTCCCACCCTCACCCCCACGCTCACGACTACGCCTTTGCCTGCCACTGTTAAACTGACAGGTTTCCGCTACGAGGACCAAAAGAACCGTTGGAACTACTGCGGCCCTGCCAACCTCAGTATGGCATTGAATTACGTAGGCTGGGATGGCAATCGTGACACGGTTGCCAAATCTGTCAAACCTGGTGTGCAGGATCCCAAGCTCGATTTTATCCAGCAAGGCCGGTCGGATGTCAATGTCATGCCATATGAGATGGTGGATTTCGTCAATGAGCAGACCCAGTTCCGTGCGTTGGCGCGATATGGCGGAGACATTGACCTGGCGAAAAGATTACTCGCGGCTGGTTTCCCGTTCATCGCTGAAAAGGGTTATTACGAAAAGGATTACAACGGCAAAGTCGCCTGGCTGGGTCATTACCAGTTTGTTACCGGTTACGATGATACCAAGCATGTGCTGATCGTTCAGGATACCTGGAATGACGGTCCCAATTTCTCGATCCCCTATGA
Source organism: Anaerolineales bacterium (assembly GCA_035720235.1). Classification (GTDB taxonomy): domain Bacteria; phylum Chloroflexota; class Anaerolineae; order Anaerolineales; family Villigracilaceae; genus Defluviilinea. The sequence goes on along the minus strand of DASTOH010000217.1, from coordinate 8,158 downwards.
TGAGTTCATGGCCAGTGAAGCCTGGCTTTCCTTCGATCATATTTTTATGGTCGTGTACGCGCCCGAACGTGAGGCCGAACTGCTGAATGTGCTGGGTCCCTATGCTGACGACGCATGGTCGGCGCGCCAGGCCCTGAGCATGGCTGAGGAACAAATTGAAGCCTCCAGCGGTATCGGCGCCTTCTTCGCCTGGTTTGCCAAGGGCACGAGTCACGTGGCCCTATTCGAGTATGCGGACGCGGCCATCGCGTATGACCAGGCCTTCGCCATCTACAACGACCTGGGCCAGGATGACAAGCAACGTCCCTATCGCATGATGTGGTACCAGACCGGGCCCTACAAGGCCTATTTCTACTCGGGCCGCTATCAGGATGTTATTACCTTGGCCGATGTTACGTTGACGGAAACCATCGCCAAGCCAACGCTCGAAGAAAGCATCTTTTGGCGCGGCCGCGCGAAGTACATGATCGGCGATACACCAGGTTCCGTTGCAGATCTGCGCGAAACGCTCCGGTTACACCCCAATTGGCCTGCGGCAGTGCAGGCATTGCAGGATTTGGGGTTACAGCCATAAGTATGCTCGAGCCGCCGTCCTCGGCGGCGAATTCTATGTTCAATTCATCGCCGAGGACGGCGATGGGAGCAAAGAGTATGAAACTCCTCCACTTCGCTGACGCCCACATTGACATGGCAAACTACGGACGCCACGACGCTGAAACGGGATTGCCTGTGCGCGTCCTGGATTTTCTGAAATCACTCGATACCATCATCGACGCAGCCATCTCTGAAAAAGTGGATATGGTCATCTTTGCAGGGGATGCGTACAAGGACCGTTCTCCCGCGCCAACATTTCAGCGCGAGTGGGGTAAACGTATCATCCGGCTGTCGAGGGCCCAGATCCCAACGCTCCTATTGGTGGGCAATCATGACCTCTCGCCGGCAGCAGGCCGGGCTCACGCTATTCAGGAATTTGATACGCTGCAAGTGCCGTATGTGCGAGTGCTGCAAAAACCTGAATTTCTCACGCCAAACGAGCTTTGGGGCGTACCGGTGCAGGTCATTGCCATGCCGTGGATTTCACGCTCTGGCTTGATGGCCGCGCTGGGAACCAGTGCCGTGGATACAAGGGAATTGTTTGGGAACATCGAAGCCCGCATCTCGGAGCTGGTGGAAGGCTGGATCGAAGAGGCAGGGAAGGACTTGCCCTTGATCCTTACCGCGCATGCCTCAATTCAAGGTGCATTGTTCGGCGCCGAACGCATGGTTATGTTGGGTGGTGATTTGGTGCTGCCCACCTCTCTGGTGAAAAACCAACGATTGGATTATGTGGCGATGGGGCATATCCACAAGCCGCAGGATGTAAATCAGGGTCAACATCCGCCCATCATTTATCCCGGTTCGATCGAGCGTATCGATTTTGGCGAAGCCCGCGATGACAAGTTCTACATCCTGGCAGAGATCACGTGCGGGGACACGAAGGTTGAGTGGAGAAAAATCGAGGGGACGCGCCCGTTCATCGAGCACCGGGCAGTTCTTAAGTCCACGGAGAACGTGACCGAGTTTTTGAAATCCCACTTACCGGGTCCGGTCGATATGGCCGGCGCGATCGTCAAGCTGACGGTGGAATATCCCAGGGAATGGGATATGCTGATCGACGAATCGACCCTGCGAAAATATGCCGAGCCAGCCTTTGAATTTCATCTCGTGAAGAAGCCCAAAGTAGAGGCCCGCGTGCGCATCCCGGAAGGCCAGGTGGTAAGCAGCATGAGCCCGCTGGAGCTGCTGGAGCAATATTTTGATTCAGCCAGGGTGAGCAACAAGGATGACCTGCAAAAACTGGCACAGAAAATTATTATGGAAGAGCAAGAGGGCTAGGGACGAGCAACTTCTATCCGCTCCAGGGGTTGTAATCTCATGAAGATGAACAGTGGTGTTCATCCATTTTATCAATAAGGAGTAACAACATGAGATTCAACAGAAGTCTGGCTATGATTTTACTGGCAATCTATTTGATCCTGATTGGTCTTCAGGGTCTGGGCCTTTCTCTTCAGGGCCTGGATCTCATCGCCGCCATCTGCGCCCTGATTGCAGGTGCCCTGATCTTGATAGGTCGCTAGGCCTGATGCGGCCTCCAGCAGCCTCCTGAAAGGGAGGCTGTTTGTTTATCTGCGCTTTGTTCGAAAGTGGGCCTCAGTGTTGAGAACACACAAGACATTCTTTGCTTTGCTGATTACTCAAACATTATCACTGCTTGGCAGCCGCATGACTTCGATCGGTGTGGGGATCTGGGTCTTCGCACAAACCGGCAAGACCACGCCGTTGCTGCTTACATCGTTCTTCAACGAGTTGCCGGGCATGCTGGCGGGCAGCCTGGCCGGCGTGGTTGTGGATCGGTGGGATCGCCGCCGCGTCATGATCCTGGCAGATTGCGGGCAGGCCATTGGATCGCTGCTGCTGATGGTCAGTTTTCTTTCGGGGCATTTTGAAGTGTGGCATTTGTATGGAGTGGCTTTTCTACAGGGAATTTTCTCCACCTTTCAGGGACCGGCCGAACGCGCGGCAACTACCATGTTGGTCGATGAAACGTATCGGGAGCGAGCCAATGGCATCAAAGAAACCTCCTTTCCATTGGCAGGTGTCCTTGCGCCGGTATTGAGCGGCTTGCTCTATACGGTAGTGGGTATTGCTGGAATTATCCTGATTGACCTTGCCACCTTTCTGGTGGCCGTAGTTGTGTTGCTATTCATTCACATTCCACATCCCGAACAATCTGAACATGGCCTTGCCACGTTGGGTGGATTCTGGAAAGAAGCTTTAGGCGCGCTTCGTTATGTGAACAGCCGGCGGGAGTTATGGATATTCATGTTGTTTACGGCCTTCATCAATTTCATGCTGAACGGTCCGCTTGACCTGACTTTACCCTATTTGATCTTGCTAACAAACAGTGAGAAAGTAGCGGGCAGTGTGATCGGCGTGACGAGCCTGGGCGCGTTTGCGGGCGCGGCCCTGATCGCGGCCTGGGGTGGGACGCGTCCGCGTATGAAAACCATCGTGGCGTGCCTAGTGTTGACCGGCGTAATGTTCGTTTTCTTTGGCATCCTGAGAACTCCTGTGTCCATCAGTATCGTTCTGTTTTTACTCTTTATGAATTTGCCCATCGGGCAAACTATGTACATATCCATCCTGCAGGTGAAATCACCGCCCGACCTGCAGGGACGGATCTTTGCGCTCAATGACCAGTTGGGGTTCATTGGCTCGACCACTTCTTTTGCATTGACCGGCTATCTAGTGGATCAGGTCATCAATCCGTCGGTGGGGACTCAGGCCTGGGACTTGTTTCAACCGCTCGTGGGGAATGGGGCGGGGGCCGGCATTGGCCTGGTCCAGGTCGTGACCGGAGTCATCATCTTGGCCACGACGCTGGTAGTGTTTGCTTTCGCCCGCATCCGTCACCTGGAGGCGCAGCTCCCTGACTATGAGATCGTGAACAAACGAACTGCAGATCAAGAAAACGTAGCGACTGCATAGCGCCATTCGTCCCGATAAGAGCCAATGAATTTGTAACGAATAACCCCTTTGACCCATTGGGGTTCTTACTGTAGACTGTATCCCATTCTGATCAGAGAGGTGGCGGATGTCCGCGTCGCAGCAATCTTCACGGTATCGTTGGTTCGTCGTGGGTGTATTTTTCTTTTTCATGCTGTTGCACCAGACCGACAAATTGATGATCGGTTCCTTGCAGGTCCCGATCAGTAAGGACTTTGGTATCAACAACCGGCAATGGGGATTGATCAATTCCGGTGCCTTGATCGTCGCGACGATCCTTTATCCGATCTGGGGATATTTGTATGACCACTACGCGCGCGCGAAACTTCTTTCACTGGCATCTTTCATCTGGGGCGCCACTACTTGGCTCAATGCCGTCATGCGGACCTTTGGCGGCTTTCTGGTGACGCGCGCCTCCACGGGGATCGATGACTCGTCCTACCCTGGCATTTTCACGCTGGTCGCCGATTATTTTGGTCCCAACCTGCGCGGCAAGGTCTATGGCCTTCTGCAACTGGCTCAGCCCATTGGGTATTTACTGGGCACTATCCTGGCATTGACGGTCGCACCCATGATCGGTGGTTGGCGCTCGGTATTCTATATCACTGGCGTGCTTGGGGTTGTGCTGGCGGCGTTTATCTTCTTTGGTGTGAGGGAAATGCCGCGCGGTAAAGCCGAACCTGAATTTGAGAACATGCTTGAAATGCAGACCTTCAAATTCTCGTGGGCTGAAGCCAGGGAAGTCTTCAAAAAAAGGACGATGTGGTTCGTCTTTTTACAGGGTTTTGCCGGGGTTTTCCCCTGGAATGTCATCACTTACTTCTTCTTTGGCTATCTCGAAAAGGAACGCGGTTATGACTCAAACAGCATTCTTTTCACGATGGCGCCAGTAATTCTCATTCTGGCTGGCGGTTATTTCCTTGGCGGGATGGTGGGCGATTTCCTCTTCCAGCGCACCAACAAGGGACGCATTATTATTTCCAGTGTAGGCGTTCTGCTCGGCGCGATCTTCATGTATTTTGCATTGAACACACCCATCGAAGCCAGGAACCAATTCTTCATCCTCATGTGTATTACCGCCGTTTTCATGCCGCTCTCCTCCGCGAACGTGATCGCCACTGTGTACGACGTCACGGTTCCCGAAGTCCGCTCCACCGCGCAAGCCAGTGAATATTTCATCGAGAATGGTGGCGCGGCATTCGCTCCCATCCTCACCGGCATCATAGCCGATGCGATCGATCTGAAAACCGCTATCCTCCTGATCTGCTGCGTGGCTTGGGGCCTGTGTTTCCTCTTCTACCTGGGTGCGATATTCACCATCGATAAAGACACACACGACCTGCGCGCGCAAATGGCGGAACGCGCAAAAGCCATGTAACCCATCGTGGGGCGGATTGTCGAAGATGCCTGAAGGGCACAATCCGCCTTACGTTTATGAACATCGTTCAACTCGACCTCCGTGATAAAAAGAGAGTGGATGACTTCCTACAGTTGCCTTTTTCCATTTACAGGGATATCCCACAATGGGTGCCACCTCTGCAAGTGGACGAACGCATCCGACTCAGCCCAAAGCGGTTCCCGTTTTACAGGTATTCCCAGGCTTCGTTCTTTCTTGCGTACAAGCGAAGCAGTCCTGTGGACAAGCAAAGCAGTCCTGTGGACAAGCAAAGCACACCGCGCAGCGGCAGTGTGGACGAAGACACTTGCCCCATAGGCCGGCTCGCAGTCCTCGACAATCGTCGTTACAACGAGTTCAACAAAACCAGGACGGCTTTCTTTTACATGTTTGAGTGTGAAAATAACAGCGACGCCGCCAAGGCCCTCTTCCAGGCTGGCTTTGACTGGGCGCGCTCGCGCGGACTTGATGAGATCAGCGGTCCAAAAGGATTTACGCCGCTGGATGGATTTGGTCTGTTGGTCAAAGGTTTCGAGTATCGTCCCGCCTTTGGCTTGCCATACAATCCGGCCTATTATATAGATCTCATCGAAGCGCAGGGATTCCTCAGGGAAGGCGAATCGGTTTCGGGCTATTTGGGCACAGGCATCCAATTCCCGCCGCGCATCCACGAACTGGCTGAACGCATCGCAAAACGCCGCGGACTGCGCATCCTGCGCTGCAACACGCGCGCAGACTTGCGTGCCCTCGTTCCATATTTCAAGGAACTTTACAACAATTCCCTGGGCGGCACAGAAGGGACCGTGCCTCTCACCGACGAGGAAATTGATTCGATGGTGAATCAGCTTATCTGGCTGGCGGATCCAAAACTGGTGAAGCTGGTTATGAAAGACAATAAGGCAGTTGGATTTTTGCTGGCCTATCCTGATATCTCTGCCGCGCTACAAAAGACCCGGGGCAGGTTGTTTCCCTTCGGTTGGCTGGCGCTGCTCCGCGAACTCCACCGCACAGTCTGGATCAACATCAATGGCGCGGGCCTGCTCCCCGAATATCGCGGCTCCGGCGGCACGGCGATCCTCTACAGCGAGATGTTCAAATCAGTGAGCGAGAACCCGCGCTATAGACATGCCGAGGTGGTACAGATCGGCCTGGAGAACGAGAACATGCAGCGCGAGATGGTAAACTTTGGGATTGAGTTTTATAAAATGCACAGGACGTATCGGAAGGAGCTGTGAATGGATGAATCGACAGGCTTGCTGCTGAAGGCGCTCCGTTTTTCGGCTGAAAAGCACAGCGACCAGAGACGTAAGAATGTTAAAGCTTCGCCGTATATCAATCATCCCATCGAGGTGGCTGAGATCCTGTGGCGGCTGGGGGAGGTGCGCGATACAAGCCTGCTGCTGGCCGCCATTTTGCATGACACGATCGAGGATACAGATACTACCGCCGACGAAATCCGCTCCGAATTCGGGGAGGAGGTTATGATCCTGGTCCTTGAAGTGACCGATGATAAGAGCCTGCCCAAGCAGAAGCGTAAACAGTTACAGGTGGAGAACGCGCCGCATAAGACACGAAAAGCAAAACTTCTCAAACTGGCCGACAAGATCTCCAATGTACGGGAAATCGTCGCCTCTCCGCCCAGGGATTGGTCTCTGGAACGTAAGCAGGAATATTTGTTATGGACGGAGAAAGTGGTGGCAGGCCTGCGCGGGGTCAATGAGAAGCTGGAAAGGCATTACGATGTACTTTTAGCGGAAGGAAAGCGCTCACTTGGGCTGGATGGTGGCTCTATGAAAAATTAGACATGCTTCTCGAAAACAACTCATCATCCTATCTCTGACCTGCAACCACGAGGCGCTTTGTAATGAATTTTTGATGTCTTTTGACAGTTATCTTCTCCACTCAAGGGGTTACACTGAAATGTGGAGGCTGGCATGGTCGTCATTGTCGCCGATACCACTTGCGGCCTGCCACGTGACCTGCTCGAACAGCGCGGCATCCCGCTTATTCCACAAATCATCACCTTGGGGGAAAAATACTATCACGATGACGAGGAAATTGATACACCCAAATTGCTCCGAATGATGCAAGATTCTCCCCTTCTGCCAAGGACATCTGCACCTGGGCCAATCATGTATTATTCCATTTTCGGGCCAGCTGCCGAACGAGGAGATTCGGTCGTTGTTGTTGCTCCGTCGATGAAAGTGAGCGGGACAATCCGTTCGGCACAGACTGCTGCGTTGGACTTCCCGAACGTGGATATCCGCGTGGTGGATACTCAAACGGTCTCGTGCAACCTTGGTTCACTTGTGCTGCTGGCGGATGATCTGGCGAAAACAGGCAGGAGCGCGGATGAGATCGTCCAGAAACTGAATGATATGATTCCGCGTGGCCGGCTGTATTTCCTGGTGAATACGCTCGAGTACCTTGCCAAAGGCGGTCGTATTGGCGGGGCAAAAAATTTGCTGGCGGAATTGCTGCAGCTCAAGCCGATATTACAGGTCAAGAACGGGCAGGTGGAACCGTTTGAACAGCAAAGGACGAAGCGGCGGGCGTTGGCGCGTCTTGTAGAAGTGACAGCGGAAGGATGCAGGGGTGGAGAGGAAGCTCATTTGTGTGTGATTCAGGTGGCGGCTGAGAAGGAAGCGCAGTCCCTGGTCGAGGAACTACAGTCGAAAATTCCAGTTTCCAACATCCCGATTTATGAATTGCCGCCTGCGATCGTCGTCCACTCGGGACCCGGTGCACTGGGAGTGGGATTTTTTGAATAACATCAACGCTCCTTTGCGGGCTTAGCCCGCAAAGGAGCACATATTTCCAAATGGTATAATTTACAATTGCTTGCCGCCTACACGCGGCACTACGCAATTTCCCACGAACGTGGTTTTTTGAAGGAGAACGAAATGTCAGGTCATTCAAAATGGTCAACCATCAAGCGCAAGAAGGGCGCGGCCGATGCCAAGCGCGGCGCAGTTTTTACCCGCCTCACACGTGAACTCGTGATGGCGGCGCGTGAAGGTGGCGGCGACCCCGATTCCAATTTCCGGTTGCGGCTGGCGGTGGATAAAGCCCGCGCCGAGAACATGCCCAAAGACAACATCGAGCGCGCCATCCGGCGCGGCTCCGGGGAGGATAAGGAGGGCGCGGCGTTTGAAACCATCATGTATGAGGGGTATGCGCCGCATGGCGTGGCGGTGATGGTGGAAACCGTTACCG
>DASTOH010000216.1:0-5341 GCA_035720235.1 Anaerolineales bacterium | reverse complement strand
TAGACCGGGTACCAGGGATATCTAATAAGCGGAATGCCTCCAGGCCAAGCAGGTATGAAAGGATGGGATCTTTATCTCGCTCTGCGGTTGACAGCGCCGCCAGCTCTTTTGCTCGTGAGATTTTCGCTTGCATTTGCGCTGTTTCAACATCGGCCTGAGCAGTAAGCTGTTGCGCAGAAACCGATGTGTTTGCAGCTTGTAGGGTATTGGCAGCTTCCAGGTTTTGTCGTTCCTGATTGCGAAGCGCGTTCCATGCAAAAATGAACAAGATAATGATGATTAGGGCCCCGATTATAAAAGCCAATTGACCAAGCCTTTGTTTTGTAAGATTCATAACCCTAACCTCCTCAGTTGGCTGTCGCTACTTCACCAATCGCCCGCGTACTGGATCTTATATGACTGCGTGATTCTCTCAATGTGTTTGCGCCTGAGTTCCGTGAGCTGCCGAATGTGCAGATTGTCATGTGCCACCCAGGAGGCAAACATATCGCCGGCTCTCATCGAGCCAAATTTGGAGGTGTAGGTCCTATTCCAATCAGCGCTCTTCAGCTTCTTCAACCACGCGAGTGACTTTTCTCGCTCTTTGAAAAACTTTCTTTGCATGGTCTTGAAATTCTGTTCGTTGTATTTCCGCAATTTGACCCAGGCAAACGGAGAAATGGGATGCCACTCTTCGTGCTGGCGATGAAGAATAAAATCCAGATGTTCTCGAAAGTCTTCGCGCTCTTCATCGTACAGGTGGCAGACGACCTCCAGAATGGACCAACTTCCGCGGCTGGGCTTGACCCGGGCCTGTTCCTGATCGATATCCTTGAGCAACGCCCGAATCATTTCCGTGCTGTTGACGAGTTCCTGATAAAGAACTGGAAATTGCATATCAGCCTCCAATCTCTGGTCTCCAATCCTCCATTCTTCTCACTCCCCAAACTTGCCCACGATCCTCAATATATCAAACCCCTCTGCAAACGGACATTCCGCCAGTGCGCCATGCCGTACCATGATGGAGCGAGTCAGTTCACGGTTGAAGTAGTAGCGGTCGCGATAGGTTTCGTAACACGAGAGCGCTGCTATTTTTTTGGTCACATCCGCTTCAGTGACTTCGACCAGGAAATGTGGAAAAAAGCCATAGGAAGAGCGCACCACATCAAAGCCCAAGACGGTGATGCCGCGAAATGCGCGCAGGGCCTCATCAGTCATGGTCAGATGATCCTGGTGGACATCCTGCTTCGAATGGACAAAGATCAGATCGGGTCCAAAGTCCTTGCGGAGTTTGAGAAAATATTCAAGAATTTCTTGACGAGAATCCGGAAAGACACGTGTCGTGAATGGACCTAAAACGATCCGGTCTGCTGGAACCCCCAGGACGGCCATGGATTTATAGTGCTCTTTCTTGACATTCTGTAAATCAGGATTCTTCTGGTTATCTGAAAGCGTGACACACAGGATGTCTGTTCTGTTGATGAGGTTGTGAAGTAATGCACCGCAACCCAACTCGATGTCGTCAGGATGCGCGCCGAGGAAGAGGACTCGTTTGCCGAAGAAGTTCATATTATTATCTCTGTCATTGCGAGCCCCGAGCCTCAAACGGCGAGTGGGCGAAGCAATCTCCTGATCAATGAAGGGATTGCTTCTTGGAGACTCCCAATGACAATAGTTAATCCAAAACCGCATACGCCCGCACAGGAAACGTGCCAAACGCCCTCACTTTGACCGGCGCGGCATGGAAGCGGAATCCTGAATCCGGGAGCAGTTCCAATCCGCACATGTGCTCGCAAATGGGGATCTTGTTTCCGAGCAGAATGGTATGGGCTGGGCGGGTGCCGTCGGTGATATCGTCAATGTTGAAGGTGTCGATGCCGGCAAAGGCCGCGCCTTTTTCCACCAGCAGTTTAGCGGCATCTCTCGTGAGGAAGGGATGGCCCTCGAAGTATTGATCCGTGCGCCAATGGCGTGACCAGCCGGTGTGAATCAAGACAGCCTTGCCTGCCAGCTCAACTCCATTGAATGCCTTGGCCGGGATCGCCCGTCCAAATTCCTGCGCGCGGATAACGATGCCGTCCAGGTCAGCCAGCGACTCCAACGGCAGTTCTGATAGATCGATCCCATCCGCAAACCGGTGAAAGGGACTATCCACATAGGTGCCAGTGTTGGCAACCATTTCGATCTTGCCAATTTGAAATTCGGTGCCTTCCGCATAATTCTTGCGCGAAGCTTCACGGCTAAGAAAGTCACAGATGATCGGTGAGGGTAAGCCTTTGTATGTGATCATCCCGTGTTCGACAGTGTGACTGAGGTCGATCAGTTTGTTTCTCATTGCACAACCTCTAATTCTCTCATTCTCCAATAGGCGAGGAGATTGCCTCGCCTTCGGCTCGCAATGACATATCTATCTGGTTGCCAGAATCCCACCAACGACCTTGGTCATCACCAGTTTGCCATCGCGCTCAAACCAGCGTGTAGCCACATCGGTAATTTTACCAATGAGCGCCTCATATTCATCTTTGCCGTTAAACATAGATGTCCACAGTTTGCGGTCCTCGCTCAATGAGGCCCGTACGTATTCGATGAACGGTGCGACCTCAGGGAAGGTGAGGTGGTTTTCGAATCTGTGCAGCTCAGTCTTTGCGAAGATGCGATCAATGGTGTTGAAGATATCGCCCTTGAAGCGCGAAGAACCGGGCATTGGGGGGATGGTGGCGTTCGTGGCTTCCTTGATGATGTCGTAGAACATCTGCTTGTTCTCGGGCAGCGGTCCCGAGACGAAAAGCCGTCCGCCAGGCTTGAGCACCCGGTGCGCCTCCCGAAATGTAATATCGAGGTCTGAGGCGTAATAGATGGCGAAAGCGCTGGTGCATAAGTCAAAGGTTTCGTCCGGGAAGTTGAACGGTTTGTTGAAATCCAGGTAGACGAAATCGATGTTCGAGCCGCGTCCTCTGTTTTTCTCGCGCGCCCTGCCGAGCAGCTCTTCTGAGAAATCGCCACCCGTGATTTTTGCGCCACCTTTAGTATAATCGTCGAACAGGAAGCAGAGTTTGCCCGCGCCGCAACCGACATCGAGAATATTCATGCCCGCCCGGGGTTGGAGGAGCTCGTTCGTCCACACGTCAATGTTGGCAGAACCATATTTTTCGTGGATGTCAATGCGGGTGAGCAAATCCTTGCTGGTTTCCTGATAGTTGATTTCCATTAGGTTCTCCTTGAGATAAAAGACTTCGGAAGTCTCCCAAAAGTCTTCTCGTTGGAGCGACTCTAAAAAGGTTTCCGAAGTCTGCTGTCGGAGATTATACCAAAAATAAAACAAAATTCAATCGTTGAATTTTGGCGTAGCGCAAGACGGCCTCCTCGAGATGTCTGCTTACGCCCACCTGGAGCGAGAATGCCCTCAAAGATACAAACCGTAAAAGGCACACGTGAGTTCTACCCTGAGCAGATGTTCCTGCGTAACTATCTTTATGAAAAAGTGCGCGCGGCGTCGCAGATGTTCGGCTACCAGGAATGGGATGGTCCGTTCATCGAGACCATTGATCTGTACGCGGCAAAATCGGGCGAAGAGCTCGTGAAGAAGCAATCCTTTGTGTTTCAAGATCGAGGGGGAGATCTGGTGACGCTCCGCCCTGAGCTGACGCCGAGCCTGGCGCGCATGATCGCTGCGAAACAGGGCGAATTGACTTTTCCTCTGCGCTGGTGGTCGTTCGGTCCATTTTGGAGATATGAGCAGCCGCAAAAGGGACGCACGCGCGAATTCTTTCAATGGAATGTGGATCTGCTGGGTGTGGACACGCCCGAAGCCGACGCGGAAATGATCGCCATCGCGGCAACCTTTCTCCGCTCGGTCGGACTCAGCCCGGAGCGGGCACTGATCTACGTGAATAACCGGCGGCTGATGAATGCCCAATTCGACGCGCTGGATATTCCGACGGAAATACGCGTGGAGGTCTCCAGCCTGCTCGACCGGCGCGCCAAGATGAAACCCGAAGCCTGGGAAGCGAATGCAACTGAAATTGGTGTGAACGAGAAACAGCTTAATGGACTGAAAGCTTTGCTGGCGGATTATGATCTTTGGCGAAAGAGCGATGAATTGACGCGCGTCTTCGCGGCTTTGGAAGCGATGGGCGTTCGTGAATACGTCAAATTCGAGCCAAGCATCATGCGCGGGCTGCTGTATTACACAGGCACAGTGTTCGAAGCATTTGATGTGACCGGATCGGTACGGCGTTCGATCCTGGGCGGCGGCCGCTATGACAACCTGTTGGCCGATGTGGGAGGTGACCCGCTGCCGGCGACTGGTTTTGCGATGGGCGACGTGGTGATTGGGATCGTCCTGCAGGAGGCGGGTTTATTGCCCAATTTTAATCCCACCCCCGCACAGGTATTGGTGACGGTGTTCAACGAACAGCTCCAGACTGAATCGTACGCGCTCGCGGCTGAGCTGCGCAAGGCAGGCCTGAATGTGATAGTGTATCCCGAGATCGCCAAGCTGCCCAAACAGTTCAAATATGCAGACAAGATGAAGGTGAAAGTAGCGCTGGTACTGGGTCCGGATGAGGCAGAAAAAGGCTTGGTGGTGGTGAAAAATCTCTCGAATGGTGAGCAGGCTCAAGTGGCGCGCGCTGCGGTAGTTGAGTCGGTGAATGGGATTTTGAATGCCTGAGATTCGTCCTGTCATCAAAGAGAATTGGGAAGCGCTGATTGACCTCAAGGTGCGCGAAGACCAGAGAGAGTTCGTCGCTTCGAATTTATATTCAATTGCCGAAGCTCAATTTGGCGAGGACTTCGAAGGACACTGGGATTTTCATCCGTTTGGAATTTATGAAGGGGATACACCTGTTGGCTTTTTCATGTATGGCTATAATTTCTCGCATCCTACACACCAGGCTTTTATCATTCGTTTGATGGTGGATGAGAAGTATCAGGGCCGAGGGTACGGGCGATTTGGGGTGGAGAGGATGCTGGAGATTTTTCGGAGCGATGAACGAATTCAGGCAGTTGGAATCAGTTATGAGCCGGAAAACGACGTGGCACGCAAACTGTATGCGGGGTTTGGATTTGTCGAAACGGGAAGAATGATTGAAGGAGAAGCAGAGGCGCTGTTGAAAGTCAGACCCTAAAAGTCCTTTAGACCTTTCCTGTGAATAAGTATGTCACTTTCCATTCACCCTGTCACAAAGGACAACTGGCGTACCTTGATCAAACTGTCGGTTCGCGAAGACCAACGGCACTTTGTTTCGTCGAACCTATATTCGATTGCACAGGCCCAGTTTGGATTCGATCATGAAGGTCACTGGGATCTTCATCCGTTTGGCATCTATGAGGATGATAACCCCGTTGGCTTTTTGATGTA
>DASTOH010000215.1:0-7327 GCA_035720235.1 Anaerolineales bacterium | reverse complement strand
ATCCAGATGATAAAGGCCAGCATGACGGTATAACCAAAATAGTCGGCCAGCAGGCCTAACAGGAAACCACCGCCGCCGCCCACCAGTGAACTGAAGGTGTTGTGGAAGGAGTGAGTCAGCACTGCCGTGATGTACCCGGCTGGTACGGCAATCAGTTTAATGAGCGTGTTCGTGTTCAAGCGCGCAATTGCCAGGCCAATCCCTGTGAAGGCCGTGAAGAATGGGTGCATCCAACCCACCAACAGCACACGGATAAAGACCAGGGTCCAGAAACCCTCCCAGCCTGCCTCCTGAAAGCCATTGCGATAAATGTATAAAACGTTTTCGATGGCGGCAAAGCCCATGGCGGTGATGCCGGCATACACGATACCGTCTAGGACGGAATCAAATTCCTTGGAGAACATCAGGAACACTGCCAGCACGGCCAGCCCCTTCAGACCTTCCTCGGTGATGGGCGCCGCAATGGACGTGGTTCCAAACTCGGCAGCGCCCTCCGAGCCTGTAAGCAGATATATGCTAATACCGAACACCGTGTTAAGGATGTATGCCCCTCCGCCCGCGATCACTACGCCCCACAAAAACGCGGCACCCAGCAAAAGCTTTGGTTCCTTTTCATAGCGGTCCAGCCAGTTCACAAACGCCGCGGACAGGAACATCGGCACAAACCCAAAGAAAAATGCACCCAGCAAAGCCATATCTCCTCCATTTCACACATCGTCCCGTCGTAGATCCCCGAATAGCAGCAGGTTGAGTTGAGCCAGTCTGATCTTACCGGGAAACCTGCGGGACGTTCTCCGGACCTTTCGCAAGGTTGAAAAATAAACGAGTTCTTTCGATGCGCGTCTCTTCGAACGCGATGCCTAATATACCCAACACCTCTTCGGGCCGTCCAGTTGCGCCTTCGCGGGCCGCCAGCCTCATCACGATTTTATCATCCATCACATCCAAAGCTTCGATCAGCGGACGCAGATCGTATTCCTTCCCACGGCGGGTGCGGAGGATGGACTCAGACTCCATCACAGACTCGATCCGGCGCTTCACATTCTCATCGAAGGTTGACACGATCATCCGGACCTCATACTCCGCTGAGGCAACTTGCGTCTGCAGCGCGGGCGCGCGTTCCTCCACCTGTACAACATTCAGCACCTGGATTCCGGGCGGGAGTGTGCTGTTGAGTCGTTCCGCCAAGCCCTCCAGCGCGATGTCGTGTTCGAGCCGCAAATCCATTATTTCACAGCGCGAAGCAAAGCCGAGTGGCAGCGCTGCAGCAAGGTTCATTTTCGGCTGGGGGTGAAATCCCTGCGAATAAGCCAGCGGGAGCTCGGCTCGGCGCGCGGCCCGTTCCCAGAGTTTGTGCAGGTCGAGATGACCCGTATAACGCAGCGCGCCCTGTTTGGAGAACGTGATTCGAATCCGCATAATGCTCTTGCGCTACTTATTTTTTGGGATTGGCGGCGTGCGTCTTGAGCCAGACTCGGATATCCCGGATGTGGTCGCGATAATGATGATACGTATTATCTGCCACCCGCTCCAGCAAATGGTGATGTTTGATCGATTCTTCAGGCATCACTTCAAGCGCTGAGATAATAGATGTGAACGCCTGGATTTCCTGCGCGACGATCTCCTCCAAAGGGATGTTCCGGAACTTCTCGAAGACCCAGGCATTGGCGGTATCATCATCCAGCAGGGGTGAGCCAAAATCGGGATAGCCGAACTCATCCAAAAAGGCTTCCAGCGCGTTGTGTGTTTTGCATGGCACATACCTTTCGCCGTGCAGGATTTCATTCAGCCGGTCAGCGATGTACTGTTCATACGCCCAAATATGGGCGATGATATCCTTGATGGACCAGTGACCTACGACGCCCTTCATCGTCATATGGCGCGTAAAGCCAGCACGGTTCAGGAGTAACTCGAACCGGTCACGTTCGTGTAGCAGTCTTGAGATGAATTGTTTGCTCGACATTTTCTAGCTCTACATTTCCTTGCGATAGATGTGATATTGTTGGATCGTCTTCAACCCTACGCTTTCGTATAAGCGCGGCGCATTTGTCAGACTCTTTGAGTCCACGCTCAACTTCACCTGGCGGATGTTTCGCCAATAGAATTCTGTCAGGGAATGCAGCAGCAATGCCCTGCCAATTCCCTTGTTGCGCCAGGCGCGCCGCACACTGAGATGGTCCACCCAGCCAGTATTGGATTGCTGAGCATACAGGTTCAACGCCACGCCGGTAATTTCCGCGGAGCGTCCTTCGCAAGCCAGAAACCACAAGGTCGGGTCAAATGATTCTTGGTGCATTCTCATCCGTTGTACCCAGCCTTCGTAGCTGAGCGGATCATGATAGCCCTTATCTTGCGCGGCCTCTTCATCCGCATGATAGGTGGCTTTCTCGTCCTGACCTCTAATAAACGTCCGAACGCTGATGCCGTCCGGCCACTGCGGCGCGGGAGGCAGTTCATCAAGTGTCATTTCCATAATGAGGAAGGACAACGTGGAATGGTAGCCGTTGGAAGCGAACAGCTGCAACAGGGTCCGGTTCTTCTCGCTGACGCGCGTGAACAGGTTTACTTTGTCCTTTTTCTGGCTGGACACTTTCCCTTCCAAAATCATCAGCAATTGGAAGGCCAGATCGATATTCATTCGGTCGGCGATATAGATGTAGGGCGAATCGCCCTCCAGCAGTTCGGCATAGCCTGCCGGTTCATTATCCAGATAGGCAATGCAGGCATCGTCTTCCAGGTTGATCTGCTGCCATTTTTTCCGTAAATCCTCCAGCGTCATGAGGGCACTGCCATAATCAGACGTGTTTTGCTGCGCGATGATCGCATACACCGACTCGAGGTCGCTGATCTTGGGAGGACGTACGGAATACTGTTTCATTGAGCCATCTGACTGTTAATCCCCTACCAGTGGCAGACTGTTTACAGCCGATAGCTCGCTGAGCACTTTGGGCGCGGGGGTTTTCGGTGACTTAACGTCGGGGCATTTCCACACATCGCCAGGGTTCTCACGGCGCATATTTGCAAAGGTGGGCAGGATGCCGCAGGCAAAACAATTCAGGCGGCAGTCCACGCGGATCTGGCCTTCGAGCGATTGCCTGAAATCCTGGAACAGGAAGTTCTTGCGTACCGCGGCTGTGATGTGCTCCCACGGGAAGACTTCATCCGTGCGGCGCTGGCGGTGCGTATAAAAGAGCGGATCGAGGCCGTGCCCGGCGAATGCATCGATCCAGGTGTCATAACTGCGGCCCTCGTGCCAGGCATCGAATTTGGCGCCATTCTTCCATGCAGTGTAAACGACCTCTGCCATCCTTCGGTCACCGCGCGAGAGCCAGGCCTCCAAAAACGAATCTTCGGCCTCGGTAAGGCTGAGCTTGATGTTGCGGTCACGTCCCAGTTCACGGCGCAGGAGTGCCTGTTTGGCGCGAATCTGTTCGGGTGTGTCACAGGAGACCCACTGGAAAGGCGTCTGTGACTTCGGCACGAACGTGCTGACGCCCGCGTTCAGCTTTACCTTCATGCCGGCCACCTTGCGTCCTTCCGCGATGACGCGTTTGCACAAATCGGCAATGGCCTGCACGTCCTCCAGTGTTTCGCTGGGATGCCCAATCATGAAATATAATTTGATAGTGGTCCAGCCGCGGCGATAGACCTCACGCGTGGTGTTGAGGATGTCTTCATCTGAGATGTACTTGTTGATAATGCGGCGCATCCGTTCGGTGGCAGCTTCGGGCGCGAGCGTGAACCCACCGGAACGTTTGTCTTTGAGCTTTTCCATGAGATCGATCGAAACGGATTCAATCCGTAAAGAAGGCAGCGAAACTTTTAGGTGCGAGTCGCCGAATCTTTCGCCCACGCGTGTGACCAGCTCCAGCACATGGCTGTAATCGGAGGAGGACAGGGAGAGCAATGCGATCTCCTCAAAGCCGGAACTGCGGATGGATTCTTCCAGTGCCAACATGATCTCATCCACGCTTCTTTCGCGGACTGGACGCGTGATCATGCCTGCGTGACAGAATCGACACCCGCGCGTGCACCCGCGCATGATCTCCACCGAGACTCGGTTGTGGACGATATCCACATTCGGCACGATGAACTTGGTGGGTGGGGGAGGCAGTTTAGCCACGAGCCGCTTGGTGACGATCTTGGGAATATCGGGGAGGTTTGGTTCAGTGTGCGAGACGGTGCCGTCTTCCAGGTAAAAAGCTTCGTAGAATGAAGGGACGTACACTCCCTGAATGTGGACCAGGGCATGGAGAAGCTCGTGACGCGCGTCAAAAGAAGAAAGACGAAAGATGTGACTGCCTGCCTCTTGCCTCTTTCTTTTGAAGTCCTGTATGGTGTTGATGATATCGTGAATGACCTCTTCACCCTCGCCGATCACGAACGCGTCGATGAAGGCATGCATGGGCTCGGGGTTCATGGTGGAATGTCCACCCGCGATAATGATGGGATGAGTCTCATCCCGATCTGCGGATCGGACGGGGATGCCGGCCAGGTCGAGCGCGTTGAGGGTGTTGGTATAGAGCGTTTCGTAGGGGAGGGTAAAGCCGATCAGGTCAAAGCAGGCCAGGGGCCGTTTTGATTCGAGCGCGTAAAGGGGAATACCGTGTTCGCGCATCAAAGCTTCCATATCGAACCACGGCAGGTATACGCGTTCCGCCAGCGCGTCCTCTCTTTGATTCACCTGGTCATAGAGAATCTTAAGGCCCACATTGGAAACGCCAATGTCGTAGATATCGGGGAAGACGAACGCAACTCTGGTTTGAACCTGCTCCCAATCCTTGACGATGCTGTTGAGTTCACCGCCTACATATCGACCCGGCTTTTGTACCTTTAAGAGAATACGGTCGAGTTTGTTTTCGATCTGTTCGGGGCTTAACATGTTTAACATGCGGCAAATTATAACAAGATTTGTCGCAATAAACGGCGCGGGAATCTAGATGCATTTGCTCCCTGCGTCGCGCGTAGCATCGGCGCAGGATTTACTGGTGATACGCCGCCGCACCCTTCGGGTACTGCCGCCCGTAGGGACGGCGTTCGCGAAGGACGGCGGCTTGAGCGTCGCTAGATTTGTCGTATTCCAGTGCGCGGGAATCCCACTGGTGCCGGATAGGAAATTTGTCCCGCTTTCAGCACTGTAAAGCCCCTTTGTCTATCTAAACGATAGAGCATGTTATAGAATTTTTTATCAACTCAATAAGGAGAGTTACCATGAAGAAGTTTATGATTCTTTTGCTCGCCGTCATTTTGGCTGCATGCAGCAGCGCCCCTACGGCCGCTCCCACTGAACCACCTGCTCCCACTGTCGTTGAACCTTCTCCCACGCCGGTTGTGATCGTGCAAACTGTGGTGGTGGAAGCTACCCAGCCTCCAACAGTTGTCCCTTCGCCCACCACAGAGCCACCGACTGCAGTGCCAGCGACTCCCACCCCGGTCGTAGTGACCGTTGTGGTGGAGGCAACCCAACCTGTTCAGGCCGTCGCGCCAACCTCAGCCCCGGTGGATACAAGTGCAACCAGTGGGTTGATCACAATGGATCAGAGTCTGGGGGCCGGCTGGTTCACAGATATGACGCTGACGAAGAATGCGTTGTCTCTGCGCTGCCAGACCTACAAGGAGATCACCTTCAGCGTAAAGCCCCTGGATGCCAACATTGCAGAGGTGAACTTCTACTATCGGATCGTGGACCGGGCGACAGGCTCCGCCTTCGATTGGCAAAATGTCGGCAAGATGCCGCCCGATGCCAAGGGCAATTTTGCGCTGGTCTTTACAGGCGACAAAGTGAATGCCAACTTCCGAAAACCAAATGCCTGGCTTGATTTCCAGTTCATTGGGCTCAGCCGGACAGGTGGCGTGGTGGGACGCAGCGAGAAGATCGAACAGCAGGTCACATATACGCTGGATTGCCCGTAAACGGGTTGGCACGAAGCAATAGGACAGGCACTCGCCTGTCCTATTTGATTCACTTATGACGTGCTTCATCATGGCGACCCGCACCGCGCGAGCAAATTACTCGACGATCCTGACGGCTCGTCCTAGTACGTACAAGATTTTACTGCTGGGGTGAGTTATTCATTCGGTCCTTTTCGTGAACCGTTTGGTAATGCCTTCACCTAGCAGCAGAGTTGCTTTTTCATGTCCGGCCTCGAGGGCGAGATCCAGAGCGGTTTTTCCATTATTGCCGGCGATGGTCAGGTCGGCGCCGCCGTAAAGCAGCACACGGAGCATTTCCTCGTCGCCGTTCTGTGCGGCCGCGTGGAGCGGGGTGAAGCCGCCCTGCTCACGGATGTTCGGGTCAGCGCCATGATCCAGGAGCATCCGGACGATTTTGCGGTGTCCACGTGACGCGGCAGATTGGATGGGTGCCGCCTTTAGCCTGTTCACTGATCTCGAATTGATGCCCGCCCCCGCTTTGACAAGATATTCCGCCACATCGTAGTGGCCGAAAAAGCACGCCAGCCCAAGCGGCTGAAAGCCGTCTTCTGAATAAGCATTGACCAGGTTTGGGTCGCGGGCCAGCAGGCGGATGACGTTGTTGATCTTGCCGGTTGCGGCGGCTTCGAAGATCGAGATGGCGACGGTTTTGTCAGCAAGGAAGGAGGCGATCTGGGGTTCGTAGTGATAGGCGGCCACCATGATCGGGCTGAGGCCATTCTCCCTGGCGTGGATCAGCACGGGGTCCAGTTTGAGGCAGCGCTCCACCTCTGCCATATCTCCTTGTTTGATCGCGTCGAAAAATTCCTTGCTCATACCTTCCCACCGAATCACGCAAATAGGGGCTCGTATTGGTGTGCCGATTGTATCATCTGTTCCCGTTCGGATTCGTTCAATTCTTTGAAATTCTCGCAGGCTTTTAGCATCAGCGGCAGGACGCGTATATCTCCGGCGGTGCACAGCCCGGTTATGTCATAAGAAAGCGCGAAATTCACGGCGCGCTGGATTTCGTCCATTTGTTCGAATGGTTCGTACCAGGTGGTGGCGGTGTGCGGGCGTTCGCCCCAGGGTGCCTTGGTAATGCTTTTGATGATCATGGTGCCGACATCCTTGGCCTTGCATTCCGCGATCAGTTCCTCGGCGTATTTTCGGTATTCCGGGTTGGCCATCTGCACGAAGTTCAACGGGAAAAGTATTGAGTCAAAATCGAAGCGCCGCAATGCTTCGAGATATATCTGTGGTGCCTGGGGGCCGTGGCCTGTGATCCCAATATATTTGAAGAGTCCACGCTCGCGTGCTTCGACAAATGCTTCGAGCGCGCCGCCTTTCATGGTGATGGCATCCAGCTCCGCCATGGTGGTGATGGCGTGACTCTGGTAGAGCTCGAAAGACT
>DASTOH010000214.1:0-52451 GCA_035720235.1 Anaerolineales bacterium | reverse complement strand
TGCAAAACCAGGTGGGCAAACCATTTGTCATCGCGCTGGCCTATCCATCTGCGACCTCTTCCGCCACCGGCTGTCTCCCCAATGGCAGTGGTGGTTGTTTACACTGGAGCGCCCTCAGCCGACCTAGCGCCGATATTAGTTTCGTCAACCTGGATCTGCAGCAACAAGTGGATATCTATGACGCGATGTTCAACGCCGTGAACGCCCGGTCATGGGTCGGCGGATTTGTCAGTCGCGGTTTTTTCGCCCCGGTCGCGCTGCAGGATAAATCCGCTTCCATTTACGGCAAGCCCGCCTCAGACTTATTGTGGTACTGGTTCCCGCGTTTGCTGGGAAATATTAAGTGACTGACGTTATTCACCGTCCCGACACTTGCACCTGTCGCAAGTGCAGGTGAGGTTTGGATAAAAGACCTAGCCTGATTCGCGAGAACCTTCGGGACGTTTTGCATAAGAGGCATTATGTCCAGAACAAAAACCATTTTGAAACGGACCGGGTTGGGTTTGCTTGCCCTGGTGGTATTGCTTGGCGGTGGAGGTGGATATTATTTCAAGAGTTACCTCCCCAACACCGTTGCGCCGAAATCCTTTCCACAAATTGACGGTGAAATTCAGCTAACCGGACTCGATGCGCCTGTCGATGTGTATCGCGATCAGATGGGCATCCCGCACATTTATGCCACAACCCAACATGACCTTTTCTTCGCACAGGGCTACGTCCAGGCGCAGGACCGTTTCTGGCAGATGGATGTATCCCGACATATCGGAAGTGGACGGCTCTCCGAAATGTTTGGTAACGGTCAGCTTGAAACCGATTCGTTCCTCCGCACCCTGGGCTGGGCGCGCGTGGCGCAGGAGGAATTGAAAATGCTATCCCCGCAAGATCTCGCTGTCCTGCAAGCCTATTCAGATGGCGTGAACGCCTACCTGATCGATCGCACCGGCGCCGAATTGAGCCTGGAATACAGCATCCTTGGCATACTCACGCCGGGCTACGAACCCGAACCCTGGCAGCCGCTCCATTCGATCACCTGGGCCAAGGCCATGGCCTGGGACCTGGGCAAGAGCCGGTTGACTTCTGAAATTCAGCGCGCAATTTTGTTGAAGACGCTGACTCCCGAGCAACTCTCAGAACTTTATCCGCCTTATCCAGCGGAAAATCCTTACATCGTTAACGACTTTACCATCGGCGCAACGTCTCCATCTGCAGCGGTTCAATTGGCCCACACGCCGGATGTCAGTCCGTTGCTTGCATCCATATTTGAAAAACAGAAAAATCTCGATGAGATTCTGGGTCCAGGCGGCGAAAATATCGGCTCGAACAACTGGGTCATCAGTGGGGCTCTGACGGCAACCGGCAAACCGATGCTCGCCAACGACATGCACCTCGACCAACAGATCCCAGCCATCTGGTATGAGGTCAGCCTGCACTGCCGCCCTGTCTCAGAGCAGTGCTCCATCGAAGCCACCGGCTTTTCGTTTGCGGGCGTGCCGGGCATCATTGCCGGTCACAACCAACGCATCGCCTGGGGCTTCACAAACGTGGGTCCCGATGTGATCGACCTGTACATCGAAAGAATCAATCCCGAAAACCCCAACCAGTATGAAGTCAATGGCAAGTGGGAGGACATGACGCTGGTGAAAGAATCGATCCGCGTCGCTGGGCAGGACGAGCCAGTCAAGCTGACGGTGCGCTACACGCGCAACGGTCCCATCGTTTCCGATACGTATGGTCCACTCAAACAGCAACGCGACGACGATGAGCCAAACTTCAGCCAGAAGGCCGGCATCGAACTGCCTGCCAGCTATGCCATGTCCATGCGTTGGACCGCCCTTGAGCCAAACCGGGTACTCAACGCCATCTTTGGCATCAACCGCGCCGGTACCTGGGCAGAGTTCCGTGCCGCGGCCGCGAATTTTGCCGTGCCCGCCCAGAACATGGTGTACGCCGACGTGGATGGCAATATTGGCTACCAGACACCGGGCTGGATCCCCATGCGCAACGTGGCACATGATGGATCACTGCCCGTCCCCGGCTGGACGGACGAATTCCAGTGGCAGGGCTACATTCCCTTTGATGAATTGCCGCGCACTTTCAACCCTGCGGCCGGTTTCATCGCCACCGCCAACAACGCCATCGTTGGCCCGGAGTATCCGTATTTGATCACGACCGATTTCGACCGCGGCTATCGCGCCCGCCGCATCACCGATATGATTGCCAGCGCGCCCGAGCCGATCACGATCGAGTATCTCAAGCAGATTCATGGAGACAACAGGGATCTGGGCGCAGAGTTTCTCGTTCCCGCCCTGTTGGAGACCGATCTGGGCAATGCTCGTCTGGATGAGGTGCGTGCCCTATTGAATGACTGGGATTATCAGTTGAACATGGATTCCGCACCCGCCGCGTTGTACAACTCGTTTTTCTACCACCTGCTGGCGCGCACGTTTCGTGACGACCTGCCCGAAGATTACTGGCCCAACGGCGGCGGACGGTGGGCGCTTGTCCTCAATAATCTTATAGCCCAGCCCAGCAACCCCTGGTGGGATGACAAGACTACATCCGATTCAGTGGAGGCTCGAGAGGAGATGATGCGACTCGCGTTTGAAGACGCGGTTTCGGAACTCGAGGATCGCTTCGGCAGGGATACATCGAAATGGAACTGGGGTGACATGCACGTTCTCACGCTCACCAACTCCACGCTCGGCAAATCGGGCGTCCCACCGATCGAGGCGCTCTTTAATCGCGGTCCATTCCGCGCCAGTGGTGGGAACATCATCGTGAACGCGACCGGTTGGGACGCCTCCAAGGAATCGACTGATGCCTATGCTGTCTCTTCCTATCCATCCGAACGCGTGATCTACGATCTCTCGGATTTCAACAACTCGATAGCGATCCATACCTCCGGCCAATCGGGCCATGCCTATCACCCGCATTATGTGGATATGACCCCGTTATGGGCAACGATTCAGTATTATCCCATGTGGTGGGATCAAGATTCTGTGATCGAAGCTGCTGAGGGATATTTGGTGCTGAGGCCGAAATAAAGCAGTAGGTCGGATGCTTCGCACAATCCGACCTACTTTTTTGACGCTAGCCACGAAAAGAAGAGCACACCCATATAGCTGAAGCTCAAATCGACAAGGTCAAAGGTCCTTTTAGCAAAGAATTGCTGCGAGTATTCTTCCAGGCCAATGATCAGGGCCAGGACCAGGCCCATCGAAAGGACGATCAGCCTGGGGCTGCGGTTCGGAAGCGCGCGGATGAGCGTCAGATCGAGGAGCAAGGTCAGAATCCCGTACAGGATGAAATGCCCGGCCTTGTCTCCGAATGGGATCTGATTGATTAGCCGAAGGAATCCCAGCCTCCCTTGATCAGCCAGAATGATGATGAGGAGGATAAAGAGGGTGAAGAATAGAGTCAACCATTTCATACAAAAAGTAGGTCACGCTTTTCACAGACCCCGCAAGGCGGGGCAGCGTGACCCATGACTAAGCTTCAGCTACAGACTTGGTCTTTGCCTCACGTCGCGCCCTCCACCACTCGACGAACATCGGCACGACGGAAATCAAAATAATAACGATGATGACCAACTCGAAATTACTTTTGACGAACGGGATATTGCCGAAGAAATAACCCAGTAATGTGAATAACACCACCCACGTTATGCCGCCCACCACATTGTAGGTGGCAAAATAACTATAGGACATTTTTCCAATACCTGCCACAAACGGCGCAAACGTGCGTACGATGGGGACAAAGCGGGCCAGGAAGATCGCCTTGCCACCGTGCTTTTCAAAAAAGGCATGGGTCTTTTCCAGATGTTCCCTCTTGATCCATTTGATATTGTAGGCGCGTTCACCGAGATAATGCCCAATGGAATAATTAACGGCGTCGCCTCCCACTGCTGCGATGATCAGCAAGCCAATCAGGCCCCATACGTTCAGCGAACCCAGCGCGGCAAAAGTGCCCGCCGCAAACAGCAGTGAATCACCCGGCAGAAACGGCATGACCACCAGGCCGGTCTCCACAAAAATGACCAGGAACAGGATGGCATACGTCCACGTGCCATAATCCGAGATGATCTTTGCCAGGTATTCATCCAGATGCAGGAAAAGATCGATGATATTTGTCAGAAACTCCATGTATTGTTTACTCGCTTTCAGGTTTTATAACAGGCGCAACATTATACCTTGCTTTGCGGCTTGTCCGGTTTGACTTCGATGCGACTCAACCAATCGCCGATGACCAGAAAGATGATGCTTCCCACTGACGATAAGCCAATGTTGATCTGCCCTAGTGGCAGAAAATCCCAGTTCAACCACAGGCTGAGGAGATGGCCACCACCAAAACCCAGGATGCTCAAGCCCAGGAATAACAGCAGGTGACCGATTCCGCCGCCGCGCAAGAGATGATAGAGCATGCCGATCAGCAACGCGAACAAAAGGGCCAGGAGGAGGGCTGGGAGGGTCATGGTGAATCGTGTCATTGCGAGGGCAGTGCACTTCTGCCCGAAGCAATCCCCTCTTACAAGGAGATTGCTTCGTCGTCGCTCTGCTCCTCCTCGCAATGACAGAAGAAACTATGGATTCAAATGCCTGGCAAAGAAATCAGTGATGGCGTTGTAGCATCTGACGCGGTTCTCGTATTTGAGCACGTCATGGCCTTCGTCCTCGAAGATCAACAGTTCGATATCCTTGCCCTTTTCCTTCAGCGCCCGCACCAGGTCTTCAGACTCGGCTGCCACCACGCGCGGATCGTTGCGACCCTGGATCACCAGCATGGGCGCCGCCATATTGTGGAGATGAGTCTTCGGAGAGCGTTCAATGAGATCGGCGCGTTCTTCCGCTTTATCGGGATCGCCGATCGAGAGTTTGAAATAGGGCTTCCAGGTCTCGGGGATGCGTTCTGAGAAGGTGAGCAGATCATACGGGCCAAACATATCACAGGAGGCCTTCCACAGGTTGGGATGTAAACCCGCCTGCATCAGGGTCATGTACCCGCCATAGGACCGGCCAACAACCGCGGTCCGCGAAACGTCCAGCCGTTTGTCTTTCGGCAGAACCTGGGTCATGGCGTGAACGTGATCGAGCCGATCCTGGCCGCCCCAGTCGCGGTCGACGTGCTTGGTGTAAGAGAGTCCATAGCCGGTGGAGCCGCGCACATTCGGCACAAAGACCGCAAATCCACGCAGGGTGAGATACTGGATCAGAGGCATCGAGAACCATGCGAAATCAGGCCGTTCCTGCCCTTGCGGTCCGCCGTGGACGTAGTAGATGACCGGACGCGGTCCCTTGAAGCCGAGTACTTTGGAGGGGAGATACAACCTGGCGGAGACGCGCAACCCATCATGGGAAATGAACGAGGCGTCTTCTCCCTTCGAAAGCGTCCCATCCGCGATCCCCAGGATCTTGTCACCAGTATGGCGCACGATCTCCTTCCGCTTCTTTCCACCGACCGTATAGATCTGCGTCGGTGACGTGGCAGTTGAGAACGCAAAGGTGAAGATATCCGCCTGGTCATCGTAGTCCACGCGCTCCAGCATCCCGTTATCGAGCGGCGGGACGCCAACCAAAGTGTGCACAAGATTCATCCGGCGCTTCTTCTCGTCGAACACACCTTCATACACCCATGAGCAGCCATCGATGTTGAACGCCAGCAGGTAATGGTCTTTGAAAAGGTGGGCGACCCCGTCCATTTCACCTGCGCCTTTGTGCTGTACGCCTTTGAGCTGCACAGGCTCCAACACGCCAGGCCGGCGAAAATCAATGTAACCCGGGCTGTAGGTGTCCTCGAATACTGATGAAGTAAGAAGGACGCCTTTCTCACTGGGCGTGAAGACCGAAGAGCCCAGCCCATTCAATGGAACCTGCTCCCCTTCGGCGCGGTCTTCCAATGGCTTGCCGTATAGAAGTTTCTGCTTGCCCTTTTGCCACAAATATAAGACGCTATCACCGACTGTGTAGCCTGTACCCAGCAGCAGCTTTTTGTGATCCTTGCTGTGATCCGCGATACCGATGCCAAATTGGCTCTCGGCGATCTTCGTCACTTTGCTAGTCTTCACATCACCTCGATAGGTTTCGATCAATGGCTTGTCGCGCCGCTCGGCGGCCAGATACACGATCCCCTTTTCGCCGTCACAGGCGCCGAGATGGACACGATACTCCTTAAAGTAATTATGGAAGGCTGGTTCAGGGAACCCGCCCTCCAGTGGAATCAGCATCGGTTGATAATTCTCGTCGCCATCCTTATCGATCATCACCAGGATCTTGTCGAGTTTGGGAAAGGCATAAAACGATTGGCCGCCAATCAAGTGCGAATTCTGCAAGGCAATATGCGGCGGGAGCAGCGGCACCGGTACACTGCCGCCAAACGACATCGAATATAAACTGAGATGTCCTGAAAGATTGCTTAGGAAATAGATCTTGTTACCCGCATGTTGCGGGACTGCAAACAGGCGAGCCGACATCAACGATTCAACGCGATACGTCATGGTAGAACTCCTTTTTGGTAGCCGATATTTCGGCATCCGTATTTTACTTGTCATTTCGCAAGGTCTGAAACCCGCGAGAGTAGTGTTTAGCAAAGTTCGGGTGCTAAAAGAATGAAATAAAACCAACGGAAATCGCGAAAATGCGGAAACCACCAGCTTGCCTACACGCAGATCTACTCGTGGATGATGCCGCCGCCGAGCATCAACTCGCCTTGATAAAAGACGGCTGCCTGACCGGCTGTGATGTCACGTTGTAACGCGTCAAACCGGACCCGGGCCTGCTTCTCACCAACCGGCTTTATCCATGCCTTGGCTTCTTTCGCGGTATAGCGGATCTTGACCTCCGCGCGGATCGGTTCCCGCGGCGCTTCCCCACTCAACCAGTTGACATCCCGAGCAGTCAGCTCGTTCAAGCCAAGTTCCTCTTGAGTACCAACGACCAACGTATTGCGTACTGCGTGTTTCGTAATGACGTACAGTGGAACAGGCGAAGCTACACCCAGCCCTTTTCTTTGGCCGATGGTGTAATTCGCAAGTCCGTTATGGCGTCCAATCACTGTGCCATCACTCGTGACAATATCGCCTTCTTTGAGCATCTCTGCTGCGTTGCGCTGGAGAAAGTGACGATAATCTTCTCCGGCGAGAAAACACAAATCCTGCGAATCCTTTCGAGAAGCGGTTGGCAGCCCATATTTCTCGGCAATCTGGCGGATTTCCACTTTGGTGTAATCTCCTACCGGGAACAACGCGTGCTTCAATTGCTCCTGGCTAAGGACATGCAGGACATAGGACTGGTCCTTGTTCCGATCCATCGCGCGGAGCAGTTCATTTTTGCCGTCTGCTTTCCGAATTCTGACATAATGCCCGGTTGCCATGTAGTCTGCACCCAGCGCCAGCGCATGATCGAGCAAAAATGTCCAGCGGATTTTGCGGTTGCAGATCAGGCATGGATTCGGCGTCTCGCCGCGCGCGTAGCCCTCCAGGAAATACTCAACCACCGTTTCTCGGAAAACATCCTTGGCATCAATCACGTAGAAGGGAATCTCAAGTTTCGCCGCGACCCGGCGCGCCTGCGCCATCGAATCGGGCGTGCAGCAGCGATTGGTATCCTCCTTGCCAGGCTCGCTCCACAGGCGGAGCATCATCCCAATGACCTCATAGCCCTGCTCCTTGAGCAAGGCGGCGGCAACGGAGGAGTCCACCCCTCCAGACATGGCGACGACAGCTTTTGTCATGGGATTAAGTATACAGGGAAACAGGTAGACACGTAAACAGGGAAATACGTGTCTACCTGTATACTTGTGTACTTGTCTACCTGGCACTCATCCCTGCTGATCTCTCCAGATCTTGTAGTTATTCATGATCTGTTCGATGTGGCCGGGGATATGGGCCGAATAAATATTGAGCCAGTTCTCGAATGTATACGGTTCGTTGTATTCGGGATGGATCACAATATGGTCGAACACCTCATCGGGCTGTTTCTTGAGTAGAGAGTAGGTCGTCTTGCGAGCAAGCCTCACAACGTCGAGGGCGTCTTCAAGGTCTTGCTCGTGATAATCCAACGTGGCTGCCCACTGCTCCTGGTCATAGCCCATTAATGTGCCGCCTGGTTCCACGATCAACTTGCGCGCCCGCAGCGCGGCATTGGTTTCAGAATCCGCCAGATGGATGATCACCTCGTGGACGCTCCATTCCTGCGGCGCCGGCTTGAACTTCCACATCTCGCGGGGAATGTCCTGCAGGACATGCACCAGCATATCAAAACCGTTCCCGTAAAGCTCTATTTTCTTGTTGCGTTCTTCACTGTTCATTTTTCACCTTTAATGGGTTCCCAAAGTTCAACTTTATTTCCATCCGGATCCACAAACCAGCCGAAGAAGCCGTATTCCAATTTCTCGATCTTGCCAACAACTTCCGCTCCGCCTTCCTGCACTTGCGCGAGCGCTTCCTCCAGGTTATCGACGATCAGGTTGAACATGAAATCTTTTGCCGATGGATCGAAATATTTCGTAGTTGCAGGAAACACGCTCCAGACGGTTTGCGCGTTATCAGGCATGGCCTTGGGATAATACGCCGTTCCCCAGTCTTCGAACTCCATGCCGAGATATTTGGTATACCACGCATATAGTCGCTTTGGGTCGGGCGATTTGAAGAAGATGCCGCCAACACCGAGGACTTTGGCCATGATCGAAGTATACAGGTAAACACGTGTGTACGTGTCTACTTGTCTCCTTGTATACCTACGTCCTTGCTTGGTTCACTCTCTGCACCACCCTCTTCCTGCTTCCTGGTAACTCCTAACTTCTCATCCCGTTCACGGATAGCACCCAGCAGGCGGGCCTGTTCGGCTTTCAGCTCACGGTTCTCCTGTTCCGCGCGGGCCAGGCGCATGGAACCTGTACGACCGAGAGCGCGGCCGCCTGCCAGGTCCACCAACAAAGCGATCAGGTAGCCGATGACTCCCAGCAGGGCGATCCACCATTGTTGGATGACAAACGCCGTCACAATGCTCATGATGAGCACGAGCCAGCCGTAGAAATCGAGCAGGAACCAAAACGGACGCGGTTGTTGCATGAACACCTATTTAATTTGGATTCGGGAGCTTTCTCCCGACCTTCGCCAGCAAGTGTCGCCATAGCGCCACAGCGCTGCTGGCTGAGTCCAAAACTATTGCTCCGCGGAGATGGAATTGTAAATGGATTCGATGCTTTCGGGGTCACCCTGAAATGTTTTGCCGTTGGTGCGGTTAGCAATGCGGAGCATGAGGTCGGCTTCGGCATCCGCGCCATAGGCAATCGTGAAGACCTTGGTGCCTTCCACATCTTCGCCGCTGGGCAGGCAGTTGAACATCTGATTCTGCGAGATGACACTGGCGGTGTCCTGCCCATCTGAAAGTAACACAATGCCATACAGCCGTTTCTCATTATTGGCTTCGTGGTCGGCCTTCAATTGATCGACTTTGGCAGTCGCTGAGCAAACTCCATCATAGAGTGGTGTATTTCCATTTGCAAACAAGCCATTCAACTTCTTGGTCAAATCCTCCCCTACATCGCCTGCACGCCCACCACCCAGTTCATAGACCTGGTCGCCGCCAAAAACGATGAGATAGATCTCATCGTTGGGGTCAAGACGCTCCACAAAGTTGACGGAACTTGCAACAGCATTTTTGATCTTATCGCCTTCCATACTGCCTGAAATATCAAGCACCAGGACGATACTGGCCTTCTTCTTCGTCTGGTGGAAGACATCCTTCACAGCCGAAGAGACCTCGGCGGGCGGGCTTTGGAGGGCAGGGATGGTTTCAGGGGTAACGCGCGGATCAGTGCCAGAATCAAGCGTCAACGGCGCGTGAAGCGGGATGGATGAGTCGATAGGGCGCAGGTAGTAGTTAATCGCCATTTCCTGCTGCTTCTGGTCGAGGAGATAATCCTTGAAAATCTTTGCGGCCTCCTTTTGTTCCTCTGTCACCCAATCGCCATGCAGGACGCAGTATGGTTGCTCGCTCCAAAATGTGCCTTTGGCGGGGAAGATGAAGACCAGCGGATAACGCATGGTGGAAGCAAATTCCGCGTTGGTTTTGAGCGTTTCCGCTTCGCTCGTGGTGACCGCGTGCAGATAGGTGGGGCCGCGCTGGGCCAGGATCTGCATCAGCGGGCGGCTTTGGATGCCGTAGTGGTAGGTATTCTGCTCCACGCCGCGGAAGGCTTCGACGACCGTGTCTGAATACACTTCATCGGCGGTCAGGCCTTCCGTTTTCCCCAGCGTGGAATAGGCGAGAGCCGTCATGCTGAGCAGACCGACATTCGAGTAATCGGGATGCGTGTGCCCGAATTTGAACTGTCCCCACTCGGGGTGACCGAGGCTCTCCCAGCCCTGCGGGTTGTCAGAGAGGGCGGCGATGTCATCCCAACTGATCGGCTTATCGGGCCAGCCCAGAGCTTCAGCCATTGGGCGCCACATTGCGAAGCCAATGGGAGCCAG
The DNA here is from genome assembly GCA_035720235.1 of Anaerolineales bacterium. GTDB lineage: Bacteria > Chloroflexota > Anaerolineae > Anaerolineales > Villigracilaceae > Defluviilinea. The sequence goes on along the minus strand of DASTOH010000214.1, from coordinate 41,980 downwards.
TACGGTCTGGTCACACGAATCGGGGATCAACAATTGGCCGGTGCGATCACGCCAGACCGTATTCGCTTCGTCGATCCATGACTGGTCGCCGGGACTCCATACCACAGGTTGACTCTTGCCATCCAGAATGGCTCTCTGCGAGCCTCCGGAGGTGACGTGTTGGACTGTGACGAAGATGACCTGGCCGTTGGCAGTTTGATGTCCTTCTGCGTTGAATTGAGCTACAACCGCGTCCATCCAATCTTCCTTGGTGTTGGAAGATGAGATTTCAATCGCAACGGAATCCTTGGGAGGTGCCGGCGTGGCAGTGGTTGTATCGCTGGCGGGTATGGCATTCGCGTTGCCCTGAAGCATGCTTCTGAGCGTGGGGAAGAGTGCTGCGCCCAGGATAATACAACCGAACAACAGCACCGCAAGGATAACAACAATGGCGTTTCCGGAAACCTTTGGTTTATCTGAGTAGTCCATGATTCCTCCAAATCCTTGCAGCGAAAGATGACATTGCTCTCGAATAAATATACGGCAGATAATGATGTGAGTTGTTTTCCTAAACCGCACTCACCACTACCCGAAATCCAAGAAAGGGAAAAAAGAATCCGGGCGGATAGCCGCGTCGATAGGACGTGCGCGCGCCAAAGGCAGTATCGTTGAACGATCCGCCGCGTGCCACGCGCAATGGACCAGGTGGCACAAGTTCCTTTGGATAAGGCGTATACGCAGAGATTGTCCACTGCTGGGCATTACCGCACATGTCCATCACGCCAAACGGACTGGAGTCATTGGGCAGGGCGCCAGCATCCATCAGCGAGAAGTGTTCGCCTTCGACGACATTGGCAAAGGTCTTGATGAACGTATCGCCCCACGGGAAAGCGCGCGAGTCTTCGCCGCGCGCCGCGTATTCCCATTCCACTTCGGTGGGCAGGCGCACCGATTGATTCTTGACCGAGCCAACCCACGCGCAATAGGCTTCGGCTTCGAAGATGGTTACTCCGGTGATTGGACGAAATGGTCTTTTGAGCTGCGCTTCCCAAGCATCGGGTTGTGTGCGGTCTTTACGACCCCAACGGTCGAATTTGCCCGTGAACCAATCCCAGCCTTCGGAAGTCCACCATTGCTTATCTTTCACCGCCTTGCTATCTACAAATACCGAGTACTGACTCACCGTCACAGGCACTTGCGCAATTTGGAATTCCCCGACCTGCATCAAGCGTGGTGGATATTCACGTGGGTGAAAACGACTTCCCATGCGGAAGACTCCGGCCGGGATTCGTTTCAGCATACCAATGGAGGCGCGCGAGGAGTAGTCTATGCTCATGGGGGATGTAGACATGTAAACACGTACGCAAGTACACACGTGTCTACGTGTTTCCTTGTTTACCTGTATACCGCTTCACTCCGCCTCCACCGCCATTGCCACCGCCTCCCCACCACCCAGACACAGCGACGCGATGCCGCGCTTCAGGCCGCGGTCTTTCAAGGCAAAGAGTAATGTCGTCAACACGCGCGCGCCGCTGGCGCCCAGCGGATGACCTAATGCGATCGCGCCGCCGTTCACGTTGACCTTGTTCCAGTCCCAGCCCTGGTCAGCCAGGGCGTATCCATCGGCCAGCACTTGCGCGGCAAAGGCTTCGTTGAGTTCGATCAGGTCCACCTCGGCCAGCGTCCAGCCGATCCTTTTGAGGAGTTTGGGGATGGCGTAGGCGGGCGCAGCGAATAAGTATTTCGGCTCCACAGCGGCCTGGGCGTAACCCACAACGGTAGCCATCGGCATCAATCCATTTTTCTCGGCATAGGCACGCGAAGCAATCACCACCGCCGCGCCGCCGTCGTTCATCGGGGAGGAATTCCCAGGCGTCACTTTTCCATCCGCTTTGAAGGCGGGCCTTAGTTTCGCCAATGCCTCCAGCGATGTATCCTTGCGCGGACATTCATCCTTGTCCACGACAATGACCTCACCTTTTCGTCCCGCGATTTGGACGGGGACAATTTCCGGCTTGAACTTGCCGGCTTCTTGAGCCGCGACAGCCTTCTGTTGAGAGCGGAGCGCAAATTCGTCCATCGCCTCGCGCGTGACCTCGTATTCGTCCGCAATAAATTCCGCCGCGTTGCCCATGCCCCAATTCTCAAAGGGATCCAGCAACCCGTCATTGAGCAGAGCATCGGTCATTTGGACGTTGCCGAACTTCAGTTCACCCATCCGCCCGCTCACGAGATACGGCGCGCGGCTCATGGATTCGAAGCCGCCTGCCACAAAGAGATCCGCATCGCCCGCCCGCACGGCCTGCGCGCTCATCATGGCGGCCTTCAGCCCCGAACCGCAGACCTTGTTGACCGTGCTCGCGCTGACCGTGGCGGGAATGCCACCAAAGATTCCCGATTGGCGCGCCGGGGCCTGCCCTTCACCGGCCTGCACCACGTTGCCCATGATCACTTCTTCGATCTCATGCGGATCGATCCCCGCCCGGTCCACGGCGGCCTGAATCGCTACCGCCCCCAGCTTTGTAGCAGCCACACCGCTCAAAGCACCCTGGAATTTCCCAATCGGTGTGCGCGCGGCGGAAAGAATCACGGCTTCATTTTCCTTACTCATCGTCTCTCCTTGATTGGAATAATCTTATCAGCAAATTATAAGCCGACAGGGATGGAATTGATATGCCGTTTCTGGATTACAATTTCCCTATGACAAACTCAGAAGTAAGCTTATATGAACTGATCGGCGGCGAGACAGGATTACGTTCTCTAGTGGATCGGTTCTACGATGCGATGGATTCGTCTCCCGAAGCAGCGAAAGTGCGCGCGATACACCCGGATGACCTGAGCCAATCCCGTAACAAGCTCTTCATGTTCCTCTCCGGCTGGTCGGGCGGACCGCCTCTGTACATGGAAACGTATGGGCATCCGCGTCTGCGCCAGCGTCACATGCCGTTTCCCATCGGCAAACCGGAACGTGACGAATGGCTGTGGTGCATGGCCAAAGCGTTGCACGAAAGCCAGATCGATGGACAGTTGATCGAATATCTCAAAGGCAAGTTTACCGAGATCGCCAATTCCATGCAGAACAGAGTGGATATTGATCTGTAGTTACGGTTTCCAGTGCGGGTATCTGCTCAAAATTCAGGCGACTGTCATCTTCACGAAGATGATGGTCACCTTTCTTTTTCACTCCAGATGTTTCATGGCCTCGCGGCGGCTCAGCGGATGTAATTCCTTCGTCCCGTTCACAAACTTCTTCACCGCCTTGGGATCAGTCCGCGCGTATTGCCTCAACGCCCAGCCGATGGCCTTGTTGATGAAGAACTCCTTCGAGCCGAGATTCTCGCGGATGATATTGCACAGCAAATCGAAATCAGTGTTCTGTTTGTATCCCAACTGAAACAGGATGGTCGTGCGCCGCAGCCAGAAATTGTCGGAGGCGCGCCATTTGGGCAGGTATTTTTCACGCACTTCCGGAAAGCGGAGGAAGTGTACGCCAACCGTACCGCCGGCAATGCTGTCCACGGTATCCCACCAGGATTTGGTTACGATCAGGTATTCGATGGTCTTGATGAACTTCGCTGGAACCTGCCCCTCGCATCTCCCAAGCAATCCCACCGCCACGTACTGAAATTCACGCTGTGGCAGTGCCCAAAGATCCCGCAGGATAGCGTCAAGCTCGGTAATTTTGGGCAGACCATTTTTGGAATAGAACTCCTTTTGCAGTGCGACGCTTTGAGGGGTCTTGATCCCCAGGTATGCAAACTGGTCGCGCATGTACTTTTTCATCGGTCCGGCCTGGGCAGGGTCGGCATTTTGCTCGAACAAGGTTTTGAGTGAAACAACGTACGGATGCATATCTCCTCTTTTTTACTTCGCACCTTCAGGCGCAACAAACCTTGCCTGCCATTTGCCTGAAGACAGGTCCTGCAAATACGATGGTGTGGATAGAATGATCACCCAGGTGTGACCTGGTTTCAGCGCCGCGGGTGTGCCATCCAGATTGACGAAGTGCATCGGGCGGCGCAAGCCTGTCTTCTGCTCGTATTCTCCAGCCATCGTGCTCCAGCGGATCTTATATACTTGTCCATCACGGAAGAGATAGGCTTTGCCGACGTCGCCTGCTTTCAGATCAATGTCTACGATGGTGGGTGTTTGCACAATATGCGGCGCGAACAGCACGATCACATTTTCAAACATGAGCTGCCTGCCAGTGAGGCGGTCCACTTCAGGGCGCAGGACTCCCGCGCTGGCAGGATTAGATTCATCCACATAGCGCCACCAGGCTCCTGAGGCGCTATCATACACCCACCTGGACTGGTTGAGATACGCCCAGTACTCATGTAGTTCAAGCGCAGGTTCACCGCCGGGCGGCGGCACATCTGAAAAGGCGTTGCCGGTGTAGTTGAAGCTCCTCTGGTTCTGGCTGTTCTGCTCAGCAATCCTTTTCATGCGCGCGATGGAAAGCATCGCGCCGCCGCCAATATCCGTGTGAGCCACGGTCGCGCAAGGCGGGAGCTGCGGCAATACTTCCTCATCTGCCGAAGCAAAGATCAAGCAGCTGTTTTGATAAAACGCGCCGATGTGACGATAAACCAGGCGCCCGGATCGGACCGGTCCCACTTCGGCGGCAGGTAGGCCGGAGGATAGCTCGGGAGGTGCGACCTGGCCTGGATCCGGGATCAAGCCAGCGTCCAGATAAAGAAGCGTGGAGGTGACGTCCAGCGCGTCGCTCCGACCCGTCACCTGATCCACATCACTATCTTGATCCTCCTCCCCAACGTTTCTCTGAGCAAACTCCAACCACGAGGGTTTCTTGAACTCGATCACATACTCACCCCGCTCCACTTGAAATCCATAATAGCCATTGCTATCGGTGGTAGTCTGCTGAAGCAGCGTGTTATTGGCATCCAGCAAATTGACACAAAAGCCGCCCACGCCACCTTCAACCGGGTCCTGTATGCCGTTTTGATTCGCATCGAACCACACGCGATTGCCAATGACGATGCCCGTTCCTGTGAATGGCTCATCACGAATAGAGCAATTGCCTGGCACAGGTACTTCAGGCTCCGGGAACTGGCCATAGAAAACCGCCAAATGCCGCGTGGCTCCCTCCGTGATGAAATACTCATAAACAAAGGGTGCGAACGAGAATCCTGCCTGCGGGCGCGCCACCGGAGGGAAATGCGAAATGGACACCAACACTGCCGGGATCGTCGACAACAACGGATCGATCATGGGCTGGCCGGTTAATGGATTGTAGCCTGGAGGCAATGAGTCAGGCCCATAGGAAGCAGGTCGCGGCGGTGGTTGAGGCGTGGACGTGTAGACTGAAGTTGGCGGTTGGGTCTGAGCCAACGTGGACTCAGATGTAATTATGGAGGTTATGGGAGGGGTGGCAGCAGATGGGGCACTTTGATCATCACTACAGCCCATCAGCAACAGGATCAGTATGGTTATGGAAATCAACTTACGCATCAATGAGTCTGCTCCGGGTGGCTGGCAAGATTGCAGCAACCATGTGCGGTGGGTTTACTCAGCACGATTATCGGCGTTACAACAATGAGTCCGTTACTCCCTGCGAAACGTTCGAAAGTCGCGCAGCTTTGTGCAGGAAGAAGCCAGGCACCTTTGGAATCTCGAGTGGAACATGTAGGTATTGAGAGATTGACAGGCCCACAATATAGGGATGCAGAATCCCTTCAATTCTTTACGGGGTTGGCGTATCCAATGGATCCTCCGGCTGGACGAACTGTACCAGCCATTTGCCGACGCCTTGGCTGGTCACCGAAGAATAAGGCGTGACAAGATGAATCCAGGTTTGCCCGGAATGGAGAGAAATAAGATTGTTTTGCGCATCCACAAAGTGGATCGGGCGCATCAGGCCCGTGCTCTGCTCCCAGGCACGGCCGATGGTGGACCACTGGATCTTAAATACCTGTCCATCGCGAAACAGATAAGCCCATCCTTTTTGCCCGCGTTCGAGATTGACTTCCAATTGATTGTGCCGGAAGCGCTCGTGTTCGGCGAATAACACGATGACATTCTCGAATGCCATTTGCCTGCCAGTCAGGCGATCTGTTGCTGGAATCAATTGTCCTTGGCCATCGGCTTGATCGGTGAAACGCAAGTATGTCTGCGAAACCGGATCATACTCCCAGCCTGATTGTGTATAGGCATGATAGAAAACGCGGATCGACTCGGCTGGCTGTCCATTCGCGGGCAGGGTCTCAGAAAACAGGTTCCCCGAATAGTTGACAGGCTGTCTGGGATTAAGTTGTTCTTCCGCGAGTTCGCGCATCCGCTGCACGGTTAACAGCGCGCTGTTGGGGGTAGTTTTGTCCACGCCATAAACGATCTCACACGCGTCCAGTCTCTCGCCAATATCCCAGGCTGCGCTGGCGTACACGAGACAACTGTTGGGGAATAACCTGCCAATCTGGTTATAGGTCAGCCGCCCGGAACGGATCGGTCCGACATACGCTTGATTGGGAATGAACCAGTTGGGTGGAAGGATACTCGCAGTCGCGATAGGCGCGTGCTCGGAGAGAATCAGCCCCGCATCCCAGGATGTGTCCATTTCCTTGAATTGAAAAATGGAGGTCTGCCCGCTGGCAGGGTCCGCATCGCTATCATGATCATCGTCTCCGACATTGGGCGTTGTGAAAGCATAATTACCCGGTATTTCAAATCGTAATTCATATTCTCCATCTAACAGTTTGCCCGTATTATCAGTTGGTATCTCGAAGGCGTAGTAGCCATTGGAGTCGGTGGTCGTTCGCCAGAATTCCTCCTGTTTATCATTTCTATACAAAGATACACAGACGCCGCTAACCCCCATCTCCCAATCGTCATGCCTGCCATTTTCGTTTTCATCCAGCCAGACGCGGTTCCCAACCCAGGCATGCGTAGGACGAAAGACATTCTCACGCACTGCACAACCACCCCTGAGGGTCGGCACCAGGCGTGGGTACTCACCATAAAAGACGTTCATAAACCGCGTGGCGCCTTCACCGATATACAACTCATACACCCATGAGGCAAAGCCGGGACCCGCCTGCGGCCGCGCCGTAACCGGCATATTGCTGATCGAAACCAGCACCGCGGGCAGATCGAGCAGCGCGGCGTCCGAGACCGCCAGACCCGTAAGCGGATTGGCGCCCGGCGGAAAATCCTCTGCTTCGGGACCGTAAGTGACGGGAAGCAGGCGCGGTTGCGGCGTGGATGTAACAGAGGGAATCTCAGCCGTCCCTGTGGGTGTGCTGCCAACAACACCTGCGTGCGTTTCCGTTGAGGTCGATGCAATGTTCTCCGAACTCACACAGCCGGCAAGTAGCATGCTCAGAAGCAACAACGAACGCGAACGCAATGAGCCCATCACTTCACCAATCTCTAATTCTCCAATCTCCAGTCTCTACTTTCTAGCCACGCTTCGACTTCGCCGCAGCGATCAGCGGCTCCGCTCACTACACCTGCCCTGGCGGGCGGTGCCAGGGTAGTCCCGGTGAACTGCCGGGAGCGCGGGATCCTACTCACTTCGCCCCCACCGGCTGGCTGAATTGCAGCAACCAGTTCCCTGCAGAGGTTTCTGTCACAGCCGTCAATGGCGTGACGACCGTGATCCAGGTATGGCCGGGCTTGAGCGGGAAGGGAGTTTTATCATCAGGAGAGAAGAACCTGATCGGTCTGCGATTCCCGGTGTTGATTTCCTCCTCTGAAGCTACAGTGCTCCAGCGGATCTTGTACATCTGGCCATCGCGGAACAGCAAGGCATCACCCACCCAGTCCTGCTCAAGATGGATCTTCAAATTTGTCGGTGAGACCACATCGTGATAGGCAAATAGCACGATCACATTTTCAAACTGCAACTGGCGATTGTTCAGGCGGTCAACTTCTGGGTGCAGGATGCCCGCAGTTTGCTCGTCAGCATTGTCCACATAACGCCACCAGCTTTGCGAGGCCGCGTCGTAGGCCCAGGCCGATTGATTGAGCCAGGCAAAATACACATCGAGACGATTGGCCGGTACGCCGCCTTCAGGTACCTCAGGGGAAAATATATTGCTTGCATAATATTCCACCGTATTCGCGTTTTTTCTTTCCTCCACCAGTTGCTTCATCTTGTTAATTTCGAGCAGGTATCCGCCGCCGTACAAAATGTGATCGACGAACGAGCAGGTGGGCAGTTCCACCAATACTTCGGTCGAGGCGTACGCAAAGATCAAACACGAGCCTGGGAAGAAATTGGCAATGTCCGCGTAGACCAGCCGACCGGAGCGCACCGGACCGACAAACGGTATCGCCAACTCGGATGCAGAACTGGGCCCATTAAGCACGGCTTCGCCAGCCAGGCCTGCGTCCACATCCAGAAGCGTGGAGGTGACATTCAGCGCCTCACTCCAACCCGTTGCCTGATCCACATCACTATCCTTTGACTTATCCCCGATATCCGTCTGATCAAACTCCATACCATCCGGTTTTACTACTTCGATGAAGTATTCACCCGCCGTGACGTTGAAAGCGTAGTAACCATGACTGTCAGTTGTAGTCTGCTGCAGGAGAGTATTGTGCACGTCGTAAAGGTTGACACACACGCCGCCAATGCCAGACTCCCAGGCATCCTGAATGTGATTCTGATTCGCGTCCAACCAGACCCGGTTGCCCAACAGGATATCGGATTGAATGAAAGGACTGGTCCTGACTTTGCAACTGCCAGTGATGAAAGGTTCAGGTGCAGGGAATTCGCCGTAGAATGTGGCGAGAAATCTCGTAGCGCCTTCCGTGATATACACTTCGAACACCCACGGCGCATATGACAGGCCCGATTGTGGGCGCGCCTCAACCGGAAAGTGTGCAATCGAGACCAGCGCGGCAGGCAGATCGAGCAAGGCCGGTTCTTGCACAAGCAACCCTGTGAGCGGATTGACCCCAACGACAGGCGGTGCCGGTTCACTCGTAGGGGAAAGGTCTGCGGCGGGTCCTTCCTTCGCGGACGTTTCTGACGGGACCACGGTTTGCCCAGGACGGGCAGGATGCCTCGTTGGGTTGGCTTGCCCCACACAACTGCTAAAGAAAAGAGAGAGCATACAAAGGATAGTGAACTGTTTCAGGGAATGGATCATTCAACTCCAGATGTTGATTTCGGCATCTTAAGAGATGTCATAAATCCCCCGTTTGTTTACGGGTGCCAGCCACTCTACATGTGACTGGCACCTTTCGTCCCTGCTGCAAGGAACGCCTCCCTCACCCGCCTATATGTATCCTCCAATGCCTCCGGGAGAACTCGCGTTGTGCCCACTGCAGACATGAAGTTTGTGTCACCCATCCAACGCGGCACGATGTGGATGTGCACATGCTCCTTCACGCCCGCGCCGGCAGCTTCACCGGTATTCACGCCGATGTTGAAGCCCTGCGGATTGTAAATGGTTCGTAACACGGTCATGCAGCGCGTCGTGAGCTCCATCATTTCGGCGCGGATCTCTGAACTGAGCTCTTCGAGAGTCGGCTTATGCAGGAACGGGATCACCATCAGGTGTCCGCTGGTGTAAGGGTAGCGGTTGAGGATCACGTAGGCGCACTCGCCGCGATACGCGATGAGGTTCGCTGCGCTGTCTTCCTGCTCCTGCGCGGCACAAAACACACAGCCATCTACCTTGATGTTTTCGATATATTCCATACGCCACGGTGACCAGAGGTGATTCATAGAGAGTTATCAGTGAGGAGTGATCGGTTAGCAGTTATTGGAAGAACGAGGAAAGACGAAGGAAAACGTCGGACAGGGGAATTTTAGCAGAGAATTTCGCAGGATAAATTGGCAATTTGTCCTACCTGTTGACATTCATTCTCAAGCCGTGTATCCTCCAATCCATGCAGCCCTCATTATTTCCCGCAGCCATTCCACAGACGTTCACCGTCTCCAAACTCACCTTCCTCATCCGCAAGCTGCTGGAGGAAAATGAAACGCTGCAGGATGTATGGGTGCAGGGGGAAATCTCGAACCTGTCGCGGCCCGCGTCGGGACATGTCTATTTCACGCTGAAAGATGCCAACGCCTCCCTCCGGTGTGTGATGTGGAAGACGAGTGCGGCGCGGCTGAGCGCGGCCCTACGCGATGGCTCGGAAGTGGAAGTGCATGGCCGGATCGGCGTGTACGAAATCAGCGGGCAATACCAGCTTTACGCCGACGTAATTCGACCGGTGGGCGAAGGCGCCTTGTACCAGGAATTCCTGCGGCTCAGGGCGATGCTCGAAGCCGAAGGTCTGTTCGACCCCGAACGTAAACATCCCATCCCCGAACTGCCGCGTAAGATCGGCATCGTGACGTCCGCGACTGGTGCAGCATTACGGGACATGCTCAACATCCTGCGTCGTCGTTTGCCGCTCGTGGAAGTTATCCTTGCGCCGTCGCCCGTGCAAGGAACCGAAGCGCCTCCTGCCCTCGTCAAAGCCATCCAGTCGCTCAGTCTCCAGTCTCCAGATGTCATCCTTCTCGCCCGCGGCGGTGGTTCGATCGAAGACCTGTGGGCGTTCAACGACGAGCGCGTCGTCCGTGCCGTAGCTGCTTCGGAGGTTCCAATCATCTGCGGAGTCGGCCACGAGACCGATTTCACCCTCTGCGACTTCGCCGCGGATTTGCGCGCGCCCACTCCCACCGCTGCGGCGGAACTTGCCACACAGATCACCATTCACGATCTGGCCGCCACAGTCTCCACTCTCCAATCTCTAATGATCTCTCGTGCCCTCGACCTCATCACTGCAAAACGGTCCGAACTGGCCTCCCTCACGTCTCAACTCCGTTACCTCTCCCCTGCTCGACTCATCCAATCCGAACGCCAGCGCGTGGATGAGTACGCGCGCCGGGCTTTTTCCTCCTTGATTCATCGCGTAAAATTGCAGAGGAAACAGCTCGAAGGGGATCGGAAAAGACTGGAGGCGTTGAGTCCGCTGGCGGTGCTGGCGCGCGGATATGCCGTGGTGACCCGCAAGGATGATGGCAGCGTTGTATCGCGCGTTGCGCAGGCCAGTGACGAAATGAGAGTCAGAGTCAGCGATGGAGAGTTTGAGGTAAGAAAATAATATCTGCTCATGCAGGGGCTAAGCCCTGCGTAAGCGATGGAGCTATCATGCCAAGATCATCATCCAAGAAAATCGAAAAAGCCCTGGAGGAAATGTCGTACGAAGAAGCGCTGGCCGAATTGGAGGGCATCGTCGCCGCCCTGGAGGATGGCCAGAGTCAGCTTGAGGAGGCGATACGGCTGTTCGAGCGCGGACAGGCCCTGGTGGCGCGCTGCGGCGTGCTGCTCGAAGCCGCCGAGCTCAAAGTGAAACAGGTGGTTGGTGAGGATGTGACGGATTTCGAGGAAGAATCCGAATGAATCTTCTGGCACTCTTTCAGAACAAGGCGCTCATTGCGGGACTGATCGCATGGGGGTTGGCACAAGTCATCAAGATCCCTCTGGACTATTTGCGCACGCGCCGTTGGAATTGGGCCTTGCTCCTTACCACAGGCGGAATGCCGAGTTCTCATTCAGCGCTCATGACCGGCACGGTGCTGGCCGTGGGGTTGTATCATGGATTCGATAATCCGTTGTTTGCGCTGGGTGTGGTCATCACCATGATCGTTACCTACGATGCCGCAGGCGTGCGCCGGCAGGCTGGCATCCATGCGCAGCGCATCAATGTGCTGGTAGAGGAATTACTGAAGGGTCATATGTTTAATGAAAATGATCTGCGCGAAGTGTTGGGTCATACGCCGCTGGAGGTGATCGGCGGGATTCTGCTAGGCCTCATTGTCGCAACGGCGCAATGGCTGGCCTGGAAATAAGCTTTCAAAAGGAGAATGACATGGACGAACTTGTTGCGCTCGTAATGAAGAAGACCGGCCTGCCCAAAGATAAAGCACAGATGGCCGTGACGACCGTGCTCGATTTTCTCAAGAAGAAATTGCCGCCCCCAGTAGGCTCCGCGATTGATACCTTCCTCAGCGGCAAAGGTCAGCTCGCCGGCGCGGCCGATATGCTCGGTGGATTGTTCGATGCCGCACAAAAAGCCACAAAGAAAAAGAAGTAACGCAGCTGTTACGACGGCAGTTGAACTGCCGTCGTAACGTATGGGTCATTATGATGATGGCGACACACGACGAAACCGCGAAAGCGCTCTCGCAATGACCTCCCTCATCATTCGCATCTCGGGGACTTTGAGAATCCAGACGCCTATGAAATAGACGATTCCACCGACGGCAACGCCTCCCGAAGCGACGAGCCAGCGAGGCAGACTCCCCGTTACCTGAGTCCAGAACAATAGGCTGACCCCCATTCCCAGCGCGGCCAACGCCACGCGCCACGCGCCCTCTGCAATGGATCTACCCTCAATGCCATTCAATCGTTGTCGCATGAAGATGAAAAGTGCGCTGGCTTCAAGCGCAGTGGCAAGCGAGTTCGCAAGCGCAAGTCCGCCAAGTGGAAACCAGCCAATCTGGGCGAAAAATATTGAGAACCAAATACTGAATATGACATTGAGCCCCATCGCAATCGTGCCGATGATAACCGGTGTCTTCGTGTCCTGCTGGGCGTAGAAGGCCCGCGTCAACACCTCCATGATGGAGTGACCGACGAGTCCCGCCGCGTACCAGACCAAAGCCCAGGCAGTCATGTCGGCAATAGTCGCGTTGAACTCCCCGCGCTCGAATAACAGTGAAACGATGGGTCTTGCAAGCAGGATCAATCCTACGCTGGCAGGCATCGCCAGCAGCAGCATCCCGCGTAAGGCGGAGGCGAGTGACGAACGCATCTCATCCAGTTTGCCCAGGGCATGTTGTGCAGAAAAGGTCGGCATCGCGGCTATCGCCACAGATTGAGCAATCGCGGCTTGCGCCATGACCATCAGCGTAAAACCGTACGTGAGGCTTTGAATACTCCCTTCTGCCATTCTGGAACCCAAATTGTTATTGACCCAGAAATTCAGCTGGACGATTGCCGCGCCGAACACACGCGGGCCCATGAGTTGAAACACCCTGACTACGTTTGGATCACCCAATCCCAGCGAAAAGGAAAATTCACCCTTAAGTCTGAACAGGGATGGTAACTGGACCAACAAAAATAATCCCGCGCCGATGACCACACCCCAGGCCAGTCCATAGATGCCCATCCAACGCGCCAAAACCAGCACGCCGAAAATTTGACCGATCTGATACATCGCCGCTGTGATCTGTGGAATGAAAAATACCTGATGCGCGTTGAGAATGCTGATGACCAGCCCACCGATGCCAAACAAAACTGCGGAGAAAGATTGGATGCGAAGTAATTCGACCGTGAGCGCAAATATCTCAGGGTTACGCGAGAGTCCCGGCGCAAGTAAATAGCGGACGATCTGCGGCGCGAAAATGGCTGCCAGCAGTGCCGCCAGGCTCATAATCAGGGTGACAAGATTGATAAGCGATGAAGCGAGTCTCCAGGCAGAAGCTTGTTCGTCCTTTACTAGTAACCCGGTGAAGGTTGGCAGAAAGGCAGAACCGAGCGCGCCCGCCGCGATGAGCGTGAAGAGGGTTTCACTCACACGGTTTGCCGAAAAGAATGCGTCCACTTCCGCAGCTGGGAAGGCATTCGCCACCAGAATCCTGTTCACAAGGCTGGCAAGTTGACCAAAGATGATGGCGATCATCACGGTTCCCGCCGCGCGGGCGATCTGGCGGTTGGCGCTAGAGGTGGACATGCCGCATGATTATACTTTCATAATGACTCTGAGCCTCCATCATGGGAAGGGTATAATCACGACCGAAGGTGTCCTAAAATGTCATCAGTGACACAACACGGTTATCTCGTCCTGGCCGATATATCGGGTTACACGTCTTTTGTAGCAAAGACGGAACTCGAACATTCACACGAAATCCTTTCAGAGCTGCTCGAACTGCTCGTGGAGAAATTTCAGTCCTTGATGACCATCTCCAAGCTCGAAGGCGACGCGGTATTTGCCTATATAGACGAAAGCAGGGTAACACGTGGGGATGCGCTGATCGAGTTCATGGAGTCGGTTTACGTGGCATTCCGTGACCGGCAGGTTTCGATGCGGCGCGCGACCACCTGCACCTGCAATGCCTGCCAGAATATCCCTTCGCTGGATCTGAAATTTATCGCCCATCATGGCGATTACATCGTGCAGAAGGTGGCAAGTATTCGTGAACTGGTTGGCTCGGATGTGAACCTGATCCATCGCCTGTCGAAAAATCATGTTTGTGAATCCACGGGCTGGCGCGCCTATATGATGCTCACGGAAAGGTGCCTTGACCATCTGAAATTGAATCTCGAAAACACCCATGTCCAAATGGAAGAATATGAACATCTGGGCCAGGTCAAAACGTATAATCTTGATCTGCATATGCGCTACAAGGAAATCACGGACGAGCGCCGGATCGTGATCGAAGAAAAGGATGCCGATGTCATCTACCGCGTGGATTTTCCCACCCCTCCGCATGCGACCTGGGAGTGGCTTCAGGACCCGGTCAAGCGCAACTTGTGGGGAGGGCATGTCCATTGGTACGCGGGTGACAGACCGAAGGGGCGTTCCGGGAAAGGCGCCAGTAATCATTGTGCACATGGCAAGACTGTGAATACAGAAGTGACGCTGGACTGGCGTCCGTTCGAGTACTCAACCACCGAGTCGTTCGAGAACGGAAAGAAAGTCTTTTCAGAAACCTTCCGTCTCGAACCCCTGCCAAATGGCGGAACTCGTCTCCATGATGTGATGCAGATGCACCTGCCCTTACCGCGGTTTCTACGCCGTATCGTTGTGCCGGCTATCATGAAATTTGGCATGAAGTACGATGAGGTACTAGAAAAGGCCGTGCAGCTTGCAGAGGAAGAATACGCACAAACCCAGAGGGAATAAGCATGAATGAAACCCAACATGGCCATCTGCTTCTCGCGGATATTTCGGGTTATACCTCTTATGTCGCCTCCACGGAATTGACGCATTCACAGGAAATCCTGACTGAACTACTGGAATGTATCATCGAGTGTTTCAAGCCCTTACTGACCATCTCGAAAATCGAAGGGGATGCCATTTTTGCACATGCCCCTGAGACCAAAATTCCACGCGGCGAAGCTATCCTGGAGTTGATTGAGTCGACCTACGTTGCCTTTCGCGGCCGGCGTGAGGCGGCGCATCGCCGCACGACCTGTACCTGCAACGCCTGCCGCAACATCCCCAACCTCGATCTAAAATTCATCGCCCATCACGGCGATTACTTCGTGCAAAACATCGCCGGCACAAAGGAACTGGTCGGCTCGGATGTTAATCTGATCCATCGCCTGCTCAAGAATCACGTCAGTGAATCCACAGGCTGGCGGGCCTATGCCTTGTTCTCGGAACAAAGCCTTCGACATCTTGAAGCTCAGCCTGAGGGATTATTCGAATGTGTGGAAAGCTATGAGCACCTTGGCGAAGTCCGCACCCTGAGCATGGACCTGCATGCGCGCTACAAGGAACTTATGGACGCCCGGCATGTCGTCATCACACCTGAAGAAGCACATTACATTTTCGAATACGACTACAACGCGCCGCCGGGTGTGGTCTGGGAATGGTTCAATGACCCGCACAAGCGCGGCCAATGGATGACCAGTGAAATCATTCCGATTCTGCGCGCCAGGGGACGCAGCGGCGCGGGCGCGCGCAACCATTGCGTGCATGGCAATAATCAAGTGATTGTCGAAGACGTGCTGGATATGCGCCCGTACGATTACTTCACCGTTGCCCACACACCCCAGGGCCTGCCGACCTCTCTTCACATGACCTTTCGGTTGCAACAAACGGTTGAAAACAAGACGCACTTCACGCTCACATTCAAAGCTCACGTTCCGCATATGCCGGAATGGTTCAAAAGGCAGTTTTGCAGATTTATCCTCCGCACGCAAGTTTTCAAGTTATGGAAGCTGGAATCGATCAATGATTTAATCAGAAACAATTCGGTGGTCGAGTAGGGCGAGTGCGAGTCGAGCCCATATCGAGACTACCCATTACGACCAAACTTTTCAATTTCAAGTTTGGTCTCGATACGGCACTCGAATTGAACGCTCGTGCCAACTCGACCACCGTTTGAAACATAAATCTTTCCTCCTTCTTCTTTCCTCATCCTCAATCTCCATTCTCAATTCTCCAATCCTCTACTCCCCCTCACTTACCAATTACCTCACGTTAGCCCATGACCCGCTTCTCCTCCCTCCTCTCCATCAAGCCCGGTGAAGGGCGCATGTCTTCCCTTGTGATTGGAGTCATGCTCGTTACCGCGCTGGGTGCGGCCCTCGGCGGGACGGGCATCGAAGCGCTCCTCTTTGCCCGCTTTGGTGTGGACTACCTGCCCTACATGTACCTTGGCCTGGGCATCACATCCATGCTCACGTCATTCCTCATTACGGTCGCGCTCGGACGCATCCCGAAAGGAATTCTTTACACCGCAATTCCCATTCTCATTGCACTCCTGCTGCTTGGAGCCCGTTTTGCGTTGCTCACAAAAGCGGCCTGGCTCTATCCCGCCTTATGGTTGGGCAAGGAGGTGCTCAACTCCCTTATCAACCTGGTGATCTGGGGCGTGGCGGGCGTTGTGTGCGATACGCGCCAGGCCAAACGACTCTTTCCGCTCTTCAATGCCTCCCGCATCCTCGGCCAGGTCATCGGCGGATTTGCAACCGGTGTATTGGTCAGCGTGATCGGAACAGAAAACCTGCTCATCGTTTGGGCCGGTTCCCTGATGTTCTCGTTCCTTTTCAGCCGAACGCTTCTGGCTCACTGGCAGATTGCTTCCGCAGCTCCGGGCCGCAAGTCACGCCGCCTTCGGCAGCCAACCCTTGCGCAGGAAGTGCAGCGCGGTTTTCAATATGTTCGCCATTCCTCACTCATGACGTGGATTTCCATTTCCACGATCTTTTTCTCAATTCTCTATTTCTCCATTGCGCTCCCCTTCTCCCGCGCCGCGACAGAACAATATATGAACGAAGATGCACTGGCCTCCTTCTTGGGTCTCTTCAACGGTCTGAGCACAGCCGCCGCCTTCCTTACCTCCCTTTTTCTTGCGAATCGACTCTTTGCACGCTTCGGCATCATGCTTTGCATCCTGGCGTTTCCCGTCATTTATCTTATTGGGTTTGGCAGCCTGGTGCTCGCGCCATTCTTCGCCATGATCGTCGCGTTTCGGTTTGCGCAGATGCTCTGGCTTTCAGGCATTGCCGACCCGGCCTGGCAGACGATGTTCAACGTGGTGCCTCCCGAGAGACGTGATCAAGTCCGCGCCTTCATTGGTGGCGTACCTGAACAGGCCGGCACATTCATTGCAGGCGGCATCCTGGTCATCGGCGAGCAAACCCTCACGCCGCAACAGCTCTATATCATCGGTTTCGTCGCGGCCGCCGTCTGCACCTATGTCATCTATCAAGCCCGGCGCGGCTACAACAATGCACTCATCGATGCTCTGCGCGCGGGCCGTCCCCAGCTCTTTTTCAGCGAAGAGGGACCTTTTGGTGGCTTCCATCAGGACGCGGCGGCCATCCGGGCCGCTCTCAATGGACTTCGTGAACCGGATCCCATCCTTCGACGAGTTTCTGCCGAAATCGTCGGTCACCTCTCATTGCCAGAGTCAACAGATGCTCTGATCGCTGGATTAAGCGATGTGGACCCGCTGGTACGCGCTGCCTGCCTAAAAGCCTTATCGCACTCCAAAGCGACTCCCGCCCTGCTGGACATCGCCGCCTCCCTCACCGACCCGGAGCCGGATGTCCGCTTCGAAGCTGTCTCTGCCCTTTCAGTTTTATCCGCCTCCTCCCCCGCGCTGACCAGGTTACTGGTCCCATTGCTGGAGGATGAAGATGCCAAAGTCAGCACACGTGCCGCCTTGTCTTTGTTGCGCCGTGATCGAACAAATGAGAAAGCCAAACGACATCTTCGGCAGGTTGCAGTTTTGGGAGAACTCGAAGAACGGACTCATGCCATTTCGGCTCTGGGCGAGTGGGGCGACCGGGAGGCCTTCGATTTCCTCACCAATGAACTACGAGACAGACAACTGGAACCAGCGGTCAAGCGCGCCATTGTCACATCCCTGGCAAAGATCAACTCACCAGAATCGATTCCGTATTTGCTAGAGTCACTTAAGGACGCGTCCGTGCGCGAAACCTCCGCAGAGCTGCTTGGCAATATCGGTATTCCCGTCACGAACTCCATCCTGACCGCTCTGGATGATGAAGCCTCCATAGACGGCGCGTTGCTCACACTTGAACATCTCCCACCTCCACCATCCAAACCGATCCTTGACTTTGCACGTCTGGCAGTATCCCGCGCCAGGGAGTATGATACCCTTCGGCGCAGTATCCCGCTACCAGCTGAGGAAGCTCGTGCTGACCACCGCTGGGAAGGTCGCAGCGAGGCGCTGCACCTGTTGGAGACTTTCCTGCATGAAAAGTCACATCAATATGGGATCCGTGCCCTGCGCGCCCTCGGTCTGCTGGGAGATCGGGGGTCGATGAATCTGGCCATCGAAAATCTGCGATCACGCGATACCAACCAGCGCGCGAATGTTATCGAAGCGCTGGATTCGATCAGCGCGAAATGGAGAAATATCGTTCAGCCTCTCATGAAATTATGGGAAGATGAAAGCACCGACCGTGTCGAGCCAGACTGGGAAAGATTGTGGAATGATAATGATGTATGGATACGTGATTATGCCCTGTATGCCGCTCACAAACTTGGAGTGAAGACCATGGAAAATCTTGCAACTCTTTCCTTGATGGATAGGATCCTTTTTTTCAAGCGCGTGCCCTTATTTGCCAACCTCTCACCTACAGATTTGAAACAGGTCGCTTCCATTGCCGAGGAGGAAGTCTTCAGCGACGGTGAAGAGATTGCACACGAAGGCGATGAGGCCGATGTCATGTTCATTATTGTCTCTGGTGAAGTGCGCGTGTGCACCATGGATAATGGGAAAGAGATAGAGATCGCACGCCGTCAGACTGGCGATTACGTGGGTGACATGGCCCTCATCAGTCGCGAACCGCGCATGGCTTCGCTCATCGCAGTCGGCGATGTGCGAACGTTGTGCATCGATCATAAAAGCTTTGAAGCTTTGCTGCGCGAACGATCTGATGCCAGTTGGTCTGTAATCCAGGTGTTGAACCAACGTCTGAAAGAGGCTTCGTTGAAGAAAAGTTGAAACTCTAATGCAAGACCACTGGGCAATCTATACCTGTAGAATGTTCTCGTGTATATTTCCCCAATCAATGAGGTCTGTGATGAAACAAAAAATTCTTCGCACATTAATCTGCTTTGCCGTCATTTTGCAAGGTTGCCAATCCTCCGAGCCTCCCCCAGGCACCCCAGATGGAGTAAATGCCTCGCCCATTCCCGGTGAACCACCTGCAGCATTAGCCACTGAACAATCAACAACCTCGCTGGAGTTTGCGCCGCTCCTTGTGAAATCCGGGTACGGTTTTCTATCACCCTGGATGGATTTGTACTTTACAGATCCAGCCAGTCCTTATGCTGCTGATGAGAGCGGCGGTGTGGATGGGATACTTTCGGCGAAAATTATCGCTGCCAATGAAACTGTGGATGTGGCCATTAACAGCCTAAGCCTATTGATCCTGAGCAATGCCCTGATCCGTTCCAAAGATCGCGGGGTAAAGGTACGTGTGATCATAGAAAGCGATTATCTAGACGCCAATCGTTCCAATCTACAGTCCCTGATCGATGCAGGCATTCCGATGATAGGTGACCAAGAAAAGGGGAGTATGGACAACAACTTCATCGTAATCGATAACAAAGAAGTCTGGACAGGGTCAATAATATTCACCAGGAAGGGCATATATCATGGGTATAATAATTTGCTGAATATCCATTCCCAGGAGTTGGCCGAAAACTACACTAGGGAATTTGACGAGATGTTTATTAATTCTGCATTCGGTCCTAATGTCGTTCCTGACACTCCCAACCCAGTAGTGACCGTGGAGGGAACACAAATCGAGGTGTTTTTTTTGCCAGACGATCTTTTCGCCGCACGCTTGACTGAATTGCTGAATAACGCTCAAAGCAGCATCGTATTTACAGCCGTTTCCTTTTCATCAGAAGAATTTAGCGAGCTCATTCGAAAAAGGGCAGGCGAAGGTATCAGGGTGTTAGGTATCATCGACAATTTTGTACCTGATCCAACACGCACCTCGCAATATGAATTGTTCCGCGCTGCAGGACTGGATGTTCGACTTGGGAATCCGGATATTGTCCTTTTCGAAAACGTGCTTATTATAGATAGCAAAACTGTCATTGTTGGCACATACGATTTCAGCAAAAGGTCCGAACTCATCAATGATGGTAATGTTCTGATCATCCATAATGAAGCGGTTGCAGATAAATTCATGGATGAATTCCAGCATATACAATCCACTGCCCAAAAATAACAACATTCAACAGCCTCAACTGCCCTTTCAATCGAACGGGCTTTTTTTAGGCAAAAGGCCATTCACACGATTAAAATAGCAGGATAAGGCCACAAGTAAATCTCTTGCCCATTACTCAAAAAATCCTTTCAAAGGAATCTGATGAAACCATATCATCGATGCCTGTTTCTGATAATCATTCTCTGCACCCTACTTTCCGCGTGTGGTGAAGTTGTCACCCAGACCTCTTCGCCCGGACCCAACCTTACCCAAACCCCCAGCACCGAACTCACTCCCATCGAACTCGAAGCTGGCTATGGGGTCAAAGGCGCGTGGTTTGAGCTGTATTTCACTGATCCAACCAGTCCACTTTCGCCTCAGGGAACTGGTGGTGTGGACGGCCCGCTGGTAAAGGCAATTGACGCGGCTCGCATGAGCATTGATGTCGCGGCCTACAGCCTCAGCCTGAACAGTATCCGTTTCGCGCTGATCAACGCACATAAGCGCGGCGTCGTGGTCCGGATGGTGATGGAAAGCACTAACATGGATCGCTCCGACCCACAGGCGTTGATCGAAGCCGGGATTCCCATTGTCGGTGATGAACAACAGGGGTTGATGCACGATAAATTCATGATCATTGATCGCTCAGAAGTCTGGCTAGGGTCGATGAATTTCACTGACTCCGGCGCCTATGACGATAACAACAACCTGATCCAAATCCTCTCAACCAAAATCGCCGAGAATTACATGACCGAATTCGAAGAGATGTTTACCGATAATCTCTTCGGCCCCGAGGTCCGGGCTGCAACGCCAAATCCCAGGATTACGATTGACGAAACGCGCATCGAAACACTTTACTCACCTGACGATGGCGTGATCAACTCGCTGGCCGGCGTAGTGAACAGCGCGGAGGAGAGCATTCACTTCCTGGCCTATTCATTTACGTCCAATGACCTTGGCGACCTTGTACGTGAAAAAGACGAGGCGGGTCTCACGGTTCGGGGAGTGATGGAAGAGGAGCAGGTCAACTCAAATCAGGGCACAGAGTACGACCCCTTCAAACAGGCTGGCGTAGATGTGCGTCTCGACGGCATCGAAGGTCAAATGCATCACAAGGTTTTCATCATTGACGGAAAGATCGTCGTGTTCGGCTCATACAATTTCTCGCAGAGCGCGGAGGAACGAAATGACGAGAATATCCTCATCGTGTACAACCAAGCTATCGCCCAGGAGTTTTTGAAGGAATTCGAACGGGTCTGGGAACAGGCGCAACGAGACTGATATGACGCTGAAACTGCGGGTCGTCTTTGCCCACCCGGATGATGATGTGAAAAAGCAACACTGGGCAGCGTGCCGCACGACGCATCCATAGGAGACACAATGGACCCATTGAAATTACTGGCAGTCTTCCCCCACCCTGATGATGAAACGCACGGGCTTGGGTCAACGTTCGCGCGTTATTCCGCGGAAGAAGTCGAGACGTATCTCCTGTGCGCCACGCGCGGAGAACGTGGCTGGTTTGATAGCGAGGGACCAGACCCTGGCTTCGAAGGAGTCGCCCGAATCCGTGAAGCGGAGTTGGGCTGTGCGGCGGAGAATCTCGGACTGCGCGAAGTCAATTTTCTGGATTACATTGACGGCGACGTGGATCAAGCTGATCCGAATGAGATTATTGGAAAGATCGTCACTCAAATCCGTCGCATCGGGCCTCAGGTGGTCGTGACCTTTTCTCCCGATGGGAATTATGGACACCCCGATCACATTGCGCTGTCACAGTTCACAAATGCCGCGCTGGTCTGCGCAGCGGATGATAATTTTGTAGAAGCCAATGGACAGCTTCCACACCGTGTTTTGAAGTTTTATTACATGGTGGATTCGGTAGATGTCGTAGACGCGGCGAACGAAGCCTTTGGCGGCATCAGCATGGATGTGGACGGTGTGACGCGCCATCACATTGGCTGGGAAGATTGGCAAATTACCACGCGCCTATATAACAAAAAATATTTAGACAAAGTGCAAAAGGCTATCCACTGCCATAAATCACAATTGCCTGGTTACGGTCCGATCGCAGAGTGGTCATTGGCCGAATTGGAGAAGGTGTATGCAATCGGCAATTTCTATCGCGCCTTCAGCCTTGTGAATGGCGGAAGAAAAGTGGAAACAGATTTGTTCGAAGGAATTCAGCCTTAACTCTGGAGTTGGAATCGGGGGCTTGCTGTTTGAAGAGCCGTTCGAAAACTTCCGGAATCCAGAGTTTCGCGCGGGGAGCGAGACTGGTACAAAAGCGAGTGACCAACCTCCGGCTTCCGAAGGAGGCGACCGAATCCGTGAAGCAGGATTACGTTGTGTAGTAGATCACGACGCGCCTTGATAACACTTTGTTGGGTGGTGACTGTTTTATTTGCCCTCGCTGAATGTCAATTAAGCGGTAATTCTCGCATTACGACTTACCATGTCGTCCGCAACTTGGAAAACATCATTGGCCAATATTTTTGCCCATTCGAGACGCAGCGCTGCATCCTCGAGCGTACCCCACCCTATGTCGGACAGCAGTTGATTTATCTTGGCTTGGAAATAACGTTTTTCTTCCTCCGAAGCATCCACTTGGATGGCACCGTTGGCAATCATCAGACTGGCCAATATCCAATACATTGCCTCACGTGGATACCCCGCAACGATCATCTCCTGTGTACCCTCGATAAAATAGGGCCTGACATGCGGGTGCAATTTGAAGCCAAATGGAACTGGCGTCCGGGTTACCCGCACGGCACAATCGAATGCTTCTGCACAGTCATGCAGATAGGCCTGCACCTGCACAGTGTGTAGGTGCGCAAACCCTAACAACTTCAGCACATCCTCGTGAAGGTCTGCTCGCCCATGTTGTTCAAGCAATCCTTTCATCAAAACCAGACAGCGGCGGTGGGTGGGCGGTATGAGATTCGCAATCGCGATTAAGCCTGTTAAGCCAACGCTGAAGAAGGCACCTAAACTGGAGACCGCCTCAACTGGTGAACGAGCGTGCTGCAGTCCATCCAGTCCTTGCCCCGTTCGCTGTTTCTCGGCCCCGCAGCGGGCTAGAACCCACTTCCGCCGCGGATACTCCTTAGCGACAGTAGTATGTAGCGACGTCAGGATACCGATTGGGTCAGATAAGATGCTATTGACCGCCAAGTTTGCAGCCAGTTCCGGGTCGGCCAATACAAGCTCTGGGGAACTGTAGCGCTCCAAGCTGAGCGATCCGTATTCCAAGATCAGCCCCTTATATAGGATGTCTTGCGGGCCGCTCATCTGTGCACCTTGTAACACGATGTTTAGGTCTACATCACTAGAGGCAGAGAAAGGGGCATCGTGCGGCGTGT
Source organism: Anaerolineales bacterium (assembly GCA_035720235.1). Lineage (GTDB taxonomy): Bacteria > Chloroflexota > Anaerolineae > Anaerolineales > Villigracilaceae > Defluviilinea. The sequence goes on along the minus strand of DASTOH010000214.1, from coordinate 18,243 downwards.
AATTCAAGCTGCCCATCAGGTGCGCACCACAAAATCCTGGGGTGCGATTGCCATATGTTTCAACCCACTCTTTCGCGAGTTCAATCACCTGGCCGACATACATAGGACTCTCCTCCTTGACACGTGGGAACGCCGATTGATTTTTAAGGCTTCCATCATGACAGCAGTCGAGTAGCATGAATGAGCATATTATAAGGTACACCAGTGGAATTCTAGAATATAATTCGACTGCCCAGCTATGATCCGATTACAGAGTGGTTCTTAGGCGAATTGAGCAAAGACTTTGGCACTGAATATTTCTATCGCGCCCATAAAGTGGAAGATGATCTGTTAGAGGGATCGAGAGAATAAGATTGATGCGCAAGCATCCTCAATCATCACTCTGGCCGCTCACTCTCCTTATGCTCGTTGCCTGTCAATCAGCCTCCACAGCCACACTGGCGGAAACACATTCACCGACCCTGACACCTGAAAGCGCTACAAGTACCCCTCTCCCGCAACCCACCGCGACCCATGCGCCGACCCCAACTACGCTTCCAACGATACCCGCATCTGTCATCGAACTGGAGGGTGCTGAAGTTCCACCTGGCTTTTCGATCATCAAATTCGCGGAGGCATATCGTCCAACCGCGTTTGCATTCGATGAACGGGGGCAACTCTATGTAACCTCGGTGGACAGCACCATATACCTGTTGAATGACCTTGACCTGGATGGCAGAGCAGAGTCGAAAACCGTCTTTGCGGCTGGCTATTATCTCCCACTGGGAATTACCATCCACCCCTCTACCGGAGATGTGTATGTGTCACACCAGGGTGGTATTACAGTGCTCAGTGATACGGATGGAGATGGCAAGGCCGATACAAAGAGGGTGCTGGTCAACGACCTGCCAACGGATCGTCACCAGAATAACAATCTCAAATTTGGCCCCGATGGCCGGTTATATATGGGTCTTGGCTCCACCTGTGATGCCTGCGCCGAATACGATCCCCGCAGCGCGTCGATTCTACGTTTCAACGTCGAGACCGGGGAAAGTGAAATCTATGCAACAGGCCTTCGCAATCCCTACGATCTTGCATTTCATCCGGTCACCGCTGATCTATTTGCTACCGATAATGGCCGAGATGACCTGGGTATGGACATTCCATTCGAGGAATTAAACCAGATCGTTCAGGGTGGCAATTACGGTTTCCCGAACTGTTGGAATGAGCAGGATCAGGCAGGCTGTGAGAACACCATCCCGGCAGTCGCGTTCTTTGAATCGCATTCTTCGGTAAATGGGCTGGATTTTTACGATGGGAATCGTTTCCCGGCAGAGTTTCGCGGCAATGCTTTTGTTTCGATCTTCGGCTCCTGGCTCAAACCCCATGTGCGAACCGGAGTTCAAAGAGTTATTCTCGCTGAAGAAGGCGACGCATACACAGGCAACAATTCCTGGTTCGTTCGGTTCCCTGAAGGCGTCATGCCATTACCGCTTTTATTTGGGCCGGACGATGCTTTGTATGTAGGCGACTATACCAATGATGACATTTACCGAATTAGTTATGGAATTCCGTAGCCATTCTCAGGCAGGCAACTCATTCATCCGATCCGCTTCCTTTTGCGCGCCGAGCCTGGTAAAAATCTCCCGCGCTTCCTGCCACATCTTTTGGCCCTGTTCCCTGTTGCCACGGGTGAATTCATAACGGGCCCATTCCCGCAACGTCCGAGCTCGCTCCGAATCGATATCCGCCTCCGTCAGGATTTGTACGCTCTTGCTGAAACAGGTCTCTGCGTCGTGATTACTCACTTGATGAGTCTCCCAATCTGAAAAACGGATCACATCGTTAATCCTGCCGCAAATCATACCCAACGTGCGCCAGGCCATTCCGATGTACTCAGGCGTTTTATCTTCCTCTGCCAGGACGAGTGCCTGGCGCGCGGAATAAAACGCCTCGTCGGATCTATTCAGCCCAAGCAATGCTTCAGCGCGGTAGTTGAACGCAAGCGGCATGCACCATGAACCGGTAACACCTGCCAGCGAGATCGCCTGGCGCAGATCTGCTTCGGCCGCTCCGTAGTTTTTCAATGCGACCTGCGCACTGCCGCGATTCGTGATAAATAATATCTCACCGTCGCGATATCCAACTTCGCGTGAGATCGTCAACGCGCTGTCGTAGCGCTGGAAGGCGGTTTCATAATCGCCGCGCGCCTCCGCGATCACCCCCAGGTTGCTCATCAATTCCATGCCCATCTGGCGATTTCCAAGTTCCTGAAAGATTTTCAGAGCGTTCTCCCAATATTCCTCGGCCTGATCGAACCTGCCGGACGTATAATGAGCCCCGCCAAGCAGGTTCATGGATGTAGCCATATCATTCTTGCTGTTCAGTTCAGTGTAGATGGCGAGGGCTTGTTCATCGAGAGCTAACGCCGCCTGGGTTACGCCCAGCCGCCATCGAGCCTGTCCCTGCATCAACAGGGCCCGGGCAATTAAAGCTTTGTCATCCGCGCGGCGCGCCAGCACCTCGGCTCGCATTGCGTTATCAAGTGATAAAAGATGATCTCCCTGATATGTCTGCGAAATTCCCATACCCTGTAAGGCGCGCGCCTGGGCGACCACGTCTTCGTTTTCCTCCGCGTATTTCAACATCATATTGAAAATTTCGAACGCGTCGCCGTAACGCGCCTGCCAGTTCAACACTTCGCCCAGACGGTAACACACCTCCAGTTTCTGGTTGACTTGTTGCGGTCCCCCGTAATCATTGAAGTACTTGAGCGCTTTCTCATAATAATTTAAAGCAGTTTCAGAGGAATATGTGTTTTGCGCCTGTCGTCCGGCGCGCGCGTACCATTCCGCGGCTTTGAGCCATTCACCCGCGCGCTCGTAATGTTCGCCTACGCGTCCGGCATATTCATTGGCGCGCTCGCCGCCCATCTCAACCAATCCATCAGCGGCCTGACCATGATACACGGGACGAAGCCTGAGCAAAACGCTTTCATACGTAACATCATGGAGGATTTGATTCTTGAAGATAAATTCGGAGGCGTCCTTTGAACCGGATTCTTCATAGCGGAAAATCAATTCCTTAGCATGCAGAACTCCCAATTTTTCTGTGATCTGGCTGGAGGCATCGGCGGTTTGATAGTCCGGGTCGTGCATCCGCTCGATGATATCCATCCAGAATACGCGACCCACCACGGACGCCTGTTGTAACGTCTCGCGCGCGTCCAGTCTCAGGCTGTCCAAACGTGCCTGCAAAAGGCCGGTCAGCGTCGCCGGGACTTTGAGATTGGAGAGGCGATCCAACTTCACCGACCACCGCTCCGCGCCTCTGACGATGACGCCTCCTTCGATCAAGACCTTAATCAACTCCTCTACATAGAAGGGACTGCCCTCCGCTTTTTTCACGATCAGATCTATGAGGACTTCGGGAACGTCGGGTACCTTCTGGAGGATCTCAAGCACGAGCAGACGAGTATCCGCGTCGGATAACGGGAGCAGGTTCAGGTTGAGATGCTGAATCGGACCTGTTCCCCAGTCTGGTCGCTGCTCGAATAGCGATGAACGAGTTAATCCGACGATCAAAAGCGGCAAATCGGGTTGCTTGCGCATCAGGGCATCGAAAAAGTCCAGCGAGCCCGAATCCGCCCAGTGGATGTCTTCAAGGAATATGACCACGGTATGATCGTGGGCGATATCGGCAATAAACTCGGCGGCATAGTGAAAAGCGCGATCACGCACTTGCCGGGCATCGCTAAGAATACCCTTCAGATGCCGGCTATTCGAATAGTCCAAGCCGATGAGATGTCCAATGAAATGCGCGTACAGGCTGGCAACTTCCGGATCGCGCGTGTAGCGCTGGACTCCTCGCTCAAGTTTTTGACGCGCCAGCGCGGCGCGATCGTTTTCCTGTATCTCGAATGCGGAAGAAATAATGCCACGCCACAGTGAATATGGGATTTGGGAAATCTCCTGCGCCGCCCGTCCTTTGAAGATCTGTACCGGCGTGCCCAGGGTATCAAGCCATTTTCCGAATTCGAATAATACACGCGATTTGCCGGTACCCGCTTCAGCTATCAGGTTGATCAAATAAGTAAGCCGCTCGGACGCCACCCGTTCAAAAGCGGCCTGCATCTGTTTTAGTTCCTCCTCGCGGCCAACAGTGCGCGTTTCAACGCCTTCCAGCCCGCGCGTGGTATCGCGGAAGGAACGTGGTTTCACCCCATTGACTGTATATACCTGAATCGGTTCACTCTTGCCTTTGACTTTGATCGGCTCCAGCGCAGTGACATCGAAGATGCCTCGCACATGTTGATGCGCGTCACGCGAGATCAGAATTCCGCCGGGCGGCGCTGAGGCTTCCAGTCGTTGAGCAAGATTCACAGTATCGCCAATAGCCGTGTATTCGCCCACGGTCCCGACTGTCCCCAACAAGGCGGGACCCGTGTTGATGCCAATCCGCAATTGTATGTTCTTGATCTGGGCTTTGTAGCTGGGTAAAGCTTCGATCTGTTCCTTCTTCCAAATCTGAATCTCGGATTGGATTTGCAGCGCAGACCGCATGGCACGTTCAGGATCGTCCTCATGGGCGGTTGGTATGCCATATAAGGCCATGAGGACGTCGTTGATGTGTTTGTCAATACGTCCGCCATGATCTTGAATGGCCTTGTCCACCCGCGACCAGAGAGAATCGATCACGTTGTTAACCGCTTCAGGATCCATCTTCTCAAACATGGCAGTAAAACCGGAAACATCGGCGAACAGGATGGTGACGAGTTTCCGCTGTTGGGGCACGCGCAGGGCCCGTCGCCCTCCGGCATTCAACTCTGCCAGCTTTTCGAGCATGGATTTCAATGCCGTATCCACAACCTCATCCCCCAGCAGGGAGCGTTTGGATTCAAGCGCGGCGATGGCCCGCTCGAATTCTTTTTTGCGGTCAAGGGCGTGTGTTTCAACGCTCTCCGGCCCGCGCGTGGTATCGCCGGAGGAATGCGCCGTCACCCCATTGACTGTATACACCTGGATTGGTTTACTCCTGCCTTTTATCACCATCGGTTCCAGCGGGGTGACATCGAAGATGCCTCGGACGTGTTGATATGCATCGTGCGAGATCAGAATTCCACCGCGCGGCGCGGCGGACTCCAGCCAGTTGGCGAGCTTCACGGTATCGCCAATGGCGGTGTATTCGCCCACGGTTCCCACCGTTCCTAGCAACGCGATGCCGCTGTTGATGCCAATCCGCAGTTGTATGTTTTGAATTTGGGTTTTATAATCCGGAAGTCTTTCAGACTGTTCACTTTTCCAATCTTGAATCTCGGACTGGATTTTCAAAGCCGACCGCATGGCGCGCTCAGAATCATCCTCGCGGGCAGTTGGCGTTCCATATAGGGCCATGACGGCATCGCCGATATGCTTGTCAATACGTCCGCCCTGATCCTGAATCGCCTTGTCCACCCGGGACCAGAGCGAATTAATCACGTCATTGACTACTTCATGATCCATGGTTTCGGACATGGCAGTAAAACCGGAAACATCGGCAAACAGGACGGTGACGAGTTTGCGCTGTTGCGGCACCCGCAGAGCTTGCCCGCCAGAAAGTTTCTCGAGCATCGCCGCCAGTGCCACATCAGGAATCTCATCCCCCAGCTCGGAGCGTTTTGCTTCCAACGCGGCAATGGAGCGCTCAAGGAGGGCGCGTTCAACTTCGGGAAGAGCCTTGTCCTGGGTATCCATGCAAATTCACTTAATTATGAAACCGCAATACACGCAATTGTAACAATTGTAACCTTTTGGATATGCTGTTGTCATGAAAATGAAAGTACAATAAACCTAATTATCCACCAATTCTGGCAACTCCGCAACGGACGGCCAACTCCGTTCACCCTGTAGAAAAGGAGGCACTTTTACAGACAGTAAGTATATCAGTTATTTTTCCAAACAGTTTCGATTCGCACAAAGAAAAATAGAAGAGGAGACATATGAAAAAGAAATTTTCCACGATATTGGCTGTCCTGTTAATTGCAATGCTCGCCATCTCGCCCGTTTACGCAGGCGGCGTCAGCGGTAAAATCGGCCTTGGCTCGATCACGTTTACGGGATATGCCTATGGGTTTAGCAGAGATGCGGTGACGATCTCACTTTACGCCACTGGCATTCCTGACGTGACCTGCCGCAACGCAAGTGGGAAGGTGGTTCCTGGACAAAACCCGGTTCCTGTGACAGGGGATACCTCTGCGAATGTCGCTCCGTCATTTGATGAAAACGGCAAATTCGCGGTTACGTTGGAGGCTGAGCCAGTGGCTTTGTCAGCAGTGGAAATGGGATGCCCCAGTAACAGATGGGACGCCACAATTGACTTCGTGTACTGGAATTACGTTAAAATCACGGTTACCGAGAATGCCACGGGCAATGTACTATGGGAGAAGGATTCCAGTTGTACAACGACTCGAAATCCAGATACGATCACGTGCCCGGCGTTTAATAAATAGCACCAGCCAATATATAATCCAACGATCCAAAAAAACTGGGTTCCCTGCGGAACCCAGTTTTTGTCATATGTTTTGTCTCATCGAGAACTTCAGCGCGGTCTTGTAAATGACATTCAACTTGTCAGCCAGCGCTTTAGCTTCCGGGTTGCCTTGCTCCGCAGCCTGGTCCACCTGGGTCACCAGCCCGATCAGCGCCTGCATAAACTGATCGTTGACCATGGCCTTGTTGGCTTCGAGCATCTGCTCCACCGCGGCATCATCGGGAGCATCCAGAAGCTGTTCAACGAAGGCCACTTCGGGCGGCGTGGAAGCCTCACGCAAAATTTCCACCATTTTTTGCAGTTTGCCCATACGGGCATAATCATTCTTCTCGGAAGCCTGCCGCAGCATCTGGTTGATGATATCGACCGCATCCTGTGTGAACGAATTCAGGTTATCGTGTACAGCCTTCTCAACGTCATCCTGGGCAAGCAGAGATTCAACAAACTCCTGGGCCTGCTTGTAGCGCGCTTCGATTTGTTTGTCCATCTCATTGGTGAATTCAAGCAGCTTCTCACGGATCGACTCGAGTTTGGCTTTCTCCTCCCCTGAGGCTGCATTGATTTTTTCAGTGAGCAATTGGAAGAATTGATAATCCATCCCGCCGCGCGCCAGGCTGACGTAAGCCCGCATCCGCGCCTCATTCGAGGAGGCGATGATCAATTCCAGCAGTTTCTCACGGGTAAGTCCCTGCCCCGCCTCCTGCAATGACTTCTGGGCTGCTTCCATTTCCCCAACCGTCTCCTTCAACTGACGCCCAAACTCAGTTTCCTCGAGCAATTGTTTCTGCAACTCGACCATGGCTCTTGCCACGGGTTCCTGTCCACTGGCAGCGGCGCTCTGCGCCAACCGGCTGAACAAGGCGAAGAATTGCTCATCAAATACCTTGAGGTTCTGTTTGATGATCTCGCTGCGCACATCGGCGGAACTGGCCTGCAGCAGCCGCTCGATCACCTGCACACGATCTTGCTGTTCCTTGAGCATTTCAGGAGTGATGCCATCCTTACCCAGGATGGTCTTGATCATGGACTCATATGTCAGGTTTGGAACAGGGTTCAGAAGATAGGCCCTGCGTTTTTCAGGCGGCAGGTTGTCCGTCACCTTTTTGATCAATGGGCCAATGATCTTCTCCTGCTCATTCAAGGGAACATTTAATTCATGCGGAAAGTAGGTGAGCAGCAGTTCCTTCTCATTGTCGTGATACACAACCGGCGTCGCGAGACGTCCCTGATAACCGCAATAGGGGCAGCGCGCCATGTTGGACGCGCCTCCCAAGAGCCTTTGTTTGGCCTGCGGATCCTGGGTCACATCGAAGAGTTGTTCCACGTTGGCTGCGATCATCTGGCGGCAGCGCGGACAGGCGATTTGGGTTTGAGGCATCTTTTGTTTTTCCGATCTAAAATTTTGATTTGTGATTCATGCGGTCTTCCGTCTGACCAACGATAGCTAGAAAACCTTCGAGACTTGTGACTGTGAGACTATAAGACTAAGAGACTATAGAACTACGCGACTAGCCAACCAACTTCTCCAGCCGGTCAATATAGTCTTCCATCACAGCAAACGTCTCTTCCACAGGTTTGGGAGTCGTCAGATCGACGCCGGCTTTCTTGAGCACATTCAGGGAGTAATCAGAGGAGCCTGACTTGAGGAAACCAAGATAATCTTCCACGGCATTTGGTTCGCCGCGCAGAATCCTTCCAGCCAGGGCATGCGCCCCAGAGATACCGGTGGCATACATATATACATAATAATCCTGAAAGAGATGGCCGAATGTCCCCCAGGTCATGCCCACGCGTTGGCGATCCATGTCAAAGCTTGGGCCAAACCCCTCGGCGAACAGATCAGCCATCAGGTCGATCATGGAATCGGCGGTGAGAGGTTCGCCGTGTTCGACACGTTCGTGCGTCTCCAGCTCGAAACGTGCCAGGGTGGGCATCTGGAAAAAATAACGGAAGAAGTTCCCACCCACGGCTTCCTCGATCAAAGCGATTTGGAAGTTCTTGTCCTTGACAGTATTCAGCAAATGGCCACGCATCATCGCCTGATGAAAGTTCGAAGCCACTTCAGCAACAAAGAGTGAATAGCCTGTGTACACGAACGGCTGATGCTTCCAGGTGAGGTACGAGTGCATCGAATGACCCAGTTCGTGGGCCAGCACGCTCATGCTCGATACTTCATCCGTGTAGCTGGTCATGATGAATGGATACGTTCCCTGCACGCCGCTGGAGAACGCGCCATGGCTCTTACCCTGATTCGGGTACACATCCACCCAGCGGTCTTTCAGGCATCCACGCTGGACGGTTTCCACGTACTCCTTTCCCATGGGAGCAAGACTGTCACAGATCAGTCTAACGCCCTCTTCATAAGGCACCTTGACCTTCTTCTTTGAAATCGGCGCCCACATATCGTAATAAGCCAGTTTCTTCAGCCCCAGGGCTTTGCGTCGAATCGCAAAGTAGCGATGCCATACTGGCAAGTTCTTTTTGAAAGTATCAACCAGGTTATGGAATACCTCAACAGGAATATTGAGATTAAAGAGCGAGGCTGAAAGCGTAGATTCATATTTGCGGACGCGCATATTGAATAGATTTGCCTTGATCGAAGTTTCAAGATTGCTGGCAAGTGTGTTCTTGTGTTCCACATATTTGTCCATGTAGGCTGCGTGTGCGGCTTTGCGGACTTTGCGATCCGGGTTATGCATTAGTTCCGTATCATAGTTGCCCTGTGTTACTTCCAGGGCCTTGCCTTTAGCATCCTTGATGGACTTGAACTTGAAGTCGGCATTGGTCAATAAGCTGGTGGAGTTGGAGGCGCCCTGCAAGGGATCGATCACCATGCCCAGAATCTCCTCCACCTCCGCCGACCGCACATGGGCTTGCTGGCGGAAAAGATCCTCAAGATTATGGCGGTATACAGCCAACTCTTCGTTTTGCTTCATCCATTCATCCAGCTTCTGTTTGCCAATTGTCAGGATTTCAGGCTGGAGGTAGGCTACAGCTCCAGCAACCTGCGCAAAAACGCCTTGGGCTTTGCCTTGCATGCCAGCTGCATCTGCGTTCGTTGTTTCTACGGCATAAGAAAAGCTCGCGTACACATAAACCTGGTAAATACGCCGAATCAAATCCTCGCTGACGTGCAGCGCTTCGAGCAATACCTCCGCGCTGTCCGCCAGCCGGCCCTGATATCCTTTTACCTTTTCAACACCCTGCAGGATCCGCTGGATTTCCTTTTCCCAGGCATCGGTCGAGGGATAAACGCTTTCTGCATTCCATTTGTATTTTTTGTCGATCTTATTTCGAGGGAGCACTTTCGCAGCCATAATTCTTCCATCCTTATGATTTCAACATGCGCCTCAAACTCACAAGCAGCTGATTCTGTACCGGTTGATTTTACCATCCCGAACAGCTTTTCCCTCTCCGAGCGGAAGGCCCCGCGTATGAGCGAGTCAACGCGGCAGTGAGAAACAGATCCGCGCACCGGTATCAGGTTTCGGGTCGGCCCACATGCGCCCACCGTGCGCTTCCACGATCGCGCGCGCCAGGTACAATCCCAGTCCGGCGCCTTTGGTCTGCTTGACGGCTTTACTCGAGCGATAGAAACGATCGAAGATATGTGGTAAATCCTTGGCCTCGATCCCCGGGCCCTCATCGCTGACACAGACTACGACTTGTTCGGAGTGCAACCGGCCAGTAATCTTGATCTCGCCTTTGGGCGCATACTTGAGCGCATTGGAAACAAGATTGCTGACGACTTGTTCCACACGCGTCTCATCTGCCAATATGATTGGGAAGTTATCGGGAAATTCCGTGATGATGGTGTGCTTGTCGGTTTGCGTTGTAAATCGTTCAGCCACTCGTGTGGCCAGGTTTGGGAGCGAGACATCCGCCCGGTTAAGGCTCAAGCCACCTGCCTGCAAGCGGGAGGCATCCAGCAGGTCATCGATCATCTTGCTGAGTCGGTCGGCCTCCTCTTCGATCACCGCCAGCGAATCACTGATCGTGGATCGGTCCCAACGCGCATCATCGCGCCGGAGCGTGGAAGCATAGCCCTTGATCAATGCAACGGGTGTACGCAGTTCATGACTTACGATGGAAATAAACGTGGCCTTGATTTCGTCCGCCGTGCGAAAGTGTGTGATATCGCGCACACTCACAATGATGTTGCGCAGTTTTCCTTCAGGAGATAACAACGGTGCATAGGTGACACCCACCGGCAGCGGTATATGTGAAGTGCGATCCAGGTCGCCCTCCACGTAAAGAGTTGCATTAGGTGTCAGAGGCCAGCCGTTCGCAATGGCATCGTTCAAGGTCGAGCCTTGAGGCTTCCCCATCCAGCGGATGATTTCGTCATGCGGCAGTTTGACCAGTTCATCGTGAGTCTTTCCGTACATACGCTCAAAGGCGTCGTTGACGCGTTCGATGGTTAGATCCGCATTGAGAATTAGGATCCCGTCTGCGGCTGAGTCCAGAAGGGCATCGAGCCTTTGCTTCTCATACGAGACCTGCCCATAGAGTTGAGCATTGAACACCGCAATGGCGGCCTGGTCCGCAAATGATTGCAGCAGGATACGGTCATTCTGCGTGAAAAGGTCGGGATAATTCCGAAAAATAAAAATAACCCCAATGACCTGTCCATGGGTGGCGAGCGGTAGACCGGTGCCGTTGAGTAGACCCATGCTGGCGGTATAGGTCAGCTCTTGCAGCATGCGGTTCAGTTCCCGTACATCCAATTCACGGACGTTTTCTTCGGCTAACAGAGGGCTCAAGTAACTTAAGAATGCAGGGGCAATTCCGTGGGCAGCCGCGACGCGCCAGCCTTCCTGATCCTTGAGGGCAATCAGTCCGGCCTGACCCGCCAGCATTTCGATGGCAATCCGCAATATGCGTGCCAGCAATTTCTCCAGGTCAAGCTCCTGGGTGAGCGCGCGGGAAATTTCAAGCAGGTAGTCACGTTGCCTTACGCGGAAATCTGGCAGCATGGAAAGATTGTATCACTGGCATGTTTGCAAAATATAAGAAAACAACCAACTTCACTCTTACCGCGGCCATCGCTTTGCTCTGTTTTTGTTAAGAAACCACATCACCGAGCATCGTGGCAAGGTTATAATTCGGCCTTTAGTCAAAAGGCTGGCCCATTTCGGGCCAGCCTTTTGATTCTTATCGGTGGTTGAATGATCAGGCGCTCGTGCTTGTTACCTCAGTCCCTGTTTCTCCTCCGCCATCGTAAGAACACCTTCAAAGATTTCCAGTGCTTCATCGATTTCCGGTTTCGTGATGCACAACGGCGGCGCCAACCGTATGGTGGATTTACCACATCCGAGCAGCAACAGTCCATGCTGATATGCCATCTGCTCGATCATGTTGCGGATCTCTTCATTTGGTTCTTTTGTGCTTTTATCCTTGACAAATTCGACGCCAATCATGAGACCTTTGCCACGCACGTGTCCAATGGAGGTGTGACGCGCCTGGATTTCCTGAAGAGCATCAATGGCATATTCACCAGCCTCTGCCGCATTGGCGAGATAGCCTTCCTCGAGTAATTCAATCGTGGCAAGAGAAGCCGCGCAGGAGATAGGGTTTCCGCCAAACGTGTTGCCATGAACGCCCTTCGGCCAGGTCATAACACTTTCACGTGCGATGCAGGCTCCCAAAGGCAGACCGGACGCGATTCCCTTCGCAGAGGTGACAATATCAGGCTCTACGCCCCAATGTTCGATGGCCCACCATTTTCCAGTGCGTCCCATGCCGCTTTGCACTTCATCCGCGATCAACAAGATTCCATATTTATCGCATAATTTACGAAGGGCAGGGAAGAAACCATCCGGCGGAACGAGGTAACCACCCTCGCCTTGAATCGGCTCTACCAGTATACCGGCAATCTCGTCGCCCGGGACATTGTGCCCAAATACTTCCTCTTCGATAAAACGCACCACCGCCTCCCCATAGTCTTCCCCAATCTTGCGATGGATGATAGGGCGATAATCGTCGGGAAACGGTACATGTGTTACGCCCGGCATCAGCGGATAAAAACCGCGATGATAATGCGGCTTGCTTGCAGTAAAAGCCACCGAACCCATCGTGCGCCCATGGAACGCGCCAAAGAAGCCAATGAAGTTATGGCGCTTGGTGTGATACTTTGCCAGTTTGATCGCCGTCTCAACGGATTCAGTTCCTGAGTTGGTCAGGAACGTTCTGGCGGTCTCCTTGAAGGGTGCAATCTCATCCAATTTCTCACTCAGCCGCACCCAGCCTTCATGATAGAAGTCGGACGAAATGTGCAGAAATTTTTCGGCGGCTTCCTGTACCGACTTGACCACTCGAGGATGTGTATGCCCCGTGGCAAGCACGGCGATCCCGGCCATCATATCGATGAAACGATTTCCATCCGGATCCCAGACTTCCACACCCTTGCCGTGATCCATCACAAATGGATACGCGCGCGGATATGAAGAGGAGATCACTTTCCTGTCACGTTCAATTAACGCCAGAGCCTTTGGGCCTGGCACACTTAATAGATTCATACAAACTCCTTTCGCTTTGGATTTCAACAGCTTGTGGTTGACAACCATGAAGGCAAGTGTCGCCATAGCGCCACAGCGCTGCTTCCTGACTCCAAATCTTGATTAAACGATACGTTTCGCCTCATCCATTAAACAGACAAAGCGCGGCCTTCCCAGCCGGTAACTGATTCGGTTTTAAGAAGCCTGATTTATGCTGTATCCGCTGTCCACCACTTGGTCGCCAGCCAGTCAGGAGGGTACGATATCACCAGATCTTTCACACACATGGCATATCATCCCTTCGACTGTGCCAACCTGGCCAAAGCCAATGCCCCCAATAAACCCGCATCATCTCCCAAAGCTGCCCTGGTTATGACGAGATCATCCAAATAATGCGGGTGAAATACATGCTTCTGCAAACTCTCTTTGAAAGGCTTGAACAGTAGATCCCCCACCTGTGTTACACCGCCGCCAAAAACCAAAATAGACGGATCAAAGATGGCAAGGTAATTTGCCACCGCGATCCCAAGATAATGACCGGCACGCTCGAACGCGGAAATCGCCAGCGCGTCCCCCTTCAGCGCCGCTTCAGCAACGGCCCGGGCAGACAGCTCGGGATGAGTCTGAAGCGTTGAGGGTTGTCCCGCCTGGATCTGTTCTTTGACATAGCGCGCAATGGCAGTTCCGGACGAGAACGATTCGATATGCCCGCGTTTCCCGCATCCACACAGGGGGCCATCCGCATCGATGATCATATGGCCAAGTTCCGCGGCCATGCCATGGAACCCCTGTAGCAGGCGGTCATGGCTGATCACGCCACCGCCGATTCCTGTGCTGATGGTGAGATAGACGAGATTGTGGTGGCCCATCCCCGCGCCATACTGCCATTCGGCCAGTCCTGCCATATTGGCGTCATTATCCAGATAGACTGGCACACCAAAATGGCTCGACAGATTAGGAGCAAGCGGGAAATTCTGCCACTCAGGAATGTTGGGAGTAGCAAGAATCATGCCCGCGTGCGGGTCCAGTGGACCTGGCGAGGCAATGCCAATCGCCGCAATATCTTTCTGCCATACTGATTCGATGGTTTTTACCAAGCGATCGTACACGCCCGGCTTATTTCCCAGAGATCGCGTGCGCTGATGGGCAAAGGGAGTTGTGCTGCTGGGTTCGAAGGCGGCCACGCGTATGTGCGTGCCCCCGATATCTATCGCTATGGTGTTGTTCATTAATGTAATTATAACCTAGAGGCTCGTTTTCCCTGTTTTACGAAAGTGAAAAGCTATACTTCCTGCTAGTACCTTGTTTTTGCCACCGAGTCACAAGTCCGTGAGGTAATTTACGGACTCAAGTTATGGAGCCGGGCGTGAAAAACACCATGGAATCCCAATTGACTCGGTCTCTTATCCCTGCTAGACTTCCTCCCATGCAAAAATCACGGACTGGACGCGAGCTCTACTCGCAAGGGCTACGTGAAATTGGGCTGTGGTTCGCACCGGGACTTGGTGTAAAACGCTGGTTTCTCTTCGTTTTAGTCGGCATCACGCTGCTCGGTGTGGGGCTGGCCCTGGTACTGCTCGAGCTCTACCGCACGGAAACGACCAACCCGGTTTTGCTCGATATCCTTTCCTTCGCATCGCTGCGTTTTTTGCCGCGTGCATTGCGTGTCCTCATCTTCGGAGGGTTGGGAATCGGGCTGGTGACCTATGGCATCTACCGTCTCAATCGTTCGCTGCTACGACCCTTTATACGACCGGGCTATACCATCGTCGATGAGTTAACCAACTTTCGCCGTCGCGAACGCGGTCCACGGGTTGTGGCCATTGGCGGCGGACATGGACTGGCCACACTCCTGCGCGGCCTCAAGTCCTACACACGTAACCTGACAGCCGTAGTGACAGTGGCAGATGATGGAGGTTCATCAGGACGGCTGCGTGAGAGTTTTGGGATTTTGCCACCTGGGGACATTCGTAATTGCCTGGCTGCGCTTTCCAACGATGAACAAATGCTCACACAATTGTTTCGATACCGCTTCAGCAGTAAAGGCGAACTGGAGGGCCACTCCTTTGGCAATTTGTTCATTACGGCGCTGGCTGAAATTACCGGCAGTTTTGAAACCGCCATCGCGGAATCGGGCAAGGTACTCTCCGTCAGCGGACGTGTGCTCCCCTCCACGCTGCACGACGTCAAGCTGGTTGCCGACATGCAGCTACCGAATGTGCCAATCCAGATCCGGGTGCAGGGCGAAAGCCGCATCCCCAAAATGGCCGGTCGTGTTCGCCGCATATGGCTCGAGCCGAACGATACGCCGGCCTTTCCACCGGTCATCAAAGCGATCCTGAATGCCGACATGATCGTGGTGGGGCCGGGAAGTCTGTATACCAGTTTATTACCAAACCTGCTCGTACAGGATCTGCTTGGCGCCATGCAGGCCAGCCAGGCAGTGAAAGTGTATGTGTGCAACATCGCCACCCAGGCTGGTGAGACGGAAACTTACACATGTTACGATCACGTCCGTGCCCTGGAAGAGCATATTGGAGAGGGAGTTTTCGATGTGGTGCTCTGTAACGACCACTACGAGGACCAGCTCAGCGATGGTTCACTTTGGGTGCAGGTGGACGAAAAATCACTCGCAGATACCCGTGTGCGAAGTTCAGACTTGACCGATAAGGGTTTTCCCTGGCGGCACGACTCAGCCAAACTGGCTGAGACCCTGATGGAGATACTGGCCGAACATACCGGACCGCTGGAACAATAAAGTTACATTTGTCATTATTTGTTGGTGTGAGGCTCTGTGATACAATCATTTTTGCAAATTCCATCACAAATAAACCCTGGAGGTTTGATATGACAGTAAAAATTGGTATCAATGGATTTGGGCGCATCGGGCGTCTTGTATTCCGCACGATCAAAGAGCGGCACCCAGATGAAATCGAAGTAGTGGCAGTCAATGACTTGTTTGACCCCGCTACCAATGCTCACCTGTTGAAATACGACTCAACCTATGGGCAATATCCTGGAACCATTGAGGTCAAGGATGGCAATCTGGTCATTGATGGCCAGACCGTCAAAGTGACTGCTGAGAGAGACCCCGGCGCGATCAGATGGAAGGACATGGGCGTGGAGATCGTGCTCGAATGCACCGGCCTGTTTACCGACGCGAACAAAGCCAAGGCTCACATCGAATCTGGCGGCGCGAAGAAGGTCATCATTTCAGCTCCCGCCAAGAATGAAGACATTACAGTCGTGCTTGGCGTAAACCAGGATAAATACGATCCTGCCAAGCACAACATTATCTCGAATGCATCGTGTACGACCAACGGTCTTGCTCCGGTTGCGAAAGTACTCAATGACGCATTCGGCATTGAGAAGGGTGTACTGACCACTGTCCACGCCTATACCAACTCGCAGAAACTGCAAGATCTCGGCGCGAAGGACTTGCGCGATGCCCGTGCTGCCGCGCAGAACATCGTTCCCTCTGAAACGGGCGCGGCGAAGGCCGTGGGTCTGGTCATCCCCGAGCTCAAAGGCAAATTTGGCGGCATGGCATTTCGCGTGCCCACACCCACTGTCTCGGTTGTGGATTTCACCGCCACACTCAACAAAGAAGCCACGAAGGAAGAGATCCGCGATGCGATGCTCGAATACGCACAGGGCCCAATGAAGGACATCCTTGGCGTAACTGATGAACCGCTGGTTTCCACCGACCTGCGCGGCACCACCTATTCCAGTGTGTTCAGTTCATTGGACACGCTCGTCATCGGCAACATGGTCAAGGTCGTGGCCTGGTATGATAATGAATGGGGGTATGCCTGCCGAACCGCTGACCTCACTGCCATGATTGCGAAGAACCTTTAGTGTAAACAGGTATACAGGGAAACACGTAGACACGTGTGTACTTGTGTACCTGTCTACTTGTATACCTGCGAAGCACCATGAACAAGAAAACAGTAAAAGATATTGATCTCAGGGGGAAACGCGTCTTCATGCGCGTGGATTTCAACGTCCCAATGCAGGATGGCAAGGTGACGGACGACAAACGCATCAAGGCCGCGTTGCCGACAATCAAATATGTCCTTGAACAGGGCGCCTCACTTTTATTGGCCAGCCATTTGGGGCGCCCCAAAGGCGGACCGGACCCGGAATTCAGCCTGCGTGCCGCTGCCGAAGTTTTATCTTCACTACTAG
The DNA here is from genome assembly GCA_035720235.1 of Anaerolineales bacterium. Classification (GTDB taxonomy): domain Bacteria; phylum Chloroflexota; class Anaerolineae; order Anaerolineales; family Villigracilaceae; genus Defluviilinea. The sequence continues at coordinate 1,051 of DASTOH010000214.1, read as the reverse complement.
GGATTCCCGTCAAGATGGCGCCCGATTGTGTTGGCCCCGAAGTGGAAGCCATGGCGAAAGAACTGAAACCCGGTGAAGTGCTGATGCTTGAAAACACGCGCTTTCACGCCGGTGAAGAGAAGAACGATCCAGAACTCGCCAAACAAATGGCCTCCCTGGCGGATGTGTACGTCAACGACGCGTTTGGGTCAGCACACCGCGCGCACGCCTCCACTGAAGGGATCGCGCGTTTCTTGCCCGCCGTCTCTGGCTTCTTGATGGAACAGGAACTGGAGTATCTGGGGCGTGCGATTGCCAATCCTGAACATCCCTACATCGCGATCCTGGGCGGCGCCAAGATCAGCGACAAGATCCTGGTCGTGGAAACCCTGCTCGCCAAATGCGATAAGTTGATCATCGGCGGCGGCATGGCCAATACCTTCTTGGCTGCACGGGGACTCAACATGCAGGATAGCCTGGTGGAAGAGGTCTCCATCGAAACGGCAAAAGGCATCCTTGAACATTCGCGCGACAAGCTGATCCTGCCTGTGGATGCGGTCATTGCCGATAAGTTTGAGGCCGAAGCCAACACCCAGATCGTTGACGTGGACAAGATTCCCGCGGGCTGGCGCATGATGGATGTCGGCCCGAAAACGCTCGAGATTTACAAACGCGAACTAAACGGAGCCAAATTGATCGTTTGGAACGGACCTGTGGGTGTCTTCGAAATGCCCAAGTTTGCCGAGGGGACCTTCGCTCTTGCAAGAATGCTCGCCGAATCCGGCGCGACCACGGTGATCGGCGGTGGAGATTCAGCCAGCGCAGTCAAGAAGGCCGGGGTTGCCAAACAGATGACGCACGTCTCCACTGGCGGCGGCGCCTCGCTTGAATTCCTTGAAGGCAAAGAACTTCCCGGCGTTGCGGCGTTGATGGATAAATAATAGATAAGGCAGGTCTAAGACCTGCCTTATCTTGTTCAAAACAGAGTGAACGCTTTGGTTCACTCTGTTTTTGGATGTGCAATTGTCAAGTAAAATAGGCTCAGCCATTGAATCAAAAGGACAATCTCATG
>DASTOH010000213.1:0-15886 GCA_035720235.1 Anaerolineales bacterium | reverse complement strand
GTGATATAAACCTTTCAAATGACGCAAGAACTCTATTTCATTCTTACAAGCCTGTTAGTACAGGTTCTTGCTGGTTTAATCGTAGAGCTTGCGAAAGAATTGAATATAAAAAAAAGAACAATATTTTAAGGTAATTCCCCCATCTAGTTTTGCAAAATTGTGGTAATGGGGATACACAAATGTTAAGAAGACAACCCACCATTTCGGCGGGTTGTCTGTTTATTAGGTAATATCTGTCAATATTAGGCAATCTTCTTTTAGATTATAATTCCGGCTCGATTGCCCCTGTAGCTCAATGGACAGAGCAGAGCACTTCTAATGCTAAGGCTGAGCGTTCGAATCGCTCCTGGGGCACTTGGCTATGCGCCGCGGCTTCTATACCAACCCCTTTCTCTAGCCGTTACCCTTTTGTGGCAGTTGGAACAAAGAACTCGGCACCGGCTGATTTCTTCGATAAGCCGAACGAGAGACTCCGCACGGTAAATCAACCTACTTACTGAATCTTCTTTTTCACCCACATGATGAAATTCAAGTACGACAGGGTCAGTTTCCCCGCAATTCTCACATGGATGAGTTGAAAGATAATTCAAAACGTATTCACGATTCTCTTCACGAAGTCTATTGCGACGATCCTGGACGTTTTCAATGTGATGAGCTTTGTTATTCTGATACCACTCATTTGTTCTTTTAGCGGTGCACTCTTTACACACCGCCTGACGGGTCCTTTTGACGATATTCTTCCAGGGAAACTCTTCTAAAGGCTTTTCCTGAAGGCATTTATGGCACGTCCTGGTATCCATAGATTCTCCTGTAGTGCTTACTTAATCACTACCAACCGTGATTTTAAAATCAAATAGCCCAACTACCCCCCAAAAGTAGGCTATTTTCTGGTATCCCGATATCTAATCAGGCGGTTAACAACGGTTTAGAAGACCGCTGCTCTGTCCGTTGAGCTATAGGGGCGGGTAACTTCTGCTTGTCGCATTCATCAGTAAACCTCTTGAGCTGATCTGTAAGTCAAAATCAGTACCTGAAGTTTACATGATGATGCGTCACTGCGTAATTGTAGTACTTCCTGGCTTGAAAGGCAAATCGCCCCCAACCATTCAATCATCCAGCCGAATAAGGTCTGATTCCTTTATACACCCGCGGGCCCGCCAGTGTTCGCAGAATGGTTTCGGCCGGGCGCTGCAGCTTTGCACTCAGGTCCTGGGATGACATGGGCACATTGCCGTTGGCAAGGAAAAGCCGAAAAACCGCTTCCACTAACGCCGTCTGCTGGGTCAGAAAATCAGGTTGTTTCACGCAGTGCGTCATCAGGGCGTTCTGCACGCCTTCCACCGGTTTCACCTCTGCCGTTGCCGGGTCAACCCAGTCAATGGTCTGGCCCTGCTCCAGATCTGCGAACGTTTCCTGATGTTCGGCGCACAGCAGGGAGCGCATATAAACGTGCCAATCCCGCTCGTTTTTCTTCCACCATTCAAAATCAATATGGAAAGGTGTATGTGTGCTGGGCTTTACCAGGCTCGTACGTTTGCCTTCCAAGGCTATAGTCTCCTAATCGATCAAACGAAAATGTAGATCACCCACATGCGTGATCTCGGGCTTGCTCGCCAGCATCGCGAACACGGGTGCTGGCGGGACTCTTCTTACAATATTGATCGCCGAATACAACTCCTGGGCGTGGACGTGTCCTTGAGGCGTTAGTTTGGACAACTCACGGATCATGCTCACGACGAGCTGCTCAAACGGCTTTCTCTGATCCTGCGCCCAGAGCTGATCGACCACATCAGGCGATGGGATGGCGAACACCATACGGTCGTTGAACGCGGCGGAAATTGCTTGCTTCAGCATCGCAAACACAATCCCCCCATCCGCACCGATGATGGCTGTCCGTACCCAGTCTTTGGCGCGATAGGTCTGGGCTTCGATGATCACTTCACCGGTGTTCTCCCCGCGCCGGATGTGGATAAAGCTGCCGGGGATCAGGTCATTGGCTTTGTACCAATCGCGCAAGCCATAGACGTATCTGTGCTCGCGCACCACCCAGCCGGGCATCTTCTGTTTGGTTTTGCCATCCACGAGTGTAAAGCGCACGCGCGGCGATTCATAAGCCGTGGGGAACAGCGGTTTTACACGCGCCGAGAGCGGCAAAGTCCCGGCTCGCAAATGAGGGAATATCAAAGAGACCGTAACTTCCTTCGCATCCGCACTGCCGCCTGCCTCCACATTGCTTAATTCGTCATCGAGCTGTTTTTCGAGGGCGATCATCTGTGGGCTGAGCGCCTCGCGGTTATAGTCTATGCCGGAATACCGCAAATAGATCGGCACCTGGCGCACCCCTTCTGGCTCGAGACGCCGCAAACACCACAACACTTGCCCGGCAGGACCAACTTCATCAAAGCGATCATCTTCCTGCAAGGCATAATTCAGGGAAAATTCAGCCAGCTTTGGATTGACTCCCTCGGGGAGTGCGACATCCTTCAACAGGGCAGCGGTGGGAAGAGGTTCGCCTCCAGACATGTCCAAGACGGCTTCAGCCAGATTGAGATGCCCAACATTGACATCCAACAACAATGCACGCGGGAACCAGCGTCCGGCGATCCGTACGAGTTCGTCATTAGCTTGAAACGCATCTTCCAGTTTCTTTTGGATCGTGCTCCCATATTCCTTGAGAATCGTTTGAGGATCGAATTCCGCATCCTCCACCGCGGCAGGCTGCTCGTTCAGCGTATGATTCGGGAGACTTGAGGCAAAGAGGCGCTCCGAGCCATCTTCCAGTTGAACAGTCAGAACGTCAAACCCGCCGATCTCGGGGTTTGTTCCGGCGCGCGAGGCTGTGACCGTGCCGTGCTTCCAATTGAGCGCGGGGAAGACCAGGTTGTCACCTACCTGATAGGAATCTTTTGGCACATACGTCTTACCGCCTGCCATCCGCCGGGTTTGTTCCGCCAGGCGCTCGGCCCGCACACGTTCGTTTACAAAGATCGTGACCAACTCGCGCGTGGTGAGAGGGGTCTCATTCTCGAAGAGATAAGTATGCAGGTAGTCGACGTCTTGTCGATTGATTTGTAGGTCTTCCCAATATGTAGAAGTAGTATAGGTGTCGCTTACCATTCCGATGCCTTGATCATGTCACTCGCGCTTCTTGAGCGCGGCGGAACCATTATACCTTAGAGCGGTTGATGATTGAAGATGTATAATCGAAAACATGATTCTCTCATTGATGCAAGCCGTGCGCGCCTCGAATTCATCTATCATCGCATTTACTGGTTCAGGCGGAAAAACAACAGCCATGTTCCAACTGGCACGCGAGTTAAGCTCGAAACATCCTGTACTGGTGACGGCCTCTTCCCATTTAGGCGCATGGCAAATTCCACTGGCAGACAGACATTGGATCGTCCGCTCCATAGATGACCTCAATCCTTTGGCGAGTGAATTGGAAGGTATAACGCTTATCACTGGCGGGTTGAAGGCGGACCGTACAGAGCCACTGAATTCAGATATGCTGAATGCATTGAATGAGTTCTGCACGCGGCGGTCCATTCCGCTGTTGATCGAAGCCGATGGCTCACGGCAAAAACCATTGAAGGCCTGGGCGGAACACGAACCACCGATCCCGCCTTTCGTGACGCACCTGGTGCACGTGGTAGGCCTGGCGGCAATCGGAAAACCATTGAACGATGAGGTTGTTCATCGGCCTGAGATTTTTTCAAAGTTGAGTGGTTTGCACACACGTGAAACCATTACACCTGAGGCAGTAGCTCGCGTATTACTTGATCCGGCTGGCGGGCAGAAAAACATTCCCCCTAACGCACGAAAGATCGTTTTGCTGAATCAGGCAGATACGCCTGAACTTCAGTCCGTTGCACGAGGAATGACGCGCACTTTGCTGCAGGGTTTTCATTCTGCCATCGTTGCAAGCCTGGAAAAACGAGAAGTTTTCGCCGTGCATGAACCCGTGGCCGGAATTGTCCTGGCGGCGGGTGAATCGACGCGCTTTGGGCAACCCAAGCAATTGCTGGATTGGAAGGGCCAACCGTTTGTTCGGGCAGTTGCAGAGACCGCGCTCAAGGCTGGCCTTGATCCAGTCATGGTGATTACAGGTGCAAATCATGAAAAGGTAGGCGGGACGGTTCATGGCCTAAACGTAAGAGTCGTTCAAAATGAAGATTGGAAGAACGGACAGAGCAGCTCCATTAGAAAAGGCCTGCAGGTCTTGAGACATGAGAAAAATGTGGGCTCAGCTATTTTTCTGCTCGTTGACCAGCCGCAGGTCACTCAATCCATTTTGCAGGCCCTAGTGGAGAAACACGCGGAGGGATTGCATCCGGTCGTTGCGCCCATGGTGATCGACCGCCGTGCAAACCCGGTTTTGTTTGATCAGGTAACATTCGCGGATTTGCTGGAATTGAAAGGTGATGTTGGCGGGCGAGCCATTTTTCACAAGCATCGCGTGGAATATTTGCCCTGGCATGATGATCGCCTGCTGCTGGATGTGGATACGCCCGATCAATATCAACGCCTGATCTCGGATGAGACTTTATGATCTCTGCGATCATCCTTGCCGCAGGCCGATCCCGGCGTATGGGGCAACCCAAGCTATTGTTGCCGTGGGGAGGTGTGACCGTCCTTGAACGTGTCGTCTCGGCCTTTGCCAATGCCGGAATCGAAGATATTTTGGTCGTTACTGGCGGAGCGCATGAAAGGGTTGAGCAAGTCCTATTGAAGTGCAGCAAAACCTATCCTGTGAGAAGCGCTTATAACAAAGATTACGAGAAAGGAGAGATGCTGTCCTCGATCCAGTACGGGCTGAGAATTCTCGCCGATGAAGCGCGTGGGGCAGCGATGATTGGGTTGGGTGACCAGCCTCAGGTCCAGGAAGGAAGCGTGCGGTCCATCCGGGACGCGTACCTGCAAACCCGAAGTCTGCTCGTGGTGCCAAGTTATCAGATGCGGAGAGGGCATCCCTGGCTCGTGGCGCGTCCACTATGGCAGCAAATCCTTGAGATGAGTCCAGCTCAGACCCCGCGAGATTTTCTGAACGCACATGCCAAAGACGTTCATTATGTAGAGATGGAGTCCCCCAGCATCCTTGCGGATTTGGATACGCCTGAGGACTATCGAATGGCGCGGCCCCAATAAGTTTTTCCTGGGTATGGAAAACCTGCTCGGTATCCTCGAGTCTACGAAAAGGTTACAAAAAACGAAAAAAGTCTTGACGGGGGAAGTAAAATTGTCTTAGTACACTTTGCAGATTTGTTATATCTTTGCACAGCGGCAATTGCCTGTCCTGATTATTAGAATCCCACATAGAACGCGACAGGAGATAAAACTATGAAAACACACCAACTTTTTCTTTCCATCGTATTGGCTGTCGCTGTTCTGGCGGCGCAAGTTGGCCCAGTTTTCGCCGCGCCGGCCCAAGACCCCTCCCTGACAGGCGAGCACCCAGTCGCCAGTGCCCTCGCAGAATACTTCTCACAGTTGGGCGTTGCTGTTAATTACGACATGATCATGGTGGAGCACGAGCAGGGTTTCGGTTTCGGCGTGATTGCTCAGTCGCTGTGGCTGACGTTAAAAATAAACGCAACGGATCCGACGATCACCTTCCAGATGATCCTCGCCGCCAAGAAAGACGGTGACTATAGCAAGTTCTTTCCAGTTGGAACCACGCCTCCCACAAACTGGGGTCAATTCCGCAAACTCATCCTTGATGGCGATAAGAAAAATGGCCTCGGCGCTGTGATGTCCGAGAAGGAACATGGGAATAACCCTGGCGGCAATGGAAATAACCAGGAAAATGGGAACGGGAATGGTGGCAATGGAAACGGTTACGGACAGGGCAACGGCCATGGGAATGGCAACCCCAATGATAACGATAACAACGAAAACAAAGGCAATGGAAAGAACAAATAGCGCAGAGTAACAGGAAAATGAGGAAGGCAGGTCGTTGACCTGCCTTCTTTGTTCTATATCCGATAGAAATACGAGTTGGTGTCACGCCGCTCGAACCCCAGAGACTTATACAACAGGTTTGCTGCCTCCCGCTTGGGATTTGATGTCAACGCCACCCCATTAGCTCCAGCTTCGCGCGCAAAATCAATCGCGGTTTGTAATAGGGCTCTGGCAATCCCCAAACGCCGAAAGTTTGGTTCCACCACCACATCCTCTACAATCGAGCGCAACCCGGTAGGTACACGATAAATTGCTGCTGTAAGCATGCCAGCTATGATGCCGGTCGGATCAGGATATCTTGCCACCCATAGTGTGGAAGATTCTGATTTGATCAGGGAATGTATTTCTTGCTGTGTGGGAAGTGTTTTATGAGCACCGATATAAGGCACCAGCCTGAGGACCGCGACGAAGATCTCCTCGGTGCATTCGGTGACCTTTTCGATATACATCTCAAACTGATTCGGGCCGACCGAACCCGGGAAAGAAACTTAGGAGGGCATAATACGCCACATACACGAAAGACACGGGTGCTACCCACTGCGGCACATCAGGATATTGCATGAGACCCCAAACCCCAAGGGCGCCGTACAGGTAGGTAAATCCAAGCGTCAGACGGCGGAAGCGTGTGTTGCGACTGGGATAGAGGTACTTTACCGGCACAAAAACCAGGATATTGCAGATGACCAGCGCGACCAGATTAACCCATGGGTCCAATCGCAGCAACATCATGTATACGACCAGAAAATTCCATACAGAAGGAAACCCCTTAAAGAAGAAGGAATTATTATCGGTCTTGGCATCCGTTTGTGTAAATTGGTAACCAGAGGTGAGCAGGATCGAGATGGCCGCAGCCATTTCAAAGCCCTGCGGCAGTAGGTTGGGCACGCGAACCAGCAATAATGCTGCGACGACGACGTAGTTGAGATAATCAATAATATTATCCAGGAGCGCGCCATCGACTTCTCCGGCATATTCCTTCACATGGAACCAACGCGCCAGCATCCCATCAAAGCCATCCACGAACATCGCGACAATCATGTACACGATGGCAAGTTTATAATTCGATTCCCAGATCGCCAGCAGGGTCAGAAACCCCCATACTGCACCGGTCCCAGTGAATAAATGCACGCTCCATGCCAACGTTTTACGGAGCCACAATGGCAATCTCTCAAACATACATCACCTCATAGAAAGTAGTGTGCTACCGCCTGTCTCATTATTAACTTTACTTTTCACATGGATTCATAGGCTGAAATTCAAACATAAAGTAAATTATGCGGCACTATGTAATTATAAAAGAAAAGACGCACCTTTCGATGCGCCTTTCAAAGTTATTTGCATGGCTCAACCGCCGTCCCTTCGGGCGGCAGTGCCCAAAGGGTGCGGCGGCGCATTCGCCGGGGGCGGCGAATGGAACATTTCCTATTTTTTAACTAACCCGACTCTGACAGTTTCACCATCAAACGAATCTTCGGCAACGGAGGCTTCGCCGGGCAGAGTGGCAAATTGGAGATTGGACGTAAGCGTCTCGGTCGTGATGTAATCCCAATGCGCCCCAATCGCGGACCTGAGGCCTGCGGAGGCCTCCACGAACAACTCGATCCTGTCAGCGACATCCAGTTCTGCACTCTTGCGCAGGTCTTGCACGCGGCGGACAAACTCACGAGCCAAACCCTCCTGCACGAGCTCAGGCGTCAATTCCGTGACCAGCGCCGCGACATAGGCGCCTTCTTCAGCCACGGCGAAGCCCACTTTGGCCTGTGCCTTCACTTCCACTTCTTCAGGTAAGATGCCGTATTCCGTTCCTTCCACCACAACTTTCAGCGCCTGACCGGACATCAGCGTCTTTGCCACCTCCTCCGGATTCACGGCCAGAATTGCCTTCTGCAGGGCCGGAAACTTATTGCCATATTTCTGTCCAAGCTGCTTGGGCAGCGGCTTGACCGTATGTGACACAGCCTCCGTAGCAGCATCCAGCAAGCGGACATATTTTACATTCAGCTCGTCCACGAACAGATCTGTGTAGTTCTCCACTGCCTTGCGCTCGGCGACATTTCCCACCGAGAACGCGGCTTCTGCCAACGGCTGGCGGACCTTTCGATTGGCCTTCTGCCGCGCCGAGTGTCCCAGCGAGACGAGTTTCATCACCAATGCCATATCGCGATTCAGTGACTCATCGATCATCTCTGGTAAAACTTCCGGCCATTTCGCCAGATGCACTGATTCGGGCGCGGATCCATCCACCGACCGAACCAGGTTTTGGTAGAGTTCCTCGGCCAGGAAAGGCATGGTTGGGGCAAGCAGCTGCGAAACGGTGACGAGTGCCGTGTACAGCGTTGAGTACGCGGCCTGCTTGTCAGAGTCCGATTCAGATTTCCAGAAGCGGCGGCGAGAACGTCGCAGGTACCACGTGGAGAGTTTCTCCACGAACGCTTCGATGGGGCGCGTCGCGTCGAGCACATCATAATGTTCGTATGCGTCCGTCACATCTCGGACGAGTACATTGAGTTCAGATAACAACCAGCGGTCCAAATCGCTGGTGGCGATAGGGCTGGTGGTGACGGTGGGTTTGTCGAGATTGGCGTAGGTCACGAAGAACGAATAAACGTTCCACAATGTGAGCGTAAAACTACGTATCACCTCGCCCACCAAATCGGAAGAGAAGCGGCGCTCCTGTCCCGGCGGCGTGGCCGTGTAGAGATACCAGCGGAAGGCGTCCGCGCCATGAACGCTCAACACATCCCAGGGAGCAATGATGTTACCCTTGCTCTTGGACATCTTGTATCCATCGCCATCCAGAATCAATCCCAGTGAAATCACGTTCTTGAATGAAACTTCGTCGAACAACAACGTACTGATGGCATGCAACGAATAGAACCAACCGCGCGTCTGATCAACGGCTTCACAGATGTAATCGGCGGGGAACTGTGACTCGAATTTATCCTTGTTCTCAAAAGGATAATGCCACTGCGCCACAGGCATGGATCCAGAGTCGAACCATACATCGATCAAGTCCGGAACGCGGGACATCTGGCCGCCACATTCGGGGCAGTCCCAGTGAACCTGGTCAACATACGGACGGTGCAAATCCAATTCACTCAAATCTCGCCCGGCTTTTGCCGAAAGTTCGGCCACCGAACCAACGCATTCACGATGTTGGCACTCTTCGCACTCCCAGACCGGGAGCGGTGTACCCCAGTAACGCTCGCGTGAAAGCGACCAATCGATGTTGTTGGCGAGCCAATTCCCAAAGCGACCGTCTTTCGTGTGTTCAGGGACCCAGTGGATCGTGTTATTTAGCGCGACCAATCTGTCCCGGAAGGCGCTCGTGCGAATGTACCAGGACTCGCGCGCATAATACATCAAAGCCGTCTTACAACGCCAGCAAAATGGATAAGCATGTGTATATGTTTCAGAGCGGAATAGTAACCCACGCGCATCCAAATCCTGAATGATGAACGGATCGGCATCCTTGATGTATTGTCCCCGCCACGGTGTTACCTCCGGAACAAACTTGCCATCAGGCTGAACCGTCATCAATACCGGTAGATCGTATTCTTTTGCCACATCCATGTCTTCGGCACCAAAAGCAGGCGCAATGTGTACCAAACCGGTGCCATCCTCGGTCGTCACATACTCGGCCAGGGTCACGTAGTGCGCCGGCTTATCGGGCGGCAGGAAAGTAAAGAGCGGTTGATATTTCACGCCTTTGAGTTTCTTGCCCTTGAAGGTCTCAAGTACCTTAACTTCTTGGTCCTTGAAAACCTTTTCAAGCAGAGGTTTTGCAAGAACAAGCTTTTCCTTTGTGCCGTCTTCCAGCGTATGCTCCACGGTCACGTAATCCACATCGGGATGCGCGGCAACGGCCACGTTCCCGGGCAGCGTCCACGGTGTGGTCGTCCAAATCAAGAGAGATGTATCAGGCTTTTCGACCAGAGGCAAACGCACGTAGACAGAGGGGTCATCTGTGTCCTGTATCGCATCCGGGTAATGAACCTCATGGTCAGACAGAGGCGTGCCACAGCGCGGGCAATAGGGCACCACCTTGTAGCCCTTGAAGAGCAGATCCTTATCCCAGAAGTTTTTCAAGATCCACCAGACCGACTCGATGTAGTCGTTGGTGTATGTCACATAGGAGTCTTCCAGGTCTACCCAAAACGCGATCCGGTCCGTGAGCTTTTCCCAGTCCTGAATATATGTAAAGACGGACTTCTTGCAGAGCTCGTTGAATTTATCGATGCCGTATTGCTCGATCTGTTGTTTGTTGTTGAAGCCAAGCTGCTTCTCCACTTCGATCTCAACCGGCAGGCCATGCGTATCCCACCCGCCGCGGCGCGAGACGTGGTACCCGCGCATGATCTTGTAACGCGGGAACATATCCTTAAATACGCGCGCCAGCACATGGTGTACGCCAGGCTTGCCATTCGCGGTCGGTGGACCCTCGTAGAATACATACTCCGGGCCTCCCTGGCGCTGCTCAACGGTCTTTCTGAAGATCTCGTGCTGCTTCCAAAACTTCAACACGTTCTCTTCCATTGAAGTCACGTTGAGTTTCGATGAAACTGATTTGAACATACTGCCTCCGATTTAACCCGTCATTGCGAGTCTGCGAGAAGCAATCTCCATGCGCTGTCGGTGCTCGCAATACGGATGATATTATATTAAACAAAAACACTCATCCCAACACAGGGACGAGCGTTGCTCGCGGTACCACCCTGATTCCCCACCAAAGGTGGGACTCTCAGTATCATTAGACGACTAACATCGTCTTGTTCTTATAACGATGAACAACTTCGGCTCGCTTACTTCCCTTCACCTGCACTTGCGCCAGGTGCAAGTGTCGAGAGGCTCAGGGTTCAGTTCGCGGCTCCGAGATGATTTTCAATCTACTTATCTGATGTGACTCTCACCATTCCGTCACACTCGCTGACAGCCTCGGCAGATTTACTCGTTCTCTTCACAGCCTTTCAGGACTTAACTGATTTGATATGGAACTCTAAGAATTATGCCACAAATTAATTTGACCGTCAACAAGTTGCGCGGGATAATCGCCTGCATGCCCGCTCTAGAATTAAATCTTAGCTCCCTGCAACCGGCTTCCAGCCCGCAGATCGTCAGCGCCTCACGCCTTCACCTGAACCTGTCGCAGCCTCCGAGACGCTTTTTCCGACACGGATGGCAATCGTGGACACTGACAACCTGGCTTGATCCGTCCGACCCGCCCCTCCCGGTGCGCTCCCCTCAATTCCGCGCCAAAGATGAAGACCCCGCCTACGCTTTTGAAAAAAATCATGTCAGTGCCTGGGTGGGCGCAGTGGAACTTGCCGACGATGATATCCTTTTGCTCGGCGCGTTGGATTTGAGTGGTCGCGTGGAACTAGATGGCGCGACGCTGAAAGGTTTCTACGAAGACGGGCATGAAAGTCAATGGCTGATCAGGCGCGGCCGAGAAGACGAAGTCTTTGCTGAATACGCATCGCTGCTCGAACAGAAATTTGGAAAGACCCGCTACGAACGTGCCCCGCGCGTTTGGTGTTCCTGGTACAGTCTTTACAAATGGATCAATGAGTACGTTATGCATCATGTCCTTAACGGCCTGGGGGATTTGCCGTTTGATGTATTTCAAATCGACGACGGCTGGCAGATCACCCACGGAGATTGGGAGCCAACCAGAAAATTTCATTCCGGCATGGATGAAATGGCAAGTCGAATTGCCGCCACCGGACGGATGGCCGGCTTATGGTTGGCACCTTTCATGGTGACGAAAATATCAAGCATTTATCGCGATCATCCCGATTGGTTATTACGAGATGAATTCGGCCGGCCAGTGCCAATGGGCCTCACCTGGGAAGGGGTACCTTATGCGTTAGATGTCAGTCATCCGGCTGTGTTGGAATGGGTTGATAAACTGATTCGTAAAGTACGCGGTTGGGGATATGAGTATTTGAAATTGGATTATCTCTACGCCGGAGCAATCCCAGGCAAACGATTTCGGGATATTCCCCGCGAAACTGCTTATCGAAATTCCATGCAAGTGATTCGAGAAGCGGCAGGCGACGCCTATATCCTCGCCTGCGGCGCGCCAATCATTCCATCCCTCGGCCTGTGCGATGGGCTTCGGGTCGGCCCCGATGTATCCCCGTATTGGCTGAATAAGGCACTGAGCATCTGGTTGAACAACCCCAACGACACATCGACCCAAAATGGCATTCGCACGAGCCTGCATCGCCTATGGATGAAGTCCATTGTCAATGTCGATCCGGATGTCATGTTCTTCCGTTCGATGCATAATGCGCTGATGGCCCACGAAAAACAGTTGTTGCTCGATCTGGGTGCCATCTCAGGCTTCAAAGCTACTTCCGATTTGCCGCACTGGATGCATCGGGAGAATCTGGAGTCACTTCGTGAGTTCATGGAAACGGAGACCCACGTCCAAAAGATATCACGATACAAATATCAACTCAATGGCCGGGAAGTGGATTTCAGCCCTGCCATACCGCTGCCTGCCCATCGAAATGTCCCCGTTTGGATGGCCCAGAACATGGGACATCTAAAAATGGCTCGACGCCAGGCACTGCCAGCGATCCTTGAAAGTCTCAGACACAACAACAAAAAGTTGTGGGTTTTTTATCCACTGGCCTCCAGCATAGCATCCTTTGCGGGCATGCTGAAATCATTCTGAGTTCACCCATTGCCATCCAAAGTCAATAAAGTAATCTCCGGCGGACAGTTAAATCGCACCGGTGGATCGAGCATCCCCACGCCGCGATTCGTGTACTGATACATCTCCCCCACCTGATAAAGCCCGCTGGAGTATTTTTGCCCCAAATATGGAAGGACAAGCGGACCATAAAATGGCACGACCACCTGGCCTCCATGCGAATGACCGGATAACTGCAGGTCAAACCGCCTGGATCTCGAGCTGACATCGGCAAAGTCCGGTTCATGCGCCAGCAGGATGGCAGGGGCGTCATCAGCCAGACTCTCGATCACCTGATCTAACCGGACTTCGCCTTCCCAAACATCATCCACGCCACACAGATACAGCCTCTCGTTCCCTCGAGTGACCGTAAAAACCGAATTCGTCAAATCGATCATCCCACAGGATCGGAGCATCTCACGGACCGCGCCTGCATTCGTCCAATAATCGTGATTGCCGAGAACAGCATAGCAGGGAATGGATTTTGCCAGCGGAGACAATACCGTAATTAATTCCTGCAGGTGCTGTTCGGACGTTCCATCGAAGGTATGGCCAGTCAGGAAATCGCCTGTCAGCAAAAACAGATCAGGTCTTTGGTCGATTACGGCATCTGCCACACGCTGAAGACGCTCAACATTCATCCAGCCACCCATGTGGATGTCGCTGACCTGTGCGATCCTCAGCCCATGAAAGTCGGGTGCAAGCCTGCGCAGCTTCAGATTTACTTCTTCCACCCTCAACCAGTTCGGCTCGATCCAAAATCCATAGCCCCCGCCGCCCGCCGCAAGCAGACTCATTTCAATCGTTGCTGCTTTCAGCAGCTTTAGAAAATCTCGTCGAGAGAATCCTCTCCGACTCTGGGATTTGTGGTCCATAGATTTCATCTGTCTTGTGCGTCCATCTAGGAATGTCGACCCGAAAGCTTTCTCCTACTGTCTAGAACCCACCCACAGGTGCACGCCGTAGCGATGCCAGTTCTGATGGAGGAGAGCCTCCAAACGCTGGGCCACGCGAGCACCATCGGAAGACTTGTCACCCAAAGCCGAGTGCATGGCAGCTAAAAGGTTAGGCTGCTCTCTAATGAACCAGGCGAAAGCTTGTAAGGTTTCGGCACCTGCCAGCTGGCGTTCTTTCAGTTCAGCCATGTCCAAAAAGTAGAGGAAATGGCTGCGAACGATAGACTCCACTTCGCCGGCTTCTACCAGCTTCTCGAAGGCGTACTGTCTCAGCAGGTTATGGCAATCATAACGCCCCTCGGACACATGTATAAGTAAGGATTGGTCGACCAGATTGGCGAGGATTTCAAGACCCGCACCAGCTGTTTCCAGAGCTGCCTGGCGATCAAACCCGCCTCGGAAAACGGAAAGCCTCCGGAAAACGCGCTGTTCTCCCTCATCAAGCATCCTCCACGAGTAGTCGAAGACTGCTCGCATACTCATGATTCGCTCGCCTATACTTGGTGCCGAGGCTGCCAGAAAATCCAGGTTTGTTTGGATCTCATAGGCTATCTCTTTGCAGGAGAGAACCCTCACCCAGGGTGCAGACAGAACGATGGCCAGGGGCATCCCTTGCACCAGGCGGCAAATCTGCGCGACCCAGTGCCTATCTTCACCTGTCAATTCGAATGCGCGCCGGACTCGCCTCGCACTTTGCACGAATAAAGACACAGCGCTGTACGCCTCGATCTCATCTTCTGCTGATACGGGTGGAACCTCCAAACCGCCGAGATCGAATATCCACTCTTCGGGAAGGTTCAAGCGAATGCGGGAAGTGACCAACACGACTAGTCTGGTCGCGTGTTCGAGCAGACGCCGCAGGATTAGCCTGTGCGCGATAACGCACTCACAGTCGTCCAAGATCAAAAGGATTTCTCGTTTACTAAAATAGTCGAATAATAATGCTTCTGAATAATGCGAATCTTCCGCAGAGAGGTGGAGAGCCTCAAGCACAGCCGGAACAAAGGAATTCGCTGAACTGAAATGAGCCAGGTTGACATACACGACGCCATCGAGAAAGTTGGCGTGCTGAGATAGCGCGACGGCCAGAGCCAGGCGAGTCTTGCCGATCCCCCCTGGCCCAGTGAGGGTAATCAGGCGCCGGTCAGGGTTTTCCAGCCAGGCCTGTATCTCTATAAATTCCGCTTCTCGTCCTGTCATGGGCTGGTCAGGCATGGATATACCAGACAGCGTAAGGTTTGTCGTATCAGAGTCATGGATCGGTATGCCTGACTGGATACGTTGAAGTAGATTGAGTATCTCAGTAGAGGGAGTGATGTCCAACTCATCCTTCAAAAGGCGGGAAAAATTTTTGAAATACGTGATCGCCTCGCTGCGGTTTCCAAGTACTGCTAGAGAGCGCATCATGTGATAATGCGCTTCCTCACTCAGTGGGTCCAGCTCTAACTGGCGAGTCGCATAAACCTGAACACGGGCGCAATCCCCCAAGTGTGCATGATGGGTAGCTAATTGCAGCAGGGCTTCTGATACCTGGCTGCGCATCTGTACCCGGCGAATGGTAGCCCACTCTTCAAAAGCATTGCTTTCAGGAATGGATAGCCATTGGAGGAAATCGCCGCGATATATTTCACAGGCCTGGCTGAGGAGACCGGCGCAAGTCGAGCAAGTTTTTAAGTAGCGATGACGGTGACTTGCAGCTTCACCTAATATCTTTGTAAAAGCCCAGGCATCCACCCAGATGTCGCTCCGCATATTAAACTGGATCGTCTCTTTCTGAATAAGTAAAAAGGGGAATTCAGAGGATTTATCGTTCAAGGCACCGCGCAGTTTCGAGAGCGCCTGGCGCAGCCCATTATGGGCACTCTCTTGAGAATGCTCAGGCCACAGAACGGCTGCCAGCTCTTCCCGTGAAATCGGACGGTCTGACTCCATGATCAGATAAGCCAGCAGCGCCTTGACCTTCCCATATTCAAACGCGACCGGTTTCGCATCCAGCGTGGCGTGGGATGAGCCTAATAGGTAGACGCAAAGATGAGACATGTCCTCCCGAAAGATTTATTCTATTTAGGGCTCGATTAGGTTGAAATCCTTATCTCATTATATGCGAATTTCACGGAAATTTAACGGCCAGTTTCTAGGATTCGGATAAGACATATCCATCCACCACAAGCAAATGAAAGGAGAAAATATCATGAGCACTCAAGAAAACAAGGATTTCGTGCGGAGATACATCGAAGCAATCAGCGGCAAGCCCAAGCCCGAGCCGGTAGTG
>DASTOH010000212.1:0-103281 GCA_035720235.1 Anaerolineales bacterium | reverse complement strand
TTCGAGGCATTGATCGTGCGCTTAATGCTCGATGAAAAATACCAGAAGAAGGGGTATGGGCATTTTGCCATGGAGAAGATGCTGGCGGTTTTTCGCGCCGACGAGCGCATCAAAGCCGTGGGAATCAGTTATGCGCCGGAGAACGATGTGGCTCGCCGGTTCTATGCCAGTTTTGGTTTTGTGGAACCTGGAAGAATTTTTGACGAAGAGGTGCTGGCTATATTGAAATTGCGATTCTAAGGGTCTTGTAGACCTTCAGGGTCTAATGGTAAAATCTCGTGCGCATCCCGGAAGTTCGTCGGGACATGGAGCCTATGGTGTAACGGCAGCACGAAACACTGTGGATGTTTCGGTACGGGTTCGAAACCCGTTAGGCTCCCTAAACTATTTGGTTGTAATTTACAGCCATTATTGCAGAGTTTATAACTGAATAGTGCATCGCTGTCGAAGACCTGGATTAAAAAAAGTCTAGGTCTTTCGATTTTAAAATCTTAATCGTATAGTCAAAAAGCACGGAATAGGTACGGAACTGGAGTCCAAAATTAAGTTCTGTGCGTTAGATTTGGCACACACATCTTTCACATGGGTTAGGTGGCTTTTGGCATCGTGTGCTTCGATCCGTGACATACAGGAAATCGCCGGTCATGCTCAACATCGACCACTCTTGCGTTCATAGTCACATTTTGCCCAGTCGTAACAAAGAGCGTGCTGAGAAATCGTCGGGATGTTTGCGATGGAAGACACGACAGAATCACAATGGAAATAATATACAGATTGGACATAATTTAAGAATCTGATGAGAAAAATGCGGTAAAATACGTACCGGTTGGAAGTAAAAGACCCAAAATAGAGCCTGGACAGAAGTACCTCATTTCTGTGGATTTGGATGTTGTGGGTTCGAAACCCATCAGGCTCCCTAGACTATTTGGTTGTATCTTGCAGCCCTTTTTGTAGACCTTATGACTGAATAGTACATCGCTGGGTGCCCCGTCTCACGACGGGGCGCTTTCGTTTTCTCACCGCAAACCTGGAAGTCACCACTCTGTAGCCGTCCTGGAACTCGACCAGGATCGAGTTCATCCGGCCGCGTGCCAGGACTTTGCAGGCCTGCCCTTTTCTTTCGGGCAGACGTGACTTCCAAAACCAGGTGTGATCGAACATTGATTTCTGTGGTGGGCTTCCAAATGACAGACCTCCAGGGTCAGGGTGCAAGAACCTGGAGGTCTGTTTCCTTGGTAGACCTCTGGCATATATGTTCTACGGCGGTTTTCGCGCATGGGTTTCCAACGCACCGTCAGGCTGCCCTCAGCAGGGCGCTTCGCAGCAAGCCTGACCTACGGGTTCATTGAAGCCGGAGGCCGATTTTGTTTATGGTCCTTTCGAATACCAGATGGAACCTGGCGCGTTGTAGTCAAAGCCTTCGCCGAAGACCACGTGTGCGGTGCCGTTCTCATCGATATCCAGCTCGTAGTAATCCCCAAACGGGAATCGGAAGCCTTCCTGGAAGATATAACTGAAGCCGTCCACAAACGTGGAGATATCCACTTCACTCGACCAGGTGTCGCCGCCATTGGTGGAGGATCGGTAGTAGACATTCCAGCGGTCCTTGTCAGACGCAGCGGTATGGGCGCGAGCGTCCATCCAGGAAATCCGGACGTCGCCATTACCGGTCGCGACAATGGCAGGGAAGGCGTGGTGTGTGCCTTGAGGCGCGGTGGAAACTTCTACCTCCGCTGACCAGGTGTTGCCATTATCGGTCGACTTGGAGAAGTAGATCCGTTCGGGAGCTTCGGGGCTCGAGCCTGAATTCCACAGCACATATACTGTGCCATTGGCATCTGACGCCATCACCAGTTGTGCGCCGAGATAGGCCCAGCCGCAGTTGTATTCCGGGCATCGCGGAGGGGATGATGATACCTTAAGCACCTGGGTTGCCCACGATACGCCGCCATCCGTTGATTTGCTGATGTACAGATTCACGTTACCGGTCGCGCCGCCATTGCGCTCATAGCCAGCCCAGGCAAAGAACACGTTTCCGTTGGGCGTCACCGTGCCGCCTCCAGCCAGTGCCCAGCCGAGTTTTCCATTTTGGTTGATCTTTACTTCGGTGAAGGATTGTCCCCCATCGTGTGAATTAGCCGACCAGATAGTTTGGGCATGGTTATAAACAGCATACACATCCTGCCCGCGGACGGCCAATATCGGCTTATCGGTGCTGGCGTTGGTTGCATCTGCTGTGACATATGTCCAATTTACCCCGAAATCAGTGGATTTGGCGACGATGATGTCGCTCTTATTGTTCTGCATGAAGGAGGCGTAAATGGTCCTACCATCTACAGGATCAACCACAATCTGTGAATCCCATTGCCCGCAGGCCGGTGGATCGCCAGGGCACATAACAGTAGGCGAGCCCCATGTTGCCCCATGATCATTACTGATTTGAAGAACCTGTGTAGGATTGGAACAATTCGGGCAGCCGGGTACGCCTTCATATTGCGCATACAACATATATACGTGCCCGAATCGGTCAGCCGCGATGGCCGGTTCCCACTGGTCGCCACTGGTGTAGCCGAGACGTGTCTGCGGAGTGAAACCTTCTGGCGGCGGCGCAACGACCGGTGCATTAAGCGGGGAAGCGTTAATCACCTCCAGTTTCACTTCGCCCTTGCGCGTAGGGGCCTTGCCTTTCAACATCTTTTCGAACTGCTCCTGTTGGTAGTTGTCCCATACACTCAGCAGACTGGCCATCAATGCCACCGCCAGCAAGGCGAATAGAAAGACTTTCATCGGACTGGATAGTTGATTCAGAACTCTCATGGTTTCTCCTTTGGGATCAGGTGAGTCGGCTTGCTGACTGATTTAACCACGTCTTGCAGATTTGGTCACGAGGCGAATATGACGTGTAAGTTCGGTGGTTGAGTAATTCTGAGCGACGCTCGCCCAGGCAACCACCCGGGCTTTCCAAAATGACTTAAGAGTATCTTGATTTTCGTTGTACAATTGATACATGTCCCAAACCATCAACATACTCTTTCTCGCGGCGGAAGCCGAACCGTTTGTAAAAGTAGGGGGATTGGGCGATGTGGCGGGAACCCTGCCCCGTGCCCTGCGAGCCCTGTCCAATGATGAGATCAAAATAGATGTGCGTCTCGTCCTGCCGCAACACTCAGTGATAAGGGTAGATACGCTCAGGCCAGTGAAAATATACTCGATCCCGCACGGCAACTCCGAGGTGCAGGTGGAGGCGTATGAAAGTCATCTGGATGGCATGCCGGTGTACTTCATCAACGGTGAGCCGATCCGTGCAAGCGGCTCCGTCTACTCGTCCAACAACGTATTGGATGCAGAAAAATATGTCTTCTTCGCGCTGGCCGCGCTGGCCCTGCCGCAGCAGCTCAACTGGACGCCAGATATCATCCACTGTAACGACTGGCATACCGCGCCGGCCGCGTATGGCAACCTGGTCAGGCGCTGGGAGGACAAAAAGAATCGCATGACATCGGTGATTACAATTCATAACCTGCCGTTTCTCGGGCCGGATGTCAGTGAGATCCTCGCATCCTATGGCATGCCGCTGGCCAGCACCGATCTACCGGCCTGGGCGCGTGTCAGACCTATGCCGCTTGGGCTGTGGGCTTCGGATGCGATGGTGGCGGTTTCGCCCACCTATGCCCAGGAAATCACGTATGACCCGGTGTTTGGCTCCGGTTTGCAGGACTTTTTCAAGACTCGCAGCGACACCCTGATTGGCATCCTCAATGGGTTGGACACCGTCTCCTACGACCCGATGACTGATCCGGTGATCGAAAAACGATTCTCCGCCGACGATTTGCCCGCCCGCAAACGCAACAAAACCGCCCTCCAGGAGAAGCTCGGCTTGCCTGTTTTGCCCGATGTGCCGTTGCTTGGTATGGTCTCACGCATGGATGAGGCCAAGGGCATCGACATTGCACTGAGGGGCCTGAAGATGCTACGCAAGCAAACCTGGCAACTGGTCATTCTGGGTGCGGGCAACCCCAAGATCGAAGACCAGGCCAGAAAATTGCAGGAGATTTTGCCTGACCGGGTGCGTGTGGAAACGCGCTACGATGCCAGACTCGCGCGCCAGATCTATGCTGGCTCCGATATCTTCCTCATGCCCTCGCGCTACGAGCCGTGCGGCATCTCGCAGATGATCGCCATGCGCTACGGCAGCGTGCCGCTGGTGCGTGCCGTGGGTGGACTTCATGACACGGTCACTGATAGCGAGACAGGTTTCGTGTTTGTAGATACAAAGGTTAAATCATTCAACGATACCCTGAAACGTGCCCTGGCGTTATACCCGTATCACTCCCGTTGGGCCAACCTGCAAAAAGCTGGCATGGCGCAGGATTTCTCCTGGACAAAATCCGCACAAAAGTATCTCGAGTTATACAGGAAGCTGGTTGCAAGTTCTGCTGTTCCGGCCACTGACACATATCCGATGCGAACCTTCATACCAGGCAAGAAAGTTCGTGAAGAGCAGGCTGAAGTAGGCAATAGCGAGGCATAAGGATGAAAACGCGCGCAGTGATATTGGCCGGGGGTGAAGGCTCAAGGTTGGGAGTGCTCACAGCCAAGCGGGCAAAACCCGCCGTCCCATTCGCAGGTAAATATCGCATTATTGATTTTCCGCTGTCGAATTGTGTCAATTCGGGTATCTTCGATGCGATGATCCTGGCGCAGTATCGCCCTCAATCCCTGATCGAACATGTGGGTTCGGGCGCGCCGTGGGATATGAACCGCGACTTCACCGGTGGGGTCAAGATCCTTTCGCCCTACAAGGCGCGCAACGATTCTGACTGGTTCGTTGGCACCGCCGATGCTGTGCAGCAGACTTTTACCTTCATCAAGAAGGATAATCCGGATGCGATTCTGGTCCTTTCGGGTGATCACATCTACACGATGGACTACGAGCCGATGATCACCTTTCACATGGACAAACAGGCCGATCTGACGATGGCGGTGTTTCGAGTCCCCATTGCAGAGGCCTCGCGTTTCGGTGTTCTCGGCATAAACAGCAAATATAGAGTCACTTCCTTCGTGGAAAAGCCGCCGAAGCCGCCTTCTGATCTCGCGAACATGGGGGTGTATTTGTTCAAAAGGGATGTGCTGGACGAACTGTTGTGGGATGACCACCAACGACCCGATTCGACTCACGATTTTGGCAGGGATGTCATTCCACATTTGATCAAATCAAAGGCGCGTGTCTATGCCTTTCCGTACAGCGGCTACTGGATGGATGTAGGAACCGTCAGCTCCTATTGGCAGGCGCATATGGATTTGCTTTCACCATCGCCGCCCTTGAAACTATATAACCGCAGTTGGGTGATCCATACCCGGACCGAGGAACGTCCGCCGGCCCGTTTTCCGGCCAGGGCCAATGTTTACGCCAGCATGATCTGTGACGGTTGTTTCATCGAGGAGGGCGCCCGCGTCGAAAGCAGTGTGCTCTCGCCTGGCGTCATTATCCGTTCAGGCGCAGTAGTGCGCGAAGCGATCATTGGCACCGATTGTGTCATTGAGAATGGGGCCATGGTGGAACGCGCAGTGGTCGATAAGCGGGCGCGGGTCGAGCAGAATGCGCGGATTGGCTGGGGTGTTGCCGATCAAAATATCAAAATCGCCCTGGTCGGAAAGAACAGCACCGTCCCGGCTGGTTATGTCATCGAACCCGAAGCGGAGGTCAGCACCGATGTGATCGCCGCCGATTATGATGGAAATGTTGTGCGCGCAGGTCAAACCATTCAAACACGGAGACAAGCCAATGAAGTTTGAGCGTTCAGGAGGAATCCTATTACACCCCACCAGCCTGCCTGGCCCGTATGGCATTGGCGATCTCGGTCCACAGGCCTATCGCTTTGTGGACTGGCTCGTCTCCACTGGCTGCAAACTCTGGCAGATATTGCCGCTTGGTCCAACCGGTTATGGTGATTCGCCGTACCAGTGCTTCTCAGCCTTTGCAGGAAACCCATACCTGATCAGTTTCGATCTCCTCTTGGCGGATGGCCTGCTGACCCTGGAAGACCTGGGCAACGTGCCGGATTTTCTCGCCTCCCGCGTCGATTTTGGCTGGCTCATCCCGTGGAAGCTGAATCTCCTGCAAAAGGCCTTTGACCGTTTTTCTTCCGCGCCAGAAGATTTGCATAAGCAATTTGAGCACTTCTGCGCCGAAAACGCTTCCTGGCTGGATGATTACGCGTTGTTCATGTCCATCAAAGAAGCCAATGGGGGCGGAGCCTGGAGCGGCTGGGATAAACCCATCCGCACGCGGAAAAAATCTGCCCTGGATAAGGCTCGCAAGGAACATGCGAAGAATGTACGGCGATACGCGTTCTACCAGTTCCTGTTTTTCCGCCAATGGAACCACCTGCGTAAGTACGCCAATGAGCGCGGCATCAAAATCATTGGCGATATTCCCATCTTCATCGCTTATGATAGCGCCGATGCCTGGGCGAATCCTGAACTGTTTTTCCTTGATAAAGAGAGCCTGCCGATGGTCGTGGCAGGCGTCCCACCAGATTACTTCTCACCGACCGGTCAATTGTGGGGCAATCCGCTCTATCGCTGGGATGTGCACAAAGAGACCGGCTACGCCTGGTGGGTGGATCGCTTCCGCGCCGTGCTGAGCATGGTGGATATCGTCCGGCTCGATCACTTCCGTGGTTTTGCGGCATATTTCGAGATCCCCTTTAGCTCTCCGACAGCAGAAACCGGCCGCTGGGTTCCTGGTCCGGGAAATGATCTTTTCAAGGTGCTGGATGAAAAACTCAGCGACCCCCGAACCGCCGAGATCGAATTGCCGATCATCGCGGAGGACCTTGGCGTCATCACTTCGGACGTTGTGCAATTGCGCGATTCGTTCAAGCTGCCCGGTATGAAGATCCTGCAATTCGGGTTCGTAAGGCCCTCCGATCCGTTCCTTCCGCATAATTATCCATCTCACTGTGTGGCCTATACCGGCACGCACGATAACGACACCGCCCGCGGCTGGTTTGAATCCAACATACCCGGCGAGCAGGAATTTGCCATTCGTTATTTGAACCTCAAGCCTTGCAAAGGTTCCACCCTGTCAGAGATATTCGCATGGACCTTGATCCGCACCGTCTGGTCTTCGGTGGCGGTCTATGCTCTGGCGCCCATGCAGGATTTCCTGAACCTGGGCACTGAGGCGCGCATGAACTACCCTTCGCGCCTGGGCGGCAACTGGGAATGGCGGATGAGGGAGGAAGACATGAGCCAGGAGTTGGCGAACAGATTGAAAGAGTTGAACGAGTTGTATTTGCGATAAAAGCGAACAGCCCGTAGGTCAGGCTTTTAGCCTGACGGCTGGTATTCAACTTCGTGCTTTGGCGGGATGCTTCGCGAAACCCCGCCCTATTTTTCGAGCAAATTCCTTCCCTTGAACGCATCTGAAACGGCCAGATCGTAAGGCCGGCTGTTTTCCTGCGCGGCCCGTTCCTGGTAGTGCGCCCGCAGCTGCGGATCAGCCAGGGCGGCCCTGGCATATGCGATGGCCTGCCTGAACTTCTGGCGGTGCGCCTGTTGTGCCGGGCTCCACTGTACCCGGGACATGTCCGGCGTCAGGCTCATGTAAATTCTGCCTGAAACGGACCGGCGAAATACGATGCCGTCCATCCGGCCGCTGACGCCTTGAAACATGGGGTGGAGTGTGATCTTTGCCATGGGGTACATCTTATCTGGTTGCCTTTGGGCTGCTTATGCCTGTTTACATCCTGTACAGATCCTGTACAACTTCTGTACGCTGCTGGCTGTTGCCTTCTAACTGGCATTTTACTCGCCGTCCGCAACCGGGCAACTTACATTCTCTATAGGGAGAAATGACGAAACTGTTAGGCCAGGATCAAGACCATAAGGATGGATGTCACTACAGGTCAGGAAGAATTCATGTGTTTTTTGCGCGCTCTCTGCCTAGAATAGAGGCAGAGAGGTTGATTGCTACGATTCCTTTGGGTCGAAGACCTCCGCCGAACTCAGCCCTGATCGTGGGGATGCTTCGAGAACACCTGCGCCGAACAGAAGAAGAAGTCCTGTGCTTTTTGTGCGCTTACTGCCTAGAATGGATGTGTATTTCACTTGGCGGTGTTCTGGTTTGGATTGGATGAGCAAAACGCTGTGGTACTGTCGGCCATCGGTTGGGAGTGAAACCTGCGGTCAAGTTTCGGTGGGGTCGAAGACCCACGCCGAACTGAGGCAGCCCGGCGCTTTGGCGGGTGCTTCGCGAAAACCCGCCCTGCGGGCTCGCCTTTTGAGGCTCGGAGCTCGCAACTTATGCAGGGGGCCATTAATCTGTGAAACCAAAATAACACACCCCGAGTGATTTCGGGGTGTGAATGATATTTAGCCGTTTTGTTATCTCTTGAACAGTGAAAGGTATTCTCCGTAGCCTTCCTCTTCCAGCTTTTCCACGGGGATGAAGCGCATGGCCGCAGAGTTCATGCAATAGCGCAGGCCGGTGGGCGCGGGGCCATCGTCGAAGACGTGGCCCAGGTGCGAGTCCCCGTGCTTCGAGCGGACTTCGGTGCGGGGCATGAAGAGTTTGTAGTCGGTGCGTTCTACGACATTTTCTGATTCGAGTGGCCGGGTGAAGCTGGGCCAGCCGGTGCCCGAGTCGTACTTATCCAGCGAGCTGAACAATGGCTCGCCGGTGACCACATCCACGTAAATTCCATCCTTTTTATTATTCCAGTATTCGTTTGAATAAGGACGTTCCGTGCCCTCGTGTTGAGTCACGTCATATTGCTGGGGGGTAAGTTGCTGACGCAGTTCGGCATCGGATGGTTTTGTATATTCCTTCATGGCGGTCTCCTCTCAATAAGTGTCTTACATCTCCATTGACGAGGATGGATCGCCTCCCATTACTGCCTTATTCATTACGGAAATCTTACGTCCGCAGTATGGAACGCGCTAGGAGTGCCTGGATTTCGACCTCCACAAAGATTTTATTCTCAATCGCAGTCCTCCCAAAAGCAATCGCAGGAGCTGAAGTTGACTGGGCACTTTTGGAGGTGAGAGAAATGTTGCCGCGTGACATTGGGGCAAATCCACTTGCAGGGAGACATATTCAGAAGGAACGGCCCGCGGGATTTCAAGAGGTTCCGCAAAGGCTCCCAGAAACTGAAAGGCTTGCACGTTCTTGATTCCCATATTATAAAATTCGCCGCTGACGGGCATCAGATCGATGGACCGATACCCTTTGTCCGGCATTCGCTGCCTGAGCTGTTCGGCAAATGAGGGCCACAAGCCATTGCCAGCCCTGGGAGGAGGCTTCAGGAAGGCGTGGTTGTTGCCGCACATCAAGAGGATCTTGGCGTCTGGGAATTGCTTCTGCCAGGTTTCTTGGGTGTTTTGAGACATCCCGGCATCGCGCTCGGTCCAGGCCGCGTTTCGCTTTATAAGGCCGGGGTCGAAGCAGAAAACCTGGAAACCAGTCTGGTTCGCGCACCGGACCAAGGCCAGCATTTCGCGGCTCCCACGCCCATCGGGCCCGGGCTTCGCATAAAAATCAGGGACCGGTGCAGTTGGGTCAGAGAGCCATCTGCGGAGATTATCCTGCTCAAAGCGTGGAACTTCCACGCCGAAGCCGCGATAGCCGCGTTCATACAACATGGGCAACAAGCCCACGACGATCCGTGGGATTTCCTGGGTGCCGTGTGTTTCCCCGATGAAGAATGCATCGGCCCCCTTGGCCAATTCTGTGAGCTTTGCGAGCACATCGGAAGGGAGTGGATAACTTTGGATATTCAGTAGCATGATAACTTCCCGTTGGCCCAACGTTTGATTTGGAAAAGTTCCTATACTGTCCTTTCCTCATCAATTTCAATAGTCGATTCCGTTCATGCCCCATCTTCAGGCTTGTATCCAATCTCTTCCATGGCATCGGAAAAATCCCAGAACCGCTTTCGATTATTTGAGACACCATAATAGATCGCAAACTTGACATTCGCGAGCAGGCTCTTCTTGACCAACTGAACCAGGTCGCGGTGGCTGAGCCAGACACTTTGATTATGAGCATTCCCAAAGGGATTATCACCCTCTAGCACGTAGCCAACGCGCAGGCAAATTGATTCCAAGCCATACAGTTCATAGTACATTCTGGCAAGCGCTTCTCCGGTGGCTTTGCTGACTCCATAATAACCATCGGGGCGAATGGGATCGTGCGGTGTGAGGAGCCTCGGATCTGGTTGCGTATGCAGGCTGGGAGGAAAACCTTCGTAAGCGCCGGTGACATGATTGGAACTTGCGAACACCACGCGTTTCACGCCAGATCGTTTTGCCATCTCGTATACATTTCTTGTTCCGACAATGTTATTCATCAATATGGATTGCCAGTCTCCATCCACACGTGGATCCGCTGCCAGGTGAAGGACGTAATCCAATGGATAGACTTTCTCAAATGCGGTCTGCAATTGTTCGAAATTTGAGATATCAGCGCGGAACAGTTGATCGATTGATTTCGTAAGGCAAGTATCCAATCCATAGAGATCGAACTCATTTGCGAAATTTTGCCATAAGATGTTGCCAATCAAACCCTGAGAGCCTGTAATTAATAACTTCCGACTCATGCCACGTTGTTTCCTTGTCTTTATTACATTGTGACATCCATGAATTCGTGACTCTTACCGAAGCGGCCCTCGAGTTGGATCAATGTGCTCACGTTCCAAAAACCGGCTTCTCACGATCCGTCAAATTGACCACGATTGTATTGCTGGCTCTTCTTACGTAGTGCGGATCAATTCTTTCACGAGCCGCGCATCCCAGACCAGACCGGCATTGGCACCAAACTCTGCTGTCGAACTATCGGAATACACTCCCAGTAATTTGATTCGATCATTTTTCATCCCTACAACAGGCGATCCGGTCATGCCTTCTGGTGCACATAGATCGACAAAAAATGTGCCTGCCTGAACCCTACCCGTTTCATTGATTTCAGAGGCTATCGAACTCGTTCGCCAAAATGCTGCACTCGATTTATCGATTCCGGTTGGCGCCCAGCCAAGAGGATAGCCAATAATATGAACCGTATCCGGAGGACCATATTCCACATCCGTGTCAATCGCTGAGATCGGTATGGCGGAAATCTTCAACCAAATATTCTTATCAATGGGCATTCCCTCGATTGTCCTGGTGAATTTATCCAAGTTCATCAGGTTCGATTGGATAGGTAAAGCAACGACGTCTACCATTGCCTGATCTCCCTCATTCGCCCGGTGTTCAATCCATCTCGGCGCTTTGTGGTCGTCATACAGTGGAACAGTTATTCTTTCCCGCCCACCCCGCGACAGTTGTCGCGGAAGTGGAAAGTGCTTTTCAACCTCACCTCCATAAATATGGAGGGAGGTCTTCAGTATATAAGGATTCATGACAGGCTCTTGCAGTTCCCGCGGGCGAATATCCCTGCCAGAAAGCACATGCCGGTTTGTGATCAGATAATATTGGTTATTGGCTTCAACCACAAATCCCGAGGCTGGTTTCAAGCCCATGTTGTCTTTGGAGAATAAATCAAGTTTTACCGATGAGTATGATAGCGGATTGTTCATCTGTTGTTTTCAAACCTCATTCCAGACTCCAAAGGAACTGAGACTCGGCGCGCTTCACGAGCCACTGATTGGCTCCCGCCTCTAAAGGAGTATCAATGGGATAAACTTGCAATGCGAGGCTTGAGGGCGTCGGCATACCGAGCTGGACCCAATGTTCAATATCCTGAATCAGTCGTTCCTTCGCTTCTAGGCTGCCATAGGAAATGAGAGAATCATCCTTCGCAATCACCAAAGAACCACTCGGCTTATCCCAAAGTCCAAAGTAGTGTTCCTCATACGGATTTCCCTCCGTCTTTCCGGTTTTAAAAGCTTGGAAGTGAGGTTCTGTTATCCCTAGAAAGGATCGTATACCCAAAGTTCTCCACATAAAACCATCTTTTCCCTTGCCGCCCCACCAGAAAGGTGTTCTTGACAGTTCCTGGTTCTCGAGTGTCGTCCATTCAGGCATCATTTCTAAACAGATGGGCTCCAGACTATCAACCTGATACTGACCCGTCATCTGAACAAAGCCGCATTGCATCGAGTCGGTTGACTCAAAATGGTCTCCTACCTTTTTTAGAATGAATAAAGTGTCTCCCCCGCCCTCAGTTTTGATAACGACTAATAATAGCCCATCCTGCTTGATTTGCTGATAGAAATGTCGCGGTAGATCGTAGGTGCCGGCGGTGAAGGTGGCACGGTCATAGGGAGCGCCAGGGCCATAGCCATATCCTCCGTCTGCCTCAATGATGCTGACTGTTTCAATCCCTAATCTTTTGATCGTTTCTGAAGCTTGCTTGGCTAGTTCCGGAATGATTTCCACGCTGAAAACGTGCCCGCTTGGGCCCACAATGTTTCCTATCAGGGCGGCGTTCCAGCCACTGCCAGCGCCCAATTCAAAGACCCGATGTCCCGGTTCTAATTGCAGCATATCAAGCATACGCAACACAAAAATTGGCTCTGAAATGGTTGAGCGAACTTTTTCGTCGTCATCACCAAATAGGCAAAGTACGCGGCTGGCATACAGCATTGCCAAATACTCACTCAGATTGTCTGAGTTAATTTCGTGCCATTCCTTGGACCCCCATTCCCGATAGCGCGAAACGAATGCGTGTCTGGGCGTCTCCAAATATGCCTTTTCCGTAGCTTGACTTAACGGATTTTGGTAGTGAACGCGTCGGGCCTGGTCGAGAAGTTGATTTTGGTATTTTTGAATGGATTCCTGAAGAGATTCCATAGTTATTCCTCACTGATGGAGAAGCTGGCTAACCAGTGGATCTACAGTTGGTATAACAGGTATGTGTCGCTCATACAACATTCGGAAGCTTAGAAGTTATACCACTTATTTTTCACTGAACACCGGTCTCTCTCTCTCCGTCAAATTGACCACAATCGCGTCGCTGGCTTTGATGAGATTCTGTGGCGTGATCATGATCTCCTCACCCCATTGCCCGGCTCCCGTGCCCAGGATGGGTTCGTGGAGGAGACTCGCCTCCAGGAAGGACCGGAAATCGGCGGGCTGCCAGCCAAAGGCGGGAATCGAACCGATCACATATCCAGTCGTATCCTTCACCACTTCGGGAGCTGCCATCTGGATGTTGCGCGACCCGATTGCCTTTTTGAGATTCCCTGAAATGGCGTTCTGGTCGCCGCCGAGCATCACGAGCACGCGTTCGCCGGTATCCACCTGAAAGATCAAGGTCTTTACCGCCTGCCGCTCCGGGAAGCCTAATACTCTTGCCACGTTTGCTGCGCCCTTTTCGGTGGTAGGTGGAAAACTGCGCGCTTCATATGGGATGTTTCTTTCGTCAAGATACAGGTGGGGAGGGAGTTTCATCAGTCCAAGATTTCCTTTGCCCATGTTTGGTGTGCATTCACATCGTAACCAAAGCCAGCGGCCATGAAAAGGTCGCGCCAATCCATGCGGGCTTCGTCAATGGCTCTGAGAAGCTTGTTGATATTCCCCTGGCTGAGTTTGAGCACCGCAAAGCGGATGCGCTCCATTTGATACTCATCGTATTTATCACAGAAGGGAATATTGTTGCCACACTCATCTTCCAGCCATTGCACGACTTCTTCGAACTGTTTTGCATCAAAGATTTTGGATACCAGCAACATGGTACGTGGACTAAGTTTGGGTGGCATGGATTTACCTCGCGACAAAAACTTTCAGTCTACTCCCTGCGCGGTCCCCGGCGCAGGTGTTTCTTGATAGTCGCCGCCGGGGATGGCGGCTTGAGCAAGAGAGATGGTGAATTACCTCAGGATAAAACCGTGCGAAAGCGGATCATTCGGATTGATCCACAATTCATTGCGACCAACGATATGCGCTTCACCTGTGACTTCGGGGATGATCGCTGCGTACGGACCAAACGTCGTCTCGTCGATCACTCTGCCTGTGAACTTGCTGCCGATGATACTCTCGATCACGATGGGTTGGTCCTTCTGAAGCTCGCCGCGCGCATAATGGATAGCCAGTCGTCCGCTTACGCCGGTGCCGGTGGGACAGCGATCCACTTCGCCCTCGGCAAAGATGCACACATTGCGGCTGTGTGATCCCATTTGTTCCGGCGGCCCGATGAAGATCGTGCCGTACAGGAAGCTCAAATCTCCTTCAATGGGATGTTCGATGGTGCGGCTTTGCATCACGGCGCGTTTGATCAGCATCCCTTTCTCGATCAGTGGACGAAAATCTTTCGGCGAACAAGTGACGCCGGCCTCCTGCGCGTTGACGTAGGCATAGAACCCGCCGCCAAACGCCAGGTCGTAGCGGATCTTTCCAAGCCCGGGCACGTCAACGAATTGATCCAGCGCCGCGACAAATGAGGGGACGTTGTGGAACGACACGTTTTTCACATGTCCGTTTTCAATGTGGGCATAGGCTGTGATCAAGCCTGCCGGGCTGTTGATCTTGATGGTGGTAGTCGGCACCTTGATTGGCATCATGCCGGTTTCCAGGATGACGGTCGCGATACCGATGATGCCATGCCCGCACATGGGACTGAATCCCTCATTGTGCATGAAAAGGATTCCAAAATCTGCGTCGGGCGTGGTGGGCGGAGTCAAAAGACAGCCGTACATGTCGGCGTGACCGCGCGGTTCCCACATCAGGGCGGTGCGAAGATGATCATAATGTTTCTTTGCATAACGTCTGCGTTCGAGAATGGTGTTACCTTTCAATTCAGGGAATCCATCCACGATCACGCGGAACGGCTCGCCGCCCGTGTGCGCGTCGATGGTGGTGATTTTGATCCAATCGGAGGGGGGTGCGTACCGCAAGGCAGAGCTGAAGTTGAGCATTGGTTGAAATGCCTTTCATTGAATAGAGCACGTGTGAGAGATTTGAACCACGGTCCCCTAACGGGGATAATAAAGACATGGAGTCACGGAGTTTTTTTAATCTCGGCGTCTCCGTAGTTTGCCTTTTGGGGGACAAGAGTTGGACCCATCACAGTGACGAGTCCATTTTCCTCGATCTCGATCTGATCGCCCGTCTGTAGTTTGGCAAAATCAGATTCTGGGACCGCGACCAGCGGAAGGGGTGAACTGTACAGTTCATCGGCCACAATAGATGCGAGTGCGAAGAAGAAGTCATTTGCCGTGGTGATGATGGCGTTGGGAGCTGTCCCGGCGCGGACTGCTTCCAGCAGGACAGCGGTGGTCGTGGACGATCCGCGCGTAAAGGGTATGGCGAGAATCTTGCCCTTTGCAATCGCGCCCGAAAGCGGATGCCTGCGGTCAATGATCTCACCGGTCTTCCAATCATAGCCGCCCCAAAAGGAAAGCGGCTCCTGGCTCACAAGTGCCAATCCGCTCGCTGAACCCGCGATGAATGGGTTACCCCGGATGATCAGTTTATCCATAATGATTCATCCCGCACGACTCGGCCTTCCACCGCCGAAGCGACGCAATCCTTCAAGCTGCCAAATGTGATCTGCCTGCCGAGCAGGCCAGGGGTATAGTACGCGAACTTCGCTGAGTTGGTCATCAGGTATTTCACCTCCGGCGGCAGCATAGGGGAGGTGAGGATACAGGTGTCCACAGTCAATTGCGCGCCGAAGGCCTGAAGCACATCGAGATAACCCGCTTGTTTGGCCAACTGCGTCATGGCGCGGCTGGAGGTGACCAGAAACTTTACGCTGGGATGTTTTTGTTTTCCCTGAACCAGTGGAACCAGGCGCTTAAACTCCGCCAGTGAAAAGTGGGGACTGCCCAGCACGACCATATCCAATACTTCCTGATCGCTGTGGCTGAGTTCACGTCGTGATAGGCGCAGCAGGTCCATGGTCACTTGGATGGTTTCTTCCGGCTGATTGTCTTGAAATGCGGATTCGAGAGTCGGAGCTTCTGGCGTGATGCCGACCATGTGGAACATGGCTACCGCGCCTGAGGACGCGGCCGCGGCTCCTAATCCCTTGAGCTGATCCTCATTCGGAATGATGCTCATCCCTTCGATGACAGGAATCCGGTCTAGCGCGACCTTGCCCATGAAGTGGCCGAGCACCGGGTAAAAGTCGTCGCTCTGCTGTAGGGCTTCAGGAATCTCCTGCAGTTTCAACAGCAATTTACCCGCGCGATTTTCTGTGAGATGCAGTCCCATTGCGGGAGCGCGACCAGTGATGGCGCAACAGATATCGAACAGGTCCGGGTAACGTTCAGTGCGCGCACCAATCACCGAATTGGCGAAGACGATCGCGTTCGATTCGCCCCAGGCGATTTGCTGCCCGAAGGAAGGTCTCATTTCAGTCTGATACGGCGCACACGTCCAGGTGGGGATCGTTCCCATGCTCTGGTAGGCGATCATCTGGCGATGGGCCTGCCGTGCCCACTCATTGGGCACCGCCCATTCCTGCCAGTGCTGTTCGTCGAGTCCGCTGACGTTCAGCGTGGTGGGCACCGAGACTCGCGCGCCCAAACTTGCCAGCCGTTCTGCGAATTCCAGTCCCGCATCGCCAATGTAGACCGTGCTGTCGATGTGCGCGCCAGTAATATCCAATAACTCCTTGACGCTGGCGACCTCTGCCATGCGCACCAGGATGGACATTGCCATCTTCGTCGCGGGTCCATGATCACCGCGCAGCATCTCACGATCTTTCACCGTCAGTGATAAGGTCATTTGTTTTGTCTCGCAGTCACAAAGATGCCAGTGAGAATCAATGCTCCTCCAAACAGAACCGCCAGGGAAGGTATTTCTGGCTCTACCGTTTTTCACGGGAGAAGTTTTTTCAACCACAAAGTACACAACGGTCACTAAGGAATAAAGCCCGTAAAGCCGTGATTTCTTCCCCTTGGTGTACTTCGTGTCCTTCGTGTCGAGGGGCTTCCCATCCAAAATGGGAGAACTGTATTTCTTTCAGGAAGTTGTGGGCATTTCATCCATCCGTGGGCATAAGCATAATCGAAAACAGTCTATATATGCAAAACGCCTAGATGCGCTTTTTGACCAGCTTGATCAACGAACGGAATGCTGGGACAGCCACAAACCCTGCCACGGCAACACCATAAAAGCTCCATAGGAACTTTCGGAAGGTTTCGGGGCTTTGAGTGAATTTGATGTAGACGTATAGGAACAGCGCCATCAACGCATAGCATATGCCGGTGAACAAGACGCCTCCAAACACACTGACGTTTTTTTCTTTCATGACCAATCGGGTCTCGTTGACGAACAACCATACCAGGAGCACGCTGATCGTGATGAGCGGGAGCAGCAGGAGCAGGATTTCCTTCTTAGGATCCATAAAGTAGGCAAATCCCAAAAGCAACGACCAGAATGCGAGGGTGACCGGTGAAAAATAATAGCATTGAATGTAAAATGAGTGCATAAACGAACGCCTGGAGAATGGGACGCGGCGCCACCAATCGATCGCGAGTGCAAACAGCATCGGTAAGGTCAGGAACAAAAAGGTGACCAGCCAACCGCCGGGCTCCTGAAGGGAGTTCATGAAATCCTGCCCGGAGTTGCGATTCGCGTAGAACCCGTCGTCAATGCTGGCAGTCAGGGGCTGGTTTTCATCCAGAATATTCACAGTAAATGTGTCCTGGTAGCCTTCGCCTTTTCCATTACCGGTCTGAACATAGACCTGCTTCGTGCCTGGCTGGTCCCATGTAAAGACGACATAATCGAGCAGATCAGAGTCCTCAAATACTTGCATGGCCTGATCGTCGGCCGTCCACTGGTAGTGATAGCTCTGAGTCTTTTCCACAAAGCCAGCATCCACGACGAACCGCACAGGCTGATGGACATGGGCTTCCAGTGGTCCATTGATGATGGCCCCGGGGTAGGGCACACTCGTGAGATAAGCAACGGGGACCAGGGTCGTAATGAGGATCAGGATCACCGGGGAAATATAGCTATCGAAGCGATCGTCGGTCTTGTCATTCAATTCGCCTGCGATGTATTCAGGAACCCAGGCTGGATTCAAGATGATCTTGATCAGTGTTTTTGGAATCAACAAGACCCAGATCAGGACTTCGTATGCGAACTTTTCAACACCTTCGATGATTTCAGTGATGTTATTCATGGCTGCATTCTCCTAACGATAATTCGGGAGTGCCCAACATCGAAAAAACCATGACAAGCGAAGAGCTCAGGGTGAATATGCTTTATATGTTTGAATTTAGGTGCTCCCAAGAAATGAATTCTGCTGATGATACGACGAACTTGCACCAAATGCAATCGATGCCGCTGCTTTGAATATTTTTCTTGACATGCTCTCTATAGGAGACTACAATTTTGCTGCAGATTCCCTTATAAAAAATCAACTATTACACAAGGAGATCAACATGGCTTTTGAACTTCCGAAATTGGCCTATGCATATGATGCATTGGAGCCGCATATCGATGCGCGCACGATGGAGATCCATCACACCAAACATCATCAGACTTATATTACCAACCTGAACGGCGCGATCGAGAAAACTCCCGAGTTGGCGGGCAAATCTCTGGAGGAATTGATGAGCGATTTGAATGCAGTGCCCGAGTCTGTCCGCACAGTGGTCCGCAATCACGGTGGCGGAACCTACAACCACAACCTGTTCTGGGAAATCATGGGTCCGAATGCCGGTGGCAAGCCCTCGGGTGAACTGGCGCAGGCGATTGACGCCGCATTTGGTTCCTACGATGCCTTTAAGGACGAATTCACAAAGTCGGCGATTGGGCGTTTCGGCTCGGGGTGGGCCTGGCTCGTCAAGAAGGGCAACGGTCTGGCGGTTGTTTCCACCGCCAATCAGGATACTCCGCTGTCTGACGGTTCGACACCGATTCTGGGTATCGATGTCTGGGAACATGCCTACTACTTGAACTATCAGAATCGCCGCCCCGATTACGTGGCCGCCTGGTGGAATGTAGTCAACTGGGACGCGGTGGCAGAAAAATATAAGTAATTGTCCAAGGATGCAGCGCGTGGTCTCGCACAGGCCTTAGATTTCAGACCGGGAATGTTCGTCGCCCTCTCGCCTTAAGCGGGTATAATATATGCATCTATAAAAAATTACATTCCCTCAAGGAGATGTTACCATGACCCATATTGTTACTAGCTTGTGCGTTCGCGACCGGGGATGCATCGATGTTTGTCCGGTCGAGTGCATGATACCCGGCAACCCTGTGAATGAATATCCCTGGATCTACATTGACCCGGATACGTGTATTGACTGCGGAGCGTGCGTACCTGAATGTCCCTATCTCGCCATCTTCCCGGAAGATGAAGTCCCTTCGGCCTACACGGCCAAAGGCGGTGAATATATCAGCAATGTAGGCCTGACCGGAACTTTTGAAGGCACCAATCACCACGGTGGTCCCATTCATCTGGAGACCTGCCGACAGCTTGAGGCCGGCGAAGTGGTCGATCTCACCCCCGATATCCAACCCAACTACGATTTCTTCAAGACCGGTCCCGGTTATTCCTCCAAGGATACCGATACAGGCTTGTAAGATCGTCTCCACCAGGAGCCAGGTGAAGAGCCTGGCTCTTTTTTTTCGCCATCGATTCGCTCAAAACGTACTCCTTTGGCAGAGTTGGATATTGTTAGGGATTCATCGCGTCGGTCAGGATTTCTTTTCCGATCCGCTCTGCCAGCCTGGAATTCGCCTCCTCTAGGAGGATAACGAGTGCCAGGGGCGCTGCCTGTCTGTTGGGCGGTGTGCCTCCAATAAACCAGGTGAAGGATAAGTCATTTTCCTGAGCCTGGCCGATGTGTCTCCATAACATTTGATCTTCGACGAGATACGAGAAAGCCGCCTCGTCCGCGGCCTGGGCCTGAATCGCTTCGAGGCTCGATCCGAAAGCCGGGAGCGGAATCCACCCCTCGTTAGGAGTCCGTACCGCCATGGCAATGCGGGGCGCTGGCAGCACGCCATGGTTGCTCAACGCAGCCACGGCCAGCGCCATCTGCAGCGGCGAGACGCGCTTGACGGTGGCTTCCTCTTCTGATGCAACCGGTGCAACCGGCAACTGAATTTGAGGGGCTGTATCAAAACCAAAAACCTTATAGACCTCATCGAGGTGGACATCGCTAGACGTCGCATCCAGAGTTAGGGCATCCGCGAATGGCTGCATGGCTGTCCCGGCTGGGTATTGTCCCAAAGTAGCGCGATTGATCAATGGCTTGCCTGGATCGTTCAGCAATTTTGAGCCCGATTCAGCCAGATGATTTGGATTAAATGTGGGGTGCGAGGCCATCACCAGAATTTCTCCGCTCTGGGCATTCAACAGGACCACAGCGCCGCGATGACTGAACATCATTTCATCGGAGCGGCTTTGCAGGTCGAGATCGATGCTCAGCCGCACATCCAGGCCGGTGGGATCCATTCCATACAGCAGGTTATTCCAAAAGATCATGCTGGTTGGATTGCCCTTCAGCCCTCGCAGATAATCATCCAGGGTGGCTTCCAGCCCGGCCTGGCCATACGTGGCGTCGGTGTAGCCGGTAATGGGGGCAAGGTCCACATATTGATAATCGCGTATGAAATCTCCGATGGTCCCGCTGGTTACATTGATCGCGGTGCTGGAGGTATCGAGCAATGCACCGCGCGGCACATAACTTGTCTCGATGAGACGGCGGCGGTTGTCTGGGCGGGTCAGCAGGTCAGGGCCGCGTATGACCGACCACCAGCCGGTCGCCAGTGCGCAGGCTACGAGTCCCAGCAGGAGAAAAGCTCCCAGCGCGAGATACGGCTGCGGCTTCGATAGGGGAGCGGGATCCACGTCCAGATGGTTGCTAATGTGCATGAGGACCAGCAAGGCGATGAATGAGGTAAGCAGGGACGATCCACCGTAGGAAACGAAGGGCAAGGTAACCCCGGTGAGTGGCAGGAGCCGGATATTTCCCCCAACAATCAGAATGGTCTGAACGCCGAAATAAGTTGTGATACCAGCCGCGAGCAGCCGTCGGAAAGCGTCTGGGGCGCGAAGTGCGGCGCGCAGGCCCCGGCTGAGAATGATGCCAACGATGGAGAGCAAGCCCAGGGTCCCGATGAGACCCGTCTCTTCTGCAATGGCTGCGTAAATCATATCCGAGATCGCCACGGGGATGAGTCCGGGGCTTCCCAGGCCGGGGCCTGTCCCAAGAATCCCGCCATTGGCAATGGCCATCACAGACTGAATGATCTGATACGACCGGCCCGAGGGATCATCCCACGGATTGAGCCAGGCATTCACCCGTGCCTGGATAATGCCCACGAAGAAATAGCCAGCCAGGCCGATCAGTAACAATAAGATCAAGGCAATCCATAAAACTCGTTTTCGACTGGTTGCGAGGAATATGATGACTGTGTACAGGGCAGTGAAGATGGCGGCCGTGCCAAGGTCGCGCTGGACGACCAGCAGCAGGATCACAATTCCACTCAGGATGATCGTCGGGTATAGCAGGTGGATGGTTCTGAGGCGTGCCGGAAGTTTATCGGCCAGGTAGGCAGCCAGGAATGCCACGAGCAATAGTTTGAGCGGCTCGGATGGCTGCAAATACAACTCGTCGTAACCAAGCCAGAGCCGCGGTCCACTGCCACTGGGATTGGTGCCAAATACGAGCGTGATCGCGAGAAGAAGCAAGCCGCCCGTCAGCAGGCTATATTTGTATCTGCGGAGGAAATCCAGGGTGCTGAGGCGCGTTCCCAGGGCGAACAGTCCCACACTCACTCCCAACCAGAGCGCCTGGCGTGCCCCAAAAGTGGGATCAAGCCGCCAGATCGTCAATATGCCCCAGCCACTGAGTAAGGCCGCCGACGGTAGAAGGTATGGATCAGCATCGGGCATTTTGCGGGAGATATCATGGTCGGCCCGAGCTACCACCAATGCCCAGACCGCTAAAGCCATCCAGTGAGAAAAGGGAAAATCAACAGTCCAGGTGCGTGCGCGGACAGCTGCCGATAAGGTAATGATAATTGCCTGTAACAGGAGAAAAACCGTGGCAATGAACAGAAGCCGGCTCTGGATGATTCTATTCATACAAGTTCTCTCGAGTCAGCCAGCAGCGTTGCGGCGCCATGGCAACACTTGCTGGCGTTATTATAGGCACTCCTGCAACCTGGGCTGATTGCCTACAGATCGAGCTTGTCACTCATCGCATCCATTTCAACGGAGAACATGGTATTGCCACACTTGAATTGATCCCCGGAGATCAGCACGGTGGGAACGGATAATTTGCTTTTGCCGATGAACGTTCCATTGGTGGAGCTCAGATCCTCCAGCCACCACTGTGAATGGTGATAGGAAACGCGGGCATGGTGCGCTGAAATGGCTTCATCCAGGATGGGGATATCACTGTTCGGATCGCGACCAATGGTTACTTCGGTTTGAGCATAGCGATGTTCGATTTCCTTGCCGCTTTCGAGCTTGGCAGACACCCGAATAATGGGCTTTTTTTGTAAAGCCAGAAGATCCCCTTGTTGTTTCATTTCCCGCCAGAGTATGGACAGCAACCACCCTAAAAATGTGTACAGTGCGGCTGCCAGTGCAAACCGCAAAATCAGTACTAGAATTGCAGTCATTTATTATTAGATTTGTCATCCATACCGAGGCTGCCAGTCTTTATATCAACTGTGTTATTGTCCATTGTAGCTGTGGGACGCTCGCTGGCACCCGGATCACTTAATGGCGAAGTGCCCATCAGGTCCGGTCGCAAAGGCGGGTTGTCCTGTCCAAAAATGAGGGCTACACCCGCGAGTGAAATGACGTCCCCTGGGTATAACACCGTCTGACTTGTTCGTTGGCCGTTGACAAAAGTTCCGCCGGTGGAATTCAGGTCGAAAAGTACAAAGCGTCCCTTGATGGCACGCAACTGGGCATGGTTGCGAGAAATGCGCGGATCATCGATGACAACATGATTCTCCAGCCTGCGCCCGATATTGATGACTGATTCCTTGAGAGGATGCACTTTGACACCTTCAATGATCAGGAATGCGTTGTCGGGAATGACATCATTGGCTTCGGGTTCGTTATTTGTATTTGTTTCCATACCTAGCGTTTCCTCCACCGGCTCGAGCTTATGTGATGCCACAATGCTGGCTTCCCCATTTCCATAATTCTCGTCGGTCGTAATTGTGATGGTCGGTGCGCTCTCAAACTTCAGGCCAACATCCCTGCCCGCCGTGGTAATGATATATTTCAGCATATCAATCACGTGGGATTGCTTCCACATGGGAGCCGCATCAACTGCCACGATCAGGGTGTACACATTGGGTGCCATCACTTCTGTATTTTTTTGTTCGATGATATTCTGCCTCAGCGCGATGGCCAGCTTCTGAATGATTTTATCTTCCGGTTTGAGGCCCGGCAATAGCCCGGTGAGCCGGGTTTCAACCAGAGATTGCAGTTTTGCTTCCAGTTGGTCAAGATCTAATTTCATACCAGGCTCGGTTGTCCAATTCTACCAGTAGCAAGCATTATAGAGGCGAGGCGAAAAAACCGCAAGAAGGCGAATCTTGCAGTTCCAAAATAAGCCCATCGATTTCACGATGAATTGACTTTCTTACAGAGCTTTGCGGCAATTGGGGCAAATCGTCTCGATTTTTGAAACGGCGAAACCACAGTTTGGACAGGTAGAAGGCTGGACCGTGCCAAGCGGCGCCCCGCAGGCAACACAGGAACCCTCACCAAGGGGGTTGGCCGTATGACAATAATCACAGAGCACCCGTCTCAACCGCTCGGATAGTTCATAGGAGGCGCCCGCCGCTTTTACCGACCGGTCGATCGCGTTCCATACCTTATCACTCAACTGCATATTTTCGATATCCTGCGCAAGGTCATCCAGCCGCCCCAGCAGAGCGAATGGATTGCGAAGCGCCGACAGCGCGGTATGGCCGATACTAGCTGCCACGCCCAGCCAGGCCTGCTGGCCAATCTCCACCATGACTCCCTCATCGGTGGCTTGCAGTGTGATCGTCAGGGCCGTCTGGCCGCCAGATTGCGCACCCATGCGGGTGGAAATCTGCACAGCCATCTTGCCGGACTGACCGAGTACCTGTGCATGCAGGTTGCCCCGGTTGAATTCTCCAAGCAGGGCCTGCGCGATATCGTTGGGTTGAATGTTCCCGTGAAAGATTCGCCTGTCCATATTTTCGATTATAATCCGCTTTATCAGCGACGACGGAATGTCGTCGCATTCTATAATATATGAATGTATACGAAATGAATCGGCTTTGGTTTAAGTTATTCTTGGGGGCGTTGCTTGCAGCAGGTCTCGTTACAGGGGATGTCTTCTCGGAGAAGCCGGCGCGGGCATATCAAGATCCGTCCATTTATATCACTGTAACCTATTCCGAGCCAATCAATGTGCGCGGCGGACCCAATACCGCCGATTATCCAATCGTGGGGCGTTTATCTCCAGGGGATACGGCCCCTGCGCTGGGTACTTCTCCAAAACGCGAGTGGGTGCAGATTGCATATCCGAGCGCGCCCGGCGGTGTTGGCTGGGTGTATGCAATCTATGTGACAGTGACAGGAGGTGAACTGCGGGTGGTGGAATCACCGTCCACGGCCACGCCTGAAGTCACGGCCACCATCGACCCCACACTTGCGGCTGCGTTCAATTTCCAGCCGACGGCTACACGGTTGCCAACCTTTACGCCGCCGCCTCCGCTGACCGTGCCGCAATTTACAGAAGTGAGCACGCCGCGCCGATCCATGGTGGCTCCGGGCCTCTTTGTGGTGAGCTTGATATTATTGGGCACGATTGGGTTCATTACTTCCATAATTTTGCGAAAGTAGACTATGGCAAGGTTTGGAAGATTTTTGCTCTTGCTTTTCGTGGTGTTGGGAACCATCCTGTTGGAGGTCTTCAGTCCCGGCACGTTGCCAGCCCTGGCACAGCAGCCCACCGGCTCGATCGCCACGGTGACAGGTACGCCCGAAGGTCCATACGTTCGAGTAGACCCGAGTATTATCACGCAAATCCGGGTCTGGGCGGGCCCCAGCTCCCTGGGAGAATACCCAGCCATTGGCATTTTGCTGGCAAATGAATCTGCCCCGGCGCTGGCGCGTGCAAAGGGAAAACCAGATTGGATCCAGATACACTATCCTGGTGTTCCAGGTTCGGTTGGGTGGGTGTATGCGTTGTACGTGAGCCTTTCGCCGGGAGCAGTTCTAAAAACGATTGATGTCCCCGCAACGCCAACTCCGTTTTCGACGCCTACGATTGACCCGACCCTCGTGGCTGCCTTTATCGGCCAACCGACTTCCACGCGACTGCCGACATTCACGCCTCCTCCGCCCCTGGACCGGCCTCAGTTTTCTGATCCATCGACCAACACCCAGGCGGTCGGCGTGCCAACCGGATTGTTGATCCTCAGCCTGGCTCTTTTCGGTTTCTTTGGTGTGCTTCTTTCCTATCTGCGGGGAAGATGAAACTCCGAACAAAAAAGACCGGCTGACCGGTCTCCTTTGTTTCAAGGGAGGTGTTTGACTAGTTCTGGCAGGAGCAGGAACCACCGCAGCCACAGCCCTCTTCGCCGTGCTCGTGACCTTTGGCGCTGGGACTGTTCACTGCAAAACCGGCGCCGCGCTCCGGGTCGTTGACAAAATCAATGTGCGCGCCGCGCAAGTAGTCAATGGATACTTCGTCCACCACTACTTTCACACCATCCACGTCGAAGGTGGTGTCAACATCGCGGAAGTTGTTATCCAGTGCCATGCCGAAATTCACACCACAGCATCCACCGCCCGCCACGTACACCCGCAAGCCATACCCTTCCAAATTGCGTTCGGCAAGAATATTCTTGATCGCATCAGAAGCCGCGCTGGACAGTGTTAGTGTTGGAGTAACGGTCTCTGTAGTTATTTTGGTTTCGATTTCCTGTAACATACTTTCTCCTTTTGGAGTGAATATAGATGGATATTATCAAATTCGAGACGGACTGTCAACAGCAAAACCAGGAAATGGCGTATAACCACTCCCCGGTTTTGCTCACAGAAATGGAAATGTAACTTATTTGCGCGCCGCTCGGCGTGTATTATCTTCCATATCGAGCAGAATTAACATGCCTTTGGAAATTCCCTGCAAGCCAAAGAAGTAAAATATTCCAGGCAGAAGTTGCTGCAGGTACGGTGAAAACAGGCTGAAAGTGGCGAGAAATGACTCGCTGCCCTTGGCGAAATATAAGCCGTTGAAATACTGGGAAAAGAATAGTAAGACCGAGAAAAGCCACGTGAGGACGTAGATCGTCAGCACCACCCAGGCCGCTAAGTCTGCCCAACGGGACAGCCGCAGAACCACGTCACGGTCCACGTATGCGCCGAAGAATTTATCCTGTTTTTCAGTTGTTTCACTCATGGTAGCCTCCAATATGAATTATAGTGCGTTTGTTATAATTGGATAACTCCATCAGCTGCGAAAATGTTCCCGAACCTTCGGGCGGCAGGTTGGAGCGAAGAGACAAAAGCGAAAATCCAGATCAAGGTATTGAGAATGAATCCAGAAGAAACGACCGTAAAGGATAATAAACCCACTGACTATATCCGCGAAGCCGTCGCGGAAGATTTGCGGACCGGACGCTTCAACTACGTCCGCACGCGCCTGCCACCTGAACCGAATGGCTATCTCCACATCGGCCATGTCAAAGCCTTCATGATTGATTATCTCATCGCCAAGGAAAATGGCGGAGAGTTGATCCTGCGTTTTGACGATACGAATCCGACCAAGGAGGAAACCGAGTTTGTAGATGCGATCATGGAAGATGCGCGCTGGCTCGGCATTGAATGGGTGAAAGTTACCTACGCGTCAGATTATTTTGATGAGTTGTATGAATGGGCGCAGAAGCTTGTGCTGATGGGCAGGGCGTACGTAGACGATCAATCTCCCGAAGAGGTAAGCGCGAATCGTGGAACCTTTACAGAACCTGGTAAGGAGTCGCCTTATCGTAACCGCGACGTGGAAGAAAATATGGATTTGCTGGAGCGCATGAAGAACGGTGAATTCCCCGATGGTTCGCGCGTCCTGCGCGCCAAGATCGATATGGCACATCCGAACATCAATATGCGTGATCCGGTCATGTACCGAATCATTCATGAACCGCCGCATCACCGCACAGGTTCTAAATGGAAAATCTACCCGCTGTACGATTGGGCGCATGGACAAAATGATTCCATGGAAGGCATCACCCATTCACTGTGTTCTCTGGAATATCGTGACCATCGTCCACTGTATGAGTGGTTTCCTGAACAACTGGGTGTTTTCAAACCACGGCAGATCGAGTTTGCACGCCTGAACTTGAATTACACGGTGATGAGCAAGCGGAAACTTCGTCGTCTGGTCGAAGAAAATTACGTTAACGGCTGGGACGATCCGCGCATGCCTACCCTGCGTGCGATGCGTCGACGCGGATATACCGCCAAAGCCATTGTGGATTTCGTGGCACGGATGGGCTATTCGACTGTGGCCACGTCGAATTCAGGCGTGATCGCTGATATTGCGAAGCTGGAAGAATGTGTGCGCGATGATCTCAACAAGACCTCACTTCGCCGCATGGCTGTACTTCATCCGCTTAAGGTTGTGATTGACAATTATCCTGATGACCTGGTCGAAGAGATGGATGCGATCAACAATCCGGAAGATCCGAGCGCAGGTGCACGCAAGGTCCCATTCTCGAAGGTGCTCTACATCGAGCAGGATGATTTCCGTGAGACGCCGCCGCCGAAATATTATCGCTTGCATCCAGGCAATGAGGTCCGTTTGCGTTACGCGTATTTCATCAAATGTACACACGTTGTGAAGAATAAGGCGGGTGAAGTGGTGGAAGTTCACGTAACCTACGATCCTTCTACCCGCGGCGGAGATGCCCCGGATGGCCGCAAGGTGAAGTCCACGATCCATTGGGTATCAGCCGAACACGCCAAGGAAGTGGAAGTCCGTATGTATGATCGTCTCTTCACGAAGGAAGATCCTGAGGAAGGTGAAGAGG
Source organism: Anaerolineales bacterium (assembly GCA_035720235.1). GTDB lineage: Bacteria > Chloroflexota > Anaerolineae > Anaerolineales > Villigracilaceae > Defluviilinea. Next base: position 75,333 of record DASTOH010000212.1, on the reverse strand, counting down.
GCTTTATCACAGCGTTGAATCCGAATTCCTTCCACGTCCTTACCGGATATGTGGAACCTTCTCTTGCGCAGACCAAACCCGGTGACCGCTTCCAATTTGAACGGGTCGGTTACTTCTGCACAGACCAAGACTCTACAGATGACAAGCCTGTGTTCAATTTGACAGTGAATCTGAAGGATACGTGGGCGAAGATTGAGAAGAAGGTGAAGTAAAGTAATGCGCCCCGCAGGGTTCGTGAGGTCAACACTATCTTTACTGAACCATGCAGGACGTTTTGCTACTTGACAACTCATCCCTCTCTCATGTAAACTGCAACAGTAATCAAATCTCAAAGAAAGGATTGCACTTCAGATGTTTTTGCGTATCGCGACGAAACTAGAACATACACTCATTCGTCCTCGAAGTGCGCCTATTGACCGCCAATAGCGGTTGATTTCTGTGTCTTTTTAGCCACGGTGCACCTCGCATCGTGGCTTTTTTATTACCCAACCGTTTCCCGTTCTCAATATCCGTTCATCCGTTACATCCGTTGAGAACATCCGTTTATCCGTTGTTATTCGTTGAGAAAATCCGTTGGTAACCTATGAACATCTCTTTCAAATCTTACTGGAACCTCCTTTCCGACCACATCCGCCCGCAAAGGGGACGGTTTATTCTGCTGGCGATCATGCTGTTTGGCAGCATCGGCCTGCGGATCTTCGCGCCGCAGATTATGCGTAAGTTCATTGATTCGGCATTGGCAGGCGAAGCGATGGCTACGCTCACATGGACAGCCATCGCGTTTATCAGTGTAGCGTTGGTCCAGCAAGGGGTTGCCATTGCGGTCACATACCTGGGTGAAAACGTTGCATGGACTGCCACCAATGCCTTGCGCGCCGAACTGGCTGAGCATGCTCTGCATCTCGACATGCGCTTCCACAATGACCACACGCCGGGTGAGTTGATCGAGCGCATCGATGGCGATGTGACCGAGCTGGCAACCTTCTTCTCGCAGTTCGCCTTGAACCTGATCGCAAACGGGCTACTGTTGGTCGGTATTCTCGTCACGCTGACCCTGGAAGACTGGCGGGTCGGACTTGCTTTCACAGTTTTCTCCATCGTGACCATTATGGTGCTTGGCCGCCTCCGAAATATCGCTATTCCACACCAGAAGGCACGACGGGAAGCAGAAGCGCAAATGTACGGTTTCATCGAAGAGCAGCTCTCGGGCACAGAGGATATCCGTTCGAGCGGCGCGGTGGACTTTTCCATCCGCGAGTTGTTCCGGCACCAGGCCGAGATCCTGATCCACAACCGCAAGGCACACTTCAAACGGTGGATCTTTGAGAACGCCATGGTGCTGGCGCTGACCATCGGCACCTTGCTTGCGATCGTTGGCGGATACTGGCTCTTTACTGCGGGTCTGATCACCATCGGAACGGTCTATCTCTTCGTGCATTACCTTAACCTGCTCGAGGAGCCGTTCTGGCAGATGACGCACCAGTTGGAGAGTTTCCAGACCATCGGCGCCTGCGTGGAGAGGCTGACCGAATTCCGCGCGCTCAAGCCTGAGGTTCGCAACGCAGAGGGATCGGAGATTCGGTCGCACCCATCGGGGCTGGCGTTGAGGTTCGAGAACGTGACCTTTTCGTACAACGGAGATGACTCGGTGCTTTCTCGGCTGTCATTCGACCTCCAGTCTGGTTCCGTTCTGGGACTCTTGGGCCGCACCGGAAGCGGTAAAACCACCGTTGGGCGCCTGATCTTCCGTTTGTACGATGTGAACTCTGGAAGCATCAAAATCAACGGCACAGACCTACGCGACCTGCAAGTGGGTTCTCTGCGTCATGACGTTGCCATTGTCACACAGGATGTGCAATTGTTCCGTGCCTCCATCCGTGAGAATCTGACCTTCTTCGACCGCACGATATCCGATGAAAAGATCATCGCCACGCTCCAGGAATTGGAGATGGGTGATTGGTACCGAAACCTACCCCAAGGCCTGGATTCTGAACTCGAAACAGGATCAAGATCGTTATCTGCGGGCGAAGCGCAATTGCTGGCTTTCACGCGCGTTTTCCTGAAAAATCCGGGACTGGTGATTTTGGATGAAGCCTCCTCCCGCCTGGATCCGGCCACCGAACAAAAGCTGGAACACGCAATCGGTAAACTGCTGAAGGGCCGCACGGCCATCATCATCGCCCACCGTCTCGATACGCTCCATCGTGCTGACGATATCCTGATTCTGGAGAAGGGCAGCATTAACGAATATGGCAGCCGTAAGAAACTGGCATCCGACCCGAACTCGCGTTTTTATCAACTGTTGCAAACCGGTATGGAAGAAGTTCTGGCATAAGTGACCTCGGTGGTTGAGCGTCCCGAAGGGACAGTCGAAACCACCAGGTAATCAGAGTACTGCTGTTACAAAAATATTCATCGCTACCTGTGGTCTTGATACGCCACTCACTAACCTTCATGACTACTCGACCACCGATAAATAATGGAAAACATTATGGCTGAAACAACTTTATCTCAAAAAGAATATATTCCCGCTCTGCCTGCCTGGAAGGTCGCGTGGGAATTAATCCGCTTCCGGCCATGGCTATGGATCGTGGATCTGCTTAGTGTTGGTTTGAGTCGCCTCAGCGGACAGATTGCGCCGGCACTGATCATGAAGGCGTTATTCGACATGCTGACCGGCAACGCGCAATTGACATTTGGCATTTGGGCAGTCGTTGCGGGCCTTTTCGCCATCTGGCTTGGGCGACTCCTCTCGACTTACGGTTTCTATTGGGCGGACGTCCCCATCTTTGCCGAGATGGGTACGCTGCTACGAAAGAACCTTCTACATCACATCCTGAAACGCCCCGGCGCTTCACAACTACCAGATTCACCCGGCGAGGCGGTGAGCCGCTTCAAAGGTGACGTGAATGAGCTTCCGCTTTTTGTGATTCTCATCAATGACGTTATGGTTGGTCTGATCGTGATTGGGGTCTCGATCTGGCTCATGACTCAGATCAGCCCGTCGGTCACTGTGATGGCATTGATTCCATTGGTGATAGTTGGTATCATCGCCAATATTGCTACTGGTCGTATCGAGCATTATCGTCGTGCGTCGCGGCAGGCTGCAGGCAAGGTGACGGGTTTCATCGGTGAGCTCTTTGGCGCTGTGCAGGCGGTGAAAGTGGCAACTGCTGAACAGAACATCATCCGGTACTTTCACAAGATCAACGACGAACGCCGCGTGCTGGCTGTCCGCGAGAAGTTGTTCGATGATGTGCTCGGTTCGATCTATCGCAACACTTCCACATTGGGCACCGGCGTCATACTGGTGCTCGTCGGTCAATCCATGCGCACAGGCAACTTCACCCTGGGTGATTTTTCGTTGTTCGTCTACCTGCTGCAAAGCATGGGCGACCTCACGACCTTTGGCGGCATGTTGTGGGCACGCTACAAACAAATGGATGTCTCGGTCAAGCGCATGTACCACCTGATGGAAAACGCTCCTCTGAACGCGCTCGTGGAACATAGCCGCGTGGACCTGGAAGGACCATTGCCCGAAGTGACATACCCGCTCAAAACCGCCTCAGACCGGCTGAATGAACTAGTCGCTGAAGGACTGACCTTTCACTACCCCGATTCGGTTAACGGCATCGAGAATATCAATTTGAAGTTCAAACGCGGCTCGCTGACCGTCATTACGGGTCGCATTGGCTCCGGCAAGACAACGCTGCTGCGAACGTTGCTCGGCCTGCTCCCCATGGAGTCTGGCTTGATACGTTGGAACGGTCAAACCATACAAAGGCCCGGCGATTTCCTCATCCCGCCGCGTTGTGCCTACACGGCCCAGGTGCCGCGTCTATTCAGCAATAGCTTGCGGAACAACATCCTGTTAGGTCTGAATCGGTCCGATGATGACATCTATAAAGCAACGCGACTGGCCGTCATGGACCGAGACCTGGAGCAGCTCGATGATGACCTGGAAACGAAGGTCGGGGCCCGTGGCGTCAAACTCTCCGGCGGTCAGGCGCAGCGGACTGCAGCGGCGCGTATGTTCATCCGTGAACCAGAACTGGTCGTGTTCGACGACCTTTCCAGTGCGCTGGATGTTGAAACCGAACGCCAACTCTGGGAACGTATCTTTGCCAATGGAAATGAGAAGACGTGTCTGGTCGTTTCCCATCGCCGTCCGCTGTTGCGGCGTGCCGATCACATCCTTGTGCTTAAGGATGGCAAGGTCGAATCCGAAGGCACGTTGGATGAACTACTCGTGTCGAGTCCAGAAATGCGCGAGTTGTGGAAGTTGGAAGAGTAATACTGTCATTGCGAGGAAGACTTTAGCCTGACGAAGCCGCGAAGCGTCCTCGTCACAATAGGGATCGCGTCGCTGACTGTTTCCTGCTCGCAATGACAGAGGTAAGGTAAAAATGGACATCATTACAGGAAAGATCCTGAAACTCAACGACTGGCCGGATGGAAAAATCATTGGGCTGGCGAAAGATATCGGAAACAAGCTGATCGAAAATGGAATGGAGCGCGATGCGGTGCTTGCCCAGCTGGAGGCTGTCCGGCAGAACCCCGGCAGTTTCCTGGCTGACTCTTTCTACGCGGACCTGGCCCGCGAATGCATTCGTACCACACAAAAGGACGAGCAGTCTCCAGTCGATTTACGTGAGTCTCCGTTGCCCTTCCCTATTTGGGGCAGGGAGCAGATCGATCCGGAGGCGATCAAGCAGATGGAAAATGCCATGCGCCTGCCTGTGACCGTCACCGGCGCGCTCATGCCCGATGCCCACGTTGGCTACGGGCTTCCTATCGGCGGCGTACTGGCCACCGATAACGTGGTCATCCCATATGCGGTGGGCGTGGATATTGCCTGCTTTTCAGGTGATACTATGATTCCTCTACTGGATGGAAACAATTACACACTAGAGGAACTTGCTAACAGAGCGGAAGCGTTTCATGTCTATGCTTGCAAACCAGACGGCAAAATTATTGTCGCTCCCGGTGCAGCCTTGAAGACCAGGGAGAACGCCGAACTTGTCGAAGTAATCATTGACAACGGCGAAAAAATCCACTGCACGCCAGACCACGAATTTATGTTGCGCGATGGAACATATCGAAGAGCAATCGACCTTTCGGTAGGCGAATCGCTTATGCCGTTTTATTCCCAGATAGACCAGGAAGGGTATGTGAGAATTCAACAAAATTATTCCGGCAGGTGGCAGCGCGCGCATTGGATGGTTGCGCGCTCGGGATTGTTGGGCGATATTCCCAGGTTTGAGGGCCAGCGCGTCATAGTTCATCATAAGGATTTTAATGAGGCAAATAACGACCCGCCAAATTTGGAATTTATGGGGAATAAGGATCATTCTACTTTTCACAGATCATTGACAGATAGAAACACTCACTGGCAATCGAAAGACTTTGAACAACGGCGAAAAGAGGCTCTATCTGCCAAGGCCCAAACCGAGCAGGGATACCGTTATTTCGCTGCGCGCGGCGGCAAAAACCTCAAGACATATTGGGAAAGAGATTACGAAAGAGCCAAGGCGAACTGCGCTGGCAACGGGCAACGGGGTAAACCATATCTCATTGCAAGGAACATCAGTGAGAAGGGACGCGCTCTAAGCAAAGAAATTGCAGCACGTATTCACACTTGCGATATTTGCGGCGAGCAAGTCAAGTCTTATATCGGGTTATACAATCACAGAAGATTGACTCATGGAGTAACCGGCAAACTCCACAACCACAAGGTAATTTCTGTACGGCATATCAATGAACGACGCGATGTGTATTGTTTGGTTGTGCCGGAATACAACAACTTTGCTCTTTCCGTGGGTATCTTTGTCCACAATTGCCGGATGAGACTCTCCATCTACGAAGTCTCCCCACATTTGATCGGTCAAAAGAAAGGCATGTTCGAAGATGCTTTGTGGAATGAAACCGCCTTCGGCATGGGCGTCAAATGGACAGGCAGCAAACGGGCACAACACGCAGTATTGGATGATGAGGCCTGGAACGCCACACGCCAACTGCAGACCCTGAAAGATATTGCCTACGGTCAACTTGGCACCAGCGGCACAGGCAATCACTTCGTCGAATGGGGCTCGTTCAGGCTCCACGAAGAGATGTTCGGCTTGAGACCCGGTGAATATCTGGCCTTGCTGTCACACAGCGGATCGCGCGGCGTTGGCGCCAAGATTGCGGACCGGTATAGCAAACTGGCCATGGAGAAACATCCTGACCTGGACAAGAGTGCGCGTCATCTCGCCTGGCTCTCGCTAGATTCTGAAGATGGTCAGGAGTACTGGCTTGCCATGGAGTTGGCGGGCAGGTTTGCTTCGGCGAATCACTACATCATTCATCACCGGGTCGCTGCCGCTGTTGGGCTCAAGGAAGCTGCTGTGGTAGAAAACCACCATAACTACGCCTGGGTCGAAAAATTGACCGATGGGCGGAACGTGATCGTCCACCGCAAGGGCGCAACCCCGGCGGGCGCGGGAGTCCTGGGCGTGATCCCCGGCTCCATGGGCGATGCCGGCTACGTCGTCCGAGGGAGAGGCGTGAGCGAGTCGCTCGACTCCGCTTCACATGGCGCGGGCAGGCAGATGAGTCGGAAAGCCGCGCTGAACTCCATCAGCAGACGTGAACGGGATGACTATCTCAAGGAGCATGGAGTCACGCTGCTGGGCGGCGGCATCGATGAATCCCCGCAGGCCTACAAACCGATTGACACGGTCATCGCCGCGCAACACGACCTGGTGGATGTGATCGGCAAATTTACGCCGCGCATCGTGCGGATGGCAGATGAACCGGGTGATATATAAATCTTCGCTGCTCCCGCAGGGGGTTAAGACCCTGCGGAGCGGTCAGAGCAAATTAGATTTAGTTACAAAAGGGTCTCGGAAGTTTCACTTTCGGGACCCTTTCGCTATAATCTGTGTACGAAACCATTTGATCGAATGAGGCAGATATGGCTCCCAAACCTACCACGAAGTTTCAAACCCTCCTGTTGAAATTTTCTCAGGCCGAGGCAAAGGAAGATAGAAAGAAAATCGAGACCGCGCTCTGGAAGGAGTTTGGCACAGAATATGCCGTCTTTATACTGGATATGTCGGGCTTTTCCATGTTGACGCGCAAGTACGGGATTGTGCACTACCTCTCCATGGTCAAGCGCATGCAGCTCACCACCGAACCCATCATAAAATCGTTCGGTGGCCAGATGCTCAAGTATGAGGCAGATAACTGCTTTGCGGTCTTCCCAGATGCACTCTCAGCCGTCAATGCCGCCATTGCGATGCAGCACGCCTTCACTTCAGAAAACATCCTGACCTCAGATGACCAGGACATTCACATTGCAGTTGGAATTGACTATGGAAAACTATTGATCGTTGGTCATGAAGACTGCTTCGGCGACCCGGTCAACCGCGCCTCCAAGATGGGGGAGGATGTCGCCGCGGCTGGCGAAATCCTCATCACAAAAGAAGCCTTCGAAATGATTCCAGTGGAAGCGGGAATCAAGACTCGCCAAGTGAGTGTATCGATTTCGGGAATTAGTATTCCTGCTTATATCGTTGAATATCGTGCGGAATAAATATTGCAGACATCAATAAGTCTTTCTGTGGGCGTCAGTGGCGAAGAACTCCTGATGCATCAATCATCCCCTCAGAAACGGAAATGCCATAAGAACTCCGCAGGATATCTCAAAGCCTGCGGAGTTTCTCATTTGAATATCACATTTTTTCCAACATTTGGATCGCTTGCTGTATCCTCTGCAGACATTTCTCTTTGCCAATGATCTCCATGCTCTCGAACAGCGGTGGGCTGACCTTTTGGCCGGTCACGGCGACGCGAAGAATGCCGAAGACCTGGTTCGCACTCAATCCTGATTTTTCAACGTACTCGCGCATCGGCGGCTCGGCGGTTTGATGTGAAAGGTCAGGCAGGGATGCCATAATCTCGTACGACTTCCGAGCTACCTCTGCGGACTGCTTTGCATCGAGTCCCTTGGCGAGCAGATCTTCAGGAATCGGCTCTACGTTTTCCTTGAAGAAGAAACTGGCAAACGCCAGACAATCATCCAGCGTGACGAGTCGCTCACGGATCAGGGGCGTGATTTTGAGCAGCACATCATCCCGAACCTCCAGGCCAGCCTGCACAAAATAGGGTTTAATTCTGGCTGAGAGGTTTTCGATCGTCAGGAGGCGGATATGCGTGGCATTGAAATGATCGAGCTTCTGGAAGTTGATCGCGGCGGGGGAGGGGGTCAGGGTGTCGATGCTAAAGCGCTGGATCATCTGTTCCAGCGACATCACATCATCCTCGGCCACGCCCCAGCCCATCAATGCGATCCAATTCCGAACGCCTTCGGGGATGTAGCCCAAATCCTTCATATCGTCCACAAAAATGGGATAGCCATCCTTCATGGCTTGAGCGGATTCGCGTTTGCTCATCTTGCCTTTGCCGCTCGGCTTGAGGAATAACGATAGGTGAATCCAGACCGGCTCCTCCCAGCCAAAGGCACGCACGATATTGACATGCAATGGAAATGTAGAAAGCCATTCCGAGCCGCGCAGGACGTGCGTGATCTGCATATCATGGTCATCTGCCATTGCCGCCAGATGGTATGTGGGTAGACCATCCGATTTCATGATAACGTAATCATCGAGATATTTGTTTTCCGTCACGATATCGCCGCGCAGGAGGTCATGCGCGGTAGTCGTTCCCTCCTGTGGCATCCTGAAGCGGATCACATGACTCTCGCCAGATGCGACGCGACGCGCGGCCTCATCGGGATCCAGGGCGCGGCATAACCCGTCATATCGGACGCGGTCCACTTTGCGGGCCTCCTGAGCTTTGCGTGACTGTTCGAGTCGTTCGGGAGAACAAAAGCAGGGATACGCAAAGCCTTTCTGGACCAATTCATTGGCGTGCTGCTGATAGATCTCGCGCCGTTCTGTTTGCCGATATGGACCGAACTTTCCGCCATGCCACGGGCTTTCATCCGGTGAGATGCCCAGCCAATCCAGGCTCCGCATCGCCTCCTCTTCAGAACCGGGAACAAAGCGTTTCTGGTCGGTATCTTCCACCCGCAGAATAAACTGACCACCTGTTTGACGGGAGAGCAGGTAATTAAAAAGTGCAGTGCGGCCGCTTCCGATATGGAAACGCCCGGTGGGCGAAGGTGCCATGCGTGTGCGGGCGGGTTTCAATTCTCCAATTCTCCTATCTCTTGAGATGCTGTTACGCAAGCATTTGCGCTGTGTTGCAACGCGACATTCATATCGCTACGCGGCGGATGACGACATAAATGTCGCAGTACGCATACTAGGTTCAAAAATCCAATTGTCGGTGCCGCATGGCGACACTTTCCACCAATCCAATGCCAAGCATCAGCGAGGTGAGACCGCTGCCGCCATAGCTGATAAATGGCAGAGGCAACCCAGAGACCGGAACGATATTCAGATTCACGCCGATATTAATCATACCCTGAAAAAAAATCAACGTGGCCACGCCGTAGGCAATGGACATGCCGGCCACATCCAGGGCCTTCTGGGCCGTGCGCAAACAGCGCCAGACGATGAATATGATTACAGTCATCACGACCAGGGCGCCAACCAGGCCAAATTCTTCCGAGATGGCCGAGAAAATAAAGTCGGTATGGCGCACTTTCAGGAAGCGCAGCTGGGTCTGTGTGCCGTGACCATAGCCTTTACCGAACAAACCACCGGAGCCAATGGCGATCTTGGCCTGATCTACATTGTAGGTTTCGCCAAAGGTCTCCTCCTGATCCGGGAGAATGAAATTCTGAATTCTCAGCTGCTGGTATTCCTCCAGGAACGGGATGCGGACACGGAGATATGTTAAACCGAAGATTGTTCCCAGCAGGACCATGCCAATGGCGCCCGCGATCATGACATGTTTTATCTGGACGCCATTAAACCAAAGCATCGACGCCAGAATCACCATCAAGACAACAACATTACTTAAGTTTGGCTGAAGCAGGATCCAGATCGCAATCCCCCAGGACCACAGGATCGCAAACAATAACCATCTCAGGTTGCGCGGCTGGCCCTGCGTTCGGTCGAAATACCGGGCCAGGATCAGAATTGCAGCGATTTTTGCAAACTCGGTAGGTTGAAGGAACAACACGCCTACCTGGAACCAACGCTGTGCGCCAAATGCCTCCAAACCAAGGTTGGGAAGGGAGAGCGCCAGCAGAAATAACGAAATTACCAGGAATATGGGTCGATAGAGCGCGATCCAATAGCGATAATCGATCGCTGCCACGATAAAGATGAGGACGATTCCGATCAGGGCAAAATAGATTTGGCGGTTGATGAGCGGCAGTAATTCCTCATTCCCTGCCACCGCTGAACGGATCATGGTGGTGCCGAAGGCGATGGCCAACACGACCGCTCCCAGCAGGAGGAAATCGAAATATCGCCATGAGATGTCACGTAACATGAGGAGCTTACCTGCAACGTGCGCTTCGACTGCGGGGATAAACAGCACATCCCCTCCGAGCTTCGCACCTTCGGTCAGCGCGGAAAAGGTCTATTGTGTTGTCCGCCTGCTGCGACGACGCTTGACCGACTTGAGAGGGATATCTGCGACCAGGCGTTGCGAGCGGCCATCGTGCTCCACATCGATCTGGACGTTAGCTTCGTCTATAGCGACGTGGCGGCTGATCGTGGCGATCAGATCGTCTCGAAGCGAATCAAGCTCCGCCGGTGTCATATCTGTGCGATCATGGATGAGGACGAGCTGCAGGCGCTCCTTGGCGCTATCTGCACTGGTTTTTCTGCCGAAAAGTCTGTCGAGGAAACTCATGTCACTTTCTCCCAGTCAGGCGCTGGAGGCGTTCCCAGAATCCGCCCTGTTTTTCCCAGTCGATGAATGGAACTGTTTCACCTTTCAAACGCCGAGCGATGTTACGGAATGCCTGACCGGCACGGCTTTTTTGATCGAGGGCTACGGGTGCACCGCGATTTGAGCTGACGATTACGTTTTCATCCTCGGGCACAATGCCAATCAGATCGATGGCAAGTAAATCGAGCACATCTTCCGGAGAAAGCATATCCTTGTTTCTTACAAGTATGGGATTCAGGCGGTTGATGATCAGTGAAGCCGGACCTTTGCCTTCGGCTTCGAGAATTCCTATCACGCGGTCAGCATCCCGCACCGCGCTGACCTCAGGATTGGTGACCACAATCACGCGATCTGCGCCGGCAATGGCGTTTCGAAAGCCGCGTTCAATACCGGCTGGCGAATCGATCAGCACATATTCACATTCATTCCGCAAATCCTTGACCAGGCGCTGCATGTCGCTGGCCGATACGGCGCTTTTATCTCGGGTCTGCGCCGCAGGGATGAGGTAGAGATCGGTCAGCTTTTTATCACGGATCATCGCCTGCTTCAGGCGACAGCGGCCCTCGATCACGTCCACGATGTCGTAGACGATGCGATTTTCCAGGCCCAGGATCACATCCAGGTTGCGGAGGCCAATATCGCCATCAATGCAAACCACCTTTGAGCCGCTCGAAGCCAGGGCTACGGCAAGATTGGCTACAGCGGTGGTTTTGCCAACGCCGCCTTTGCCAGATGTGAGTGTGATGACTTTTGCGGGCATGGATACTTCCTGACGGACAAGAATGTGGAGCAAGAGCGCGAAGCGTGTCGCGTGACAAAATCAATTTAACCGGGCGACCAGAATTCAGCTTGTAGTTTTCCGTTTTCGTTGATGCGTGCCATCTCAGGCTTTGGGCTGTGTTGTGGCTTGAGCACCGCGGAGGCTTCCTCTGCAATTCGCAGTTGCGTTGGGGAAAGATCGAGCGCACAGATTACTGCTGCTTTGTTGCCTTTTGATCCGGCATGGACCATACCACGCAAGCGTCCCCAAATGATGACGTTCCCCTCTGCGACAATCTCGGCACCCGGGTTCACATCTCCCAGCACTACGACATGTCCGCTAAATTCAATGCGCGTACCCGAACGAAGTGTGCGATTGAGGAACAGGGCTGTCTCTTCGCCCAGATCATCCACTGCAAACCGACGCGACTCCTCCGGGCGTGGTTTAGAGATGCGTGTGGCAAGCCCGAGCAATTGTGCAGTTTTTTCGGTAGTTGGCGATTCACTCAGCACTGCCCAGAGAAATATGCCGCGTTCAGAAAGTTGGTCCCGCAATTCGACCAACTCCTGGACGTTCAAGATCTGACTCGCAACATCCAGAGCGAGACGCGCGCCTTTGAAGAACGCCAACTGTGAATCTACCTGCGAGAGAAAGGCCACCCGCTGCACTTCCCACGCTGCATCATCCAGCGTGACCAGCAATCCATCGCGCAAACCTTTGATGTGGATGAGCGAATTTGTCTCAGTCATGAATCGTATCCATGCGTGGACAAATTATAGCATGAGTAACCGTATGAACTATCGGCCACTGTATGGCAATTGCATTCAAAAACTCAGGTATACAGAAGCCGAAATGTTGATCTAGTGCCTCTATCCGCCGGTCTTGGCAAGGTCAACGGCTTTGAGTTCAAAATAAGCCTGCATGACACGCGCAACGATGGGCGCAGCAACCGTACCGCCTTCGCCGGCGTTATAGGCAAAGGCAATGATGATGATTTCAGGGTCATCGAATGGCGCGTATGCCAGAGTCCAGGCATGAGTGGGCCATAAGCCAAACTGGCAACGATTGGCCGCCCGCGCCACGTCGTCACAGTATTCTGCCGTACCGGTTTTGCCCGCGACCGCGATCGGGATGGGGTAATCGGTGTTGAAGACCTCGTGTAATGTCCCCAAGGGGTCCTCGGTCACTGCCATGTGTGTGCCGGTACGGACTGCCTCAATGGTTCTTGGCTGAATCACCTTATATTGCTCGGTCGGATCACAATAGCCTACTTCACAGTTATAGATCTGGATCCTGGGTTCGGTAGTTACATCCCATTTCAAATTGGGCGTGAACGGCGAGATCTGATAGCTGCCTTCTGGTGGCGCATTCAGTTCGACCTCGCGATGCGCGGGATCTATCCAAACATCTTTTCTGCGGCCATTCTTATCCTCCGTCTGCCGCAATTCATACAGCGAAAAATCCGTGGGATCAAACCAGACTGGAAGCACTTGATCTTCACTGTCGCGTATTTCGCGTATGACGGTTGGCTGCATGAGTTTGCCGCGGTTGGCAATCGTGGCGCCGGAGAGCATCACCTGCAGCGGCGTGCCCAACACATATCCCTGTCCCACACTGGCGATATAGGTATCGCCCGTGGACCAGTTCTCGCCGGTGTTGATGCGCTTCCATTGCGGTGTGGGTATCAGGCCATCCTCCTCACCGGGCAGTTGAATGCCAGAGCGCTCTCCATAACCCAGGGCGCGGGCATAGTCATGCAAACGGAAGATGCCCAGGCCTTCATCGATTTCACCTTCAAATCCACCGCCTAATTTGTAAAAACAAACGTTGCTGGAGTAGGCAATGCATTGGAAGAAACTGAGAGCGCCAAAACCAGTTTCGTTAATAACGCCGTTGCGGTCGTAGATCCAATCCACGAAGGGACGAGAATTCCTTTCCGTGCAGAGATCGGTGGGACGAAAACGCTCGCATAATACGAGCTTACCCGGCGTCTGGATGATATCGCCGGGTTCAACCACCTCTTCGTTATAGGCGCCCGTGGCCGTTGATAACTTAAAGGTGGAGCCAGGCGGAAATTCCGCAGAAACAGCATTATTCACCAGCGGCCGCCGGGGATCGTTGATGAGTTGCTCATAATAGTAGCCGGGGATGAAACGGGCCATACGGTTGTTCTCGTAGGTGGGATACGTCACCATGGCCAGGATCTCGCCTGTCTTCGGGTTCATGGCAATGACCACACCGCTGGAGATTCGAAGATATCCGTAGAACCGGTTGTTCCAATAATCGATCTCATCCAGCAAGACGGCCTCCGCAGCCTTTTGAAGGCGCGTATCGATCGTCAGCACCACGTTGTTGCCAGCCACCGACGCGATGGGTGGCTCGATATTTCGAATCACCTTTCCTGCCACATCCCTTTGCACGACTCGCAAACCATTTGTGCCAAGCAGGATGTCGTCCATCGAGGTCTCGATACCGGCATAGCCGACTTTATCCCGGTTGGCAACAAAGCCGCGTTCTGTATAAGCATCCTCCAGGGCCGCGGGAATCGGCCCCAAAAAGCCGATGATGTTTGCAGTTTGCGATCCGGTTGGGTACTCGCGAACGGGTTCGATCTCCACAGTCACACCGGGCCAATCCACAGATCTTTCACGGATCACGCGCGCCAGTTCCTCGTTAATGTTGCAGGAGATCTTGACCGCTGTATAAGGAGCGAGCGAATCGCCGAGAGCCACCATGTCGGCGATGCTGGGGCCGGGAACGCAGGCGGAATAGAGTTTGGCGTTGGCCAAGGATTGATCCGTTACCGGGCCGCCGGCTGGAACCCCGGTGAGTTTGGAAACTTCGCGGTAAATGCGTTGAATGTCGGCTTCATCATCCGGCAGACCGGCGGGCGTGATGACCACATTGTATGAGGCCACGTTACGGGCCAGGATATAACCGTTGCGATCATAAATTATGCCGCGCGAGGCAGGGTCGCTGATCTCGTCAGTGTAATTGTCAACAGCCTGATCCATCCATAGGCTCTCTTCCGAAACCTGAAGCGTGAACAAACGATAAGTCAATACACCAACAACAGTAACGACCATGCCATACACCAGCAATATCCGCCAGAACGGTACTTCATATTTATTCACGGATGGGGAATTCATTCAACCTCCGGCGCGGGATACACCCAGCGTGCCAGATCACGCATGACCGCATACACAGGGATTGCCAGAAGCAAGTTCAGTAATATGCCTGGCAATGCCAGTAGGCCTAGCACATCCGTGATGGAAAGGGATACCCCGGAAAGGCGCAATACCGATAAGGAAATCGCGTACAAAACAGTGGCACTAAGAAACGTAACACTGAACATAGCCAGCAAAGGAGCCTGCCAGACCCGCCGTTGAAACACTCGGGCCAGGGCTACTACGACCATATAGCTTACGACCGGCACGAGCCAGTGGATGCCTGAAAGAAAGCCAACCAGCACGCCAGTGGCGACCGCCCATTGCCAGGCCGTATCCACCTCCTCCTGCAGGGCCCAGGCTGCTAGCATGACCAGCGGCAGGTCGGCAAAACCTGACAGCAATTTGATACTGCCAATCACTGTGGATTGGAGCATAACAGCCAAAACAATGACGGGCACCGCAATAAGGTTGCGCATTCGATCTTACGGGAGAGGAACAAGCGGAGCAATATCAACCGGTTTAAAGTTGATGATGACCAGCACAACTTGCAGCTGGTTGAAATCCACAACCGGTTGGACGGTGGCCTCTTGGAACAAGTCAAAATCACGGAAGCGAACGTTTACCACCTGGCCAACGATCAAGTTGGGAGGATAACCACCGCCCAGGCCGGACGTTAAAACCAGGTCACCAGACTGCACGCTCGCATCTTGAGGAATAAGCTCCAGGGTCAGATCGCCCGTCACCGAGCCAACCAGAGACGCGTCCACTTCGGCGTTCTGGAGGCGGATATTGACATTCGCAGCCGGATCCGTGATCAGCTGGACCCGGGCCGCATCCGCGATGACCGCGTCCACGCGTCCAACGAGTCCTTGATCTGTTACCACGGGCATGCCGCGCAGAATTCCATCATTGGAGCCGCGATTGATGATCACATATTGTAAAAACGGGCTGGGATCGCGCCCTATGACCGCGGCGCCCTGATACTGGTTTTCAGGATTGGCGCGTTCGAAATCAACCAGAGCCGCCAGCATCTCCGTCTGGCCAACCTGTTGCTGCAATTGGATTACCTGCGACTGCAACTCTGCAACTTCTGCCTCCAATTCGGTGTTCCGCTGTCGTAACGACGCGATGTCTCGAGGCGCCGTGAGAAAATCCTGCAGAGCGACGAACCGAGAGGATAACCACGTTTGCACAGTGATCAATGATGACGTGAAGATGTTCGAGCCACTGCTAAAATATCCGCCCAGTGCGAGCGCCATGATGCCCCCCACGACCAGGAAAATGATCGTTGTTTGAAGCGTACGTGAGAAGAGATTTCTCATGGTAGGGTGCGAACAATCTTTGCCCAGCAGGGCACTTACCAACAAATATCAGGACAGGCTGTGACGCGTACTGCCGCGTTCCAGGCCGACCAGATAGCGGCTCAGCCCATCGAAGTCTTCGAAGACCATGCCCGCGCCGCGCGCCACACAGGTGAGTGGATCTTCAGCCACCCACACGCGTAGTTTGAGTTCATCTGTCAGGCGATCGGCCAGTCCCTGCAATAAGCCACCGCCGCCTGCCAGGCAAATACCAATATCCATCAAATCGGCCACGATCTCCGGTGGAATTTCATCGAGGGCATCGCGAATGGTATCCACGATCACCTGTACTGATGCCGACAAAGCCTCGCGGATTTCGACAGATGAAACCTCGATGCTTTCCGGCAGGCCTGTGACCAGGTTGCGCCCGCGCACTTCCATGGTTTTTTCCGGCTGAAGGGGATAAGCAGACCCAATCTTCCATTTGATCTGTTCGGCAATTCCCTCGCCGACCAGCAGGTTATATTTGTTCCTCAAATACTGGACGATATCCTGGTCCATTTCATCGCCAGCCACACGCAGCGAACGCGAAGCCACCACGCCGCTCATGGACATGACTGCCACTTCGGTTGTGCCGCCGCCAATGTCCACCACCATGCTGCCCTTGATCTCGTTGACGGGTAACCCCGCCCCCAGCGCAGCCGCAATCGGCTCCTCGATCATATAAGCGGCCCGCGCCCCTGACGCCATCACCGCGTCATACACGGCGCGTTTTTCGACCTCGGTCACACCGGTGGGAATCCCAACCACCACCCGCGGACGCGGCAGCGGCACGACACTTTGCTCATGGACACGACCAATAAAGTATTCCAACATCACCTGCGTAAGATCGAATTCAGAGATCACACCATCGCGCAACGGACGGATCACGGCCACGTTGCCTGGCGTGCGGCCCAGCATCTCCTTGGCTTCCAGACCAATGGCCAATGGCTGTCGCAATCGTTTGTCAATCGTCACCCATGATGGCTCATTGATAACGATCCCCTTGCCGCGTACATTTACGAGTGTGTTCGCGGTCCCCAAATCAATTGCAATGTCCAGGGAAAACAGGCCCAAAAGCCAATTTATCGGGTTAAACGCCAAAGCAGGCTCCTCGATGAGGTTTCAAAGCAGTTGCGAAGCGCCGCATCATTACCCAAATTTGAGTCTTATTCTGAAATTTATGGAAGAAAGTCTAATAATCTGCTCTACAGGCGGCAAACTTGCAGGAATATTATACCTAACAATTCGTATCCCCGTGGCTTGCAATGGGGTTAATACTCACAAGATTTCAAAAATCTGCCCAAAATTGAGGAGGAAGCATGTCCAAAGTTGCATTGGTGACCGACAGTACGACCTATATGCCACCTAACCTTGTGAGCCAATACAGTATTTCGGTTGCTCCGCAAGTCTTGATCTGGGGGGACCAGACCTATAAGGATGGTGTGGATATTCAGTCCCAGGAGTTCTTCACGAGACTTAAGACCACTAAAGTCATGCCGACCACCTCCCAAGTGGCCGTATTGTCATTTCAGGAGATTTTCCAGGATCTGGTGAATAAAGGCCATGAAGTACTTGCGCTCCTCGTTTCTTCCAAGCTTTCTGGCACCATTCAATCTGCCCACCAGGCAAAGGATTTGCTTGGCCCGGCCAGCGAAAAGATTCATGTGGTAGACAGTCAGTCTGTTGCCATGGCGCTGGGGTTTCAAGTACTGGCCGTCGCGCGTGCGCTGGAGGCCGGGGCCAGCCTGAAGGAAGCTATTGAACTTGCAGAGAAATCCCATCAATACACGGGCGTGTTTTTCGCCGTGGACACACTTGAATTCCTCCACCGCGGCGGGCGTATCGGCAGTGCACAGCGCTTCCTCGGTACCATGCTGAATATGAAACCCATTCTCGCTATACAGGAGGGTAAAGTGGAGGGAATCGAACGCATCCGCACGAAAGGCAAGGCCCATGATCGCGTGCTCGAACTAACCATCGAAAAGGTTGGTGGTAGGTCGCCTGTCCGTCTCGCAACTCTGCATGCCAATGCTGAAGCAGACGCCAGGGCATTACTCACACGAGCCGAGCAGGCGCTGAAGCCCGTTGAAAGCCTATTTACCGAAGTCAGCCCCACCGTCGGCACACACGCAGGACCGGGCACCGTCGGCCTGGCCTTCATGGCAGGCATGTAATCTCACGTTTAACTGATCCCCTCTCAATTACGAGAGGGGATTTTCACGCTTCGCGTGAGTGTATAATTCAAGCATGGCGCATCCAGACCCGTTGGTGATTGGCATTGCGGGCGGTTCAGGCTCGGGAAAAACAACCGTCGCACAGACAATTCTTCGACGAGTAGGAGCAGATCGTATCGCCTTCCTTCGACATGATTCCTACTACAAAGAGCTTAGTGGATTACCTCCTGCCCAGCGTGACGAAATCAACTTCGACCATCCCAACTCACTCGAGACTGAATTATTGATTCAACATATCGCCTCTTTGCGCGAGGGGCAGGCTGTGGAGGTCCCAATCTATGATTTCTCCACTGACAGCCGCACCGGCCACACCATTACGGTGCGACCATGCCGAGTCATTTTAGTGGAGGGGATTTTGATCTTCACCGAGCCGGCCTTGCGGGAAATGTTCGATGTGAAGATCTTTGTGGATACGGATGCAGACCTGCGCTTAATCCGGCGCCTGCAGCGCGACATGAAGGAACGCGGCAGGACAGCTGAATCGGTCATCCGGCAATATCAATTGACTGTCCGTCCGATGCATCTGGAATTTGTGGAACCATCGAAACGATACGCAGATGTCATCATCCCCGAAGGAGGGTTCAACGCCGCTGCCATGGACATGGTGGTGGCGCGCGTGGAAGCGCTGTTGAAATAGGAGAAAACCTGACAGGTTTCCGAAGACAAATTCCCTGTCAAAGCGCTAATCATTTGCTGGAACCTTTATAGGAAGGCTTTCATAAAAACCTGTCAGGTTTATACATAACAAGGAGAAAAAATGCCCAAACAATGGTCAACACCGCCTGCAATGCAGATCGACCCGAAGAAAAAATATAAGGCCCGTATGGAAACCGACAAAGGGACGATGGTGATCGAACTCTTTGCTGATAAGACCCCGAAGACCGTCAATAATTTCGTCTTTCTCTCGCGCGAAGGATACTATGATGGCGTCATATTTCATCGGGTCATTTCCAACTTCATGGTCCAGGGCGGTGACCCCACCGGCACCGGCATGGGTGGCCCCGGCTACAAGTTCGGCGATGAATTTCATCCGAGCCTGAGACATGACAAGCAGGGAGTGCTCTCCATGGCCAATGCCGGACCCGGCACCAACGGATCTCAATTCTTCATCACACATGTGCCTACCCCGCATCTGGATAACCGTCACAGTGTCTTCGGACAGGTCGTGGAAGGGTTGGATGTGCTCATGTCCATCCCGCCGCGCGATCCCAACAACCGCAATGCCCCGGCAGTAAAGATCACCCGTGTCACCATCGAAGAAACCGAGTAAGCCGAAATCGACCAGAGAGCCAAAGAGCGTACCGGGCAGGGATAAAGCCGCGGTACGCTCTTCCCGCATTTCAACCGCCATCTCAAAACCGGAAGGTACCCCGGCTCCGCGGGAATCTGGCCTGCAGACCAACGTCTTGAGGGTCATTGCATTGCTGGTCGTGATTGGCATTACCTATTATATATTTTCCATCCGGGACCGAATCGCAGAATTCGAACGATATGGATACATGGGAGTATTTGTGGTCGCGCTGCTTGCCAATGCGACCGTTCTGATTCCCGCGCCGGGCCTCGCAATTATCTCTGCCATGGGATCGGTATTTAATCCTCTGGGAGTTGGCCTCGCAGCGGGAACAGGTGGTGCAATCGGTGAGCTCTCCGGCTATCTCGCCGGTTTCAGTGGACAGGCCGTCATCGAGCGAACAGAGATTTACAACCGTATCAAGCCCTGGGTGCAGAAGTTTGGTGGCTGGGCGATTCTGGTTTTGTCCGCAATTCCCAACCCCTTCTTCGATGCCGCCGGGATTGCCGCCGGAATGGTCAAGATGCCGCTGCGCACGTTCTTAATATCTGTGTGGATCGGTCAGATCATCAAGATGACCTTTTTCGCGTATGCCGGACAATCATCCTATCAGGCACTTGAAAACTATTTTAAATAGACGAGTCTACTGAAAAACCCATTCAGAAAGGCTTGTGCCGACGGTTCATCTTTCGATCACCGAGTCGAAGTGACACCAAGTGCACAAAGGAAATTCGAAGATTCAAGAGAGGAGACCATCATGTCTGAATTCCAAAACATTGATACATATCTTGAAAAGAATCTCGATCGTAGCATTGCCGAACTTTCCAAGCTGGTCGCGCAGCCAAGCATTAGCGCGCAAGGCATCGGTTTGAAGGAATGCGCTAACCTGGTGGCGGAGATGCTACGGGCGCGCGGCTTTCAGGCCGAGATCATGGATACAGAGGGTGCGCCGGTTGTTTATGGAGAGAGAAAGGGGAAAACCGATAAGACCTTGCTGTTCTACAACCACTACGATGTGCAGCCGCCCGAACCACTGGAACTGTGGGAAACACCTCCGTTCGAGCCCAGCCTGCGGGATGGCAAACTCTACGGGCGCGGCGTCAGCGATGATAAGAGCCATATCACGGCGCGTTTGCATGCCATCGATGCGATTCTTGCAGAAGACGGTGAACTGCCCTGCAACATCAAGTTCATCATCGAAGGTGAAGAAGAAACATCATCGGTCCATCTCCATGACTTCGTGAGAGACAACAAAGAAAAACTCAAAGCAGATGCCTGCATCTGGGAATTCGGCGGCGTGGATCACCGCGAAGTGCCGATGCAGTCTCTTGGATTGCGTGGCATTTGCTACGTGGAGTTATCTGTCAAAACGGCCGAGATCGACGTTCATTCCGGACTGGGCGGATCCATCTTCCCGAATGCTGCGTGGCGTTTGGTGTGGGCTTTATCCACGCTGAAGGGACCAGACGAGCGCATCCGCATCCCCGGCTTTTATGATGGTATCGTTCCGCCCACTGATCGTGACCGCCAACTGATGGAGGCGCTCCCGGATGTGGCTGACGAATACAAGAAGCGCTACGGCGTCAAGGAATTCATCAAAGGTTTGACCGGCGGTACTGATCTGAAGATGGAGGAGGTCTTCACACCGACCTGTACCATCTGCGGACTCACAAGCGGCTATCAAGGCCCCGGCTCGAAGACGGTCCTGCCGGCTTTTGCCTCTGCCAAAGTTGACTTTCGACTCGTGCTCGGACAGATGCCTGAAGAGATCCTCAAGAAACTGCGCGCCCATCTCGATGCTGAAGGATTTAGCGATGTGCAGATCAAATTTCTGGGCGGAGAACCGGCCGCTCGGACAGATCCAGATGACAGCTTCGTCAGAACCGTAGTGAAAGCAGCCGAGGAAGTCTATGAGTTCCCGATGGAATTGGTCCCCACGGTCGGCGGATCCGGTCCCAGTTATCCGTTTGTGCATGACCTGGGCCTGCCGGTTGCCACGGCTGGTCTGGGTTATCCCGACACCCGCGCCCACGCACCAAATGAGAATATCCGCATTGATTTGTATCTCAAACATGCCCGGCACATGGCGCGCGTGATCCAAGAGTTCGCAAAGTAGAATCTAGTTATTGATGTCCCTGCTGTTGTGTAACCCAACGAAGGCCCAACAGCAGGGATCATTTTTAAGGCGCTGAAATTGGTTGATGATTGTTGAGGATCATAATGAATATTAAAACGAATGATGAGCTAAAGATACCCAATCAGGCTTGGGGAATATTTTTGATCAGCGTCTTGGGTCTGTTCCTCGAGCTGCTCTTCATTCGCTGGGTTGGCACCGAAATCCGCATCTTTGCTTATCTGCAGAACACTATTCTGGTAGTCTGCTTTCTTGGGCTCGGGCTTGGTATGTTCACGGCCTCAAAGCCCATCCTGCTCCGGCAAAGTCTGATCCCGATGACTTTCATTTTGCTCCTGATGGCATGGCCGTTCACACGAACTGCTCTGGATTATCTTAGTGAAATGTTAGGTGTATTGGCTGATCTGGGCGCATGGACTGACACTGTTACAGATAACCCGGGCATAGCGATCCTGTCTCTGCTTACCGGGCTGGCGTTGACCTATTTTCTGCTAGCGCTTGTCGTAGATATGTTTGCGCCTGTGGGCAGGATATTGGGCCGCCTGATGAATACTCACCCGAAGCCAATCTGGGCTTACTCTGTAAATATTGCAGGCAGCCTGGTCGGAACATGGATGTTTGTACTTCTGAGTTATTTATACCAGCCCCCGTTTACTTGGTTTTTCATTACAGGCGCCATGTTGCTGTTATTCGTTTTTCTGTTGAAAAAAGATATAACAATGAACCTGCTCCTGTTGAGCATTGGTGTCATCCTGTCTTGGTTTGTCAGTCAATCACCCGGTGCGGTCAATATCGTCTGGTCGCCTTATCAAAAACTGGTTGTAGATGAAGCCGGCGAAAGTGGTGATAGGGTTTATATGGTAACTGTGAACAATACAGGGTATCAAGCCATAATTGACCTGAGCCAGTCACATGTATTAGCGAATCAGCAAAGCTATTCACCTGAATTCATGGGGCTGAGCCAATATGATCTGCCTGCTCTCTTTCACCCGGATCCGAAATCCATGTTAATTGTCGGCGCGGGTGCGGGCAACGATGCTGCTGGAGCCTTGCGCCATGATGTTTCGTCTATAACAGCCGTTGAGATCGATCCCGCGATCATTGCGATGGGACAGGAATTCCACCCGGAACGTCCTTATTCATCGCCGAATGTGCAACTGGTCAATGATGATGCCCGCTCCTTTTTTGCCACCACCGGTGGGAAATTTGATGTGATATCGTTTGGGTTGCTCGATTCACATACGGCCACTTCCATGACGAATGCCCGGCTCGATCACTATGTTTACACCATTGAGAGCATTACCCAGGCAAAGTCGAGACTTAACGAGGGTGGGATTGTCGTTCTATCCTTTGAAGCGCAAAAATCTTTCATTGCTGACCGCATCCGACGGGCGCTCAAAGAAGTGTTTGGTCATGACCCATTAGTGTTCCGCTTACCGCCTAGTCGTTATGGCTTCGGTGGTGTCATCTTTGTATCCGGCGACATGAATACAATTCAAAAGCAATTGGAGGCAACCCCCGAACTCTTGCGATATGTAAAACATTTTCAGGAGGCTTATCCTCTTTACTTTACAAACGATACGAAGCTTACAAGCGATGATTGGCCCTACATTTACCTCGAGTCCCCAAAGATTCCCACGCTGTACTATTTGCTTGCCTTCTTGATGATTTTGCTGTTGGTAAGAAGTTTGAGAAAGTGGGAAGCGCGTACTGCCATCCATATTAAAAGCTATACCTTCTGGCATTTCTTTTTTTTGGGTGCGGCGTTCCTGTTGCTCGAAGTACAGAATATCAGCAAGGCTTCTGTTGTTTTAGGCAATACCTGGCTGGTAAATGCCGTGATCATCTCAAGCATTCTTGGTATGGCGCTTCTGGCAAATTGGATTGCTTATCAATTTCCCAATCTACCTCTCCGGGTTGTTTACAGCCTGTTGATTGGAGTATGCCTGGGCCTGTACTTCGTCGATCTCGCCAAGTTCGGTTTTTTACCGTACTTTACGAAAGCGGTTATCGTGGGTTCGTTGACCAGCCTCCCCATGCTCTTCAGCGGTATAGTCTTCACACGGTCGTTTGCCGTGGCGAAAGAAAAGAGCAGTGCCCTGGGTGCCAACCTGATTGGGGCCCTGGTGGGTGCGTTACTTCAGTCAGTTACCTTCATCATCGGCATTAAAGCCCTGCTCCTGATCGTCGCCGGCTTCTATTTGTTCTCTTTGTTGACCATGCCCGGCCGACGCCCTCAAACGACCTCCTCAGCGCTACCGGTCGCCCAATAAAGTGACCTAAATCACTCCGATTTGTGACATTTTTCTGCGCAAACGAAAATATAATATTTTGTAACTGAAACGTGCGCCGGTCAGCGGCGCGAGTCAATATGGAGTGCATAAAATAAGGTAGATGAAACACTGGTTTGCCTTTCATCGTGATATCGGCCTGCAACTACTTGCGCAGTATTTGTTGCTCATCGTCCCATTTCTGATTGCATTGTTATTCTTTAATGGACTGATGAGTGTGCGCATACGTCACGATGTGCAAGCCAGCGATCTGTCGTTGGCCCAATCCATTTCGCAGGAAGTTGATCTCGCTATCACGAAGTCGCTCAGTATCGTGGAGGGACTCGCCCAATATCCGGGGGTGATTCGGGCAGACGCGAAGGAAATGCAGCAAGTGTTCAGCGTCATCCTGAACACTTCGCCGGATGTGAACCTGGTCTACCGGCTGGATGCAAACGGAATCATGTTATATCACTATCCTGAGGGACCTGGCTCCACCGTGCAGGATGATTTTTCCTTCAGGGATTATTTCCAGCGCGCATTGCAGACGACCGGGCCATTCGTTTCGCAGGGGCGCATCTCACCGACCACAAATCAGGCCGTGGCAACGGCAGTCATGCCATTATGGGCGGACGACGGACGATTTCTGGGTTTGGTGGGAGCGAATATCCGACTCGAAAGCCTCAGTCAGACCCTCACGGCGGTCATCGCTGAACACCAGAGCGAAGAGGGGCTTCAAGTTGTCATTCTGGATTCTGGCAATCAAGTCATTGCATATCCCGACTCGCAGTTTCTTCTTCGTCCGGCCGGTGACATTATCCCCGAAAGTTATCTGGCTTATTTCAATGGAGAAAGCCACTCGCAAATCCTTTCTGCGCCAGACGGCCAAGAGAGGCTTTATACTCACATGCCCGTATCCGATATCAATTGGGAAGTGATTGTCAGTCGCCCGACCTCGGCTGCCTTTGCAACCCAGTTTATCCTGCAGCGCGTTGTGCTGATCGCCGCGGTGACGTTTCTTCTGATTGGTTTGATTTTCTGGAGGACGCTGGCTGTGCGGGTCATCCGGCCCATCGAGCAACTGGTTCCCATCAGTGAATCCATTGGTTTGAACCAGCCTATCAACACTGAGGACCAGCGACACCTCCAGACACAGGCGAATCGTGACGACCAGATTGGTCACCTAATCCGCAGCATTATCCGGATGAAGGATTCCATTGCGGAACGGCTAAAAGAACAGGCCACCCTGCTGGATACCAGCACTGCGGTCGTATCCACGCTGGACCCGGAAACGGTGCTCAACCGCATCCTTGAGCAAATGGGCAGGTTATTACAGATCAAGATGTATGCGGTGATTGCGCTCGATAACGAGAATGGCAGCTTCCGCATTCGCGCCAGCCGCGGCCTTTCCAAACAATTCACAGAGCAATTATCCATCCAACCGTCCGAACCGGATTCGGTCACTATGCGCGCCTTGCATGCGCGCGAACCGATCCAGATCAACGATACTGAGACCGACCCATCCTACATAGCCCGTAGACAGCGTGCCCGCGTGGAGGGCTTTCGGGCTATCCTGGCTGTGCCGCTTAACACCCAGTATGCGCCGCCCACAGCCTTGCTGGTGTTTCATCCCACACCTCACATCTTCACATATAATGAAATTCAACTGCTCACCAGTTTTGCCAACCATGCGGCCATGGCGATTGAGAACGCGGTGTTGTATGAACGAAGCGACATGCGCCTCCGTGAGCAGACCCACCGTCTCGAAGCGCTGGTGCAATCTTTGCACGATGGGCTGATCTTGAGTGATCTGCAGGGCAAGGTCATTTATGCCAACAAGCGTGTGGGTGAGCTGGCAGACCTTTCCACCAAGAGCCTCACGGGTCTGCATACAGACCAGATCCTGGCGCGTATTATTGCGCGTGCGACTGAAGGAACGAGGGAGAAAAGCGTCACCCCGAAGATGTTGAACAGGAGGGGGGAACGAAATATCGAAGTCTCACTGAATCACGATGCTGGCACCATCCACCTGCGACTCGAAGTCTTCAACGTGAACGATGAGGATGGGCTACCCATTGGCCGCGGCGTTTTCTTCCACGACATCACCGCTGACCGCGAACTGGACCGCATGCGGTCGAGCCTGGTTTCCACCGTTTCGCATGAATTGCGGACGCCGCTCGCCGCCATCAAGGGATATGTCTCCACGATGCTGGCAGAGGATGTGGAATGGGACCGGGCCTCACAGCATGAATTCCTCACCGTCATCTCCGACGAATCGGATCGCCTCACCAACCTGGTCAACAACCTGTTAGACTTATCCCGCATTGAGGCTGGTTCGCTGAAACTCTCGCCTGAAAAGTTTGACCTCAAAGCCATGATCCAGCGGGCCGCGAAAGAGGCGCGACTTTCATCGAAAAACAAGTTTGAGGTCCAGATCATGCCGCGACTGCCAGCGTTCCATGCTGACCCGCTCAGATTTGAGTCGATCCTGCGCAACTTGATCGAGAACGCTGGCAAGTATGCCGGTGAAGAGGCTGAGATCAAAGTGGAAGTGAGCAAACAGAACGGCGAGTTTCTCTTTCGGGTCAGTGATACTGGCCCGGGAATTCCGGCCGCTGAAAGCCAGCGTGTCTTTGACAGCTTCTATCGAGTGGATGATAGCCTGACGCGCCTTGCCGGTGGTGCCGGTCTGGGACTCGCGATTTGTCAGGGCCTGGTACGGGCGCACGGCGGCAGAATTTGGTCTGAGCCACAGGACAATGGTGCATGTATCGCATTCACGATCCCTGCAAAACGCAAATCGGATTCGCCGGCTTCCAGGAAACCCAGGCAGAAGAACAGCCGATGAATATCAATGTTCTGGTCGTGGATGATGAAAGACCCTTGCGCGAGTTTGTCCGTCGCAATCTGGAAGTGCGCGGATATAAGGTGTTGACTGCATCCAACGGGCTGGAGGCCCTGGCTATCTTTCGAAATGAAGCCATTCAGCTGGTAATCATGGATATCATGATGCCGCACATGGACGGCCTGGAGGCTACCCGTCGCATCCGGCAGGAATCGGTTGTTCCGATTATCATCTTGACGGCGATGGGTGAGGAAGCCGACAAGGTCCGCGCCTTTGATCTGGGTGCTGATGATTATCTGACGAAGCCGTTTGGTGTCGGGGAGTTGTTAGGCAGAGTCAAGGCAGTGTTGAGAAGGGCCGATTGGTCAGAACCAGCCTCGAGCGAAGAAAGAATCGTGCGCGGTGATATCGTTGTAGATACGGGACGGCACAGGGTCACCGTCCGCGGCGAATCCCTTGACCTGACACCCACTGAATACAATCTGCTCCTCTATCTGATGAAAAACGCGGGCCGAACGTTGACCCACCGCGCCATCCTGCAACATGTGTGGGGCACGGCCTATGGGGATGAAGCCGAATATCTCAGGGTGTATGTAGGAAAGTTGCGTCATAAAATCGAAGAAGATCCGGTCAAACCTAAATATCTGCACACCGAGCATGGCCTCGGCTACCGGTTTGAAGGCTAAATCTTTATACTTTTTTTATAAACCACGATTGCCTTTTTAGCAAAAATTTCCATCCACCACCTACAATAAGAGAAAGCGGCAAGGGTCCGCTTATCTTCTTGAATCCAATTTTTCAATTGGAGGAGGTATAGAATGAAACGTTCGCTATTCGGTTTTCTGATCATTCTGGTTTTGATCGGGATGATCCTTTCTGCTTGCGGTGGCGCCACGCCAACACAAGCCCCGGCGACCGATGAACCGGCGCCCGCCACTTCAGCTCCGGATGCAACCGCCGCTCCCACCGAGCCGCCAGCCGCGACCGAAGTGACCCTCACGATCGGTTTCACGTCTTCGTTGACCGGTGCACAGGAAGTCTCTTCAAAACGACAGGTCAATGGCTTCAACCTGTGGATGAATCAGGTGAATGAAGCCGGGGGCGTCAAATTGAGCGATGGCACTGTTGTCAAATTTGCGGCGGTGACCTATGACGATGAATCCAATAAAGAGCGCGTGCAGGAACTCTATACGCGCCTCATCACCGAAGACAAGGCCGATTTCCTTATCAGCCCGTATTCATCTGGCTTGGCCGCGGCCGCTACAATCATTGCAGAACAGAATGGCAAGATCATGATCACCGCCGGTGCCGCAGAAGATGATGCTTATAAGACCGGTAACACCAGCCTGTTCCAGCTATACACGCCTGGCAGCCTGTATCTTATCAGCACCGTGGATATGCTCAAGCAGCTTGACCCCGATGCAAAGATTGCCCTTGTGCATGAAAATGACAAATTCTCAACATCTGTCATGGATGGACTTAAGCCCTATCTGGAATCGCAAGGCTTTGAGATCGTGATGGAGGAAGGGTACGCTGGTGACACTCCGGACTTTGGTCCGGTTATCAACAAGATCGTCGACTCTGGGGCCACAGTCCTGCTCGGCGGTGGACACTATCCCGATGGCAGCACCCTTGCCCGGCAGCTTTACGAACGCAAGGTGGGTTTGAAGTTCATCTCATTACTCGTTGCTCCTGCCGATACGAAATTCTCGGAACTGGGTGACGCCGCACTCGGTGTGGCAACCTCCAGTCAATGGGAACTTGCGGCGACACATACACAGGAAGAAGCCGCGGGGCTTGGCATAGAGTGGTATGGACCCTCAGGCAAAGACTTTGCCGCCGCTTATGAAGCCGCAACAACTGAAAAACCCACCTATCATGTCGCAGGCGGTTATGTTGCGGGTCTCGTTCTGCAGAAAGCCATTGAAGACGCCGACTCAGTTGACCCTGAAAAAGTGAAGGCGGCGCTCGAAGCCATGAATATTTTCACCTTCTACGGCGGCATCCAATTCGATACCTCCGCCGAGGCGCACGGCTTGCAGATCAGCCATCAAATGGTCGTTGCACAATGGCAGAAGAACGATGCCGGTGAGCTTACCCGCGTGGTGATCTGGCCCGCCGACGTTGCGACTGCCGATCCGCTCTACGGAGTTCCAGTCCCCTAATCGTCATACTCTTTGCAGGGGCAGGATCATCCTGCCCCTGCAAAATTTAATTATCGGGAGTTGAGCATGCAACAAATCAACCTGTTATTGACATCCCTTCCAGATGGAATTCTATTGGGGTTTGTATATGGACTTGCGGCAATGGGCCTGACACTGATCTGGGGAGTCATGAACGTGATCAATCTTTCACACGGCCCGATTATTGCACTGGGTATGTTCAGCACCTTTTTCATCTATACCCGGCTGGGACTCAACCCCTACCTGGGTGTGATTCCCATCGCGATCATAGGGCTGCTGCTTGGAATCGTGATCTATGCAGCAGCGGTCCATCATGTGATCAACGCCCCTCATCTCTCGTCCTTACTCGCAACCTTTTCCGTCAACATGATCATCATCGGCCTTGGAACCGCCGCCCTGACAACTTCCCCATATAACGTGGACTTTTCAGCTGGCAGTTTTCAACTGGGGTCAACCAGGCTACTAGGCTCACGCATAATCGCCGCACTTGTTACGCTGCTGTTCACAGGTGGGTTGTATCTTTTTCTATATCGAACCAGACCCGGAAAGTTCATCCGCGCGGTCGCAAACAACCGTGCTGCGGCGGAATTGATGGGCATACCTTCCACGCGCATCCTTGCGCTGAGCTTTGGCATAGGGACGATGCTGGCCGCCGTTTCCGGCGGATTGATCGCCACCTTCTTCCCGTTCAGCATTCTTGCGGGAAGCAGTTACGAATTGAAGAGTTTCGTTATCGGTGTTCTGGGTGGACTTGGCAACCCAATCGGCGCGCTCTTCGGCGGGTTGATCCTCGGCGTTATCGAAAGCTCCAGCCAGGCTTTCCTTGAATCATCCTGGGTGCCCGTGATCGAATTCGGCCTGTTCGTACTGATTTTGCTGGTGCGCCCCAGCGGTTTATTTGGAGCGAAAAAATGAAACTTTGGAACAGACACACTGGCATCCTCGTGCCTCTGCTGGCAGTGATCGCCCTCACGCTCTGGCCAATCCTCACTGGCAAGCCTGCGAATCGCGAAACAGCATTTACATTGTTGAAGGCTGTTGCGCTCGCATCTAGTTTAAACATCCTGCTGGGCTACACCGGCTATGTGAGTTTCGGTCACATTGTCTTCTACGGGTTTGGCGGCTACGTGGGAATCTACTTGTTGACCGAGAGAGGCTGGTCACTATGGACATCGCTTCTCGCAGGCGGAGTAGCTTCGGGAATTTTGGCGTTCCTGCTGGGATCAGCCATCCTCCGTTTGCGCGGCGCCTACTTTGCGCTGGCAACCATCGGCGTTAACGAAGCGATGCGGGCGTTCATCAATAACTTTGAATTGTTCGGTGGACCCACCGGGATAACTCTCAACTTCAGCGTCTACAAGACGTATGGCGGCGCGGCGCAGGCATTGCAGACTTCCTTTTACATTGGAGCGGGCCTGGCGTTGTTGGCCCTCATCCTGAGCTATCTCGTCCGCTCCTCAAAGTTTGGTTTGGGACTGCTGGCCATCCGCGAGAATGAAGATGCCGCCGAAGTGATGGGAGTAACTGCTCCGAAAGCAAAGACCTGGGCCTACGTGTTCTCTGCCATAGTTCCCGGTATGGTGGGTGTGCTGTTCTTTTTCAAGAATGGTAACGTCGAGCCGCACGATGCCTTCCCATTGCATGCCTCCATTGAATTGTTGGTCATGGTGATGCTGGGCGGTCAGGGCACGGTGTTTGGACCCATCCTTGGCGCGCTGGCGTACCAGGGCATGCGCGGCTTTCTGGTCACGAGCCCGATCTTCAAGGATATCCAGCTTTCGGTTTCGGGTGCGCTGTTGCTGCTGATCGTGCTCTTCATCCCTGCCGGGGCGATTGGCTGGCTCCGCCATCGCGTACCCCTGTTCAGGAGGGTACTGGCATGACCATCATACTTTCACTACAGGGCGTCTCCAAGCGGTTTGGCGGCTTGCAGGCACTAACCAGCGTGACGTTTGATCTGCCGCAGGGACAGATCCTTGGCCTGATCGGTCCCAACGGCGCAGGCAAGACAACGCTGTTCAACGCCATCAACGGCGTCTACCCGCCCGAAGAGGGACGCATCATTTTCCGTGAGAAGGACGTGACGCATGCCAAACCTTCCGCGCATGCCCACCTGGGTATGGCGCGTACGCACCAGATCGTTCAGCCACTCAATGAGCTTTCTGTGCGTGAAAATGTCATGGTCGGCGCGTGCTTCGGACACGAGAATCAGGATCTCAGCAACGCCTCAAAGATCGCAGATGAGGTGCTGGAATTTGTCGGGCTGGCGCCGAGAGCCAATCAGCCGGCGGGTAGTCTGAACGTCGCGCAAAAGAAGCGCCTTGAAATGGCCCGGGCGTTGGCCGCCCGTCCCTATCTCCTGCTGCTGGATGAAGTGCTGGCAGGTCTCAATTCATCTGAAATCGATAACATGGTGCAGACCGTGCTGAAGATCCGCGAACAGGGCATCACGATCATCATGATCGAGCATGTGATGAAGGCCGTGATGAACGTCTCAGACCGCATCATTGTGCTGGACTATGGTCAACAGATTGCAGAGGGTTCACCGGAAGCCATCGCAAAGGACGAAAAAGTGATCGAAGCATATTTGGGCGACCCCAAACTGGCAGAGCAATTGCTGGAGGAGGAATGAGCATGGCTATCCTGGAGATCAAAGATATGGCCTCCGGTTACGGAGATGTGCAAATCCTGTGGGGCGCGACCCTGTCGCTTGAAAAGGGTAAATTGACCTGCCTGGTGGGCGGAAATGGCGCGGGCAAAACCACACTGCTCCGCACTTTGATGGGGCTCCTTCGGCCATGGAACGGATCGGTCACATTCAATGGGCAGGAGGTGAGCAAACTGCCCGCCTATGCAAAAGCCGAGATGGGATTGGTGCTGGTTCCGGAAGGACGGCAGTTGTTCACCGATATGACCGTCTATGAAAACCTGGAAATGGGTTCGACCAATCAGCGTGCCAGACCCAACTTTCAAAGGAACCTGGAACGCGTGTATGAGATGTTCCCGCGACTCAAAGAGCGCAGCGGACAAAAATCCGGGACGTTGAGCGGTGGTGAGCAACAGATGCTGGCAGTGGCGCGCGGCATCATGGCCGATCCCACTATCCTCATCATCGATGAATTATCGCTGGGCCTTGCACCGGTGCTAGTGTTGCAGCTTTTTGAAAGCCTCAAGCTACTGCGCGCGGAAGGAATCACGTTGCTGCTGGTCGAGCAGAACGTGCAGCTCGCGCTCGCCATCAGTGACTATGGCTTTGTTCTGGCTGAAGGCAAGGTGGAGCTGGAAGGTCCCGCCCGCAAGCTCATAAAGGACAAACATGTCCGCACCGCATATTTGGGCTTGTGAAAGCAATATGACCTAAATCACTCCGGTTTTGTGACGGCAACCTCGCTGCACGAGCGTATAATGAATTTGTCGTATTTTTCATAGAAACGGATCATTTCATCCGAAGTGCTGTAGGAGGCAACCATGTTTGTCGGTGAAAGAATGTCACGTCCCGTGATCTCGGTATCGCCGGACGCGCCCATCAATGAGGTGCTGGCGATGTTCAAGAAGGAACACATCCGCCGCGCGCCGGTCATCAAAGACGGAAAGCTGGCAGGGATTGTGTCTGAACGCGATTTGCTCAATGCATCACCATCCTCTGTGACCACGCTGAGTATTTGGGAATTGAATTACCTGATCAGTAAGGTGAAGATCAAGAGCGTGATGTCGAAGAAAGTCATCACAGTAGGCAAGGATACGCCGATCGAAGAAGCTGCCCGCATTATGGCGGATAAAAAGATTGGTGGTTTGCCAGTTGTGGATGGTGACAGAGTGGTTGGCATGATCACAGAAACCGATCTGTTCAAGATCTTTCTGGAGTTGATGGGTGCCCGCGATAAGGGGCTGCGTGTCACGGCCACTATTGACGACCGGCCTGGAGAACTCGCCAAAGTCACCAAGGCAATTGCGGAGGCGGGCGGAAACTTTATTTCATTCGGTTTCTTCGCCGGGGAGGATGCCAGCACCAAGATCCTGACTTTCAAGGTGGAAGGTATCAAGAAAGAGGATGTCAAGAAAGTGCTTGGCACTGCCGTCAAGAAGTTTTGGGATGTGAGGCAGAGTTAGAACTCGTACTGTTCTTGCCGGGGCTAAGCCCCCACAGGAGCATCAAAAACAGATGAACCGCCGTTATCGGCGGTTCATCTGTTTCTTAGCAAGGAATTTTTTATCTGGCTTTTCTGTTGGTTTACCCTTCAACGCCTCCACCTCATCCGCGTAGAGATGACGCCACTGACGCGGCTTGAGGTTGCCCAACCGCAGGGTCCCGATGCGGACGCGCACAATGCGCACCACCGGCAAGCCCAACTGTTGACAGGTTTCGCGGATCTGGCGCTTCCGTCCTTCGCCCATGATGACGCGCACCCAGGCGCCCTTGCCCTGTGCAGACTCAAAGCGGACCTCCGCGGGCAGAGTCTTATATCCATCCTCCAGAATCACGCCTCTTTTCCACGCTTCAAGCTGCTCGTGATCCGGACGCTTCGCCAGCAGCACACGATATTCCTTCTCGTGCCCGTACCGTGGATGGGTGAGCTGGTTTGCCAGATCACCATCATTCGTCATGAGAATCAGGCCTTCACTCTCGTAATCGAGTCTTCCAACAGGATACAGATGGCCCGACTCCTCGACCAAATCGCGCACGGTCCGGCGGTCATCATTCTTCTCTTTTTCCACAGTGGATAAGATGTTGCGGGGTTTATACAACGCGATATAGGTCAGAGCCTCTGCGGCAGCGATGGGTTTTCCATCCAGGGTGATCTGATCCACGGCAGGATCAGCTTTCTGTCCAAGTTCCGCGAGCTGCCCATTGACGCGGACCCGCCCCGCGGTGATAAAGTCTTCGCAGGCGCGGCGCGAACCATAGCCTGCATGAGAGAGTATTTTTTGTAATCGTTCGGGCATAGAGACTAGATTATAACCGCTTGTCCTTTCATATTTAAGCCGAGTGAAGTGGACTTGGGCGGCTCCGCCTCGGAGGCATACAAGTCACTGTCTTCGAACAAGGATGCTTGCTCGTTGTACCAGGCGCATGTGCTCTTTGCGCGAAGTTGCCAAACGCTTGACCTCAGCGACTTCTTCGACTGTTACGGTGTGTAGTTTGGCAGGTGTTCGCATGTATGCCTCCTGGGTTTAGCAGAAGGATTTTATCTCCCGAATTGGCGAGAGTAGTACTAAAGACGCATTTCTCCATAGGTTGTTGCTTGGAAAAAAGAACATTTGTCCGATTGTATTTAATCGACAAATGCTTATAATGAAAAAAAGTGATTATTTAGAGGGTAATTCTCGTATTGTTTATGTGAGTCGTTCAAAGAAGGCGAAGTTATTAAGCAAAAGCGCTATGAACTTCGTTCTTGCTCTTTCAAGCGTAAATTGGTGGGAGTTTAATCTCTGAAATTAGTGAAAAGTTCTTTGCCACCCAGGCATGAACGGATTCAGTGCTATTTACTAGAGCAATTGCATAAAAGACAAAATCATATTCTGTACCCTTCACTTGTTCCGCGCTCTACGAGGAGAGGCTCATTTGTTCGCCTCAGACGTCGCAGCAGATGTCATGTTCACGTAGTTTGCTGACAAAGGGGGGCCAAACTGAAATGAGTACTCTAAGAATCAATCTGTTTGGGATCTTTCGGCTTTATAGAGATTCATCGATGGAAGAGATCCGGATTATTCCCAATGTTCAAACCTTGCTGGCCTTCTTGTTGATTCGACCTGGCCGAATGTATTCCCGGAATAACATAGCCAGCCTGCTATGGGCCGAGTGTTCAGAGGAACAGGCTCATTCATGTCTCAACACGGCACTGTGGCGCTTGAGAAAGGTGTTGGAGCCAAAGGGGGTACGTGCAGGGGCGTATTTAATATCAACGGCTAACGGGGAATTAGGCTTTAACTTCTTGGGCGACTATTGGGTAGATGTTATTGAATTTGAAAGAACAATCCAATATACAACCAATATCGATTTTGGGTCTGCATCTGCCAACGACATTCATCGGTTGGAACAGGCAGTCATGCTCTACAATGCAGATTTATTAGAAGGTTGCTACGAGGATTGGGTCATAAGAGAGCGTGAGCGTTTGCATTTAAGCTATGTGGAAGCATTGTATTACCTTCTAAACTTTTATCAATATCACAAAGAGTATGCTAAAGCAATTCGATGGGGTCAACAAATCCTTTTGGTGGATCCGCTGCGGGAAGATGTGCATCGTTCCCTCATGCGACTATATACCGAAAATGGACAACGGGCACTAGCAGTGCGCCAATATCAATCTTGCCAGAAAATCTTGGAAACTGAACTCGGTATCGAACCCATGCTTGAAACCAGGCTGGTTCATTACAAAGTTCTTGGCGGGCAACAGGCGGAACGCCCAAAGGATAGTGCGCAAATTGACGAGACGATGGCAAGCCTGGAAAGCGCCATGGACAGCATCCGCCGCGCGCAACAAGAGCTGCAGGAAGCCTTAGCCCACCTCGATAAATAAACTGAATCCCTCACTCTGCTTTATACGCCTCGAAAGATTAATTTTGAGGCGTAATCCGTTTAAGGGCACGGCGCGGTCAACGCTCCGATTTAATTGAAATGCATATCCGTTTGGTTGCGATGTGATAACCCCGTGATGGGAATGTGATGGCCCCGTAATAGAGATTTGGTACTAATAAAGTAATTACAGTATAGGAACTCCAATGCCCATCATGCAGAAAAAGACATAGCACGATGCTGGATAACATCAGTCGTTCTTTTGTGGTGCGTATCTGGATTGAACCCCGCGAAGTACCAAATGCGACCCTTGAATGGCGTGGGGTGATTCAGGATGTTTTGAGTGGTGAAAAAAAATACTTCAGGAAATTCGCTGAATTGATTGATTTTATGCTCCTTCAGATTTCAAAAGATGTTCAAGGACCCACAGGACCGGAACAATAACAGATGGCTAAGTATCCGGCAATTGCCGCTATTGGATTGGCTCTTCTCGATCAATTAGCAAGTGCTCGCCCTAAGCCCGAGTTTGCTGGCGCTCAGTTCGACCTTTACCAGAGCTCGGATTTCGATGTGCCTATGAAGGAAGGAATTTCCCTTTACCTCTATCGGGTAACGATCAACGGTTCATTCCGAAACCCGCCGCCCCGAATCGATCCCACAGGTAAGCGTCGGCGTCCGCCTCTTCCGCTCGACCTCCATTTCATGCTTACCGCGTGGGCAGGAACAGCCGCCAAGCAGCAACGCCTGCTGGCGTGGGCAATGCAACAACTGGAAGATATGCCGATTCTGCCCAGTGGATTGCTGAACAGTTTGGGACCAGAGCCAGAGATTTTCCATGCGGATGAGACGGTTGAGCTGATTTGCGATCCCATCGCAATGCAGGATATGTTCAACATTTGGGAGAACCTCAAAACAAAAATGCAGATCTCTGTTACTTATGTAGCTCGAATGGTGATGATTGAGTCGGCGCTGGAACTGGTAGAGGCTCCTATGGTGCAGACGCGTCTTTTCAAGTCTGCTCAGGAGAGATCACCATGATACCTGCAGTGGGTGAATGGGAAGAACTCAGTCGCGTTACGCCGCTAGGACTACGTTTCTGGGATACCCTTTCCGGCAATATTGTTGATGACGGTCTGATTGTTACAGCCCATCCTCTACATGATCCATCACACCGGATGAGTGCTGTCCCCAATCGATCTGGGATTTACATTTTTCAAAACTTGCCGGGACTGCATGACGCCGAATTTGGTCAGGGCGATACGACGTATTGGTCCACCGTTTCGAGAAAGCCTTTCGTGGTTAAGATCGTTGACGGTAGGGGACGATTTCAACGGTTCGCCTTTCAGGCTGAATTGCCGTTTCGCGACCTCTTTTCACTCTCCTGTGGCCTGCCATCTCCACCGGTTGAACTGTCCAACAACCTTGGGATACCTCTTTATTCGGCTCCGACGCGAGGCGTTCCATCGGGAATTGCTGTTATTCGCGCGAGTTTGTGGGATCTCTCCAACGATCAGCCCGCTGCTTGGGCAATGATGGAAGCTGTATGGGATGGTCATTTGCTGGGACGCAGTTTGGCAGATATTCAGGGTCGCATCGCGCTTCTCTTTCCTTACCCTGAGCCTGTTCCTTCCATCTCATCCCCGCTGGGGTCGCCGCCCATTGGAAACCGACCTCCTCTCGTTGATCAGGTCTGGTCAATTCAACTCCGTTCATATTTCACGCCTCTGCACCCAACCCCGGAGTTTCCGGATCTGTGCCAGGCGGTTTCCCAGCCTCCTGCAAAGCTCTACAACACCCTATCTCCGAATTCCCTGCTCACCGATGTCACACTTCACTACGGGCAGGAACTGATCGTCAGGTCTGAGGCACAATCAATTGTTTGG
Source organism: Anaerolineales bacterium (assembly GCA_035720235.1). Taxonomy (GTDB): domain Bacteria; phylum Chloroflexota; class Anaerolineae; order Anaerolineales; family Villigracilaceae; genus Defluviilinea. Next base: position 37,852 of record DASTOH010000212.1, on the reverse strand, counting down.
ATTGGTCCATAAGTTTGTCATGATGCGGCTTTGTATCCGCAACTGAAAGGAGTCCACTATGCCTGAGTACCTTGCTCCCGGCGTTTACGTCGAGGAAGTCTCATTTCGTAGCAAATCGATCGAGGGAGTCAGCACAACGACCACCGGATTCATCGGCCCTGCGCGCTACGGACCGATTGATCTGGAACCTGACATCGTCACCAGTCTCGGCGAGTACGAGCGCGTGTACGGTGACCGTCAGCAGTTGGATTATGAAGGCGACAAACTGCACAATTATCTTTGGCATGCAGTGCGAGCCTTTTTTGAAGAGGGGGGGAAACGCTTATATGTACAGCGTGTCTTTCGCTCGTTGTTTCCTCAAGAAGGTGACTTGCCCGCTGGGCGCTATCCGCCAGCTGACTTCGGCACCGCACACGACGCGCCGATGTCGGGCGCGCAGTATCAGGATGGACATGCCCGCGCCGGCATTTCAACGAATGACGGTCCGATCCAGATTCGCGCGCGTTTTCCAGGCAAGGCGGGAAATATGCGGGTGCGCTTTACGCTGCGTCTCGGTCAGAATATTCTAGGCGGCGAGGCTGGCGCGCCTACAGCCAGCGGTTTGCTTGATCATGACGTGGTTTGGCTGAACGATGTTAACAGCCCTATGGACAGCCCACCCAGCAGTGGGGCGCTGTATCTGGCTGAGTCCTACTATGACTCCACAAACAAAGTCGATACATGGCGTTTCAACATCCCCAGCCTAAGTCCACCGGATAGTGCGCGCGAATTGAGCGACCAAGTACCCAACCCCGATCCCATGCTTTCTGACAGTGTGCGTATCGTTACCGTGACAGTGACTGTGACCGATGCCGAGGGAAATACTCAGGTCTGGGAAAACTTGCCGCTGGATGCCAATCACGTGCGGGCTGGTTCGCCCGATTCGGTCTCGAAGCGATTCGGACAGAGGCCATCCAACCTGGCGCAGGCGCGCACGTTGCCCATCGTGATCGAATTCAGTGACTCGATCACAAACGGTCTCGATGTTGTTCAAGCATTGTTTGATTACAATCCCGACCTGCAGTCTAATCTGAACAATCTCAAATCCAGCGATCTTGCTCGCTCGGTAGATGTAACCCTGGCTGGCGGTAATGATGGTGTACGCCCTGTCTCAGACGAATACGAAGGCAAAGCGGACGAAGACAAGAACGTAAAGACAGGTCTTAAGGCATTTGAAGATATCGAAGATATATCCATCGTCGCCGCGCCTGGTTCGACTTTCGGCTATGAAAACGGCTATCGTAGTAGTGCCGCGACAATTATGGGTTTATTGATCTCACACGCCAGCCGTATGCGCTATCGCATTGCCGTGCTCGATTGTGGCGAGGGACAAACCATTGCCCAGGTGCGAGCCATGCGTGCTCGACTGGATTCAAAATACGCGGCGCTGTATTACCCGTGGGTACGTGTGCTCGATCCGGTCACGCGCCAGGAGATCAACCTGCCGCCCAGCGGATTCATCGCTGGCATTTACGCGCGCAATGATATCAATCGTGCCGTGTATAAGGCACCCGCCAATGAGGTGATCAACCTGGCATTGGGCTTTGAGCAGTTCCTCAACAAGAGTCAACAGGACATTCTGAATCCTGAAGGCATCAATTGTCTGCGTTTCTTTGAAGGGCGCGGCATGTTGGTCTGGGGTGCGCGACTGATCAGTTCCGATCCCGAATGGAAATATGTGAACCTGCGCCGTTACTTTGCCTATCTCGAACGTTCGATTGATCGCGGCACGCAGTGGGCGGTGTTCGAGCCAAACGGCGATGCGTTGTGGGCAAATGTCCGTCGGACGATCGATGATTTTCTGCTGAACGAATGGCAATCTGGCGCACTGCTGGGCGATAAACCGGAGAAAGCATTTTTCGTCAAATGCGACCGGACGACGATGACCCAGAACGACCTGGACAATGGTCGCTTGATCTGTCTGATCGGCATTGCTCCACTCAAGCCTGCGGAGTTCGTCATCTTCCGCATTGGGCAGTGGACAGCGGATCGCAAGGTCTAGCCTAAAGGAGACAAACATGGCTGTATTACGTGAACGTCCCTATGTGCAGTTCAACTTTCTGGTTGATCTCGGTACAGGCAATACCGAAGGGGCCGAAGCTGGCTTTCAGGAGTGCAGTGGCATTGGCATGGAAGTAACGGTGTCTGAATATCGTAACGGCAACGAGAAAGAAAACAGCGTCCGCAAGATCACGGGTCTTAACAAGTCCACCGATGTGACATTGAAGCGCGGAGTGATTGGCTCGCTGAACCTTTACCAGTGGCTCAACCAGATTCGCAATGGCGATCAAAACGCATTGCGGACGGTGACAATCCACTTGCAAAACGAAGACCATACCTCCATTGTGCAAACATGGAAGCTGTTGCGGGCGCGCATTACCAAACACACCAGCGGACCACTTAACGCCAAAGGCACCGATGTCGCAATGGAAGAACTCGTTCTGGCGTATGAACGGCTCGAAATGGAATAGGATGCCAACCGCATGAACGCCTGTTGGCAGGTTCTGTATCACCGATGAATCGAGGGAATGCAAGCGCAATGTTGCGTTATCGTCGCTTACCTGGTTTTCGCTTCGAGGTTCAAGACCCGCCTCCCTCTGACGTCCTTCCGCGTTTAGACGTGGCCTGTTTCGTTGGCTTTGCCTCCCGTGGTCCTCTGCATCGGCCTGTACGAGTTGCAAGCATCGCGCAGTTCGAGATGATCTTCGGCGACGATGCGTGGCTGGCAAGGGATGAAACGCGCGGCGAACCGATGTATGCCTATCTTGCCCCTGCCGTGCGTGCCTTCTTCCGCAATGGTGGACGCCTGGCCTGGATCATTCGTGTGGCGGGCGAGGCGCAGTCCGATCACTTTCCGATCTCGGGTTTATTGCAAGTAGATTTTGATGAGTACGGCGAAGTAGCAGAGATACGTCCGGCGTACGCGCAGGCACGATCTCCCGGCAGTTGGGCCGACGCGATCCGCGTGAGCGCGTCATTGACCTCGCGATCGGTTGTCCTGACTCCCATTGCTCTCAACCTGCTAAGGTTTGACGCGGTGTTAACATCGCCAAACGATCTGGTCGTGGGCGATGTGTTGCGACTCACATTTGACAATGGCTCCATCTTGATGTGTGCCGTAAAATCAATCGAACCGGGTGAAACATCGCCACTACAACCCAATCACCATACCGTGGCCTGTGATAAAGCTGTCTGGTTTCAATCGAGTTGGCAACATCTGCCGCCGACGCAAACGGGTCAGGCCTTTTCATTCACGCACGATGCGACCGGCGTGGGGATCAATGTCACTGTTCCTTTGCGCTTCGAAAGCCCAATCAGCCTCGACTGGCCAACGCAGGATAACCCATTCCCCATCCAGCTGGACCTTGACCTGCCCTATGCGGATGCGCCGCAATTAGGGTCCTTTCTGCGTGTGATTTTTGATACCGATGAATTATGGCTGCGCGTGGAAGAGGTCACTGCCGCTGAAGGCACTGATTCGCCGCCGTCGGAAAGAATACGTGTTGGCGGACAAGGCTTGTGGTGGACTCCAAACCCGGAGTCGCTGCCTGGCTCGATTAGTCGCGCAGAACGACTCTTCTTTGAATTGTGGACAAAGGCCGGAAGGGATAACACCTTTAGGATGAGCGATCTCACATTCGATCCACGTCATGCGCGGTATTGGGATGCTCTGCCCACCGACCTGCAGTTGTTTCCAGGAAACGCAACCGTGCCGCGGACTGATCGCCGCGAACTATGGTCCATCGCCGCTGAGCCTCGTTTTCCGCTGGCAGGCGCGGAACGCTCGAATGTGCTCTTTGTGCCGCTCGCAATGCCATTCCCACCGGATTTCCATCTCGCGCCTGACCGAATGAATGAGGATGCTCTCACACGCGATGGTTTGAAATTTTTTGATGCTAACCTTTTCCTCGATCGGGATTTGGCGGAAGTCGGCGTGCGTGATTTGATTAACGCGGCTGATAGCCTGCGTTATCAAGCGCCCCAACCGCGCGCTTTGACCGGCATTCACGCCGTCCTTGATCTTGATGAAGCAACAATCATCGTCGTACCTGATGCCATCCAGCGAGGCTGGAGTCGGCATGACGCGCATCAACCGTCTCCTCCCCGGCCGTCTGCTCCACCAGAGCGACCAGAATGGTGGCATTTCCTCTCTTGCGATCCAAAGCCAGACATCCCACGCGTTCATGAACCTGAATGGGGCAATTTTCTTAATTGCGATATTCGCGTCATTGAGCCACCAGACCTGTCGCTGGAAACCCCCAACCTCCTTAACACGTTCACGCTCAAGTGGGAACCGACGGAACCAAACTTGATCTTCGTTCTGGAGGAAGCGACCCAATCAGACTTCGAAGATGCCATTGAGATCTATAACGGTGGTGAAGAGCAATATACACTCTACGGTCACGTGCCCGGTGTTTTCTACTATCGCGTGCGCGGCTTTGCCGGAGATCAATCCACCGACTGGTCGAACGGTATCGTCGTCAACATCGAGTCGCCGAGTCCGTATCAGCTCAGAAGTATCAATCCCGATGCGACACCGCCAAACGAAACATACAGCGCTGATGTATTACTTAATGTTCAACGAGCTGTTCTGCGTTTATGCGCGGCGCGTGGCGATCTATTCGCAGTGTTGGCTTTACCGGAGCATTATCGCGAAGATGAAACGTTGGCGCACATTCAAACCTTGACCACGGGCAGCAGTGGATTCTCAGGTTCCGAGGAGCCGCGTACCTTTAGTTTCGGCGCGCTCTATCATCCCTGGCTGATCGGGCGCGAGGAAAACCGTCCAGCTGAATTTCGCCGTACTCCGCCCGATGGGGCGATGGCGGGCATCATCGCGCAACGCACCCTGAGGCGCGGTGCGTGGTTGGCTCCTGCGAATGAATTTCTGAAGGGCGTCGTCGCGCTTACGCCGTCAATGGATCGGAATCGCTGGCAGGAATTTCAAGACGCACGACTCAATCTGATCCGGCACGAGCCGAAAGGCTTCACGGTCCTGAACGACGACACGCTCACAAGCGATGAAGACCTGCGCCCTATCAACGTGCGGCGGCTTTTGATATTACTCCGGCGGCTGGCCCTCCGCCTGGGCGCAACGTACGTCTTTGAACCGAATGACGCGGCATTTCGCCGATCTGTTCAGCGCGGTTTTGAAGCCCTGTTAGATGACATGTTTCGGCGCGGCGCGTTCGCCGGGGCGACGGCGGGGGCATCGTATCAAGTGACTACAGACACGCCGGTCAACACTCCCCAGACAATTGATCAGGGTCGCTTCATCGTCGAGCTGCGTATCGCGCCATCACTGCCGCTGCGGTTCATGACGATTCGATTGGTGCAGACCGGCGATCGAATGCTTGTCATGCAGGAGGCTTAAGCGATGGCAAATTCAGCCAATGAGACGACACGTTATCCCTTCACGGCATTCAACTTTGCCATTGAGATTGACGTGCCTGATGTATCCAAGCAGGTGTGCAGCGCCGCCTTCTCGGAATGCGACGGTTTGGAAATGACCATGGATGTGAAGACGATCCGGGAGGGAGGTAACAATGGGCAACAGATTCGCCTGACCGGACCGTTGAACTTTGGCACGTTGACGCTGAAACGCGGCATGACGGCCAACTTTGACCTCTGGAAGTGGTTCAGCACGATTCTGACTCGGCCGAACCTGCGCGCCGACGCCGATGTGGTTCTGTTCGCTGCTGACGGCACGACCGAGCAGGCGCGTTTTCTATTGAAGTCCTGTGTCCCGATCAAATTGAAAGCGCCTGCTCTCAATGGTAAAGATGGCACAGTCGCTATCGAAGAATTGCAACTCGCTTATGAATCATTGACTCTGAAACAGGCCGGAGTCTAGCGATTGCTGATGAAATACTTTATTGGATGAGTGAGTAACCGAATGCCAGATTCTATACACCTAGCGAAAGCTGAACTGCGTGAACTCGATGCTCGCTTTGAGAATGAGATCAATGCAGATAAGAAGATGATCGTCCAATTCAATCCTGATTCGCTTAAGGTGAGTTTTGCGAATCAGTTGCAAACATCCCAGGGCGATCAGAATGGACCGCAGACTCGACAATTCGTCGGTGCGGGCACGACCAAACTCAGTGTGACATTATGGTTCGATGTGAATGCACCCCAACCCGAAGACTCCAATGTCGGCGATGTGCGCAAACTCACACAGAAGGTTGCATATTTCATTACGCCGCGCCCTGACGATACTGACAGAACCAAACTCCTCCCGCCCGCGGTACGATTTGTATGGGGTTCGTTTCGGTTCGATGGCATGATGGATTCGATGGAAGAAAACATTGAGTTCTTTTCAAATGAAGGTATTCCCCTCAGGGCAAGTGTTACATTGGCATTGTCGCAACAACGCATTACCGAGTTTGCTTTTGCAAAAGAAGCAGCGCCGCCGCCTGGCATCGGCTCCGGTAATGAGGCGGTCGGCACGCGTCCATTGGCGCAAGCCGCTTCGGGTGCATCGCTCCAATCCATTGCCTCAGCATCCGGCAAGAACGATTGGCAGTCTATCGCGGCGGCAAACGGTATTGAGAATCCTCGTTTATTGCAGGTAGGCCAGTTAATTGATTTGAATGCCTAAACGGCAAAGAAAACACTGCATATACTGGTCTTCGTGAAGATTGGAGGTCCAAATGCCTGTTGTTATTAGTGACTTTGAGGTGGTCGTTGACGACCAACCGCAATCTGCTCGATCTGCTCCTGCTCCTCAAGAATCGCAGGCGCAAACCCCGCGCGGCGCGACTCCGCATGAAGTGGAGAACATCCTGCGCCGCGAAAAAGAGCGTTTCGCTCGCGTGCTGGCCCACTGAGATAAAACATGCCTGAACAGAGTGGTGCCACCACGGGTCTGCAGATTGCGCGTCCGAAGATCAATGTCAACGGACAGGATAATTCCGCGCTCGAACAAGGGTTGACCAGTTTGCTCATTGTCGAGACAATCAGCGGCTTGTATCGTTGCGAAGCGACGTTCGGGAACTGGGGCTTGCGTAACGGCACGGTTGATTTTCTATACTTTGACCGGCAGACCCTCGATTTTGGCAAATCATTCAAGATCAAGCTTGGCACAAATGTGTTGTTTGATGGTCGTATTACTGCACTCGAAGCGCACTTTGGCGAAGCGCGTCCCCCGGAGATTGTCGTGTTGGCTGAGGATCGTTTTCAGGATTTGCGCATGACGCGTCGCTCGCGTGCCTTCAACGATGTGAGCGACTCCGACATCTTCAGCCAGATCGCCAATGATCACGGATTATCGCCCAACGTCAATGTGAATGGTCCTTCTTATCGGGTACTGGCGCAGATCAACCAGAGCGATCTCGCCTTCATGCGGGAACGCGCCCGCGTCATTGATGCCGAGTTGTGGATGGACGGCAATACACTCAACGCCAAGTCGCATTCGAATCGCGGCGGCAATCCCGTTGAATTAACCCAGGGCGGCAACCTCCGTGAATTCAACGTACTGGCTGATCTATCGCATCAGCGCACCAGTATCGCTGTGAATGGTTGGGATATCGCCGGCAAGTCAGGCCTGCAACATGAGGCGACCAGTTCTACCATCAGCAGTGAACTGAATGGGGATATCAGTGGCATCAGTATTTTGCAATCAGCATTGGGTGCGCGCAAGGACGCGCTGGCACATACTGTGCCGTTGAACAGTGGCGAAGCGCAGGCCCTGGCCGAATCCTATTTCAAAATGACAGCGCGGCGCTTCATCGTGGGACATGGCCTGGCTGAGACCCAACCTCAACTGCGGGTTGGAGCGCAGGTGAATATTCGAAACGTTGGGCCGCTATTTAGCGGCAAATATTATCTGACTGAAGCGCGTCATCTCTTCGATCTGACGCTTGGCATACGAACTGAGTTCACCGCCGAGCGGCCTGGTCTTGGACATGCGTAATAAACGGATTGAGATGCATTATGTTTGCTGAACCAACACCCCTTGAAATGATTGTAGATGCCCGCATCCCGGCTGGCCTGGGCGGTCACTGGTACGGAGTCTTTCCCGCACTCGTCGTTGACATCAAGGACCCGGACGGTCAGGGCCGTGTGAAGATCATGTTGCCGTGGTCGCCGGATACTGGCGGGGCGCGGTACGAAGCCTGGGCGCGGCTCGCGGTGTTCATGGCTGGCAACCAGCGCGGCGGTTGGTTCATTCCCGACGTAAACGATGAGGTGCTGGTGGCCTTTGAAGGTGGTGATGCGCGGCGACCTTATGTGATTGGTGCGTTGTGGAATGGGCGCGATGCGCCGCCTGATTCGATGGATGCCTCTGGCAATAACTTTCGCAAAGTCCTGCGCTCGCGCAATGGGGTGAAGGTCACTTTGGATGATCAGGATGGGCAGGAGAAATTCATCGTCGAGACGCCAGGCAGCCAAAAGATTACTTTGAAAGACGGACCCGGTGCAATTGTGATCGAGGATAGCAGTGGCAATTCCATCAAGCTGGAAACGGCAGGTGTAACTGTGACGACAGGATCGAAGGTGACGGTTAACGCCAGTCAAGTGGAGGTGACCGCAGGTATGGTCACCGTAAACGCGGGCATGTCGAGGTTTAGCGGCGTGGTGCAATGCGACACGTTGATCAGCAACTCCGTGATCAGCGTATCCTATACACCCGGTGCGGGCAATATCTGGTGAAAGCATGAACTCTACCGAAGTGCAATGGACCACCCCTGCACCCTTGTGGAATAACGTTATCGATCTCGGTGCAGAAACGCGACAGTTCTTTCGCCGTCCGGCAATTCTGCGTTTTGATACCGACAATTTCATGAATGAATTTGCTTCGGTGTTGCAGAGTAATCCGGCACAGTTGACGGATTTTCGAGCGCAGCGCGAGACATGGCGCGGGCCTGCTACTGCACCGACTGTCGAGTCGCTTGAACGCCTGCCAAAATTGGTGCAGAGATTGCACCGGTCGCGCCTGCTTGCCCAGAAATCTGCACAGGAACACGCTCCGATCATGTTGAGGACATCCACGAGCTCTCAACCGTTGAAACTGTATCAGCCAGCCCATCAACGCTACTACTTAATCGGCGCCGGGCTGGTGTGCCGGATCGCGGGCCAACCCGATCGTCATATAGAAACCGGTAATCAGGAACGCGTCACGTTTGTCGTGCGCAAGGTCGTTCCACCAGCAGGCGCCTCGATTTTTGATAGTGCAGATTCGACCTGGCAAGAGTACGCATTCATCGGCAATGGCTGGCTGGAGATCGAGGACAAACTTACGCTGGCAACAAACGAGGAGCAAAATCCACTTTTTGCAATGACATATACGCAGGAAGATGGACATCGGCGGCGCGTGTTGGCTGGTCTGATCCCGGTGGGCAAACGCGAATCCTACATTGGTGCACCAAAAAGATCGAAGGAGAACCAGATCATCGTTGATCCTGGTCTACAAAAACCGCCCGATCGTCGTACGTTGCTGTTCATGGCCCAGGTGACTGAACCATGGAAACGCCTGATTGAGCAAGCGTTTGCAGTAAGAAAAATGCAGCAGGCCAACTCAAGCGTGCCAACCGACGATAAGCCGCTTGAGGATGATGCGCTCAAGAAATCGCTCAAGGAAAATCGTCAGCAGATTCAGATGATCAGCTGGTACGCGCTACTCGACTTTGCCAAATTATTACAACAGTACATTCCCGATGTGTGGGACGCGATCATGGAGGTAGAGGGTGCTGCCATTCCACCCGATTCGCCTCAAGACAAGCTCCTTCAGGCGTTGATCCAAACGGGTATTGACGCCAGTTATGCAAGCAAATTGCAACTACCACTCTACCCGGACGAAGATGGCGTTATGCGACCTGTCGCACCTCCGACCGTGATTTTCAACTTGCGCGATGCGTTGCAGGAGATTCGAGGCGGGCTAAAAAAGGATAGCGCAACGATAGCCAAGATCATCGAAGACAGTTTGGAAACACTGGTCACCCCGTATGATCGCAATCCCAGTACGGGCACAACGCCATGGCCCGGTTTTCTGTTCCCACTGGCTGATCCGCAGGCAGATGGACCGCTGCCGCCAACGAAACCGGGCATGTCCCTCTCCACAAATCCTGATCCGTTGGTCGCTGCCCGCACGAACGCGCAGATGAGGGTTGATTATCTGGTCGAGTTGATCGAAGCGGCCTTGCCTGTGGAAGTCCCCGCCAAGACACCACCACCACTGATCGCCGCCCAGCCGGTAATGCGCATCGATGCTCTAACCTATTTTGTAATACGTTGTGTATTCGAGCGTCCCAATTGCGGGCCGTTGCAACCAACGGTGATCAGCGACCCGACCGAACCGTTTCTGATGGCGGGTTTCTTCGATCCAGATGCGCCCGCGCGACCGATTCGGATTGGCTTGCCGGTTGACACGACACCAGCCGGCCTTCGCAAGTTCGATAAGAACACAGCTTTTATGATCAGCGATGTCTTATGCGGCCAGATTGATCGAGCCAAACAATTGGGCCTGGGCGATCTGGTGCGGTCGGTGTTGCCATGGCCTCTGCACAAAGACCTGGATGTACCAGACAAGGGACCATGCACAGACGACACCGGTTTTTCATTGGGCATGATCTGTTCATTGTCCATCCCGATCATCACGATCTGTGCGCTGATCCTGCTTATGATCATCGTAAATCTATTGGATATTATCTTTCATTGGGTGCCATATTTTATTATGTGCCTGCCATTTCCCAAATTCGACGGCAAAAAGGCCGCTGGTTGAATCCACCGGCGATACTACGCTATGAATTATATGAGATCTGATCGCGAGTTCATGAAAAGGTAGCCATGGATGCAGGTAAAGTTTTCGGTCGAGGTATCAGCTTCCCCCCGCGTCTGAATGCTGATGGACGTATGGTCTGGTCGGAAGGTGAGCAGAACATTCGGGAAGCGATCCGCGTGATTCTGCTTACCGAACAACGCGAACGTATCAATCTCCCCGATTTCGGGGGCGGACTCGGTCAATATTTGTTTGAGCCAAACACACCGATGACGCGCCATCTCATCCAGGATCGAATTACGAGAGCGCTGGGTTCCTGGGAACCGCGCATCCGCATCGAATCGGTGGAAGTTGTGCCTGACCCAGATGATCCGCAAGCCGCCATTGCGACAATCGCGTATCAGCTGGTTGCCACGCAAACGCGGGAGCGGGTCAGCTTGAGCCTGACGTTGAACGGTTGAGGACGTGAATATGCCATTAACCAGTCCGACGCTCGATGATCGCCGATATCAGGATCTGCTGGATGAAGCGCTTGCCCGTATTCCGATTCATAACCCGGAATGGACCAACTTCAATCAAAGCGATCCCGGTGTTACGCTGCTGCAAGTCTTCGCCTTTCTCACCGAGAACTTGCTCTATCGAAGTAACCAGATCCCGGAGCGCAATCGCCGCAAATTCTTATCTTTGCTGGGCGTGCCGCTGCAAGCCGCTTCTTCTGCGCGCGGACTGGTCACTTTTAACAATGAGCGCGGTCCACTCCAGACCCTGACGCTCAACAATGAGATCGAAGTGCGCGCTGGGCAAGTTCCTTATCGCACAACGGCGGCACTGGACGTACTGCCGATCGAAGCACAGGTCTTCTACAAGCGTGAGCTGACCGATGTTTCGCAGCAAGTACGGGATTACTACACACAGCTCTACGCCTCGTTTCGGGGCCAGCCGCCGTCCGATCCAGCACAACTGCGCCTGTATGACACCCGTCCGCTGGTCACGCGTTCAACCGGTGGTGTTGATCTGGGTAAAGACACCATGGACAGATCGTTATGGATCGCTTTGTTGGTACGTATCGGCGATAAGCCCTACGATCAAACCATCGACGATGCACGGGAAAAGATCGGAGGCAAGACGCTCAATCTTGGCCTCGTGCCATATTTCGATACGCCACAGCGCACCTTGACACCAGGCACCCCTCCGGCAGAAGCCCAGAATTTGCTGGATTATCAAGTGCCCAAGATTCCGTCCAGCGGTGGCTTGTCCACTAGCCCGGCTGAGCGTGTGCCTGACTATCAGACGCTGGCAACCAGCGAAGTCCCGATTGACCCGGTGGTGATCCAGATCACGCTGCCGCCTGCCGAGCAATTGAAACTGTGGAATAACTTCGATCCGTTGGAAAGCGGCGTCGGCGATTTTCCACCCAATCTCGAAGACACTACCCTGAATGATCGCGTCATTACTTGGCTCCGCATCGTCGCGCCCAAATCTGCGCAGTTCAAAGTGATGTGGGCGGGTGTCAATGCAGTCCTCGTCGATCAGCGCGCGCGCGTAGCGAATGAACTGTTGCCAGCGGGTACTGGCGAACCCGATCAATCGATCACGCTTTCCAAGACGCCAGTGATTCCCAAGAGTGTACGGCTGACGGTCACGCTACCCAACGGCGCGGAGGAGCAATGGGATGAGATTGACGATCTGTTGGCGGCGGGACCTGAGGTCCCCGCGCCAGATTTGCGCCAGTCGCCCAGCGCGGCTCCTGTAATCAACAAGACAATCAGGGTATTCACCCTGGATCCCGAATCAGGCACACTGCGTTTTGGCGATGGCACGCATGGACGCCGCCCGCCGCGTGATGCGGTTCTGCGCGCCAGCTACGATTATGGCCTGGGGCGTGAAGGGAACGTGGGCACAAGTGCCATCAACAATGGACCGGCTTTGCCCGCCGGGCTCACGGTCAACAATCCAGTGCGCACATGGCGCGGCGCCGAGGCCGAAACCGTGAGTGACGGCGAAAAACAGATCGCGCGCTATCTACAACATCGCGATCGGTTGGTCAACGCTGTCGATTTTGCGACGATCACCAAACGCACACCTGGTGTCAACATCGGCCGGGTGGAAGTGCTGCCGGCTTTCAATCCCAATTTATCGCAAGGTCGAATCGGCGATGCCCCTGGCGCGGTGACCTTGATGCTGGTGCCTCAGTACGACGCCCTGCACCCGGATACCCCTGAACCCGATCAGATCTTCCTCAATGCCGTATGCGCGTACCTGGATCCGCGCCGCCTGGTAACGACCGAAGTTTTCCTGCGTGGACCCACTTACAAATCGATCTGGATCTCGGTCGGATTCAAAGCAGTGGCGGGTGCGAGTGTGGCACAAGTTCGCGATCAGATCAAGAGCTCTCTCTATGACTTCCTGGCGCCGTTGCCCAAGCCCGGCAATGCCGATCCCGAAAAAGGCTGGCCGTTGTTGAAGTCCGTGATCGATGGGGAGTTATTGGCTGTCGCCAGCCGTGTGCAGAATGTCCAGTTGATCACGGATGTGATCATCGCAGAAGGAACTAGTCTGCCCAGTGACGAGATTAAGCTGGGCGGCTTGGAACTGCCGCGCATCGCAGGCATTGCCATCAGTGTTGGCGCCCCGATTCCGATTGATCAACTGCGCGGCCAACCAACCACAACGGTGACCGATCCCGGCTCGTTCAAACCTGTGCCAGTGATCCCGGAAGAATGTACGTGAGATGACCCTCAGACAAAAACATGGACGCTAACGAAACCCGCTATCATCTCTTATTAGGCCGCGACGATTGGGCCAGTTCCTTCGCCAGCGATGGACGCACTCTGGCTACGCATTGGCTGGCTTCACCAGTGATGCACAATGAGTCGGGGTTGGATTGGTATGCCGCCAACAACGAATTAACTTTGCAGGCGCGCCTGGTGCAGTTTAAGACTTCGGCCTATGATGATGTGCTCACATTCGATCGACGGCGCGGCGCAGGACGCGATCGCTATGGTAACTGGTATTGGATCGCTGAATCGGGCACCGAGATTCGTGTGCAATCGGCGGGCACCGGACGCAGCGCGCATTTCTGGTCGGCGGGCGATGGCACGGCTCCCGAATCGCAATCGCGCTATGGCGAATTCGGCCCGAAGGAATCACCCCCACCGATGGATTCGTTATCCCTGAGCGGCCTCGCCGTTACAGACGATCATTACCTGGTTGTCGGTGTGCTGGAACCGAAAGGCTTGCTCATCTTCGATCTATATACCACCGGCTCGCCGCGTCAAACGCTGTGGCCCGCTACGGTCGACTTTGTGCCTTTCGATATGGTTCCACGCCCGGATGGCGGAGTGTGGATTCTTGATCGCGTCAACCGGCGTTACTGGGGGCTGGAACGTAGGCTTAACGTGATGCGCCTGGATGGCGCCACCGAAACGACCGCGCCCGACGATTTTCAGCCGATTGACGATGATGGCACACGACTCACCTCAACCCGACCGTTCCCCGAAGCTATTACACTGGATATGTCATCGCCGATCGATGCACGCGATCCGGTGGCCCTTGATGCCCTTCCAGATGGCAGCGTCATCTTCCTCGATAACGTGTTTGCCGATGGCTTCTCGCGTCTCTATCGCTATCGCCTTGGACAGCAATTGGGTCCGGCGGTTTCACTGGAAGCCGTGTCGACTGTCGTCGATGAAGAAAGCCAGGCTGGCTTCCATCTGATTGGCCACGATCTAGCCTGTGTGCCGGATGCCATCGCGACGAATCCATTGCTGCTGGGTGTAGTGTTTGTGGCCGCCATAAACGGCAATCAGTGTTACGCCTTTGATATCTTCGGCGATGACACCCGCCTGGAGTTGCAGGCCCGGGCTAAGTTTTATCCCATGCGCTTGTTCGGCGGGAAAGCGATCGTGAATGCAGGCGGGCAGGTGTATTATGACTTTGGTGAGAACTGGCTGCCGTTGATCGAACAGAAGCGTCCGCGCTATGAACCAGAAGCGACTTTGATTAGCGTTGTATTGGATGGCAAGCAGCCCGATTGTGTATGGCATCGCTTGATGTTAGATGCCTGCATTCCGCCGGATAGCAGTGTGCTGATTTGGAGCCGCACGGCCAATGAAGTGAGCGGACTCGATCAAGCGCAGTGGTGGCTGGAGCCACGACTCCATCAGCGGGCTGACGGTTCGGAACTACCTTTCGTGCCGGAGCCAAGCGCTGGGGACGCGGGCACGTGGGAGTTGTTATTTCAGCGAGCGAAGGGCCGTTATCTACAATTGAAGTTACGGCTTAGTAGCAACGGCCGCAGCACGCCGCGCCTGTATGCCTTGCGCGCCTACTATCCGCGCTTCTCGTATCTGGAACATTATCTCCCCGCGATCTATCGCGATGACAACGAGTCGGCCTCATTTCTTGATCGATTCCTGGCGAACATCGAAGGCACCTTGACGGCTCTCGAAGACGAGATCGCCAATGTGCAACTGTTGTTCGACGTGCGCAGCACCCCAAGTGATATGCTGGATTGGTTCGCCGACTGGCTGGGCGTGGTGCTCGATCCGGCATGGGATGAGCGCCGCCGCCGCTTGTTCATTCAACACGCTATGGAGTTCTTCCAATATCGCGGCACCATCCGCGGACTGTTGATGGCCTTGCATCTGGCATTGGATGATTGCGTCGATGACGCACTCTTTACGCAGCCATTGACCTTCAATGCCCTGGCCACGGCTCGGACAAAATATCGACTGTCATCATTTCGCATCGTCGAAAAATTTCGCACGCGCCAAACGCCAGCCGTTCTCTTAGGCGATCCCACCGACACCACCGGCTTGGTCGTCGTCACAACCGATCAGCGCTGGAGGCCGGCACAGAGTCGTGGGGTGTTGAATGAACTCTGGCAGGCAGCGACTTCAACGACAACGGAATTTCCCATTCACGATCCGCAGAACGATCAATCGAGTGTATGGCAATCCTTCGTGCGCAGCACATTAGGTTTCATTCCTTCATCGAATCTGATTGACGATCGAGCGGGCTGGCAGCAGTTTCTGGCTGAGCGGTATGACTTGATCGAGACGTTGAACACTGCATATGGACTGGCGGCCTTGCAACGTTATTCATCGTTTGCCCAGATCGATCTGCCAGCCACGTTGCCCAACGATGGCGCACCGCTGCTCGATTGGTATGAATTCGAAAGCATCGTGCTGCCCATGCAGCGCACCGCGCATCGCTTTACGGTGCTGCTTCCCGCGCCGTCTTATCTTACCGAAGACGAGCGTCAAGGGCGCCGTGACATCGCGCAGCGTGTGATCGAATGGGAGAAACCCGCGCATACGACTTTTGATCTCAAATTCTTTTGGGCGTTGTTTCGCCTGGGCGAAGCTCGCTTGGGTGAAGACACGCTGATCGATCTGGGAAACCGCGCGCCCGATCTTATGCCGCCCTTTGTGTTGGGCCGCGATTATTTATCGGAAGGCTATCTCGCGCCCGGCTTTCCGCAGAACATCAATGATCGGCCCGTGCTCGATCGTGATCGATTGCAGTGATTGACCCTCACGCCTTCCATCTCCCGTGTGGGAGAGGGAGTCAGCAAGGAGCATACTATGAGCGGATTCCAAAATCAGACAACATCACCCGCCACGACCGCGCCTGATCCGCACAAGCACGTCAAGTATAGCCTGGGCATGGTGCTGGGCGTCGACGATTTCGATCAGGAGTTTGCCTATTTGTCGAATCGCGATCAATGGCTGGCACGCGACACGATCGGTTACGGCACTGTCTGTGGGCTGAAGGTGGCCATCGAGACCGATGAGCGCGGTCCGCGCGTGTCGGTGGAGCCTGGTGTGGCACTCAATCCACGCGGCCAGTTGTTACGGGTCACGCCCGCACAATGCGCTTATCTCAACGACTGGCTCGATGCACATCGGGAAGACTTGATCCGTGAACTCGGCTCGCCGCCCGCCGATCAAGTGACGTTGTACGTGGTGTTGTGCTATCGCGAGTGCCCCACCGAGCCGGTGCCGATTCCGGGCGAACCGTGCCGCGATGAGACCGAAGCGACCGTCAACTCGCGACTGGAGGATGACTTCAAATTAGAGTTGCGCTTTTCGCCGCCCGACCAAACGGAAGAAGCTGCTGTGCGCGATTTTGTGGAATGGATGAGCCACATCGAAATCTCCGATGGCGCTACGTCGCTCTCAATGGAAGATTTTCTGGCGGCCATTCGTGACAGCGCGCAGTTGGGTTCGCCACCCAGCCCGCCGTCTGACTTCATGTATGGCTCACCACCATATGGCATTGTCATCAATAATGCTGATGCTTGTGAATATCTGCGCGCGGCAATGCGCGTGTGGGTCACAGAACTGCGCCCGTTGTGGCGTGGCGCCGCATGCGATGGGTCCACTCCCGATGAAGAGTGTGTCCTATTAGCTCAACTGGATGTGCCGCTGGTCGATGGGTTGGCAAGCAGCGTTGATTCCGTGATAATGAATGAAGAGCAGCGGCCTTATCTGGTGCATTTGCAGATGCTGCAAGAATGGCTACTGTGCGGTCCAAAACCTATCGGGGGTGGCAGTGGCCTCAGCCCGGCCAGCACTGTGATTGCAGAGACAACTTATGGGCAAGCGTCCAGCGTCGGCACATTGGTCAATCAATATGCTTTGGCCGATCACACCCACGGCACGCCGCCCTCGCCAGCATTGCCGCCAGGCGCGGAACCTGGCGACACCGTGGTAAGTGAAATGACGTTCGGGCAAGGGTCCAGCCCAGGGACAGCGCTGCAATACAGTCGTGTCGATCACACACATGGCACACCCCTGCTGCAATTGCCGCCAAGCCTGGAAGCGAGTAATACTGTAGTAAGTGAAACCACACTTGGGCAGATGCCAAACGCGGGAACGGCATTGCAATACAGCCGAGGCGATCACACGCACGGTACACCAGCGTCACAGGGTAGCGGAGATGTTGTCGAGCATCCAGCGGGACTGCCACGCTACTTTATTGTCGCGGCCGGGATTGTGCGTGGCGATGGAACATCGCAATTCCCGACATACAACGATCTTATCGCCCAGCAAACAGGCAGTGGCTTATTGAATGTGACGTTTGGCAACTACGGAGACCCTGATGGTAAATTCCTGTACATTATCAAAGCCATGCCAGTCTTCAACGATATGTTTACGCTTCCCACGATCACTTTCCTTAACTTCGGCAACGGCATTAACTTACGAGTTACAGAACAGGGCCAGCCGATTGAGGACTTAAAGGAAATGGAATTTGTTATCGAGGTCAGCCAATATGATTTTGTTCAGCCCATCCAGCCAATGATGGCTGCCTCAAGGATGGCTACCTCGGCGATTGCAGACCGGCCGCTGGTCAATCTCAACACAGCGAGCGTTAGCGAACTGCGCACATTGCCGCGCATTGGGCCGGAGCTAGCGAATCGAATTGTAGCATTTCGCAAAAAGACTCGTGGCGGCTTTAAATCACTCAGCGATCTAACGAAAGTTGAAGGCATCGGCGAAGAGGTTTTGCGAGTGATCGAGCCGTTTGTAACGCTCTAGCGCAAAAGATCGGAGGTTACATGACAGTTACTCAGCTCCGTACACCTATCCTGGAGGGCGGCGTAAAATCGATTAACTTTTTCAATGGGCGTCTGCTATCTGCCGAAGATCTGAGCGAGGAGCAGTCGGCCAATAAAAAGTCGCACCAGCAGTTGGGGCAAGCTATCGGCGATGGTGTGGCCTACGGTCTCGAAGTAAAAGAGACCAGTGGGCAGAGTACCAAGCAAGCACCCGTCGTCACGGTGAACGCCGGGCTGGCACACAATCGTTTGGGGCAGACTTTGCAGTTGTCAGCGGATGTAGATATCGCGTTGGTCCGCCCGACGACGAACGGCGCGAATACCGTTACCGCCCTCTTCGCCGACTGCCAGCCCTTACAGCAAGGCCCGTACGTCGTGGGCAAAGGCGTCTATCTTCTCACCATTCAGGCGGCAGCAGGCACCGAGGGCAAAGCGCCGGTCAGCGGCTTGGGCAATCTCGATGCGGCTTGCAACGCCCGGTATCAGATCGATGGCGTGCAGTTTCGTTTGATCCAACTGCCCATCACGGCAACAGAGCTCAACGACAGCGTTCGCCTGCGCAATCACCTAACGTGTCGCTGTTTTGGGCTTGCCGATCCCGCCGTTACATCCTTCTTTGCCAATCCGTTTGGCCCGGTGATATCACATTATGGCCTGCTGGACGATCTCCGTCCAGATTGCCTGTTGGACGATGAAGTGCCGCTGGCACTGATCTACTGGACGGTGGCGAACGGCGTGGAGTTCATCGATCTGTGGGCCGTGCGGCGGCGCATCACTGCACGATCGGCCGATGTACGTTGGCAGCTGTTGATTGCCGATCGGCGCGCCCGCGAAGCCGAGGCGCTGTTCCTGCAATTCGAAGCGCATATTGAAGAGATCCGCGCCCGCGAATCGAATCTCACATCTCTGCGCGCCATCGATCGGTTTGAGGCGCTGCCGCCTGTGGGGCTGCTGCCCTTGGGTGGTGTGGGCACCTCTGTCGGCATCACGTATCAAAAATTCTTTGAAGAACTGCCGTATCGTGAGCCGGTCTATATCACGGGCCGCCAGATCGAAGCGATTGTGCAACAGGCGCTCCGCTATCCACCCATCCGCATCGCGCAGCACGAAGCAGTAGCGCTGTATCACATTATCGAAGCGCCCACGCCTGAGCCATGTGTGCTATTCGTCAGCGCTTTTCTACCGTTGCAAGGCGAACCGCGTTTCGATATTGCACATTGGGATTTCAGCAACTTTCCAAGAGAGGCCTAGAAGGAGGCACATATGAACATCACCGACATTCCCGAATACGTTGAGGCATCACCAGGCGATCTGATTCGATCGAGTGATTGGAATAATGTACAGCGTCAGACGCGCAACAGCCTGCGCATGCATAAGCACACTCGTCTGGCCAGCGCGCCAGTGGATGATACGGTCACCCAGGACAACGCGCTACAACTCACCACCGTCGAGATCGCCGATGGGGCCGTCACAGGCGCGAAGATCGCCGCGGATACCATCACCAGCAATAACATCGCGCCCAATGCTGTCGGCTCCAGCGAGATCGCTCCAGGCGCTGTCAGACTGAGCGAACTGGCGTTTACCACGGTGAAATCGGGCAGCGCTACGCTCACCCCTGGCGAAGAAGAAGAGCAGTTGGTGGACGATAATGCCCCCAGTATCAAGACTACTATCTTCTTTCCGACCGTCGCTACAGTCAGTACGACGGGTAGTGGTTATAGTGAAGTCAACGCCCTCATCATTTACCGGCAAAACGTAGGCGCCAATACGAGCAACGTTCTTATTCGCCTGAAAAACACCGGCACGGCCACGGCCAATGTTTTATGGGCGGTGACTACCTTTGCATCGTAATAAAGTCATCATGGCGAGCATTCTGGCTGACGCGCCGCCCTTCGTGAACATGACGTGAGCACAGTAGCATTTTTGTTGGGAGACCGCAGGCTGCAAAGCAACCCTGGGTCGATCTGCAGGGATGGCTTCGCCACACGTGATGACGCCTTAAGAGGAGACTACTATGGATCAACGCACTGAAATCCTAACTGCCATCAAGCGTTTCATGGCAACTCGAGCAGACAGCCCGCGCAAACGCACCGCGCAGGCCTTCATGGATCTGATTGAGCAAAACCCGGATATGTGCTGGGACGATCTGGCAGAGCAGTTTCGCAACAACTACTACGATGCCTTTGACGAAATTGTGCCAGCGCTCACCGCTATCGACGATCCGCTGGTGATATACAACTTCGTGCGGCTCGCCGACACGAACAATGTCAAGGAAGCAGCAGCATTGAAGCAGGTAGCTGAATCGGCCGACAGCTATAAACATCAGGTCAGTCTGCGCACCATGGCCAAGACCCGTTCGGAAGAACTGCTTTCCGTCATAAAAGGCAAGGCCGATCTGCCCAATTCGCTACGCGAGTCGCTTGGACTAAGTAAATCGGAGGCGCCCGCGGCCAAACGTGAAGTGAAGCGCAAAATCAAAGTCGAACCGACCTCTTGATGATAGGAAATAATGAGTCGACCTTTATCCGCACAGTGCGGATCAGAACTACTACGTCTGATCGGCTGGCAATACAGCAGAAGCTGGAACGTGTTCTGCAAGCTACCTCGCTTCGCCCGATCGGTTTGCCGCGCGAGGCAATCTTCATCGTCCGGCATATCGCCACGCGCCGAACGGGTACACCCGGTTGGGCGCATGCTGTCAGTGTGAGGGTAGATCAACTTGCCCGTGAGGCTGTTCGACCGATTAACAATGCTGCTGTGCCTGTCAATGCACAGGCGGTGATTTTCATGGATCGATCAGAACTTTTAGCCTGTCTGGCAGCTGATTGGTGCTCTGGTGCAGTGGTAACGCGCTGGTGGTGGCAAACCCTGTTTAACCGCGTTGAAGTTGCGGATGCTGTGATTAAGGTTTGGCTGGAGGCACCAGAGCACATTCCAATGGCTTTGCAATGGCTTGAAGCCAAGCACTTGAGCGTCCCGTTTATGCAGAAGCTCAGCGATGATAGCTCCTATAACCTGATAGCCATCCTGGTTCGGACTTTTGGCTTGCATGAACTGTTGCCTTTGATCACTGAAGATGTGACCAGTCATTCAGCGCAAACAGTGTCGACCGAAAAAGAACGCACAGGAACCAACATGGTTGAGGATGCCTCAAACTCTAGCGTGCGGGTGCACCCACCGTGGCAACGTTGGATTCAGGACAACTCGGCTGATCGGCTTTCATCTCATCGTCAATTGTTGCTGGGTGTTGGCCTGATGTTGCAACGCGCCCCAATCATTGTGCGCACGGCGTCCTTTGCGAGGCAAGTCAAGGATTGGCAATTCTCATTTGATCATTTTCGATCTGGCGAGCGAACTTCTAAGCATCACATCTCGGTCCAGCCGGCAGAAGACTACCCAAGCGCTGACACTGTACTCGTTGATGCCGGGTCTGAGAGTAGATCACCCATGTGGGTCGATCAAATCTCAACAATGAAAGAGAATGTATCAGTGAACCGGACAGATTTGGAATCTAGTGAATCACGCATGGAGATAATCCCTGAATTCTCATCCACCGTTAACGATACACCACCATCAACTACGGAGCAGAGAATTTCAACCGCAGAAGAGCATGTATTTCAATCTTCTATGCAGATAAAAATCGGTGAAAAAAGTGTTGAGATCGCTGAGATAGAGACCTGGTCTCAATTTGGAGGTGTCTGCTACTTCATCAACCTTGGCTTATATCTCCATCTCTACGGTGATTTCACGACACCTTTACAGCCAGGCCTCGATTTGCCCATTTGGGATTTTGTGGCGTTAATCGCAGAACAGATCATTGGGGATGAGATCACGCGCGATCCGATATGGTCGTTGCTGGCACAATTAGCGGGTCGGGCAGAAGATGAACCGACAGGTGCGCACTTTGATCCACCAGGCCACGATTCTCTTTCAGCCTGGCTTGAGGTGTTGATGCTCACAGTGCGGCCCCGCCTGCAGTTGGCGCTGGGTGTAGGCAACAAAGAATTGCCGCGTTTCTTCACGCAGCCTGCACGCATTGTGGTAACCGCGACACGTTTGGATGCGTATTTTGCGCTGGCTGATCTACCGATTGAAATTCGGTTGTCTGGCCTCGATCGTGACCCAGGTTGGGTGCCTGCTGCCGGGAAGTTTATTAGTTTTCACTATGAGTAATATACGATTTACGCATTTGCCGCCGACACCTGTTGAGCATTTCAAACTATACTTTTATGCCGCGGTATTGGATCTGCTCGATCACATGACGCGCCTTTTCGATACGCATGAAGCAGCATTGAAAGAATTTCCATTTTTAACGGGATATCAAGATCAACTTGCTGCCTGCGGGTTGGAAGGCAAATCTATTGAAGAAGGCAAGCAATCGTGGCATGCTGCGCTGGCAGAATGGGAAATGACCGTCACAGATCATTTGCCGTTACGTGAATTATGTCATGCAGCAGGCCTTGATTCCAATACATTAACTTTGCTGATCCTGATCGGTCTTCTCGAAGAAGATTCCCGATTTGGTAATTTGTTCGATGCGTTACAAGGTGGGATGGGTCAGCATCGGCCAACGACCGGGCTATTGAATGGATGGCAGGAACCCAAGAGTAATACACGTGCGGGCCTCCGTCATCTGCAGCAGTTAGGACTCATTCATACAGTCAACCCTGATGCGCCGCGTCTGGAACAGGCATTGGTTGTGGCGACGCCGATTTGGGATGTGATGCGTGGCGAGCAATACGAAACAATAGCACCCTGGGCGCGTTATCGCTCGCCAGAGCAATTGTTGGCGCGTGAAGAACTGATTGTGTCAGCAGCAGTGCAGCAGACATTGCAGACGCTGCCTACTCTTTTGGCTTCGGGCGAAGTGCAGGCCGTTCTTGTACGCGGACCACGATGTAACGGACGGCATACCCTCCTGGGTTCGCTGGCGTGTGCCTTGGGACGCGGCGTACTGGAAATTGACCAGGCGTCTCAACAGAATGCAGATCGTTGGCGCGTGATCGGTTCATTGTCCACGCTGCTGCATGCTTTGCCCATCCTCACCTTTGATCTTGTGCCGGGGGAAACGGCGGAAGTTCCAGAATTTGTCGGGTGTGATGGACCCATTGGTGTGGTGTTGAGCAAGACAGGTGGCCTGATTGGCGCCGCGGTTGAACGAGCCATAACGATCACACTCGATCTGCCCGATCCTGCGCTACGTCACCAACACTGGCAGCGCGCGACTCAATTCTGTCCAGTCAGCGATATCCATGGGATGGGTAACCGGCTGCGACTGACCAGCGGGAATATTTATCGAGTCACAAAATTGGCACATGCACAGGCCTCGCTGGCAGGGCATAAAGCGATTGCGTTGGAAGATGTGCAGCAGGCGTGTCGGGCGATCAATCGACAGGCGCTCGAGACATTGGCCACACGCGTTGAAGTAGACGGTGATTGGAGTCTTTTGGCTGCCGGCGAAGAAACGCAGCACGATCTGCTTGACCTGGAGGCACGTTGCCGCCAGCGGGAACCATTGCTTACAGCGATGAATACTTCGTTGCGGCCGCAAGCAAATGCCGGTGTACGCGCTTTATTCACGGGTCCCAGCGGCACCGGTAAAACTCTGGCCGCCTGCTTGTTGGCCTCGAAACTTCAGATGGATCTCTACCGGCTTGATCTTTCCGCGGTGGTCAACAAATACATTGGTGAGACCGAGAAGAACTTGAACCAAGTTTTTTCACGGGCTGAAGAACTGAACGTAATCCTGTTGATCGACGAAGGGGATGCATTGCTCACACAGCGCACCAATGTGAACACATCGAATGATCGCTATGCCAATCTCGAAACAAATTTCCTGCTCCAGCGGCTTGAATCGTTCAGCGGAATCGTGATCGTTACAACGAACTCCAGTGAACACATCGACAGTGCCTTCCAGCGTCGTATGGATGTCACGATTGAGTTCCGCCCACCCGATGCTACGGAGCGATGGCAGATCTGGCAGTTGCACTTACCCGTTACCAGTATGATTGATCCGCGTCTGATGGCTGAGGTCGTAACGCGCTGTCCTTTGACGGGCGGCCAGATTCGCAACGCAGCATTACATGCCACCTTGCTTGCTGTGAACAACGGCGGTGTAGTGACGAATGATTATCTCGAAGTTGCTGTACAGCGCGAATATCGCAAACTCGGCGCGATCTGTCCACTACGCCGTACGGTATGGGAGTAAGCTCGGCGATGCCTGAAACCGCGGTTCGTGCCACTCCTTCATCGACTCACTCACCCGCGCCAGTGAGGTCGCCCGCGCCTTCTCCAACCTCAGTACGCCTGCCGACCACACCGCTTACCATATCGCAGCTGGGTCCGCCAGCTGTGCAACTCAGCCCGAGGACACCAACCTCCGCAGCGCTTCAGACCAGCGGTGGTGAACCTTTGCAACCGAGCATCCAGAGCACATTGGAGCGCAGTTTTGATGTAGATCTGCGACATGTGCGGGTTCATGCCGATGAGCATGCGCACAACACCGCCCGTAACTTGTCGGCGCGGGCTGTCACTTTTGGCGCAAGCATTTTTCTAGGCTCCGGCGAAAGTCCTTCGGATTTACCTCTGGTAGCTCACGAAGTGGCACACGTAGTACAGCAGCAAGGTGCCCCAGTCACGCAGCCTTGGACGATTAATCAAAGTGATCCTTACGAACGCGAAGCACATCAAGCCTCAGCCGCTGTGCTGCTCGGCGAGTCGTTTAAAGTGCGGCAACAGACCGGCCCGCGCCCACAAACACTCCTCGACATTGATATAGGTATCCCGGATCCGCTGGACTGGCTCGCAGGCAAGGCCAACATTATTCCCGGCTTTCGGATGTTCACGATTATCCTGGGCGTGAACCCGATCAACATGAGCCCGGTGGCACGCAGCGCGGCCAACATATTGCGCGCACTGATTGAGTTCCTGCCCGGCGGTGGACTCATTACTCAAGCCCTGGACAACGCCGGCGTGTTTGAGAAAGCCGGAACTTTTGTTGAAACACAAATCGCCACGCTGGGAATGACCGGAAGTGCAATCAAAGCGGCGGTCACAGCATTTATCGCCGGGCTAAGCCTCCGCCGGATTATCACCGATCCAGGAGGCGTGTGGGAAAGCGCCAAGAGTATCTTCACCGATCCCATCGATCGGATAAAGAGCTTCGGCAAAGGACTGGTCACCGGAATCATCGAAATTGTAAAGGATGCCATCCTTAAGCCGATTGCGAAGCTTGCCGAAGGAACGGAAGGCTACAACCTCCTGAAGGGGATCCTGGGCAAAGATCCGATCACTGGCGATCCGGTTACGCGGAGCGCCGAAACGTTGCTGGGACCATTGCTTAAGATGATCGGTCTGGGCGATGTTTGGGAAAAAATGCAGCAGGCCCGGGCCATTCCGCGTTGCTGGGCTTGGTTCCAAAGCACGATTTCGCAGCTTTTTGCCATCGTCAGCCAGATACCTCCGTCGTTTATTGCGGCGTTCAAATCGCTAACGCTCGAAGACATCATACTTGTGCCCAAAGCTTTTATTAAGTTAGGCAAAGTCTTCGTGGGCTTCCTCGGCAAATTCGTCAGTTGGGGCGTCAATGCAATGTGGAACCTGCTGGAGATCGTCTTCGATGTGGTCAGCCCCGGTGCGTTTGGTTACGTGAAGAAGACTGGCGCTGCCCTGAAGAGTATTCTGAAGAATCCACTGCCCTTCGTCGGCAATTTAGTGAAGGCCGCCAAAGCTGGCTTCCTGAACTTTGGCGCCAAGTTCCTCACCCATTTGAAAGCCGGTCTGCTCGACTGGCTGGTCGGCTCGCTACCCGGCGTCTACATACCCAAGGCACTCTCGCTGGTTGAGTTTGGCAAGTTAGCCCTTAGCGTATTTGGGATCACATGGGCACAGATTCGAGCCAAGATTGTGAAAGCGCTCGGTCCGAATGGCGAGACGATCATGAAGGGGCTCGAGCTTGCCTTCGATGTTATTAAGGCGCTGGTGAGGGGCGGTCCGGCCGCGGCCTGGGAGGTGATCAAGGACAAACTCACCAACCTCAAGGATATGATCGTCGACGGGATCGTCGGCTTCATCAAGGATACGGTGGTTACGAAGGCTATACCCAAGCTCATTGCAATGTTCATTCCTGGAGCGGGTTTCATCTCCGCCATCATTTCGATCTACGACACCGTCATGGTTTTCGTACAAAAGATTTCGAAGATCATTCAGGTAGTCACCGCCTTCATCAACTCCATTGTGGCCATCGCGGCGGGCAACATTGGTGCCGCTGCCGCCAAGGTGGAAAGTATCCTGGCAGGTCTGTTGGCGCTGGCCATCAACTTCCTTGCGGGGTTTGTCGGTCTGGGCAAGGCTGCCGACAAGATCAGGGAAGTAATCAACAAGGTTCGTGGGACGGTGGACAAGGCGCTGGACACTGCCATCAACTGGATCGTGACGAGGGCAAAATCACTGTTCGCGAAGTTGTTTGGGAAAACCAAACCTGGTGAACCCGACAGCGAAACCAGCAAGGATCTCAAGAAGCGCCTCAAAGCTGAACTAGGTACCAAAAAAATCACTGACTCCCAGCAAGCTGCCACACTCATTTCTGGTTTATACAGCAAATATAGCGCCCAAGGGTTACAAGGGATACGCCTTATTTATGATCCGAAAAAACCAGAGAAAGCCGGGATCAAAGTGAGCGCCAGCATCGCCGAAGTGATAGCGAACCTCTCGGTTGACAAGCAAGGTCTCGGACAGGCCTTACGTTACGCACGACAGTTCAACTATCTAGCCAGCAGTACTGTCCTTTACGCCTATTACGACACCGATAACAAGCCATATGGGGGCGCGATAAGAAATGCGAGCAACTATGAGCATGCCGAACAGGTGTTTAAGAACAAATACTTGTCTGGTCTGAAGAAGCAGATTCAAGCCGACCGAAATGCAGGAAAGTTGAAAACGCCCGCCGGACAGCCTGTTAAAGTTGAACTAAACCTCAATCGTGTGCCGTGTCCGATTTGTAGTCCTATCCTTGCAGCGCTTTCTAGCATGAACCCCGACCTGAGATTTGTGGTCAAAGCTTCTTCGGCATCCAACACAGCAAGTGCTGAGATTACGACCGAGTATATTGAAAAGATGCTCGCTGGCGGAGTTGAAGTTAACACCCTGAAAATATTTGAGGCAATCCAAGACAAGATTGTAGAGATATTAAAAGCATCCCGCGCCAAGGAAATTGCTCTAACCCCGAACGACTTTGTTCAAATAGAGGTAGCCTTGCCTATGATTCGGGAGAATTTGAGTAAGGAACAGGCGCTACAGAGCATGATCAACCAAGCAACGCAAAAGCTGCAAAAGAACAAAACTCTCACCGAGGTATCTCCTATGGGCTCTGGCGTATGACAAGAGAATATTTCAGATTTGGGCAATTTTGAATCACTGAAGCCTTTGATTTTGATACCTTCAAGACGTTGAGGAGCCAGCGTGAGGACCAGACCTTTCATCTTTTGCATTATGCACATCGCCAATCGTCGTCACTTTTTGTCGCATGCGATTGAATATTATTTATGGAGAACTCATCATACTGTTTCATAAAGTAATGGTGACTGATGCTTGAATCGCCTTTCGAAATTATTGGATGTTCGTGGCCACGACCAATTGAGCACAGCGAAGGATGCTGGATGTAGGATAAGATGCTATATACTACTGCGCCTCTTGTTTCCTGCATCATGCCGACGTACAATCGTCGTCACTTTGTGCCGCGTGCGATTGAATATTTTCTGCGGCAGGATTACTCCGCTAAAGAACTAATTGTCGTCGATGATGGCTCTGAACCAGTTGGTGGCGTAATTCCAGATGACGACCAAATTCACTATATCCGTCTGAGCCAAAAGTTGACAATCGGTGCGAAGCGCAATCTGGCATGCGAGCGAGCGCGCGGCGAGTTGATCGTCCACTGGGATGATGATGATTGGCATGCTCCACATCGCATAAGCTATCAGGTGGAGCACTTGCTCAGAACTCAGGTGGAGATATGCGGAATCAACATCCTGCTCTTCTACGATATCGTCAACAGCCAGGCATGGCAATATATCTATCCTAAGACTCAGCGGTTCTGGCTCTCTGGCAGCACGCTGTGTTACCGGAGATCATACTGGGGCAGACATCACTTCCCTGAAATCAATGTTGGCGAGGACGCGCGTTTTGTATGGAGTGGTCCACCAGAACGGATGACAACGCTCCCAGACTCTGCCTTTCATGTGAGCATCATTCATGGACACAATATCAGTCCCAAGCAAACGCGTGGAGCTTACTGGAAGACCTATCCCTCAGAAAAGATCCAGAACTTAATGGGAGATGACTGGAAGCTATATCAACAACTGTCCACAAAACAGGATCAGCATGGGAATGGGTTACCTGAAGTTTTTGACACGAAGCCATTGGAGAATTCAACGGTTGCGTGCGACATACGCAAGAGCCTGACAGATCTTGTAGATTCTAAAAGGAGTATGAGCATGATCACGGTTGCCAGAGAAGCTGATTTACGATTACCTGAATTTGCCGCATTCAATTATGGGCAATCACTCCCGCGTATGCGCCGTTGGGAATTACCATTTGTATTATTCCAATCTCGGCTGGAGAATACCATGGCAGTCCTGGACTGCACTTTGAACCCGGTTAATTTCCGAGAACGATTAAAAGGTCTTTATCCGCACTCATATTATCTAAATTGGAATCTGATTCAAAATGGGCAGTTTACCCTTTCACTCGGAGCTCCGGATGGAGCTTTCGACCGTGTAATTTGTGTCAACACTTTAGAGCATCTGCTTCGACCACAACGTGAGATATTGCTGGAAGCCTTGGCCCGCAAACTGAAGCCGAACGGTTGGTTACTAGTTACTTGTGACTACTACTTCGACTCGGCTTGGAACGATCCTGCTTTCTTGCGTTCAGGTTTCTTGCGTTCTGATCATGAGGAAGTATTCAATGGCTTTAACCGCGTGACTTTCAATGAATTGAGAGAACTGTGTGCCGCGCATGGCTTACACCCTTTTATGGACGCGCCAGAAATCCCTTTTGAGGAAGATGCTTCGCTATTTCGGCAACAGCCTCCATTTACACATGCGTGCATTGCCGGGGTATTTGCAAAATCGTTACAGCCGAAATTACCGGCGAGTAAGAAGATTGTCCTGGCACTTCTTACCTGGAACACCAAAAATATTAGTATAGACTCGGTCCGAGCCTACATTCAGGAAGCGCGATTACTGCAACGTCTAGGTCAACAGCCTTTGATCTGTATTTGCGACAACGGTTCAACTGATGGAACTCCGCTGGCATTATCTAACATAAGAACCGAATTCGGTGATATTCCTTTTCACCTGATCCTGAACCCAAGGAACCTTGGAAGCTCCATTGCTCGAAATCAAATCATTGACTATATGCTTTCAGAAAACGCTGAATACATACTTTTTATGGATGGTGATATTGAAATTGTGCCATTTTCCAGCTTCGCCATGTTGCGATACATGGAAAATCAAGGTGGCCAGCTCGGTTGCATTGGTGTCCACTCGCATTGGCAGACGCCTCGCCGTGAACAAGCAAGTCCTTTCATATATTGTATTGATAGTAAGTCAGTGCTCTCTACCAACCTTGTTGCCTGGACCCAATATGGTATGTTTCGGCGTGAAGTTTTTGACGCAGGGATCCGCTTCGATGAGAGCGAGCCTTTCAACCAACCAGGCTGGGGTTTTGAAGATAATGACATCGCTTTCCAGATGGATATTAAAGGTTTTGGCAATCAATACTTTTCAGGAATGACCTACCTGCATCGCGCTGTTCATTCCTCCTTAGGCATCTTACGCGCGAACGGCTTTGATCCAGCTCACTTATACCGGCAACGTCAGCAGTACCTTATAAAAAAGTGGTCTCAAACCACTCGTATTCGGAATGGACCGCTGGTCGATGTTCAGCGGGTCGTTATGCCACGCTGATTCAGCGTTACGGAAACTCGGAGTGGATGGAGTATGTGGGCGAACAACGATCGCCGATTTTTGCTGGAACCCTGGTGGAGTGAGTTGCAGGCTTGCCAGGAGGAAATTATGCGCTTGGACCCACATCCTTATTATGTTGAAAACTATCGTCCAGCCGAGGTCTATTACTGGCATCCTATTGCCAGCTGGCTGTATTCTGATGTCGATGAGCAACCACCTTCAAGTTGCCTGGATATTGGTTGTGCATATGGTACTTTGCTTCTTTACGTCAGACGTCTCGCTGCTTGCCAAGCATATGGTATCGATTTTATCAACGTTTATATGAGTCGTAGCCTAAGAACAGAGTATGGGTTACACTTCGCGGTTTCCAACATTGAATTGGATCCGCTACCTTGGCAGAAGACGTTTGACATCATCCTGTTGACCGAGGTCTTGGAGCATTTCAATTTCAATCCAATCCCTACACTCCAGAAGATTCGAGAACTTCTTTCCCCAGACGGTAGCTTGTATTTGAGTACACCGGACGCGCTCGAATGGGGCCGGGTGACAAAATATTTCTCTGGGTATGGTCAGATGCCTATGCCTATCCGTTTACCAGGACAGGTGATTGCCGATGATCACATCTGGTTGTACGATCAAACTGAGCTCCTTGAAATAATCGGGCAGGCAGGTTTGTGGGTTGAACGGATTGATTATTCTACTGGCTTGTCAGGCCGTCATTTTAACCTGAAGTTGCGCCGCAGGAATATTTAGTCGAAGTTGTACAAGGGAGGAAAATTTGACGCTCCACTGATTGGATGCACATTTCACGATAAGCATTACAGGAGGCATATGGAGTTTGATTCGCCTGCTTCCGTTGGCACCCCATTACACGCGACGATGGGTGGGCAAGTGGTTTGGGATTGATATACAAAAGGTGGAGTAACAGGTTTGGCAGGCAGAAATCATCCTTCCTCACCGCTCGTGATCCTTTCTGCCATGCGAAGGATTTGATCCGCGGCGAAGTCTGCCGCGTCTTGAGTCAAGCCTTCTTCTACCATCAGGTGACTGACGATCTCAGTACGGTCCATCTCGAGTATTTCATCGGGCTCCCAATCTCTTGCATAGGTCGCATAGATTTCTTCTGCGCTTAAGTCGTAATAGGTGGCTTGAATCTGACTGTCGCGATGAGGTTCCTTTTGCGCGAGTTTTTCTCGCGAGGTACGCACTTGCTCTTCGAGTGCCTCGAGCGCCTCTCGCAGCGCTACCATCGGATTCGAATCCTGTTTTGCAACCACAATATCCTGTGGACGCTTGTAAACTACGATTCGCACGCGATACACATCATAGGTCTCTGTATCCGCAATTCTTTCCAAGGCAACAGCCGCGCCGACCAGGTCCGAATGAGACGAGGCGAGTTCCCTCAATCTCTGCTCGGTCTCACGATGGAATTCGTCGCTGACACTCGGCACCTCGATGTTATAGTCAATATAAAAGTCTGAGCTTCCCATTCTTTCTCCTTTGATCTTTCCAAGTAGCGACTTCAGTCGACTACGCTTTTCGGATCACCAATCAGGGTCGCGATCCTGGCCAGGGTTCCTGGTCAGGTTATAGGCAGTGCCTCCTTGAGCTCTCACTACGTAGATTTCCAGGTTTCCATCCCGCTCTGTTGAAAAGGCAATCCAATTCCCGTTCAAGCCGAAGGCGGGATCGAGGTCCCGCGCCAGATTGTTAGTAATGT
This sequence comes from Anaerolineales bacterium, assembly GCA_035720235.1. GTDB lineage: Bacteria > Chloroflexota > Anaerolineae > Anaerolineales > Villigracilaceae > Defluviilinea. Next base: position 5,843 of record DASTOH010000212.1, on the reverse strand, counting down.
TGGTCGCGGCCCCCCCATTTTGGTTCATTGTGTAGATTTCAGGATTTCCATCCCGCTCCGTTACGAAGGCGAGGATTTGCCCGCTGGCAGAACCGGCAGGGGAGTAGTCATTGGCTGGGTTGTTGGTGAGGTTCGTCAATCCCGTTCCATCTGGTTTTATTCTATATATTTCCTGATTGCCATCCCGCGTGCTGGTAAAGGCGATCCAATCCTCCGCACCGAACAGCCCACTAACAGAAAACCAAGTAGGCGCGAAATCATTCGCTGCGTTGTTCGTCAGATTTCGGATCTGTGATCCATCACTGCGCATGACGTAGACCTCCTGATTGCCATCCCGGTTGGTGGTGAACGCGATCCAGTTACCGTCGGAGGACCAGGCAGGCTGCTGGTCATCCGCGGCGTGGTTGGTGAGGTTCAAGGGCACCCGGCGATCGATGCCGCCGAGATAGATTTCGTTGTTACCGTCCTGATTCGAAACATACGCGACCTGTACGGAATCAGGAGCCAGAGCTGGCTGCACATCTTGGGCGCTATTGCTCGTCAGGCGCGTCAGGGATTGATTGGCAAGATTCAGAGCGTAAATTTCAGAATTGCCATCCCGGTTCGTGCCAAAGACCATCATGCCCTGCAGGCTCGGAGGAGCCGGTGTGAGTGTGACAACTGGTGGGTTGGTGGGTGGAAGGGATGTACTGGTCGGAGGGAGAGTCGGCGTCACAACTATAATGGTAGGCTGCGGTTGTGTGGGTGGTGCTTGTGTCGGAGCACCCGCGATGGCTGTGGCAGTCAAAGCAGGGTTGGCTGCGTTACACGGGTCACGGTCAATGCCATCGATGATCCCATCTGCATCCGAATCGGGTGTGAGAGGCTTCGGGCAGGTTTGATTTTCCTGACCATCCAGCAGTTGATCTCGATCGGTATCCTGCTGGTGCGGATCGGTACCGAGGCTGACTTCAACGCCATCGCCGACTCCATCCTGATCGGTATCGGCCACCTTTGGGTCTGTCTTGGCTTCGATTTCGGCGCCGTCGTTGAGCAAATCTGCGTCCGTGTCTGGTTTGCGAGGATCGGTCTGGTGTACCTTTACTTCCGCGCCATCCTGCAAACCGTCAGTATCGGTATCTGCAAGAAGTACATTCGTCTGATAGGTTTCCGCTTCCTCCCCGTCCAGTAGGTCATCACCATCGGTATCGGCCACGAAAGGATCCGTGCCGAGTCCACTTTCTTCCGTGTCGGTCAGCCCATCGCCATCGGAATCTTGCCCTCCGGCGAGGGCGGCCTGGGTCTGGTTGTAGGCCGCCGTTTGGGTGGCCCGTGCAGTAGTGGGAAAATTTCTGAATGAGAAAAGCAGGAGCAGACAGAAAATGAAGGTTGCAATCGTTGCTGCGGGCAGCAGCCAGATTGGAATCAAGCCTGTTTCGATCACGTGAGCGGAGAGATCCTGCACTCTCTTCTCGGTCGATGCGACACTGACCGTAAAGGGAGATGTTTGCTCGCCTCCCATGATCGGACGTGACCTGAGACGGGCCCGGAACGGATAGACACCTCTCTCCCCGGCCGCCACCTGGAACCGATCCCCCTGTGGGATCTCCACATAGGCCATTTCAACCTGCTGCATACCGGGTTGTGCACCCGGTTTAGGCACCTGTACCGCTCTTTCGAACATCAAGAGATTGCCCGGGCTTTGAAAACTTAAGCTGTAGGTATCGACTGTGTTGCCCTCGTTATTGATAATCACTTGCCCGAATTGACCTCCCTTGAGAGTCATGGGTTCCAGCAGGGCCGAAAACTGCGAGAACGCGGAGATGGTTAGAATGCAGTTCACTTCCACCTTTTGATCGGGAAACACCAGACTGGTCAACTGGATCACAAAAGGGGTTCGCCCGGCAGCCGCCTGAGGGGAACGTGGAACATGAATGGTCACCATGATCTCTTTGCTGGCAGAGGGCTCTAGTCTGGTCAGTGCCGAGTTCGTCGATATCCAATTCGCAGGAATCCCCGTAATGCTCAGGCGGAAGCTGTCTTCTTGTAAACCGCGGTCTTGCAGGAGAATGGGAATGTGAATGGTGGAACCCGGAATGACGGCGAAATGAACGGAACTGAGCATCACCCCGATCCGTCCGCGCGATTCATAGGCAGCTACCGTCAGGACGCTGCGCGCAATCGCCGAATGATTCGAATCGTTCCGGCTGATCGCCTGGATATCCAGAGGATGCTGGCCGACGCGACCCTCAGGAACAGGAGGTGCCTGGACGGTAAGAGTGACTTGTTTCGCCTGACCGGAAGACAAATGGACGACAGGCGTGTCGATGCTTATCCAGTTGGCCGGCACCCCTTTGACCAGGATATTAACCTCTTCCTCATTCGGACTTTCATTAATCACAGCAGCTTGAATCTGGACTGCATTTCCAGGTGCAACGCTAATCTGTTCTTCTTGGATGGCTACCTTGAGTTGTTTTTCATCCCTCGTCTGATCAGGATTACTACTCATCATGGAAGTTCCTCACTTCTCTATATGTCCAATTAATAAATCCAATAGCTTCTGTCGCAGGGAGTGGCATACTTTGCTGAACTCCCTGATTACGCGGGCCATGCAAGCCCCCGTCGGATGCCCGCCTCCTCCCATTCTCATATACTCACTGATTACAGGCGAGACAATTAGGGATTTCCCAGATGGGCAGTGGGCATTACCCGATTACTTATTTTTGCGTATAGGCAATATGTCCACTGTACAAAGCTTCGTAACTGCTTCCAAACTCGAAACGCGAACTGTGTTCGCCCGGTGGTACATACTGGCGAATTTTCTCCCTGTACCAATGTGTTCTCGTTTCGGTGGTGTTTTTTTAAGTTTATAGTGGATATAATAGGAATATGCTTGATGATCTTATAGATTTTCTCGGTGGTGAGCGGAAGGGTCATCTTATGACAGCTCTTTTGACGGCAATACGCCGGAACCAGGCAACTTCAACGCGCTATAAGGACTATGCTGAGTATGTTCAAAACTGGCCTATTGTATTAGATGCTTTGCGCCGTTTGTGGGAAATGGGAAAAGTATCCGAATTGAAGACCCCCTTTTATGAACCGTTTGAAAAGCCAGCAACTAAATAGTCTGTGAACCGATAATCTGAGATAGGCAGATAGATCACTCGTGGAGAATAAATGGTAACTCCCAGCTTGGGAGTTTCTGTTTAATCCGGCAGTGAATTGGGTGACTTTGCCAGAGCAACCCCCCGGCGCGCATCCAGGGCTTTCTTCATGTTCCCGATGTTGGTCCCGCACAAAGCGGAACCAGCAATAACATCCACATCATCAGTGGTTGACTGCCGCCTCCATCATGTTCAGCAGCTTTGTGGTCGTGTTCCAGTTGCGGATGGTCATGCTTTGGTAGACCGGCATGGCGATGATGCGAGTCAGGTGGCTTTGGGTCGCCCGGCTGATGAGCCTTGAAAAATAAAGCACACCTTTCCCGGCAAAGGCCTGGTCGACTCCTTCTTTTGTGGCGACACTCTTCATGGCCTTGACCGCGGTAAGCGGCTCCTTTAGAAATATGACATCATAACGGTAGGTGGCTGGATCGCTGCCGAAGCCCATCGGCGCCTGCGTGACGATCTCTTGGATTTGCTTAAGAGACCGCATCACCACACGTGACCGATAGTTAAATTTTTTCGAGAGGGCTTCTTCGATCCATTTTGTCAACCGGGCCTGGCCTGACGCGGAGGCGCTGAAAAGTACATTCCCGCTCTGGATATAGGTGCGCACATCCTTAAACCCCAGGGCTTCGAAACAAGCCTTCAAATCAGTCATCTTGATAAGATTTTTCCCGCCGACATTGATCCCGCGCAGCAACGCTACAAATTGGTTCATAGAGGCCTGATTATACCCATGACGGCCGGAGTGATATCCTCAACCAACCACACCGAAGAAGTGCTGGAAATAACCATCTACATCGACCGTCACCGCGACTTGATGTGGGGCATGAGGTCCATCTGGCAGCCAGACCGTCCGCGCATGCCCATCGATATTTTCTAGTCTGACTGTGCCTTCCTGATAAGAGCACAAATTGTTATCGAAAATGGTCGCGGCAGTCAGAGGATCGTGGAAAGTAATGGATGGGTAGAACTGCGAAAACCAGATCTCGGCCATGTCCATCACCGGTCGCAATAATGGCGCGGTGAACTGTTCGCGGACCTCTTCGGCTGGCATGACCACCTGCTGGGTCACATTCAGTCCCAGCGAACGGTGCAGTCGAACGGCGGTTTTATAAATGATCTCAGAAGCTAGTGGATCGTTAGCGATATTCCCTTCGAGCCGTTGCGCCTCAGGCGAATCCTGGCCGAACGAACCGCCCATAATCACCAGACCTTTCAGCAGCGCCGCAACATCGGGGTATGTCGAAAACAACAAGCCCATATTGGTCAGAGGGCCAACTGTCAGGAGTGTCACCTCACCAGGGTGGGATCGAATTGTTTGAGCCAGGAAATTTACTGCTTGTCCTTCTGGGAAATGGGTTTTGTGAGGCCAGCGCGGCAGTGCCACCGCTTGCTGTGCGATCCGCTGGCGTTGCTCTCCCTGCATGGGATGCTCGGCACCCGGGTAGATGGGAATGTTTTTGCCCGCCGCCTGGCATAAAACACTGGCCAACGAGGCGCGCTTTTCAGCTTCGCCTGTGACCGTGGTGACGCCCAGCAGTTCGCAGTCTGGGTGGCAGAGGAGATAGGCCAGGCAAACGGCATCGTCAACATCGGTGCCGATATCGGTATCGAGCAAGACTTTTGTCAATAGAGTGTATTATGTCATTCTGAACGACCGAAGGGAGTGAAGAATCCCCGGGAATTGGAGCCACTAGAGCAGATATTTAGTGAATTGATGGCATAATGGACGGTATGAAAGCATATTCAACAGACCTACGAGAACGAGTGGTGGCAAGTGTCGAAAGTGGCGCATGTAATATTCCGCAGGCAGCCAGACGATACAACATCAGTGAGCCCTCGATCGAGCGCTGGTTAGCGCGGCAGCGGAAAACCGGCAGTTGTGCCGCGCTGCCGCATGCGGGAGGACCTATCCGCAAGTTGGCGACAGCCGCAGAAGCCATTCGAGCGGCGGTGAAAGCCCAACCAGATGCGACCTTGCAGGAGTTGTGCGAGAGGGTGGAAAAGGAAACCAAGATCAAATCGGATCCGAGCATGATGTACCGCGAATTGGTGCGGCTCAAATTGCCGCGAAAAAAAAGTCGCTCCATGCCAGCCAGCGGGACACGCCGAGGGTGAAGCGCCAGCGTAGCCAGTTTCAGAAAGAAGTGGCAGACTTGGAGGTGAAACATTTCAAATTTCTGGATGAAAGTAGCGTCACTATCGATTTGACCCGTTTGTATGGGCGAGCCGCACCTGATGAACGTGTGGTTGAAAGTGTGCCACAACCCTCGGGACCGCAAACCACGACCCTGGCGATCATTGGCTGGACGGGGATCACAGCTCCCCTGGTATTGTCGGGAGCTGTCAATGGCACGGTCTTTTATGGCTACATCGAACAATGTGTCGTCCCGACCCTTCAACCCGGTGATATTTTGTTCATGGACAATCTCTCGGCTCACAAGGTCGCTGGGCTGGCAGAGTTGATCCGCGCGTGTGGCGCCCACTTGATCTATCTGCCACCTTATTCGCCGGACTTCAACCCGATTGAATTGGCTTGGTCGAAGGTCAAGACGATCCTGCGTCGTCTCAAGGCCAGAACATGGCCTGATTTGATCGACGCCCTCAAACAAGCTCTGCAGGCAATTACGCCTCAAGACATTCACGCTTGGTTTGCTCATTGTGGCTATGCCATCAATTGATCAGATTTTTGCTCTA